>NZ_OY761553.1:4275000-4942407 GCF_963664735.1 uncultured Cohaesibacter sp. | reverse complement strand
AAACATTTGGCACGGGCCAACACCATCAACGGCAGCCGCAAGAATATTTCCTTCCACTATGATATGGGCAACGACTTCTATCAGCTTTGGCTGGACCCCACGATGACCTATTCATCGGCCTACAGGACAGATGAATATGGACGTCTCGAGCAAGCTCAAATCCGCAAATTGGACCGCGTGCTGGAATTGAGCAATGCCCAGCCGGGGCAAACAATCCTTGAAATCGGATGCGGCTGGGGTGCCTTTGCCGAGCGTGCTGCAAACATCGGCTGCAAGGTGGAAGGTCTGACGCTGTCACGCGAACAACTCGATTTTTCGATTGATCGTGCCCGCTCCAAAGGCTTTGGCGAGCTTGCCCGTTTCCATCTGCGCGATTATCGCCACGAAACCGGTCAATATGACGCCATTGCCTCTATCGAGATGATTGAAGCCGTTGGAGAAGAAAATTGGCCGGAATATTTCAAGCACCTTCATGACAACCTGCGCCCCGGTGGCCGGGCCGCGCTGCAAGCCATCACGATCGATGAAAGTCGATATGAGCAATATCGCAGCGGAGCAGATTTCATTCAGGCCTTCATCTTCCCTGGCGGCATGCTGCCTACCGAGAGCCACATGGACCACCACGCCAGAAAGGCCGGGCTCTTGCCGGTTTTCAAAGAAACCTTCGCCTCTGATTATGCAAAAACCCTCGCCCGCTGGCGCAAAGCCTTTTTAGCCCAGTGGCCACACATATCAAAGCTCGGCTACGATGAACGCTTCAAGCGCATGTGGCTTTTCTATCTGGCCTACTGCGAGGCAGGCTTTGCGAACAAAATCATTGACGTCGGGCACTATTGCTACGAACGGCCAGCCCGATAAATCGGAAAAATTGGAAGAAAGCGACTAGATGCTCGCTTTCTTCTGTATTGCCCTCAGCAACCGGCCAATCACGGGCAAGCGCATATAGAAATGCCGACTGGCGTCCCAATAGTCATAGTGAGCGCAAATCTGATCATGCTCATTGAAACGGATTTCGCTCACCCCACGAACGGTCCAATGCCCAATTACAGGCACTGTGCATGAGAAATCCCAGCGCATGAGACAAAGGTCGGGATCATCCGACCAGGCAAGATCAAGAATCTGGAACTCAGGGTCTTTGACATCCTCAAACATCTTGTCGACGATGCGCCTGTAATTCTGCCTTCCACGCACATCATTGAACGGATCAATGAAATGGATATCATCGCTGATCAATCCCTCGGCGTCTCTTGCCGATTCTGGGCTCAAGGTCTCAAAATATTGCGCATAGTGCTGAGCAACGGCCAACCGTTTTGGTGCAGGGTGCGTCATCCAATCAACCTCCTCATCAGGCGAAAATACAAACGGTAAGGCAACCAGCGCAAAAGCGTTAGCCCAAAGGCCATTTTCTTCGGAAAAGCGATCTCGAAAGACGAACGCCGCAATCCACGCAGAATGCTTCTCGCAGCCTCCTCATCAGAAATGAGAAACGGCATTGGAAAACCATTTTTCCTCGTCAGTTGCGTATCGACAAAGCCCGGATTAATCAGCTGCAGGCCAACACCGGCCTCATCAAATTCCGGTTTGATCGTCTCACATAGGCTGGTTAGCGCCGCTTTCGTGGGACCATAGAGAGCCGCCTTCGGCAAACCACAATATGACGACAGCGAAGATACAATCGCAATCGATCCACTCCTCTTTTCTTTCAGTTTTGGAAAGAGTGCCGAAAGCAAGGACACAGCACCCAGATAGTTTACACTCATGTGATTTCTGGCAGCTTCCGTAGAAAGTATGTCCATGCCACCGGGCTCATAGATGGCAGCAGAGTAGATGGTAAGATCTGGCAACCGCCCGTCAGCATCCAGCTCCGCGACAGCATCGTGAATAGCACCAGCGCGCTCTACATCAAGCGGCAAAGGCGTAATCTTGCTGGACCATTGTGCCAGCTCTTGCAGCTTTTCTGCCCGGCGGGCGCTGACAATCACCTCAACACCAGCTTGAGCGAGCTTCTTGGCAAGCGCAGCTCCGATCCCGGAACTCGCCCCGATGAGCCATACGCGCTTGCAATTTTCATGATGATAACTCATCCCGTCACACTCCTTGCTAAAGGATACGAAACGGGAACCGGGCTGGATCACATCTCCGGCAATCCGGTGCCAGAGATGTTTCCTGCAAACAGGCTAGCCGACCATAAGCTGCTTGAGGCGAAGGGTCTCATATTCGACTTCCTTGACGCGATGCATGACAATATCGCGAATTGAAATCACGCCTTCCAACTCATCGCCATCGACCACAGGCATATGGCGGAAACGTCCGTCCGTCATTCTCTTCATGACATCGCCAACGGTATCCTCTTTCGAACAGGTCTGCGGATTGGCAGTCATAAAGTCTTTCACAGGACGCGCAAGAGCCTCATTTCCAAACTCACCGGTCGCGCGAATGACATCGCGCTCGGAGACAACGCCAACCAGCCCCTTGTTGGGATCGATCACTGGCATGTTGCCAATTTTGCGTATTTCCAGTTCGGCTATGACGGCTTGCAGGCTGGAACTGACCGTCACGGCATAAAGTGAGACTTCCTTGTCTTTCAGAATGTCGCCCACGGTCGTTGTTGAATATGCCTTCTCAAAAGCAATGCGCGCATCTTGAGAGGTGCTTTCCTGACCACGACTATCCGTGCGAGGCGCTTGGTAAGAACTTGGTGCCATATTGTCTCTCCTGAAACAGTTACCGAGGTGCCTCATCCATGAGCAACCTCACCACAATTTAGGGAACGGTCGCATCAGCCTATCAAAGGCTGCGACAATTTGGCAATTAACCCTTCGCGTTATCCTGATCACCCACCTTTCACTTTCGCTTGAACGGCGGGCAACTCTCAAAATCGAATTGGCAAGCGATCCCGCACGAACCACAACAACTCTGACGAACGAAAAAGGCCCGCCACTCCTTCTCAACCAAGAGACAAGCAACGGGCCCTGAATGGCTTTCATGGAAAGCAGGAAGCCAGATCAGCCACTGCCGATGAGGATACCGGCAGCCAGCACCAGCGCTCCACCAAGCACGACCTGAAAGGCTGCGCGCAGGAACGGCGTTTCCATATATTTGTTCTGGATCCAGGCAATCGCCCAAAGCTCGAAGAAGACGATGACAACGGCGATGAAAGTCGCAGTCCAGAAGAACGGGATCAAATAAGGCAATGCATGGCCAAGGCCACCGAGCATCGTCATCACACCAGACGCAATACCGCGTTTGATGGGAGACCCACGCCCCGAAATCTTGCCGTCATCATGGGCAGCTTCCGTAAAGCCCATGGAAATACCGGCACCAACAGCGGCAGACAAACCGATCAGGAATGTTTGCCATGTATCCTGTGTTGCAAAAGCGGCGGCAAAGATAGGCGCGAGTGTAGAGACAGAGCCATCCATAAGACCAGCAAGGCCGGGCTGCACCCAAGTCAGAACAAATTGCTTGTGCTCATGACTGGCTTCATCATCTTTCACATCGTCAGGAGTGTGCTCGCCTTGTAAATCGCGAGCCATATCCTCATGGCCCTCTTCTGCCAGAGCCAGATCGCCGAGCAACTTGCGCGTATCGGCGTTTGTGACCTGATCAATCGCTGCACGATAAAAACGCGCAGACTGGTTCTCCATCGAAATGGTTTCGTTGCGGATTTTTTCCAGCGATAGAGACTTCATCAGCCAATCAGGTTTGCGATCATAAAAACCGCGAACATGCTCACGCCGAATGAGAGGAATTGCCTCTCCGAACTGGGCCTTATACATCTCGATAAGATTGCTGCGATGCTGGTCCTCAACGAGAGCCATATCTTCGTAAATCTTAGCCGTCTGCGGGTACTCAGTACGCAAATGCTCTGCATAAGCCCTGTAAATGCGAGCATCATCCTCTTCTGAGGAGATAGCCAATGCCAGCACTTCTTTCTCTGAAAGCGTCGAGAAAGAACGCTTGCTATTGGTAAAAAGACTCAAGACCATGGGAGAATAACCTTAGATTAGAATTATTCTAATAATGAATGGAAAATCCTTGGATTGTCAACCACATTAACCTACAAAAGTTTAAAGTGGATGTGGTCATAATGCCACATGCAGCAGCGAAAGACTCTATCGGAATATCTCGCGCTCTTGCTCGACAAGCCTATAAATAAAATCGGAAACTGCTTTGATACGTCTCAACTGACGCGTGCTTTCATGATAAACAGCCCAATAGGCCCGTTGAATTTTTAAATCCGGTAATATTTCTACAAGGGTTTCGTCTTCTCTGGCTATAAATCCATGCAAAACACCTATACCGACCCCAGCTCTGACCGCTTCGGTTTGCCCCAGAGCGCTCGCACATTCAAACTGGGACTGCTGCCCTTTCATCATCTCGTCCTTGTAATGCAGCGAAGGAGAGTAAATCAGGTCTTCCACAAAACCGACCAAGCGGTGATTCTTAAGCTCATCACGCGAGGCGGGCATCCCAAAGCGCTCGATATAGCTGGACGAAGCATAAAAACCCAAACTGTAATCAACCAGCTTTCTGGCCACCAGTCGCCCTTGCGATGGTCTGTCCATAGAAATAACAATATCTGCCTCGCGGCGATCGAGCGAGAAGGAGCGGGGAACTGGCACCAGCTGCACCGTCAAATCAGGATAAAGCTCCAGCAATGGTTGAAGGCGCGGAGCCAGAAATGTAACCCCGAAACCATCCGGAGCACCAATGCGTACCACGCCAGCAACAGCGGTATCTGTTGAACCGATGTGAGCGCGCGCAGCGAGCATTTCTGTCTCCATGCGCTCTGCCGTCAGCAAAAAGCTCTCGCCCTCCGGAGTGAGTGAGCATCCCGAGGTATGGCGCTTGAGCAATTTTGCCTGCAATGCTTCTTCCAACGAAGTAAGCCGACGCGCCACCGTGGCATGATTCACCCCCAAACGTCGCGCCGCCTGCAAAATCTGACCTGCCCGCGCAACCGCAAGAAAAATCCGCACATCATCCCAATTCATCTTGGATCCATTCCCGTTTAGAGCCGCACCATAACTTTAATATTTGCACAACAGATGCGATTTTACGAGCCTTGATATATAATATTTGTTGAGACACTATCCCAACAATAGCAACAATCAGTCTCTGGGAGGTCTTCATGACCCGTGAATATGGCCACTATATCAACGGCTCCTTAGTGCCAGGCGCATCTGGTCGCTTTGCCGATATCTACAACCCTGCAACAGGTGAAATTCAGGCCAAGGTGGCGCTGGCAACCTCCGAAGAGCTAAGCGCCGCCGTAGAGGCTGCAGCCAAAGCACAGCCAGCTTGGGCAGCAACCAACCCTCAGCGCCGGGCGCGCGTCATGATGAAGTTTGGAGCCCTGATCAACGAGCATATGGATGAATTGGCAGAGCTGGTCAGCCTTGAACACGGCAAGACCCTTCCAGATGCCCATGGTGACATTCAGCGCGGTCTGGAAGTTGTGGAGGTGTGCATGGGAGCACCACACCTACTCAAAGGCGAATTTACCGACAATGGCGGACCGGGCATTGACCTTTATTCCATGCGCCAGCCGCTGGGCGTCGTTGCAGGCATAGCCCCCTTCAACTTCCCTGCCATGATTCCGCTCTGGCAAATGGCTCCGGCCCTTGTCTGCGGCAACGCAATGATCCTGAAGCCATCCGAGCGCGTCCCGTCTACCTCACTGCGCCTTGCCCAGTTGCTCAAGGAAGCCGGATTGCCAGACGGTGTTCTTCAGGTTGTTAACGGAGACAAAGAAACCGTAGATGCCATTCTTGATAATGAAACCATCCAGGCCATCGGGTTCGTCGGCTCCACACCGATTGCTCAGTATATCTATGGCCGGGCAGCCGCCAACGGCAAACGGGCCCAGTGCTTTGGCGGTGCAAAGAACCATATGATCATCATGCCGGATGCCGATCTCGACAAGGCCGCAGATGCGCTGATCGGAGCAGGCTATGGCGCAGCAGGTGAACGCTGCATGGCCGTTTCTGTCGCGTTGCCGGTTGGTGAGAAAACCGCCAATATCCTTACAGAAAAGCTTGTTTCCCGCATCAAGAAGCTCAAAGTAGGAACCTATACCCAAGGGGAAGATATTGACTATGGCCCGGTGATCACGGCTCAGGCCAAGGCAAAGATCATGGGATTGATCGACAGCGGCGTCGAACAGGGCGCAAAGCTTGTCGTGGATGGCCGCGACTTCTCTTTGGAAGGCTATGAGAAAGGCTTCTTCGTTGGCCCGACCCTGTTTGACAATGTCACTGAGGACATGGAAATCTACAAGCAGGAAATCTTCGGACCTGTTCTTTGTCAAATGCGCGCATCAAGCTACGAAGAAGCGCTTCAGGTGGTTATGGACAATTCCTACGGCAACGGAACTGCAATCTATACTGCCGACGGAGACACAGCCCGCGATTTTGCCCACCGTGTCAATGTCGGGATGGTTGGCATCAACTTCCCGATCCCGGTCCCCCTCAGCTACTTCACATTTGGCGGCTGGAAAAAGTCGTCCTTCGGCGACCTCAACCAATATGGCCCCGACGCATTCCGCTTCTATACCAGAACAAAGACCGTGACGGCTCGCTGGTTCTCCGGCATCAAGGAAGGCGGCGAATTCAACTTCAAGGCCATGGACTAGGAAGGTCGCGCCTTCTGGCCTCTTTACAAGCGGCCCCTAATCGCTTTATACCCCAAGTAAGAGATAAACCGCCGCCTAACCAAGCGGCGGTTTTTCTATGACGCTCAGACGAGCACTCACTTTGCCTTCACTGCAAGTCTGATACAATCATGAGCAGCTGAATTGAGTTGGTAGAGAGCATGGCCACCGAAACTTTAATTCCAGATATTCTAGTCATTGGCGGCGCCCACATAGACAGGATCGGGCGCTCCCTGGCCAGATTGGAACCGGAGCAATCAAACCCCGGCACGTTGAGCCGAAATGTCGGCGGTGTTGCAGGTAACATCGCCCGATGCCTGGCAAAGCTGAATTGGAATGTAGCACTCTCGACGATTTCGGGAAAAGATGACGATGCCGACTTGCTCAAACAGCAATTGCTGGCAGCAGGCATCGACATTTCGCTCATTTTGACAAGTGAGAAACAGCGAAGCGCAAGCTATACGGCGATTGAGGATGTCAATGGTTCCCTCATCGCGGCAATTGCCGACATGGCAATTTATGACAAGTATCCTGCCGATGAAGCGGTCAGTTGCCTCGACATTTTCCCCAAGCCGGGAAAAATCATTGCAGATACAAACCTGTCTCCATCCGTGTTGCAAGCGCTAGCCGAGCATAAAGGCCAAAACCAACTGGCAATAAGTGCCGTATCCGGCCCCAAAGCAAATCGCGCTCGGGACATTTTGCCCCAGATCGATCTGCTTTTCTGCAACCAGGCCGAAGCTGCCATTCTGGCAGATGAGTTTGCCGAGTTGGATGCTCTGCCCGAAATCCTCAAGGAAATTGGCGTCAGAGCCGGTGTCATCACGAAAGGCAACGCAGGCCTTACAGCATGGAAAGACCAAGAGACATTCTCTCTGCCAGCCCCTCCCGTGCGAGTCAAATCATCCAACGGAGCCGGAGACACACTGACAGCTTGTGTTTTGCATGCCCTGTTGCTCAATGCCCCGTTTGAAAAGGCTTTGAACTATGGCATGGCCGGCGCAAGCCTCAGCCTGATGAGTGAACAAACTGTCCCGGACATATTGAACCGCGTTGTGCTGGATGCCTGTATCGCCGACATTCCGCAAAGCTAGAAACATCGAGAACGACACGACTAGCCATCAAGCTAGAAACGAAAAGCCCTTCAGCGAACGAGAAAGTCACAGCATAATGAGCATTGACCTATCCACCTTGCCCATCGTCTACAGTCAAGAAGTCACAGTAGCCCGCGCCGCTGGCGCTCCCATTGTGGCTTTGGAATCGACCATTATCACCCACGGCATGCCATATCCTGAAAATGTTTCAACGGCTTTGGAAGTTGAGGCCATCATTCGTCAGGAAGGCGCCTGCCCGGCGACTATCGCCATTCTGGATGGTGTAATCAATGTCGGGCTGACAGAGCAGCAAGTTGAAGCTCTGGCACAGCGCGACGACATACTGAAGCTCTCAAGAGCCGATCTGGCCTATGCACTGGTGAGCGGCAAAAGCGGCTCCACCACGGTTGCCGCAACGATGATTTGCGCCTCTCTGGCAGGCATTGCCACCTTTGCCACCGGCGGCATTGGCGGTGTGCACCGCGGCGCCGAGGAAAGCTTCGACATTTCCGCCGACCTTCAGGAGCTGGCCAAAACGCCGGTCATGGTCATTTCGGCTGGCGTAAAAGCACTGCTCGACATTGCCAAAACCCTAGAGGTCCTTGAAACACTAGGAGTACCGGTTGTCGGCGTTGGAACCGATGAGTTCCCTGCTTTCTGGTCTCGAGAAAGTGGCCACGCCTGCCCATTGCGTCTTGACGAACCCAAAGACATTGCTGCCCTTTACTCAATGCGCAAAGCCCTTGGCCTTGAGGGTGGCATGATCGTTGCCAACCCTGTTCCGGAAGCTGACGAAATTCCGCGCAATGAAATGGAAACCTTCATTCTCGAAGCAATCAGCGAAGCCAATCGGCGCCACGTCTCCGGCAAGGAAGTAACCCCCTTCGTGCTCTCCCGCATCAAGGATCTGACTGACGGCGACAGCCTTGTTACCAACATTGCTCTGGTGAAAAACAACGCTCGTCTGGCAGCAAAAATTGCCAAGGCCCTCTGAAACTATTCGCTTTCAAAGCAGAATGACAAAGCCCGCCAGTCATATGCCTGGCGGGCTTTTCTATGAGCTAACAACCTCAGAAGGACGGGTCGAGCATCATGCACAGGCTGCGTTAGCCATCCAGCATTTCCTTGATCTTGGTAGCCAACTGCTTGAGCGAAAACGGCTTCGGCAGGAAGCCGAATTCTTCATTATCAGGCAGATTTTTACGGAATGCTTCCTCTGCGTAACCTGACATGAAGATCACCTTCAATTCCGGCCTGATCTTGCGCAATTCGCCAAGCATGGTCGGGCCATCCATCTCCGGCATGACAACATCCGACACCACCAGATCAAGCGGCTCCTCAATTTCATGGATGAGCTCAAGCGCCTCAGCCCCGGATCCGGCTTCATAAACCTGATAACCACGAGAAGCCAGGGCTCGGGCGGCAAAGGCCCGCACAGCTTCCTCGTCCTCGACCAACAGGATCGTAGCACTGCCGGTAAGGTCTGTCACAGCTGGCGGCGTTTCACCATCATCCTTGCCGTTTGCCCCAGACAGTTTCTGAGCCTGCTGTTCAGTATCATCGCCCTCGACCAGCTCATCCACTGCCGGTTTCGCCTCAGCCACAAAGCGAGGCAGGAAGATGCGGAAGGTTGTCCCCTCTCCCATTTCACTTTCAAGGAATATGAAACCACCGGTTTGCTTGATGATGCCATAAACAGTGGAAAGACCAAGGCCCGTTCCTTTGCCAACATCCTTGGTTGAGAAGAATGGCTCGAAGATCTTGTCGCGAATATCCGCAGGAATACCCGTGCCGCTATCGACCACTTCCAGCAGCACATAGTCCGCAGCTTCTAGCTGCTTATACGGCATCTCGGCAGCTTCGTTGGCAAACAGATTACGCGTCTGAATAGTCAGATGTCCGCCATCTGGCATAGCGTCGCGAGCGTTAACCGCCAAATTGACGATCACCTGCTCGAGCTGGTTGAGATCGGCCTTAACCGGCCACAAATCACGACCATGGACGAGATCAAGATCCACCTTTTCGCCCAGAAGCCGGTCAAGCAAGATCGACAGATCCGCCAGAACATCGCCCAATTCAAGCACCTGCGGGCGCAGGGTTTGGCGACGAGAGAATGCCAGAAGCTGCCGCACCAGAGACGCCGCCCGGTTGGCATTCTGTTTGATATTCATAATATCCTGAAACGCAGGATCACTAGGGCGATGGCTCGTCAGGAGCAAATCGGAAAAACCGATAATGGCCGTCAGCACGTTGTTGAAGTCATGAGCGACGCCACCCGCCAACTGACCAACAGCCTGCATTTTCTGGCTCTGAGAGAATTGCTCTTCAAGCGCACGCTGTTCTGTGGTCTCAATCGCATAGCCGATGACCTGCTCGCCGTCCCCTTCACTGTCTTCCACTCCGGACAGGAAGAAACGCACAGTACGGTTCTTGTCTTCAGCAAGAACGCATTCCACAGGCAGAATGTTACTCTGTCCCTGAAGCGCCTGCTCCAAGGCTTCCTTGAGCCCACCACGATCCTTCTCCGCGACGAGATTGAGGATTGAAGGAGTTTTCTCTTCCCCCTCACTGTTAGCTGCAATCTCGGCCCCTTTTTCCCCGGGCACTTCAGCGCGGAAGAGCCGCGCGAATGGAGCATTGGTTCTAAGGACGCGGCCGTCCCCTGTGAGTGCAGCAATCGCAATTGGCGTATTGTTAAAGAAGCGGGCAAAACGGACTTCGGCAACTCGAAGTTCTTCAGAAATATCTTCTCCCGGACTGCGGTTGAGCACCAGTGTTCGCGAAGCACCCGGTGTGCCATCGGACGCCATCGGCACACGATGCATCAAGCGGACCGGCAAGCTCTGCCCGTTGCTCTTTACCAGATCCAGATCGATCATTTCTGTTTTCGGAGCACCCGGCGCACTGGTCGCAGCTTCAAGCAAGGCAGTACCGTCACCTGGCACCAGTTGATTAAGGTTCAACTGCCGTGGCTCGAACTGAGCCAAATCATAACCGAGCCAATCCGCCAGCGTGGCGTTCATATAGATGACACGCCCGTCCGGTTCGGCAGAAAAGAAGCCTGCCGGCGCATGATCGAGATAATTGATGGCCAGCTGCAATTCCTGGAAAATATTTTCCTGCCGCTCCCGGTCACGGGTGATATCGGAGACTTGCCAGACATGCAGCCCTTCGACCTTGCCGCTAACCCCGACATCATGCATCTTGCGCACACGAATGCGATACCAGCGAGCCTGTGACTCACCATCATCCTCCGACATGTCGGAAGGTGCCTTGAAAAGGCGGAATTCCTCAAGTGCAGGCCGCCCCTCGCGCACGGCTTCAGACAAACGGTAGATTGCCTCTGCCGCGTCCGGTTCACCGGCAAAACTGAGCTCAATGGATCGAATGGCATCGGACCCCTGAGCTCCGGTCAGCTTGGCGTAACCGGCATTTGCATAAACAATCCTGTCTTTGACATCACAAACCAGAATACCCTCGTTCATGCTATCCACAAATTGCCGTGTCAAATGGGGAGCTGGAGCCTGATTCCCGAGCTGAATCAGCCCGACCGCAAATCCGAGCAGCGCAAGAATTCCGACCCCGGCTAACACGCTCAAAAAGACCAACTGGATCTGACCGCTGGTCTGCCCCTTGAAAACAACAAGAAAAACGGCGGAAGCAACAAGCAGAAAAGCCAATAATAGTAACCACTTGATACTACCAGATCGTTCACTGTGATCGATCATGGCTGGTTCCATGTTTTCCTGACCTGTCAGCTTAACCATCTGGTATTTCCCTGCCTTGATTGCCGGCGTTAGTGATAGAATCGTCGCGTTTCAAATTGCCCGAAAACTTCAGTTGCGGCTAGACCAACTTGATCGTTTTTTGAGTTTCATGAGGTAACTGATCACTTCAGCAACAGCTTTATAGTGTTCTTCGGGCACTTCATCATCAATTTCCACCGTTGCATAGAGCGCACGTGTAAGCGGAGGGTTCTCCACGATCGGCACATCATGCTCCCGCGCGATTTCGCGAATGCGCATGGCAGTGTCATCCACACCTTTGGCCACGCACAGCGGCGCACGCATGCTGTTGGCATCATACTTCAAGGCAACGGAATAATGTGTCGGGTTGGTCAGAATGACAGAAGCCTCGGGCACGGCAGCCATCATGCGCTTGCGACTGCGCTCCATGCGCACCTGCCGCAATTTCGCCTTGACCATCGGGTCACCTTCCTGCTGCTTGAACTCTTCCTTGATTTCACGAAACGACATCTTTTGCTTCTCATACCAGCGATTGCGCTGATAGAGAAAATCAATGCCAGCCACCACCGTCATGAACAGGATGACGCCTATAATCAGCTTGAGGGCCAAGCTCTGAACAAGCGCAAGCAGCTTGACCGGCTCAAGACCAATAACAAGATCCAGCTTGTCCCTTTCCGGATAGAGCAGGAACCAGAATAGTGAAGAGACCACAGATAGCTTGAGCAATCCCTTAACGAAGTTGACGAGACTCTCTTTGGAAAATAACCGCTTGAAGCCACTCATCGGGCTTACTTTGCTAAGCTTGGGCGTAATCGGTTCTGTCGTAAAAACAAATCTGTGCTGAACCAGATTGCCGATCACAGCAACCGTAACAAGGGCGAGCATCGGCAGGATAATGACGGCAAGCATGGAAAGGCTGACTTTTGCCCACAATTGGGCGAGCAATGAGCCGTTGAGCGACAATTCCCATGAATGCTCAATAAAGCCGCGCAGATTGACAGTAACGCCCTTGGCAATATACCCCCCCAAGGCAGCAATCACCAAGCCGGTTCCCATCATGGAAAACCACGCAGAGACTTCCTGGCTCTTGGCCACATCACCCTTTTTTATCGCGTCATCAAGACGCTTTTGCGTGGGCTCTTCCGACTTTTCTGCATCATCATTATCATCGGCCATGACAGTCTCCTAATCCTGCCTTAATCCGGTTTTCGCGAGCAATTCATCGCACGATAAAATTCCCGAGCATATCTTCCATATGCCCCAGATACCAGGTCATCATGGTTACCAGTAGAACCATCAGCAACAGCAGTCCGACGAAAATATTGGCCGGCATTGCCAGAAAATACACCTGCAACTGTGGCATGAGTCGCGCCAAAAGCCCGAGTGCAAACTGAAAAACCAAACCATAAACTATGAATGGAGCCGAAAGCTTGATGCCAATGATGAAAGACTGAGCCAATATATCCGTTGCATATTGTGCTATATCGCCAATCGGTATCGGCTGGTTGACCGGAAACAATTGATAGCTGTCATAGATCGCGGCAATCATCAGATAATGCAGATTTGTTATGAAAATCATGGTGATGGCGAGCATATTGAGAAAGGTCCCGATCTGCACGGTCTGCTGGCCGGAGGAAGGGTCCGACCCCATGGCAAAGCTGAGCCCCATCTGGAAAGCGATCGTCGTTGCGGCGATCTGAAGGGCGACCATGACCAATTTTACGGACAGCCCAAGCAAAACGGCAACAACCATTTCCCGCGCCATCGCAACCAGAATCGCGGCAAAATTGGTCGGAACAACACCATAGTTGCCAGAAACCATGGGATAGAGCACAAGGCAGAACATCACAGCGATCACCAGCCTCAAACGCACAGAAACCGCATTTTCCGAGAACGCAGGCAGCAACATGAACATGGTGCCGATGCGCGCAAACATCAGCATGAAAATATAGGCTGTCTGAGGAAGAAAATCGAAGAGCATGGATGATCCGCGCCGGACGAACGTCTGCTAGACGTTCAGCCAGTAATGGCACGCTCCATCAACATGCGCATATAGCCGCTGAGCGTCGCACCGAGAAATGGCATTGTCAGAAGGATCGTAACAAAGATTGCCAGAATCTTGGGAACAAACACCAAGGTCATTTCCTGGATTTGCGTGAGAGCCTGAAAGAGCGCAATAACAACACCGATTACCAGACCGACCAGCATGATCGGGGCAGCAATCTTGATCAACACCCAAACCCCTTCACGGGCAATATCAAGCACTTCCGGACCGGTCATCTCAATTCTCCTTCGCAATTCGAACTGCCAAACCGATCCGGCCAGATTGGAAACGGAACACTTCAGGCCTAAATCGGCATCTGCATGATTGATTCATAAGAAGAAATCACACGATCCCGAATAGACACCATCGTTTCCAAGGCCACTTCGGTTTCAGCAACCGCAGTCACAACATCCACCACATCAGCCTTACCCTCAACCATCGACGTTGCGGTCTTCTCGGCCACATCACCTTTATCCAAAACCCCTTGCACGCCATCTTTTACCATGGCGCCAAAGTCCGGTTTGGCATCGACAGCCTTCTGCAGTGTCTGATCTGGTTTAGTCTGATTCGTGAGCTGTTGGGCTAGATTATAAGCGTTAGCAGCACTCAGGGAAGTATTGATCATCGATTAACTCATCAGGCCCATCTTGGCCAAAAGGGGTTGCGTTCACCTGTGCCAATCATGCTTTCAGGATTTCAAGTGTCTTGGTAATCATTTCTCGGGTTGAAGTGATGACGTTCAAATTGGCCTGATAACTTCTCTGGGCCTGCTGTAGGTCAGTCACTTCCATAAGAGAATTCACGTTTGGCAATTTGACGTAACCGTTGCCGTCCGCAGCAGGGTTGCCGGGATCATACTGAACGCGAAAATCGGATTTATCCGGCAAAACCCGCCCCATCTCCACCAGCTGCGCCTCGACTTCTTTGTCGAAGTGAGAGCGAAAGGATGGAATCTGACGGCGATAAGGATCCCCGCCAGGGGTTCGAGCCGTTGAGTCAGCGTTAGCGATGTTCTCCGAAATCACCCGCATACGACCACTTTGTGCATGCAAGCCAGAGGCGGCAATCATGATAGATTTCAAAAAGTCCATCTTCTAACCTTTCATCTAAACACATCGAGAATTTGTCAAAACCTGACACGAAACAACTGCTACCCAACTCCGGAGCAATCAGCCGTTAACTTTTTCTGACCGCAGTTTTTATCATGCCCAACCCTTTGGAGTAGAGGGTGGCCACGGCCTGATAATCCATCTGGTTGGCAGTCACTTTCATCATCTGTTCTTCAAGGTTCACGCTGTTTCCTGAAGGTGTCACTTCAAAGCCGTCAACCTTCGTGCTAACCAGACTACCATCAGGAAAGATCGCCTTGCCTTTCAGGTGGCCCCGGTTGGTCAGAGCCGTCTGCAAGCCGCCCTGTTTGTTGAGCTTCAGGATGCTGCCGAAATCAATCGGAGCAAGATCTTTGGCGCTATATTCAGGGCTATCAGCATTGGCGATATTTTCTGCAAGCACGCGCTGTCTCGTCTGATGCCAATGCATCTTTTCGCGCAGCATGGAAAATAATTTAAGATCCTCGATGGCCAATTTCTTGCCTCATAAACCAGAAGTACGGATTCAATTTGGTGACTACGGCAAACCACTCTACGGCAAATTTTGCCTAGTAATTGGTTAACAAGTTATTAACAAAACCGAACTCTCGATAAAAACAGGCAGAATTCCGCCAAGATCGACGGGATTTACAGGGGGTAAAAAATTGCAAATTGCACATTAAGTACGCCAATTTTGTTTCAAAATCGGTAGAATGATTAAGAATTCCAGATTCGCCAAAGGCAGATCTTTTCCGAGATTGGGAAATCGGGAAGGCCTGAATCTGGCACAAAGACAAATTACAATAAGATTGGACCCCCCTATGTTGAGCATCGAAAGCGGAGTACTCGTACAGGTCTTGATCGGCTTTGCCATCATCCTGGTTTTGATCTTTCTACTCACATGGCTCATGAAAAAGCTGAACGTGGTGTCAGGCAAGATTGCCAGACAGGGTGAAGACCCTCGGCTTTCCATCAAGGAAGTCATTGCAGTCGACCACAAGCGGCGCCTCCTTCTGGTGCGCCGAGACAATGTTGAACATCTCCTGCTAATTGGCGGCGAAACAGATATTCTCGTTGAACATCACATCCAGCCTGCACCGGCACAACTTCAACCAGCGCTTCATCCTGTTCCGCCACAGGCGCAGGCCCCGTTGCCAGCGGCAACGCAGCAGCAACCTCTCGCTCCTGTTGCCTCAGCCCCCAGCCAGCCAAAGCCGGGCGCACATATTCCGCCATTAGCTGGGCCAGCAGGACCGGCACAGCACCCCGCAGCCGCCCAGCACGCAGTTTCAGGCTCCCGGCCAATGGCCAGCCCAGCCCCCAAGATCTACTCTCCTGAGCCGCCAGCAGGGTCTCATCCCTTGAGGGCTTCTCAGCAAATGCATCCAGCTCCGATACGGAAAGGCCCGTCGATCGGCCAGCCAGCCTACAACGAGCCTCTTCGCGGCGAACCTGCCGCAAGGGATACCCGGATGCCGGAAAATCTGACCCCGCGAGACAGAGTGGCCCCTCTCTCCCCCCCGGCTATCCATCCTGAGCAACGGCATCAACAACCGGTAGCGCCTCAACAGCCCGCATACGGCAGTAGTCGTGAAAATCCAGCCCCTGAAGTGGATCAAAAGCCGCAGAAATCGCGGCCGATTGCTTCGACCAAAGATACAATGCCAACGGATTTGGAGAAGAACCAGACAGCTCCAGAGGAAGCAACGCAATTAAAGACTTCCGCGGCCAAGTCACCAGAGGCCCCAGAGGCCCAAGAAGCGATGAAGGCTCAGCGAGAAGAGCAGCATCAAGCTTCTGCCTCCGAGGAGCAAAAAGAGTTAGCTAAAGAGACCCCTGATGCAATTCCCGCTCAGCCGATAAGCCCGGATCAAGAGGGACGCAGCAATAAGGCACGAAAAGCCGAAAAGCAGGATATAGCCGCCGAAGAGACAACGCCAAGGTCTCATTCAGAGCATTCAGAGCATCATGCTCCGAGTGAGCAGAATGAAGCAGCAAAACACGAGCAAAAGGACGAACAGGCAGATATAGCTTCTCAAGAGCAGGAAGAAAAGACCGCTCCGGAGATTGCTGTCGAGCCCTCGCAGGAGCAGCCCCTTAAGCCGCTTGCGACCTCGGCTTCCTATGATGATGAAATCAATCGTCTCCTCAATGAGCTTTCGAGCGAAATCAAGAAATGACGGAAACCAGCTCGGAAGACTCTCGCAGCCAGATTGAGTCGCGCAAGATCGGCAAACCATCAGCAAGGCTCATCTGGCTAAGCCTTCTGTCCTGCCTCACGGTTACGGTAGGACTTTTCGTTCTGTCGACAAATCCGGCATTGGCGCAGCAATTGTCGATCGGGTTCGGAGATGACCTGACCCTGACAGAGCGAGCGGTTCAGCTCGTCGCTCTGATCACCGTTTTGTCTTTGGCTCCATCAATCCTGATCATGGTGACGTCATTCACCAGAATCATTGTTGTACTGTCTCTGCTGCGATCCGCGCTTGGGCTGCAAACATCACCGCCCAACACGGTGATGGTCAGTCTTGCGCTCTTTCTCACCGCATTCATCATGGCGCCAACGTTCCAGGAAGCCTACAACACAGGCATAGAACCGCTGGTCGATGGCACGATTGAGGCACCTGAAGCATTCGATCTGACCATGAAACCCTTTCATGTCTTCATGCGACGCCATGTAAGGGAGCAGGATCTTGCTCTATTCCTTGAGATGGCCAATCAGGAAGCACCCGACACCCCGGAGGATATCAGCCTGCGCGTACTGATTCCGGCTTTCATGATCAGCGAGTTGAGACGCGGTTTTGAAATAGGCTTTCTGATTTATTTGCCTTTTATCATCATCGATCTGGTGGTGGCGTCAATCCTGATGTCGATGGGCATGATGATGCTTCCGCCCGTTGTTATTTCCCTGCCATTCAAGCTCATTTTCTTCGTATTGGTTGATGGATGGAATCTGATAACCGGTTCTCTGGTGAGAAGCTTTTTAGGCAGCTAGCGCAAAGACATCGCCAAATGGATGAGCGTGAGTAGACGCCTAACTCCTGCTGAGATGAAGCCGCCGACAGCAAAACCGACATCACAAGCAGTGTGCAAACAAAAATGCGCCTCGAACATTTGAGGCGCATCCAGATCGATCCAAGAGACACATGTATGAGCGCTAGACTTGCGGAGCCGAGTTATTGTTCGGCGCGGCATTGTTCGCCCCACCGCCCGGCTGAGCGGCCCCATTCGCCATATTGTCAGACGCAGCACTGTTTGGCTGCAGATATCGGTTCCGATATTCCTTGAGGAACCGCTCCATCGTGCTGATACCCGCTATTTCCTGAGCAATCGACTGGAATTCCTGCCCGTTGCGTTGCTCGATTGGCAATGTCACCACATCAAAAGCACCTGAAACCGGCGTGTCAGACATCATCTTTGCATATTTGCGGCGCAAACGATCAAGCCCCAGCCGGTCGTCCGACAGGCTGTAAGCGATACCGGCACGCAAGATATTTGTCTGCTCGTCCTTGTCCAAGGCATCAGGCACGCTCCAGCGGTCTCCCATCATTTGCTCTATTTGCTCGGCCACCTCTTGCCAACGCTTTGCACGCCACAAGATATCCGCTCTGAGCTGTTCAACATCGCTGCCCTGCAACGGTTTGACAAGATCAAGAGCCAGATCCACCTTGTTCAGCTCAGCCAGAGCTTTGGCTTCCACCAAACGCCGCTGGCGCTCCAGCGACAAAGGCAGCTGGGATTGTCTTGTCCGACGCAACACATCAAGGGCCATGTTAGGCTTGCGATCAAGCAGATAGATTACCGCCAGATCTGCGGCAATCTGGGAACGGGCGGCACCCTTCAGGCGATTGTCCACCTGATGCTTCAACAGTTCTTCAGCCCGATCGAGCAGATCGACTTCGACCAGTTTGTCTGCCAATCGCCGAACCATCTCATCGCCCCGACGACCGACCGGTGTCAGCTCACGAAAATCATAGTAAAGGGAAAGAGCCTTGATAGCGGAAAGCTCATCGACCTTGCCATCAAGGAACAGCGAAGAAAATACGCCGTTCATTTCTTCCTGCAACACGCGTGTAACATCAGAGGCAGCATTTGAACTCGTCGCAGCTTTCAATGTTTCAAAGGCGTTTCGATACTCACCTTTGTCGACATACAGATGCGCCAGGGTGCGCAAGGCGTTGAGCTCGACTTCATCACCGCGCCAAATGGTGGTCAACCCCTCCAACTCATCGATTGCCTGATCATTGGTAATCTGCTTTTCCTGATTTTTCAGCTTGATTTCCTGCAACCAGGCATCTGTCGAAATCGGAAGATATTTGGTCTCGCGCGCAGTTTCGAAGGCTTCCAATGCTTCAGCAGACTTGTTGCGGGCAACGGCGATTTTCCCGCGCAGCAAATTGTAACGCGCAACACCTTCCTGATTCAGATAGGCCGGGTTCACTTCGGCAAGTGCAGCAGATGCGCTGCCAAATTGCTGATCAAGAAGCGAAATCTCAACACCGTCAAGGAGCATCATATTGCGCACATGAACGCTGTAGTCCTGAGAAACGGTCGATGCCAGATCGAGAGCATCCTCGGCCTCACGCCACCGTCCAGACCGGGCTGCGGCCAATCCTCGCCAAACAGAAGCATCTGGATCATTATCAAACTCAGGGTGATTCAAACGGCGAAAAGCGGAGTCAGGTCGCCCTGCAAACAACTCTGTGGCAGCATAGAGCGTGCGAAACCCACGCCCGCGGGCAAACTCCGGAGCAGAATCCTCGATAATCTGCAAATGCCCCAGCGCTTCAGAAGCATAACCGTTGGCCAGCAACAGCTTTGCCAGCGCCATTTCGCTCTGAATTGCCATCAGGTCATCAAACTGTGACACCTTGGCTTCAAGAGCCTGTCGCTCGCGCGCAAACTGTATCGGGGTTTTGGCAATCAAGGACTCCAGATTGAGATATGTCTCCCTGACCTTGCTCGCTTCACTGGTCAATCCGCTCACATCAACCTTGACGGTGCCAGAGTTGGAAAGGGTAAGCCCCCGGCTGGAACTGATATAGATAAATCCGCCATCTCGCGCGACTTGCAGATCATCCACATTTTCCGTTAGCGCAATGCCATGAGCAGAAACCAAAGTGGAAAAATCAACCAGCTGCTGTGATTTGACAAATCCTCTTGCTGGCCCAAGGCCGGTCACCACATGCAGATTCTCGCCTGTTCCGGGGTCCCTCAATTTAAGAATACTGCCCGAACCCTCAAACTTGACGCGCATGGCAGATCTGCCACCACTAATCTTGGTTCTGGCCATATGAAGCGGCTTGGTCGGCTCAACGATCATGTCGCCGATCGTCAGTAACCAGCCATAACCTTCAGGTGAAAAAGTAACGAGGCGCGAATTCTTCAGCGGTATGCGCAACACGGCCGTACGACCGGAGCGCCAAACTTCCAGATCGTCAGCAATAGGAGCCAACTGGGCGCGCGCAGCCGATACATCCAGTCCCAATGCGGTATCAAAAACAGCCCAGATAACGCCGCTCTTCTTGAAGACAGCTGATGCCGTAGGATCCTTGAACGGAAAATAGAGCCGAACCGACCGGCCAAATGCTTTGGCTTCAACAGGAAGCATTTGTGCGGTCAGATCAGGAATGGCACCCGACATCTGCTCGGCGTTACCCTCGCCCGAAATACGGTCTTCTCCCGGCAAAATCTGGTCTTGCCCGGCCTGCTCTGGAGCCAATGCCGTTGGGGGGGCATCTTGTTGGACCGTTTCCTGAGAGGGTGACTGCGGCTGAGTATCGCCCATAATCGGGCTTGAGGTCGCATTCAAACCACTGTTGGCAGGTTGGGTTGCGCTCGTTTCCGGAGGAATTGCCAAATCTTTCTGCAGAGGGTCAGACGTACGGGTATCTCTTTGCCCAGAAGCATTTTGCCCATTCTGCCACCCTGCACCGGAGGCGTTGGGATCAATCGGCTCGGTTACCTGTGAATTGGCAAAAAGCGTATTATCCTGGTTTTCGCCTTGCGGCCCTGGCCCCAGAATAATACCACTCTCGTCGTCTCTCGTCTTGTCAGCCAGCCAGTCACCAGCATTCATGGTCGGCGCATCGCCTGCACCCTTGGCGACGACGACACCGCTGTCGCCTGTAGTCGATATTGCGCGTGTAACGGTCTCCTCGGCCCCTTTGGCGTCAAACAAGACCTTATCACCAGTGATATCGACAACGTAGGAATCGTCTTCCCGAAAAGCACGAACGTCTGAAGTGGGGGAGACAATGATTGAAAATTTCGTCCCGCCCCCATCATGGTTCATACTTATATCATTGACGAGCGAGGGTAATTCAGCACGAAGCTTGGAGAGATCAACATCAGCCTTGTGATTAAAATCGACACGAACTTCCTGCCCCTGTCGCTGGAAAGTCGAGTCAAACGGCACATTCCAGACAAACGCAATTCGGGTAAAAGTGGGATGATCGCCCACACGCAAATCCAGCTTTGGATTCGTGCGGGTTGCCAGTTTGGATTGTTCCAGAGATCGGGCCAGACGCAAAGCTTCTTCCGCGCGCTTGGCAAGTTCCAAAACCACATCCTGCGGCAAAGAGGGCGGCAGTCCCTGCCAGCTCGTAGGCAAAATATCCACAAAAAGCTTCTCGCCGGCTTCCATGGTATTGACCCGGACATTCGGTTTGAAAGCAATACGAAGCCCTTTACCATCAGGGTCTAGCCGAGCGACAGTTATGTAATCGGGCAAGATGGATGGCAGATTTGTAACCGGTGTCGCCTGAACGGAATTGTCAAAACGAACAACAAAAATGCTGTTGTCCTGCTTGACCGAATAACCAGGAAGCAAATTGCGCCCGACAAAATTCAGGATGATGCGGCCAAAGCCCTCTTGCTTGGTCGTGACAATTTCAAGCTTGCCGCTTTCCCCGTCCCCGTTCAGCCCCGCAGCATCCTGAGCCATGGCCGCAAACGAGAGGGAAACAAGCATAAACGGCAACAAGAAAAGAGAAGATAACCGCTGGCAAGGCGCCAAAGTTTGACGATCACGCAGCTTCCCCCGCCACAGCAAGCGTGTGGGTGCTATCTGCTCAGCCATCTTCGAAATTAAAGCTCTCCAGAGTCCCATCACAAACTGCCGCTTGGTAAACGAGTGGATTATTGGTCATTCTTCACAAGGACCAAAATAAATGAAAATGCTTTCCCACGAATTACCAAAATCAGTAAAACAATCTAGGAATTTACCATTTGATCAGTTACCGATTTGGGGCAGCTCGTCCGAAGGCTTCGAAAGCATTTTGGGATCAAGAGAGTTACTATCAGCAATCGCGCGACTGAGGATACTGGCCGATTCAGCTTTCATCTCGCCCATGATCGACGCAAGTTTGCGCGATTTCATCGACTTGGCAATATCAAGCAAGATATCCTGATCCATAACTTCGAAAATCTCGGCAGCCTGCTTTGACTTCATCGTCGAATACATGGCAACCAAACGCGCAATATCTTCTTGCTGCTTCTCATTACGCTTTTTTGTGGCGATTTCAATGGACTTCTCTATAGATTTCAGCTCATCGACACGCTGTTGGAGGCGCTTTTCTGCGGCCTTGAGCAGAGCCTCACGCATTTCGATGCTTTTGGCTCTCTCGTCAAGCTCTTTGCGACGATTGGCGAGACGCTCAAGAATGGCAAGCTCTGAGCGAGAACTCTGAGTCGGATCAACCTTCATGCCCTCAACCAATGAAGGCGGCTCATTAGCGTCTTTTGGCGGTTCTGCCTCGGTATTTTCCGGAGCCGCGGCAGCATCCGCAGGCTCTACTTTTGGAGCAGGTGCTGCAGCTTCCTGAGCCTGAGCCGGAATGGTGGATCCGCCGACAAAATCACTATACACCACCAGATGAGCAACTTTGATAAACAACAACCCGACAACAGCAATAAGAACGACGGGAAGCAAGCGAACCTGGGTCATGCAGCAACACCTCTCTTTTGCCTGATTGCCATCAGACGTTCAGATGTGGCTGCGGCAACATCTTTCAAACTACGAGGCGTTTCGACAGCTTCCACCAACGGTGCCGTCCGTTCTCGCTCTATGGTTTCATAGTGCGCATGAGCGGAAACTTTGCCATAGCGGGACGAGGAACGATCAAACTCTACTTCAGGTTCGAGGGCCGCTGCAGCAGGCAATGCCTGTTGCCCAGCACCACCGCGGACTGCATCAGAAATTTTAACAAGCCGCCCGACAACGCCCTCTCCCTGCGATACATAATATTGAAGCTCAGAAGCAAGCCGCTCGGCTTCCATCAACCGATGAGCCAAATTCTTGTCGCAATCTCCGGCAGTTGCTTTCAAACCCAGAATGGCGCGCTCGGCAATCTCGGTTGCAGTGATCAACTCTGCAATGGTTGCCCGCAAGGCTTCTTCGTCGTTGCGAAGACGCTTCAGCCGACGATTAAGCGTCATACAATAGCCGATCGTAAGAACGAGCAAAAAAGCAACAAGCAATTCAATCATCATTCCTGCAGACATCTACTCACCCTTTCCGGATCCGCCTTGAGCGGCTTTTTCAAACGCGGCTAGCGTCATTTTTGGTTTTGTCAATTTCTTAGAAACCTGAACTGAGATATTCCCATTATGCTGGCCCATAACCCCCTTGGTGAGGTTAACGTTCCCGCACTTCAGACGAACAGGATCATCCGGCCCACTATCCAGCATCAAGGTTTGCCCAACATCCAGCTTCATCACTTCATTGAGTGACATTTTCTTTTCGAACAAAAGGGCATCTACCTGTATCTCTGACATATACACTTCAGTTGCCAGATGTCCCTCCCAGATCGGATCGCGACCAAACTTTTCACCCATAAACATCTGCAAAAGCAGATCCCGAATCGGTTCAATGGTAGCATATGGCAGCAACATTTCGATCTTGCCGCCTCGGTCTTCCATATCAATACGCAATTCAACTAAAATTGCCGCATTTGCAGGGCGAGAAATCGCAGCGAACCGAGGGTTTGTTTCAAGGCGCTCCAGTTTAAAGTTGACCGGAGAAAGAGGTGCAAAAGCAGCCTCGGCATCTTCAAGCACGATCTCGATCATCTGACGGACAAGGTTAAGCTCGATCGTCGTGTAAGGGCGACCTTCGACGCGGATGGCAGAGGTGCCCCGTCCGCCACCGAGCAAAACGTCAATGATCGAATAAATCAGGCTGGAATCAACCGTAATAAGACCCAGGTTATCCCATTCCTCAGCCTTGAAAACGGTGAGAATGGCCGGCAACGGAATAGAATTGAGATAGTCGCCAAAACGAATGGACGTGATAGAGTCGAGAGACACTTCAACGTTATCGGAAGTAAAGTTGCGAAGACTGGTTGTCGTCATGCGAACCAAACGGTCGAAGACGATCTCCAGCATTGGCAATCGTTCATAAGAGACAATCGCGGAATCGATAAGGGCGCGCACACCACTGCGCTCACCGGCAAAACCGTCATCCAGACTGAAGCCGAGCAGATTATCGATTTCTTCCTGATTGAGCACACGATCAGCACCGCGCGAAGCACCATCGTCTCCGTCCATCGGCTCATCGATCATCGCCGCCCATTGCGCAGCCATTTCGTCGGCACTACCGGCACCTTGCTCTTCAAGAGCGGCGCCCCAATCGGCCATAAGGTCTACACTGTCATCGTCGTCGTCTGCCATGTCACACCCTACTGAATAAGGATCTCCTTAAACAGAATATCATTCACCTTCACAGGATAGATTGCATCATTGATGCGCTTGAGAAGCTCTCTTTTCAGGCGAAACAAGCCCGCAGACCCTTCGAGATCCCGGGTTCTCAATTCGCGCAGATAAACCTGAAATGCATCCAGAACCCGAGGCATAAAAGGTTCAATTTTGCTTGCCTGCTCTTGACTGAGCAATTCCAACGAAACTTTCAGACGAAGATACTGCGCCCTTCTGTTCTGCGAGTTCAGGTTCACTGTCAATTCAGGCAAGTCATAGAAATAGGCTTTGCTTTCAGGCTCGGCATTGGGGTCATTTTCAGGTTCAACCACTTCTGAAGGACCTGAAGCAAACATGAAAAAGTAAACGCCGGCTCCGGTTCCACCAAGAAGCAGCAGCGCAAGCGCAATCATGATGATCAGCTTTTTCTTGCCGCCACCAGAAGCACCACCTTCACCATCTTCGCCATTTTCTTGTTCGTCTGACATTACTGCCCAGCCTGATAACGATTCATAAATCTTGGTTAATGACTCTTAATAAATACCGCAGAAAAGGTTAACAAAACCTTTCCAAATTAGCGCCTTATGCTTATAGGCAACTTTTTCCCACCGGACGTTTTTACCTTACCATTTTGCCTAACCTGCCTAGACAAAATAATGTTAAGTCATTGAAAAATATAGCTTTCGCATTTTGGCACGCTTCATGCTTAACATTCTCTGAACGCATTACGCTGGGGAGCAGAAATGCGCATCAATTGGGAGCAAAGTGGTTAACGGTTATGGAGAACCTTCAACTCATAGGTCTTACGCGGCAGATGGCTCTGCGACGCAAGATGGATGTTATCGCCAACAACTTGGCGAACATTAATACAGCTGGTTACAAGTCCGATAACCTTCTGTTCAAAGAATATATCATGCCGGTAGCGGAAATGAACGATTTCCGCTCTTCGGATAAAAAGCTTTCCTACGTTCAGGACGACGTCATCATTCAGGAAATGGAGCCTGGAGACATCATCGCGACCAGCAATCCGCTGAATGCCGCAATGAACGACGACACGTCCTTCTTTGTCGTCAATACACCGAACGGTCAGCGTTACACCCGCAATGGCGAGTTTGACGTAAATGGACAGGGACAGCTGGTAACAACGGATGGATATCCGGTACTCGGCACCGATGGCCCTATCAACATCACTCAAGAAGACGACGGTATTCAAATTTCGCGCGACGGCTTGATCACCTCCGATCAAGGAGAGTTGGGTCGTCTGCAGGTCGTGACCTTTGACAATCTGCGGACACTCAAGAAAGAAGGCCGCTCGCTGTTCATTGGCGAAAATCCCGTTCCCGTCGAAACACCTAACGTGATGGGCGGTCATGTAGAGCAATCCAACGTCCACGGCGTTGTTGAAATTGCCCGCATGATCGAAGTTTCAAGAGCATATGGTTCTCTGGCTAATGCACTAAAGGAAACGAATGACTTGCGCGAAACAGCAATCGATAAACTCGGCAGACTAAACGCCTGACGCTAACAAAGCAGGAGATCGAAAATGAGAGCACTCCATATCGCATCCACAGGCATGATGGCGCAGGAACGCAACGTCGAGGTCACGTCGAACAACATCGCCAACATGCGAACCACCGGCTACAAGAAACAGAGAGCCCAATTCCAGGACCTTCTCTATCAGGATCTGCGCCGTTCCGGTTCCAACTCATCCGCTCAGGGTAACGAGGTGCCTGTCGGCGTTCAGATCGGTTCCGGTGTTCGACTGGCAGCCACGTCCCGCATCATGTCTCAGGGCGAACTTGAATCGACCAACAAGGAACTGGACGTTGCCATCCGTGGTGAGGGATATTTCCAGATAACGCTTCCGGATGGACGCACCGCCTACACAAGAGATGGCTCATTCGAAATGGATAGCCAGGGGCGTCTGGTAACCGCCGACGGCTACGTTGTACAGCCGGGCATCACCTTCCCCGACGACACCAAGGACATCACCATCAGCAACGATGGAGAGGTTCAGGTTACTGTTGGTAATGCAACAACCACAACAACCCTCGGACAGTTCACAATGGCCCGCTTTGTTAACAAAGCAGGTCTGGAACCCATGGGCGACAACCTGTTCCTTGAATCAGGATCAAGCGGCGCGCCTCAAGTTGCCACTCCTAACGAAGATGGCTATGGCAACCTCCTGCAAGGGTATCTGGAAAGCGCCAACGTCAACTCGGTGACCGAGATTTCAGATCTGATTGCCGCCCAGCGCGCATATGAAATGAATTCTCGCGTTATTCAGGCTGCCGACGACATGTTGTCCGCCACATCTCAGCTAAGCTAGGGCAGGTAAAATGAAACACTCATTTAACATCCGCGCAGAAAGCCTGAGACTGATTTTACAAGCAGCGAGAGCTCAATGGCTGATGCTCAAGCTCGCCTTGGCCTGTCTGCTGCTTGCTCAGACGGCAACGGCAGCAACACTAGACGCAGATACTGCGATCCTGAGACAGAACGTCACCGTCGATAGCAGATTGGTCACCCTTGGAGATCTCTTCAAGAATGTCGGCAATTTTGCCAATAAGGCGGTATTCAGGTCTCCATCTCTGGGGCAGAGCGGCACGATCCAGGCTGACCGAGTTGTTGAAGCAGCATTGCGCGCAGGTCTTCGTAAAGTCTCGACCAACAATATCTCTGTTGTCAAAGTGTCGCGCCTCTCGGAACTTGTCACTGAGGCTGACATTTTCAAAGGCCTTGAAGACCAGATGAAATCCAAAGGATATGTCTCATCCGATGCCAAACTCGACATCGAGCTAAACGGCCATTTGGCTGATCAGCATGCCGCGCCAGACGGAATTTCACCATTCGAAATCCGGGACCTCAAGTTCGACAGAATGAGCGGCCGTTTCGTTGCAAATCTGTTCATCTACGGACGTGACGATCTGGGAGCGATCCACCTGAACGGACATGCGATGGAAACGGTCATGGTTCCGGTCATGACCCGAGCCGTACAGCGCGGCGAGGTTGTCACTGAAAATGACGTAATCCTTACACGCATGCCGCTTCAAAAAGCCCGACTGGCTAACCCTGCTGAAATCAATGAAGTTGTCGGGATGGCAGTCAAACAGACCATGCGCGCCGGAATGATCGCCAACAGCGCCTACTTTACAGCACCCGACATGGTGAAAAGATCAGACACGGTAACGATCACCTTTGACGCCGGAAACTTGAGCCTCTCAATCATGGGCAAGGCATTGGCCAACGGAACCAAGGGCGACATTATTCCGGTTCAGAATGCACAGACCAATCGCATTGTCCGCGCTGAAATCATTGACCATGGCCTTCTTAAAATAAGCAAGCCATTGCAGACCGTGGCCTCACTTGGAGCTAACTGATCATGAAACTGAGCCACATCATAACCATCAGCCTCATGGCCTCAGCTCTCAGTGCTTGCGGTGCTGGCGAGCGCCTCAAAAACATTGGCAAAGAACCGGCTTTGAGCTCGATTAGCAACCCGACGACACAAAAAGGCTACCGGCCAGTACAAATGCCAATGCCAACAGTTCAACCGGCAGCCTATAGCCCGAACTCGCTTTGGCAGACAGGGGCCCGCAAATTCTTCAAGGATCAGCGAGCAAACAAAGTCGGAGACATTCTTACAGTCGCAGTCAGCATCACCGATAGCGCGAAAATGGATAACACCAGCTCCAGAAGCAGAAGCGGCAGCGACGATGTCGGTCTTTCCGGATCTGTAGGCTCTGTTCTGACAAGCGCCCTTTCAGGGATCAGCAAAGACATTGACGCATCGTCTCTGGCAAATGCCTCTTCCAGTTCATCGTCCGAAGGAAGTGGTGCAATCGACCGCTCTGAAACGATCGACACATCTGTTGCCGCTGTCGTCCTGCAAGTCCTGCCTAACGGCAATCTGGTCATTGAAGGCAGACAGGAGATCCGGGTCAACTTCGAGGTACGCGAAATCCTCGTTGCCGGCATTGTCCGGCCTGAAGACATTGCGTCAGACAACACGATCGAGTCTGAAAAAATTGCCGAGGCCCGCATCGCATATGGTGGTCGCGGACAGCTCACCGATGTTCAACAGCCTCGCTATGGTCAGCAGGTCATGGACATCATCCTACCGTTCTAACCCCGTTGCGGGCTCCGGCCCGCAGCTCCCAAGCTCCCCACCAATACCGATAACCACCGGCATTGGTCTTGAAGAGACCCGCTCCCCATGTGGTCTCTCAACCGTGATCAGATCCATGCTCCCCAATTTGGCCTGATCACATATAAAAGGCGCGGATCTTTCTCCATGATCCGCGCCTTCTATTATTGAAACACCTTCCGACAGACAGATTGCGCCCGGACTGACAGCACCAGCCAAAAGACAATCAGTCGTCGCGATATACTTTTTCTCTGCGCTCGTGGCGTTCCTGAGCTTCGATCGACAACGTTGCGGTTGGTCTCGCATCAAGACGCTTAAGCGAAATAGGCTCTCCGGTATCTTCGCAATAGCCGTAAGATCCATCTTCAATCCGCTTCAAGGCAGCATCGATTTTTGAAATCAGTTTTCTCTGCCGGTCACGCGCACGCAACTCGATAGCCCGGTCAGTTTCAGAAGAAGCCCTGTCCACCAGATCCGGATGATTTGAGTTTTCATTCTGAAGATGCTGCAAAGTTTCACGGCTTTCCTTCAGAATATCGTCTTTCCACGCTTGAAGCTTAAGACGAAAATATTCAACCTGCCGTTCATTCATGAAGGGCTCACTATCCGAAGGACGATAGTCATCATCTATCTCGATCGACATGGGCCAACCCCTTGGTTCCCTAGAAAAGACGCTCGTTATATAAAGTGAGCAAGGCTTTCGCACAACTATTCTTTAGAAAAAAAGTATAAAGACATTAATTTGAGGGAGAGAATTCAGAAAACAGGTTACAAATCAATGGTTGGCACTCAGGGTTCATCAACCAATTCCAATTTCGCAATTTCCACCTGTGCACGAAGCCCGATTTCCTCAAGCAACGCATCGATTCGTTCGTCACCACTTGGTTCTTGATCTGCGACCAGTCTCTCCAACTGTCTCAAGACTGACAAAGACAAGGTCCCGCACAAAATGCCCATTTTGATTTCTTCGAGAAGATCCAGCATCTTATTGCCTTTGCGAACAGCTTTCCGGCGCTTGCCCTGAAGAGCATCGTCCACAGTTTGCAGCGCCAACAATGCAGACATATCCTGCAAGGCAGCTGTTTGCTCGGTTTGCTGAGACCGCGATGTACTTTGCGTTTCCTGAGGAACAGAAAAACTACCGGAAGATGATTTGGAAGCCCCGGCACTGCCTGTCTTTCCAACATGTTTCGCTCCGGATCCACCCTGAATTCGCATTTTGCATTCCTCGTTATCTGACGGTCGGTTCACACCGATTATACAAGACGGAAGACCAATCCGTAAGGCTTCTTTATCCGGCGTCTTAGGAAAAGATTAACCTAATTAGTTAACGGAAAGTTAACTGGCCCGGCAATTTCTGCCTCCTTACAAAACCAAACATTATTAGAATGAATCTTAATTAGTATAAAATTTGGCAAAAGCCCGCCATTTTCGACCTTGGCCCGATTAATCCCAAGGCTGGCACGATCATTGCAACACCATTTGCAAATTGAGAATTTCAAGACATCAACAGCCTGCTCGAGAAGGTTTTAAAAACAATGTCAGTCCGTTCCTTTATCCTGATGGTCTTTGCAGTATTTTGCGTATCCATCCTTCCGGCTCAAAGCGCATCCCGGATCAAGGATATTGTCGATTTCGAAGGCATTCGAGATAACCAGCTGATCGGTTATGGTCTGGTTGTTGGCCTCAATGGCACCGGAGATTCTCTTAATAGCGCACCATTTACCAAGCAGAGCTTGCAATCGATGTTGGAACGGATGGGCGTCAACATCACCGGCACCAATCTGAACACAAAGAACGTTGCCGCCGTCATCGTAACCGCAACTCTTCCTCCATTTTCGGTTCAAGGCTCTCGCATTGACGCCACGATCAGCGCTCTGGGCGACGCAAAAAGCCTTCAGGGCGGCACATTGATGGTAACCCCTCTGATGGGTGCCGATGGCGAGACCTATGCAATCGCTCAAGGGCCAATCGCCATTGGTGGTTTCACCGCAGAGGGAGATGCAGCCACCGTAACGCAAGGTGTTCCGACTTCTGGGCGCATAGCAAACGGCGCTCTTATTGAACGTGAACTGTCCTTCCAGCTGGCCAGCATGACCACGATGCGCCTGTCTTTGCGCAACCCGGACCTGACGACAGCAAGGCGCATTGCTCAAACTGTCAACGATCTTATCGGTCAGCCAGTAGCGGAACCATTGAACCCGACCGGCGTACGGATCACCCTGCCCCATAATTTCAATGGCAACATGGTTGATCTCATTACCGACATTGAACAGTTGAACGTAGAACCCGACCTGCCTGCCAAGATCGTGATCGACGAAACCACAGGCATCATAGTCATGGGGCAAGATGTTCGGGTAAGCACCGTAGCCATCGCGCAAGGCAACCTCACTGTAACAGTTACTGAAACCCCTCAGACCAATCAACCCAATGCTCTTGCAGGAGGGCAAACCACTGTCACCCCGCGCACGAACGTCGACGTTTCGACTGGTGACGAAAAGAAACTCGCCATGCTCGAAGGCAGTGTTCCGTTACGCGATCTGGTCTCCGGTCTCAACGCACTTGGCGTTGGCCCAAGAGACATGATTTCCATTCTTCAAGCCATTAAAGCAGCCGGAGCTCTTCAGGCTGAAATCGAGGTGATGTGATCATGACAACTGTCAATTCCGCCCCATACTCGATCGTTCAGAGCAAAGGTCTGCAGACCAACCTGAGCAAACAGGAACAGGCTCAACAGGCCGCACAGGAATTCGAGAGCGTCTTTCTTTCGCAAATGCTGTCCGGAATGTTCGAGGGCGTTGGTCAAGACGAGTTTGGTGACTCTTTCGCTCAAGACACCTATCGCAGCCTTTTGACAGAAACCTACGCAGACGAAATAACAAAATCTGGCGGTATCGGCATTGCGGACTCCGTAATGCGCGAACTGATGAACATACAGGAAGTGAAACAATAAAATGTCGGATAGCCCAAACAGCAACACCAATCCTGTAACTCAGGCAGCCACACTCGCCAAAACCCCTGTCGGCGGACTGGAAGATGCACAGCGCCTCATCGGAGCGATCGAGCAGATCATGGACTCTCTTGATGATGTTCTGATTGAAGAAACCGATTTGCTCAAACGAGGCGACATCAAACAGGCTCTTGATCTTGTTGAAGCAAAAAATCAGCTCTCGATCCAATATATGCTGCTTCAGAAAGCCATCACCACCAACGCCTCTTTGGTAAAGCAGCTTGCACCGCAAGATGCAGCTCAACTGGCGCGCCGCCACGAGATGTTTCAAAATACATTGCAGACAAACCTCGCAGTCATCGCAACAGCAAAAGAGGTGTCTTCCGAATTGATTGGCGATATCAACGCGCAAATTCAGAAAGGTGCCAAGGCTCAAACCTATGGCAGAGCTGGCCAGGCTCCTTCAGGAGTTACTCAAAAGCAGGGAATATCAATCGATACCCAGTCTTGAGCAAGTCCAAGCATTTTCTTGTGTTTAGTGAAATTAAAAAAGGAGCATTCATTATTGAATGCTCCTTTTTGCTTTTCTGTTTGAACTGCTTCAGAACACAAACGACCCCAATTCTTGCAATGGACGATTCGGACCTTTTGGGTGAAATTCAGCCCAAGTGGAACGAATGAAAATTCGCAAAGCCTTCACTTTTCTTTGAACAAATTTATATATTTCATAAACTTAAGCCTCAAGTATGTTTAAGAAATCATCAAAAATGACAAACAATTCTATATAAGCTATACTTGCAGAAACATATCCTTTGTTTAACTTGAGGCGACCTATGGATCTTTCTGTCCAGAAAATGCTGCCGCCAGCCACCGTACGAGGTAAATCCGCGGCGAAGAAAACAAGTGCCGGAAGTGAAACCGAAGAAGCGCTGGAAACCGCTTCAAGTGATCAGTCCGTCGATTTCAAACATGGCAACACAGGCTATGACGCTCAGGACAGTGATCAGGAACAATCGGGCGGCGAAAGCCACCAAAAACGGCAGGGACGAAGAAAAACCCGCGAATTGCTCTCAAACGACGATCTCTCTGAATTGACATCATCTCTTGAAGAAGAGCAAAACACAGAAAAGCAAGCCGGAGAGTATATGAACCTGCGCGCTTATCAAACGGTCCCGGCAAAACCTGACAAAGACGAAGACCGACCGCATTTTGAAGTCAATATATAGGTCTTCATCTATTCCATACCCAAGAACAGTCTTTAGATGCTGTGCGATTTTCCCATTTCGCGCGGCATGTACTTTATGTTTTTAAATTGCAAGAAAATCAAAGACAACCAAAAGGAGAATTTCTTTTCCTGCGCCTCCCCAAATTTTCTCTCTTCAGACGTCACAAATTACCGCTTGCCGGACATTTTTTTAAAAATTTTATCTTTTGTAACAAGATCCCGATCAGACTTTCCGCGCCAAGACAGTAAATTCCCACAAGTCTCAAGTTCGATTTTTACGACTTTTTCCATTTTGAACAAGAAGGCAGAAAAGCTCAAAATATTGATAAAAATATCAATTCCGATTGGCAATTCCATTTTTTTACACTCCAGTAACCTTAACTCACCAATCGTAACTCCGCGTTAACCCTGAATTTCGTTAACCATATAATTTTACTAATGATTCTGGATTGGAGCGCATGCTTCCCCTGACCACGAATGGTCATTGTCCATAAGGGACGACGAGTACTAACCAGAAAGGTTATGGGGAAATGTCAGATATTACTCTCTCCGCCGGCGTACGCGCCAACTTGCTTGCTCTGCAGAACACCGCAGACATGATGGCTTCAACGCAGACCCGCCTCGCCACCGGGAAGGCAGTTAACTCTGCACTTGATAATCCAACCAACTTCTTCACTTCTGAAGGTTTAAATGCCCGCGCTGGCGAGCTGAACAACCTGATGGACTCCATTGGTAACGCAACCAAGGTTTTGGAAGCCGCTGATAACGGTATTTCCGCCATTACCAACCTGGTTGAAAGTGCGCAGTCTACAGTGAAACAGGCTCAGGCCAACAACGCTTCCAATACTGGCACCAGCATTCAGGCTACAGCAGGCATCAACACCGCCGGCGCATCTGAATCTACCGCTAAAGAGCGCGCAGAAAATATCGCTCTTAACAGTGCCAACATCGGCTTTACTGCAACATCCAACTTCACGCTGGAAGCCAAATCGGCAACCGGTGTGACCAAGACTTTCGACCTGCTTGAACACTTCAGCAACACTGGCGAAAGCTTGACCGATGGTGATTTGGACACGACGGGTAGCCAGGCCTACACAGTCAAAGACCTTGTCGATGACATCAACGCTTCTGGTGTTGCAACGGCAAAAATCACCGAAGACGGCCGCCTTGACCTCAGTGCTAACGGCAATGCCGAGCTGACCCTGACTGTAGCACACGATGACGGTGCAGCATCTGGTTCTTCCACTCAGGCTGCCAACACCGCAATGGCAGGCCTCGGCTTCGGCGCTTATGTCGACATCAACGCTGACGGCTCTGGTGGCGTAACCGATCCGGGCGACACCGACGCCACCTTCACGGCAGCTGACTCCGGTACTGCTGATACCTTGCAGATCAAGAACTATGCAGGAACTCAGGACGCTTCCAACACTGAATTGGTTACACAGTTCAATGAGATCATGGATCAGATCGACGAACTCGCTCGTGACGCCAGCTATAACGGCATCAATCTGATCAATGGCACCGGCAGCGACTTGACCGTGGCGTTCAACGAACATCGTGATGACAAAAAGTCGGAACTCACGATTGCTTCTGCTGACCTGAGTTCTTCTGGCTTGGCTTTGACCGATGCGACTACGTTGGACACCACAGAATCCAACAACCAGCTCGACGCCTTGTCCACCGCACTGAGCACTTTGCGCAGTCAGGCATCTTCCTTTGGTTCGAACCTAAACACGGTGACGATCCGTGAAGAATTCACCAAGAACATGATGAATACCCTGCAAACAGGTGCAGACGAACTGGTTCTGGCCGATACCAACGAAGAGGGTGCAAACATGCTGGCTCTGCAGACGCGCCAGTCACTGTCCACCACCGCTTTGTCTCTGGCCTCTCAGGCAGACCAGGCAGTTCTCAGCTTCCTGCGCTAATAGCAGCAACAGTTTTGACGATGAAACGGGGCCTTTTGGCCCCGTTTTTTTTAACACTTTTGCAGCCAGATTAGTAAAATCTTAAATTTCCAATTATTTCCAAGTTTCTGATTAGACACAATAAACCGCCGATTTTGTACAAGCGGAAACGAAACACTTTATTTAGGTTAATTGAAAAGGACTGGTTAACCTTAAATTAGGGTTTACGCGCGACCATCTACTTAAGCCTCAGAAGGAGGCTAAACAATATCTGTATGTGAGTACCCAGAAAGGTAACCCTATGTCTTCGGATATCACTCTCTCCGCCGGCGTGCGCTCAAACCTCTTGTCCTTGCAGAAAACTGCTGACATGATGTCCCTGACACAAAATCGTCTGGCAACCGGTAAAAAAGTTAACTCAGCGTTGGACAACCCAACCAACTTCTTTACCTCTGAAAGTCTCTCTGCCCGTGCAAACGATCTGAGCAACCTGCTTGACGGCATCTCGAACTCAATCAAAACGATTGAGGCGGCGGACAATGGTATTTCCGCAATTACCGATCTGGTAGAAAGCGCTCAGGCAACCGTTCGTCAGGCACAATCAAACAACTCGTCCAATACCGGCACAAACATTCAGGGCAATGCGGGTATTAATACCTCCGGCGCTTCTGAATCAACCGCAAAAGAGCGTGCTGAAGGCATCGCCCTTAACAGTGCCAACATCGGCTTCACTGCAACATCCAACTTCACGCTGGAATCCAAATCAGCAACCGGTGTGACGAAAACTTTCGACCTGCTTGAGCACTTCAGCAACACGGGCGAAAGCTTGACCGACGGTGACTTGGACACGACGGGCAGTCAGGCCTACACAGTCAAAGACCTTGTCGATGACATCAACGCTTCTGGTGTTGCCACAGCAAAGATCACCGAAGATGGTCGTCTTGACCTCAGTGCGAACGGCAACTCTGAACTGACTCTGTCCCTTGCACACGATGATGGCGCAGCGTCCGGTTCTTCTACTCAGGCAGCCAATACCTTGATGGCAGGCCTCGGCTTTGGCGCATTCGTTGACATCAACGCCGACGGCGCTGGCGGCGTCACCGATCCGGGCGATACCGACGCGACCTACACCGCAGCAGACGCAGGTACTGCAGATACCCTGGTAATCAAGAACTATGCAGGGACGCAGGACGCTTCCAACTCAGAACTCGTTGACCAGTTCAACGAAATTCTGGATCAGATTGATGAGTTGGCTCGTGACTCAAGCTATAACGGCATCAACCTGATTGATGGCTCCAGCAACAATCTGACCGTTTCCTTCAACGAACATCGCGATGAGAAAAAGTCCGATCTGACCATCGTGTCCGCCGATATGACGTCTTCGGGTCTTGCCCTGACCGATGCAACCACGCTGGACACCGATGAATCCAACCTGAAGCTTGATGTTCTGGCAGACGCTCTTGTTACGCTGCGCAAACAGGCTTCCACATTCGGTTCCAACCTTTCCACCGTGCAGATCCGTAAGGACTACACCAAGGAAATGATCAACACCTTGCAAACTGGTGCGGATAACCTGGTACTGGCAGACTCCAACGAGGAAGGCGCCAACATGTTGGCCCTGCAAACTCGCCAGACCCTGTCCACCACCGCCCTGTCTCTGGCTTCTCAGGCAGACCAGGCAGTTACCAGCTTCCTGCGGGCCTAATCAGAAAATCCATAAACATAAAGAAAGGCGGAGAAATACTCCGCCTTTCTTTGTAATAATGAATTCTTCTTTTCTTCTATTTGATCTTTTCAAGTTATTCGGATTAAAATAAAGAAATATCCGAAATATGAAATTGCACATTGCGAGTAAGTGCGCAGGGGCATCTTTAGAACGAACTTCATTACAGCTTTCAAACTAAAGAACCTGTGAAAAATATCAAATGAGCGCTAAAAACAACTTCTGCGCATAAAGGAAAAAAGATGTCTCTTAAAATAGAACTTCGCCCAGGCGAACGTATTATTATTGGAAGCAGCGTTATTACGAATGGCGATCATAGAGCTCGCTTTTTTGTAGACGGCGAAGCTCCAATATTACGCGAAAAAGACATCCTTACCTCCGACACTGCAAATAGTCCTGCCAAAAGAATATATTTGTGCATACAACTTATGTATCTCGCTCAAGATATAGCAGAGCATAAGGACATGTACTTCACTTTGGTAAATGATTTTTTACACGCAGCCCCCAGCGCGTTAACGATAATTGACAGCATAAATAACAAAATATTAACCAGTTCCTTTTATCCTGCACTAAAAGAAGCAAAAGCTCTTATAAAGTTCGAAGAGGAGTTACTTCGGAATGTACAATCATTCAGCTGCTAGAGCTTATCAGGACGCCAGCTCCCAGGCAGGATCCCCGCGGGAACGTGAAGCCGCTTTGTTGATCAAGGCGGCAGCCAAGTTGCAGAGAACGAAATCACCCGACAGCACCCCCGAGCAGCTCGAGGAAGCGCTTACGTTCAATCGCAAAATCTGGACCCTCTTCGTGGGTGAGTTGATGAACGAAAACCATGAAATGCCTAAGGATTTGCGTCAAAACCTCGTCAATCTCGGCATCTTCACTTTCAATCACACAATTCAGATCATGTCAGATCCCAGCAAGGCGACCGTTGACAGCCTGATCAACATAAACAAGAATATTGCTGAGGGCCTGCGCGCCAACGGATAGCATCCAGTTCACAGCAGTCATTGTCAGAATGACACTTCGAGAAAATATACAAGCGTCGACCCAGCAAGGTTCGGCGCTTTTTAATTTGCAATTTGCATTCGGAAATACAAAACCAGGTCAAAATGCAAAAAGCAGCCGAACAAGCTGCTTTTTACTTTTCAAGGTTAACGTCAAAGTCGATTTACAAGACTTAACGAACTAGATGAAATTCGTAAGAGACAGATCATACATCATCGAAGCGGCCTGATAGGAAGACTCGATCGTCGTCCGTATCGTCATCAGTTTTGCAGCGACCTCTTCATCGTTGATCCCTTCCTTTTCCGTCAATGCTGTCTGCAACATGCTCACGGTCGTAATGTGGCGGGAATTTGCGTCTTCCAAGACCTTGTCGGCCACACCAATCTCGGTCAGAGTTGTTTTGACAACATCTCCCTGATTGACACTCGACAGACCTGACTTGACCGCATCGGCAAATGTCGTGTAGCGCAATTCGTCCAGATCGCTGTCCTGATCGTAAGTAGGCAGGGACAGCGCCGTCATATAGGCAAGTTGGCGCGCGATACTGGCTTCATTCGCCCTTGCACCGTATGAAATATCCAGTTTGTTATCGATCTGAACTTTCGCCGTGTCTCTGGAGCTAACTGAAGCATCATTGTCACCGACATACCAGTTGACAGTTGGCTTGCCCGCGGCTGTTGCAGTGTCCAGAGTGGTTGCGGTTTCTGGATTCCCGACGGCACGCATCGGCTCTCCGCCATTGGATGTCATATAAAAATCGAGGGCACCCTGGATACGAGAGGCAGCCTCTCCCGCAGAAGAGACATTCCTGCCCAACTGGTAGGTGAGAACATCCTGAATAGAGGCGGCAACAACGTCCGGCGTACCATTGATCGTAAACTTGCCATCTGATGGGCTCGTTGCTCCCTCCTGGCCGGTCATTTGAATGACCTCGGTCGTTCCATCCGGCATATCGAAGGTAAAGCTGAGAACCTGACCGGCAACAGGGGTTCCAGTTACAGTCACATCAATGCTGGCAGGGCTACCCGCAGGCCCGGTAACCGTAACATTATCAAGCGTACTCGTTACAGCGCTCAGCTTGTAGCCAAAGTCCGTCGCCTCCTCGCTAAGAGTAAATGTCGGACCAGCAGTCGCCAGCGTAAGGCGCCCCAATCCATCCGCCCCGGCATCTGCACGGATACGTTCATCAGTAACGGTCATGAGACCGTCCTCGCCGCCATAGCCATAGACGATTCGATCAAAACTGAGCGCAGGTGCCACATCCGTTGTTCTACCAGAAAAAACGAAATCTCCGTCAACTTCAGTGTTAAGAAGGCCGATCATTTCTTTGACGAGCGTCTCGGAAGTAGCTTGCGCAACCGACTTGTTGTTGGATGTGATGTCATATTGGGTGCCAGTGGCAGAGCCACTCACCTCAGCCCCCATCGAGACAATGCGCTCAAGACTGATATTCATCATCGAGATCTGGATCTGCGCTTGCTGGATGCCACTCTGATATCCCTCAATCGAATTGATCTGGGAACGAAGACCGAGAGCCTCTCCAACATCAGCACCAAGTCCGCCGTAAGTCTGCGCTTTTTTGCCAGTGCTGAGCTGGATGGTAAGATCCTGCATGAGGCTGGAATTGTTTCTCAGCACATTCATCATCACAGAGGATGAGTATCCATTAAGAGTACCGATCATGTTCAGAGCCCATTTCCTGTCCATCCTCAGCGGTTAGATCCGCATGAGTGCATCCATCATGTCTTTTACTGCGGTCATCACGCGCGCATTGGCCGAATAGGCCGTCTGCAATTCAAGAAGCCGCGCCAACTCTTCATCAACATCCACGCTGGCTGATTGCTCAAACCGCGACAGAACATTGTTCATGACAATTTCTTGTCCCTCATGCCGGGTCTGCGCGGTCGCGGCCTGCTGTGCCTGAAACGAAATCACCTGCCGTGCAAATTCGTCCACGGTCATGGTCACAGGCGCTCCACCATCCTGATAGGTGAAACTGAGTTCCGCCTCTGTCAAAGCACTGTAGAGAGCGGCAGGTCGTTCCTGATCACCGATTCCGGTGCTGGCGCTGTACTGGACGAGTTTGGTCGGATCATTAAACAGGGCCTCGTTGACAGAGATGCGCCCGGAGAAGCCGGTTTGCTGCGTCATGCCATCCACACTGCCCGAATAGATACCGGGCCCTTGCCCGCCATCAACGAAAAACGGCAGAGCGTCTGCGGTCTGCTGAAGCCCCGTCGCGGTCGCCTTTGCATCGAATGATTGGATATTGACGGTATTGGCAGCCCCATCATCCAAAATCTGCAAACTGTCGCCCGCTGGATTGGACACGGTAAACGCGCCACCGAGTGCCGTTTGCACCTGCGTTACGACACTAGCCATTCCTGATGAAAAATCGATACCGAAGACAGTATCATCATCGCGTGCAGTCACATCATCTGCTAGCGGCAAAACAGCGGGATTTTCAACGCGAACAAAGGTGACGGTATTTGTTTGCCCAGTACCCACATCCTCATAGGTGAAGGTAAATTCATCACCGGGCTGCAAATCCGTCAAATCAAGGTCAAAGCCCTCTTGCGCACCGGAAGTGACCGCTGAGCCATCAACATCAAACTTGCCAAACGCATCTGCCAGCCCGTCAGCCAAACTATCAAGCTGGTGCTGCGCCTCAACCAGAAGATCGTCCCTAAGCTCCAGCAAGGCGCCAATGCGACTACCGCCAAAACCGCCAGACAAGGTGACATCATGCAGATCGCTGTTGTTGGATTTCAGATAAATCGTGCCAAGCTGATTATCTGTCGCTTGGGGATCCCACTCCGTATAGGGACCAACGGTTCCATAGGCCGTAAATTCAAATTCCGAAGCAGCCACATCATACAATGACATGCCGCTGGTGGTGGAAATCTGGATGGAATTATTATCCCGCTGCGCGACGCGAATGGGCATCAGTTCCGAAAGCTGATTCACATATGCATCACGCTGATCCATCAAACCGACGGCATCTTCGCCAGTGGCGAGCGATATCTCTTGAACCTGCCGATCAAGCTTTTCAATATTCTTCAGAATCTCATTTACATTCTGAATCGCATCTTCCAGAGCGAATTCGGCATCCTGCCGCAAAGCCTGTATCGTATCGGATGCATCATTCATCGCTTGCGTCATGACGGACGCATCATTCAAAACCTGCAAGCGCGTGGTGGCATCGTCGGGACTCGTCTCAAGCGCCTGCAAAGATGTCGCAAAATCATTAACCAAAGCGTCCAGAGCATTGGCGTCCCCCGGTTGCCCCAGCATCTGATCGACCTGAGACAAGTAATTGCTTATCGTCGAGGAATAGCTCGTCGCCCCCGTCTCGGTCCAGAACTGCTTTTGGGCGACAAGATCGAGGGTGCGCTGAACATCGGTCTGCACCACGCTGGTGACCTGCCCGTTCAGCACCATATCCTGACGACTGGATACCTTTTTGGTATAACCGGCCGTATTGGCATTGGTAATATTGGACGACACGATCTCAAGATCGCGGTTTGTCGCTTTCAAACCCGAAGTCGCTACGGACAATGCCCGACTCAATGCCATATTTTACCCTCCACTCAGCCTCCCCTCACCATTCATCAGCAAGAAGAGGACTGGGCTTGATGAAAGTGCCTACCGAATGATCTGCATGACCTCGGAAAGCATATCCCTTGCCGTTGACAAGACACGCGTATTCGCCGTGTAAGCCTGTTGCGAGACAATCATTTTCGAAAATTCGTCAGCGATATCAACGTTGGATGATTCCAGCGAAGATCCTCGGATAGTCCCGGTTGCGCCGAGAATTGCCAAGCCGGAATCTTCCGTTGCCCGGAATGCTCCACCACTAACACGCGCCAGATAGTTGTCGCCATCAAACGAAGCAAGAATGACCTCAGCCATATTGCTCGATTTGCCGTTTGAATAGTTGGCAACGATATAGCCGGAGTTATCAATGGAAATGCTGGTCTGCTCACCAGCCGCAGCGCCATCTTGAGAAAGATTCATGTTGGCGACACCGGATTGGGTCGCATAAGCGGTAATGCCATCGCCATTACCACCATGATCAAGCGTGATATCGCCAAGAGCGACTCCATCAATAGTCATGGCAGACACCGTCACATTCGTAAGCGGAGCGGTCATTTGACCCGCCGAATCGAATGTGTAGTCCTGCCCAACGTTAACCCATTTGGTAGCCGCTCCGGTTGCTTCGGAATCAGACTTGTAGAACAGGTTCCAGGTATCTTCCGTGGCAGGAACTGCCGAAGGATCTCCATCTGCAATCTTGGCCCATCTCAACTGCACACTGGCATTCTCACCATTGGCAACATAGGCCGTAATCGCACCACCTGAAATGGACTGACTGAGAAACAGGGTTTCGTCCTGCGCCTGAACAACACCGGCACCAGATGTTGTTGGATCAGCTGTATAGCCGGACCCGGCCGTAAGCAGACTGCCCGTGGAATCTGATGTGGTCGGCACCGCAGGCAAGTTACCATTATATGTAAGCGTCGTTGTTGCCTCGGCAGCCATGAACCCCTCAAGGAACGTCGTTGGCTTCGGCACGGAGCTAACCGGATTGCCCGTTGTGTCGTCAAGCTCGATCACCGCCAGATAGTATCCAGCCTCGTTAACGAAATACCCATCCTCATCCTGAGTAAAATCGCCTCGGCGCGTATAGAGCGGCGTGCCATCAAAAATCGGCTGACCATCAACTTCGCCAATCTTCTCATAGGCAACAAAATACCCGTCACCACTGATTGACATGTGAGTTGTCGTCTGCGAGGCATCGATCGACCCGGAAACAGTATTTGTCTGGCGAGAGCCCGCGAGCACGGATCCCGACGTCTGCTTGCTTTTGTCAGCAGTAACATTGCTAACAAGGTCAACAAACGCAGTATCAACACGCTTGTAACCATTTGTCGATGTATTGGCAATATTGCCCGAAATATTCTGCATCGCAGTTGATTGCGCACCCATGCCGGCGACAGAAGTTGTAAGCGCTGAATAAAGACTCATGATACGTCCTTTTGACCAGATACAAATAGATTAGCATTGAGTTTGCAAAAAGCAGGCCAATTTTCATAATCAGAAATAATTTTATAAATTCAGACACTTAAACTTTTTAACCCTTTGTTAAGTAGGCAAATTTTTTCCCACAGCAGACACACATCGGAAAAATTTGCAATGGTAGATAAGCACCACCCCATCCGCCACCCACCAAGAAAGCCAATAAATACGAGCTGCGAAATGATGCGAATAGCTCCCCGATTCCCCGTACTGGGCGATGCGTTCGGCACTGAAGTTGCCGCTTAATCATGAAGAGAATGCGCGACCTGCGGCGTGACTTGGCAAATGAGACAATCAAAAGTAACCGACTGTCATGAAGATGTAGCTTTACTCAGCAAGAAAGCACAGGAACGGGGCCCTGCTCTTTTGACCTCAAGAGCATCGAAAACAAGTGAACAAACACCAATCTCAAGCAGACTTGGCTACGGTTCGTCATAGGGCAAGCCCCTCCGTCCAGCTCTTGCCACATTTGCAAGGCATTGCGCGGAGAAGCACACTAGAACTATTATTAAAACCACGGCGACAACAGGAGACAGAAACACCATGCTAAGACTATTTCTGCTGCGACACGCAAAATCATCCTGGTCAGACCCTTCTTTGCATGACTTTGATCGCCCCCTGAACAAGCGCGGCCAGCGAGATGCCCCCAAAATCGGGCGTGTCATGAAAACGCGCCACTACCACCCGGACCGCATCCTTTGCTCAACGTCACAGAGAACAAAGGAAACCATGGCGGGCATCATTCCCAGCCTGACCGGTGATGTGAGCGTGAGGTTGCTTGATGCCCTTTATGAGGGCAACAACCCGAATTATCTCGCCCTGCTCAAAGAAAACGCCAAAGACAGCGAGAATCTGATGATTGTAGGCCACAATACGGGCCTTCAGGATGTCGCGGTCGAATTGGCCGGCTCTGGCGATCAGGCAAAGATCATGCACCTGAGAGTAAAATACCCGACAGCAGCCCTCGCAGTGCTGGAATTCAATTGCAGCAGCTGGGACGAGCTATCCAAGGGGTCGGGCCTCTTGGTTGACTTCATCAAACCCAAAGACATAAATCTGGATGAAGAAGAACTGATCGTCGAAAATCCAGCACCGACATTCTTCCGCCGATAGCACCAAGCAAAGCATAAAGTGAAACGTCTATATTGGTGTGGGAGGGATGAACTCTCCCACGCCTCAGAAGTGCAAACCGACCTTCAAAACATACTGTCCTGATTGCAATCTCCCTCTTTCCTGCCTACATGCTACAAGAGCAAGCCTGAGCTGGATCAACCAAACGCAGGCAATCCGTAGCCCTTTATGAAAAATGGATCTCACCGGTTTTCAATAAGGCACGCCTTACCCTCACAAGAGGCGCAGACATGAAAGTCCTGGAAGAACTTCGCATTGCCACAGCAAATCTGGCAGATTTTGCTAGCGAGATGACCGAACCATCTGTGCGCCTTGGCGTTACGGGTCTGGCCCGTGCGGGCAAAACAATTTTCATCTCTTCCGCCCTGCACAACATCATCCACCGCGGACGCCTGCCACGCTTTGAAGCCCATGCGACAGGACGTATTGGCTCGGCAGAAATAAGCCCACAGCCAGACAGCCTGACCCCTCGTTTTCGCTATGAAGATCATGTCGCAGATCTTACAGACAAACGCGTCTGGCCATCATCAACCAGCCGCACCAGTCAGGTGCGATTATCGCTCAGATATCAATCCAGAGACACCTTCAAGCGCACCCTCAGATCAGATCGCATGTCCATCGACATCGTCGACTATCCCGGCGAATGGCTGTTGGACTTGACTCTGATGGAGCACAGCTTCAGAAGCTGGTCAGAACGCTCTTTCAATCAGGCAAGCCAACCGCTTTACAAGCCCCATTCTGAGGACTGGCTGGCATTTGCAGCCACGATCCGAACCAAGCTTGAAGAAGACGCACAGGGTGACGAGCCCGCTGTTGAAACCATAGCCAGACAAACTGCAAGCAACTTTACCGCGTATCTACTCAAGGCAAAAAAGGCACGCGGCGCCTATGCCCTTCTGACACCGGGACGCTTCCTGATGCCCGGCGATTTGGAAGACAGCCCGGCCCTCACCTTCGCCCCTTTGCCGGATGAACTTTACAGCAAAGATCGCAAAAGCCTATGGGCCACAATGGAGCGCCGTTTCGAAGCTTATAAAGCCTCCATCGTGCAACCCTTCTATCGCGACCATTTTGCCCGCCTCGACAGACAGATCGTGTTGATCGACCTGCTCGCAGCTCTCAACGAAGGCCCCGATACATTGGCTGAGCTGGAAGACACGATCACAGAAATTCTTCGGGCCTTCCGACCCGGCTCACATTTCTGGCTGCGTAATCTGGTCTCCCGCCGGATCGACAAAATCCTCTTTGCCGCAACCAAGGCGGACCACTTGCACCACACCTCCCACGACCGGCTTGAGCACATCCTGAACCGTCTGGTCGAACGGGCTGCAAAGCGTGTGGAGGCGTCAGGCGCGGACTACGAAACCATGGCCATCGCTGCTGTCAGAGCGACACGTGAAGCAACCCTGACCGTAGAAGGCGACGAGCTTCCCTCGCTCATAGGCATTCCGATGCAAGGTGAATCTCTAGGTGAAGATGAGTTTGACGGCGAAACGGAATTTGCTTTATTTCCCGGTGACTTACCTAAAAACCCTGAATCAGTTTTCAAACAAGTTGAATCAGTTTCTCACCCCACTTACACCCCAAAAGCAGAATCAGAACTTGAAGACACAAGACCCGAAGTTGAATCAGTTTCTCAACAGCCAGAACAGTTCGAAGATCCTCTTTGCTTTGTCCGCTTCAGGCCTCCAGAACTTGATAAGGATGCTGACGGGGTCGCACTCTCGCTGCCCCACATTCGCCTTGACCGCGCCCTCGACTATCTACTGGGAGACATTCTGAAATGACCAAGGACACCTCTTCGGAAAGCGATCAGAACAGCGCTCGCAGACGCGCTCCCCGTGCGGTCAAACTGGATCGGGGCGCCTATGGTGATGACATCGCACGCCCTTCGTCCGACACCGGCGCAACGCTTTCGCTCTCGGCAGACTTTACTCCGGATAGCGAGGACTATTTCGACAAGGTCAATAACCAGAGTGAACAGCAATATAAGCCAGTTCGCAAACGCAGCTGGTCCCTTTCTGCATTCTTCTGGAGCGCCCTTTCAGGTATTGTCATGCTGGCTGTCGGGCTGTGGCTCGATGGTCTCATCCGTGATCTTTTTGCCCGCTGGGACTATCTGGGATGGGTCGGTCTGGCGCTCGTTGCGATAGCAATATTGTCGCTCCTGTTCTTTGTAGCACGCGAGCTATTGGCATTGCGTCGCCTTTCGAAACTGGACCATATGCGCGCCGAAGTTGCGTCTGTTTACGAGGAGGGAGACCGCAAAGACGCGATGAAAATCGCCAATGAACTGCTCCATCTTTATCAGGAACAGCCATCCCTTTTTCGGGCAAGACAGACGCTGAAACAAGACCTGCCACATATGTTTGACCGCGAAGATATTCTCGCCCAAACCGAGCAGATCCTCATGCCGCCGATCGACAGGCTGGTGACCCACCGCGTCCATCAGGCAGCCAAACGAGTCGCGGTCGTCACAGCGCTCAGCCCGCGAGCCCTGTTCGATATCGTCGTGGTTTTGGTGGAAACTGTTCGCATGATCCGCTTCATTGCCGAGAGCTATGGCAACCGCCCCGGCTTTGTCGCCATGCTGCGCCTGTCCGGACACATCGCCAGCCACCTCGCCGTAACGGGAGGCATGGCCGCAGGAGAAAGCCTGCTTCAGCAGATTGTCGGTCACGGGCTCGCAGCACGCTTGTCCGCCAAACTCGGCGAAGGCTTGCTCAATGGCATCCTGACCGCCAGAATCGGCCTTACCACCATTGCGCTTTGCCGCCCCATGCCCTTTATCACAGAAGCTCAACCGCAGTTGGGCGCAGTGATCAAGACCCTCCGCGCAACCTCAGAAGAGATGGAAGCGAAAGACGAACAGGCCGACGAAAAAAGCAACGGCTCAAAGCGATAGATTCTAGAAAAAGACAGCGACCACACCCGGCGCTGGCAAGCATCAGCACGACCAATAAACCCTTATTGTGCCCCACGGGTTTGGCTTGCGTGCTTTCATCAAGTTTCTTTGTTTGACGGGATCATTCAACACCTGCTAGATAGACAGGCCCTACCGTTTCCTTTTTTCAAAGGTCCCGCCCATGAAAGCCCCTGCTGCTTCTGCCAGTTCCTGGCGCACTCCGTTCGTCCTGCTCATGCTTATGGCGGCGGCAAACCAGCTTGGCTTTGCCAGTTGGAACAATCTCTTGAACAATTTCGCAATCAACGAGGTCGGCTTCACAGGACGGGAAATCGGCATTTCACAATCCATTCGCGAAATCCCCGGCTTTCTTGCATTTACTGCGATTTTCGTTCTGCTGATCATGCGCGAGCAGACGATGGCCTTTCTGGCGCTGGCCTTTCTGGGCGTCGGGGTTGCCATGACGGGCTTTCTGCCCACCATTTACGGGCTCTATTTCTCGACCATCATCATGTCCATCGGCTTCCATTATTATGAAACGGCCAACCAGTCGCTTTCCTTGCAATGGCTCCCCAAGGACAAGGCGCCGGCGATGATGGGCCGCATTCTGTCGATCGCCGCGACTGCACAGCTGGTCGCCTATGGTGTCATTTTCATTACATGGAAAACACTGCATCTTTCCTACCAGACGGTATTTCTCATCGGCGGCTCAATGACGATCATCATGATCATTGTGCTCTGGTTCCTTTTCCCCCAATTTGAAGCCCCCAACCCGCAGCGCAAGAAGCTCGTTTTGCGTCAGCGCTACTGGCTCTATTACGCACTTACCTTCATGGGAGGGGCCCGACGCCAGATTTTCACTGTCTTTGCAGGTTTCATGATGGTGGAGAAATTCGGCTACCGCGTTGACGAAATCGCAGCGCTTTTCTTCATCAATTGCATCTTCAATATGTTCTTTGCTCCGCAAATCGGCAAATTCATCGGTCGCTTTGGTGAACGGCGCATGATGGGCATAGAATATGTTGGTCTATTCATCATTTTCACTGCATACGCGTTTGTAAGCACCCCCTGGATGGCAGCAACCCTATATGTCGCGGACAACGCCTTCTTTGCCATGGCGATTGCCATGAAAACCTATTTCCAGAAAATCGCAGATCCTGCCGACATCGCTCCAACAGCCGGAGTGGCCTTTACCATCAATCACATCGCGGCCATCGTCATACCGGCAAGCTTCGGCCTGATCTGGCTGATCAACCCCTCCGCGGTTTTCTTGCTGGGGTCTTGCATGGCGGTAATTTCGTTCATTCTGTCGCGCTTCGTCCCCCGCGACCCGCATGAAGGCAACGAATGGGTTGGCAAGGCACCAACGGCCCCTCAGCCTGCGGCGGAATAGCAGTTTAGAGAGTCACGGCTTGCTGATGCGAAAATAACTAAATCTTGCGGGCTATACCAACATGATGGGTGCCAAGCACCCTTGTCCCCCAGCCCAGATCGTAGATATCATAGCGCTCCATCTCAAATCCGGCCTGCCGGATCAAGGTTCCCGTGTCCCGATTGAGATGACACCCGGCAGCCAAAGCACGCCATGTCGAATTGCAACGATCCTGAAGTCTTGCCACGTGAGCCTTGGGCGAGAGCCCGTGCTCGCAGAACAAAAGCCGCCCGTGGGGACGCAAAATCCGATGCGCCTCGCTCAAAGCCGCCTTTACATCCGGGATAGAACACAGGCTATAGGTAACGACCACCGTATCTGCAGACTCGCTTGAAAGCGACATTGCCTCGGCACTCTCGACCAGCAACTCGGCATGAAGATCCTGCTTGGCAATAGCGCGCCTGGCCAATTCCGGCAGGCCGTCATCGGGATTAACTCCGACAAGACTGCGCACCTTGCCTCGATCATAATGTGGTAGATTCAGACCTGACCCAAACCCGATCTCCACCACATCACCACTTGCAAACGGAACGATCTTGGCGCGCTGGCGCGACACTACGGACATCCCACACACAAGATGCACGCCAATTGGCATGAAGCCACCAAGCGGAGGTCGTGATCTTTGATCAGCACAGCATTCGGTCATCATGGATAATTTTCTTCTTTCGAACATTACCAATTACCCAAGTAACTTGCCCCATCCAATCGACACATGCAATGAAAAAGCGGAGGCCCTCGAGAGACCTCCGCTTTGTAAAATTACTTACACCGGTAAGTAACGTCTGCTATCAGGCCTGACTTTCCGGAATTCGAACAACCAGCCCATCCAGCTCATCACTCATCTTGATCTGGCACGACAGACGGCTGCGGTCATCCGCATCCTGAGCGAAATCGAGCATATCCTCTTCCATGGCGCCTGGCTCACCGGTCTTTTCAGCCCAGGCTTCATCAACATATACATGACAGGTCGCACAAGAACAGGCGCCCCCACACTCGGCTTCGATTCCGGGAACGCCATTCTTGATGGCGGTTTCCATCACCGTCGCACCATCTTTGGCATCCACTTCGTATTTCGTTTCATCAAATGTGATAAAGGTAATTTTAGGCATGGACTCTGCTCACTGGTCTGAAATTGGTCGTGCTACATGCATATAGACAATTTTGTCCCATTTACAAAGAGGACGAATTGTATCGAAGGGTAACGCACAGGCCTTGCCGCTCGCCACGGCTCAACCATCTGACTGCAACAAGGTCTCGATATCCTGCAAAGACACATCGACTGCGAGAAGCAAGGCTTCAATTTCCGCAGATGGATCACCGCTCGACTTTTCCACTTCCTCTGCAGCTTTCGCAACCTGCCACGCGCCTATTCCCTTTGCGGACCCTTTGATGCTATGGGCGAGTTCACCAAGCCCCTCCATTTGTGGAGCCAATTGGGGGATTTTGAGTTTCATTTGCTCGACGAATATGGATAAAACCTGCCTCTGCAGGTCCAAATCCCCCATCGTCTGTTGTGACAGGTGAGCAAGATCAAGACTGCATTTTTGTGTATTCATGGCCATTTTCCCTCACCCAGAATCTCACTTTCCCGGAATCAAACAGTTTTCAAATATGGTTACCCGGCGTTAACCATAATCGCCAGATTCGCGATGACTCGCCCTAAATATTTTGTGCAATAAGCCAGATGACTATTCAATTGGAAGCACACAATAAAAAGATAAAAAATTATAATTAATTCATATAGTTAACAACAGCACCTTCGTTCAATGCTTGAAACAGGCTGCCCAATCGCTCCCGTTTGGTTAACAAGTTGGGACTAACTCATAAAAATAGTATTTCCTTTGGCCATTCTCTCCTTGTACGATGTCACCTGATATATTGGGCACTTTTTCTATCCCCTTTTCATCAGGCTGCGCCTCGTCCCTGAGCGCTTGGCACCTTTAAAAAATCGGTGAAATGGCAAGATAGAAGCAGGTGGCAATATGGTTCAAACTGCGCGGGCTCTGCCAATTGCATGAGGCAATGTTTGCTTGAAGTGAAGTGAACGAGCAATAGCAGCCCCCCAAGCGGCAATCTGAACCAAATCCAGTGCATGTATTGAGTAGAACAAGGCTAGAGCAGACATGGTAACGAAGTCTCCAAAGATTCAGGATCCGACAGAAGCGGCTCTGTCGGCGGTTGAAGACGCTTTGAAAATGGATTTCGACGTCTCCGATGAGGCAAATGAATCCAGGTCCAAAGGCAATGCTAACAAAGCCAAGGATAACGCGAGCGACAACGTCGCGTCCAAGGCTGACGGCTCCTCATCCAAAGGGGAATCCCGAAGTAAAAAAGTCAAACCAAGGCCTGCAAACGACGATCAGCAGTCGGTCGGACATTTGTTGCATTCCCTGCAGCAGCCACCAAGCTCTGCGCCTTACATGTTTGCCACAATACTATCGCTGTTCTGGGTAGCCATTGGCGGAGCCATATTCTTTATGGGCTTCGGTGGTGAGCAGATTGCACAAGACGGGTTTGCCTCCCTGATGAATTCTCCGGCTGCTCTAGCCGCACTCGCCGGAATTTTCCTACCTGTCATTCTATTTTTCATGATGGCGTACATCGTCATCCGTGCTCATGAAATGCGCCAGGTTTCAAACGCAATGACGCAAGTCGCCATGCGCCTGGTTGAGCCTGAAAATGTGGCCAAAGAGTCTGTCGTCAATGTGGGTCAGGCCATCCGCCGCGAAGTGGCCTCCATGAGTGACGGCATCGAACGAGCGCTTGCACGGGCTTCCGAACTGGAAGTCATGGTGCACAACGAGGTTTCCTCGCTGGAACGCGCCTACACGGAAAACGAACTGCGCATCCGCTCACTGATCGACGAATTGATCACCCAGCGTGAAGCCATCGTAACCAACTCCGAACGCGTCAGAGCATCAATTTCCGGCGCTCACACGAGCCTCTCCGATGAGCTCAACACCACCAGCGAGTCCATTTCCAAGAGCGTTTCCGACGCTGGCTCACGCGTTACCCTTTCGCTGGCCGAAAAAGGCGAGCAGATCACCATCGCACTGGCCAACGCTGGCGAGACAATGGTCAATGTGCTCTCCAATCGCGGCTCCGATCTGGTTGACCGTTTGTCAACGACTGGTGCGAATGTTACCGAGTCGCTGACCGACGCAGGCCAATCGATCACCAATCAGTTGACCATGTCCGGTTCAGATATTTCCCAGAAACTGGAAATGACGGGCAGCGACCTGACCAGCCAGTTGGCAAGCATCGGACATGAAGTCACCGATCGCTTCATTGGCGCAGGACAAGAACTGACCTCTACACTGTCTCAAACCGGCGAAACCGTGACGAACAATATCGCCGAGGTTGGAGCAGGTCTCAACACCAGTCTGCAGTCCATCGGCAACGACGTAACCGCAAATCTGTCAACGACAGGCAATGCTCTTACCAGTGAGCTGCAGTCCATCGGCTCCGAGGTTACAGAAAATCTCGCGACAACAGGCAGCGCCCTCACCAGCGAGCTGAGAAATGTTGGCTCAGAAGTCACCGCGAACCTGTCCAATACAGGAAGCAGCCTGACCGGCGAATTCAGAACGATTGGCGAAGAAGTGACCGCAAATCTGGCTTACACCGGCGGTTCTCTCAGCAACGAGCTCAAAACCATCGGCACCGAAGTCACGGAAAATATCGCCACGACGGGCCAATCCCTGACCGACAACCTCAAGACATTCGGTTCGGATGTAACGACCAATCTTGCCCAAACCGGCGGTTCTATCACCTCGGAACTGAGAGAAATCGGCACGGCAGTTACCGGCAGCCTCTCCGAAATCAGCACGACGATGACGCGTTCCATGTCGGAAACCGGCTCGACTGTTGCCGAAAATATCCGCACTCAGGGCACCGAAATCGTTACAGCGATCACGGAACGGTCTTCCGAAGTTTCCCAGGCTCTCAAAGGCACTGGCGACGCTCTTCTTGTCGATCTTTCCCTGCGTGGAACCGAGATCAACGAGAAACTGGACGAAACAGGTACCAACATTGCCCAGACGATTTCCAGAACCGGCGATACTCTCACCCATCGCATGACGGAAACCGGCACGCATATTTCCGAAACACTGTCCTCGCAGGGCGAGCAGCTTTCCAGCAAACTGGACACCACTGCCGACCGCATTCATCACACGGTTGCAGTCAAGGGTGGCGAACTCAACGAGCAGCTCGAAGCCCACGCCAACAATCTTGGCTCCATGCTGGATGAGCGGACAAGCAGCATGAACAATGTGCTTGAATCCCAATCCAAGGCCATGTCGGAAAATCTCGAACAGGCAACCGGCAAGGCAACGGATGCACTCAATTCTCGCTCCATGGAAGTTACCGAGCGTCTGGCCATGGTCGGTACCGAAATCGCCAAGGTCATTGCCCAGCGCGGCAACAAGGTCAAGGAACTGTTCGAGAATGCCGGTGGTGAACTCACCAACGCCCTTCAAGGCCAGAGCGAAGATATTCGCAAGGCAATGGAAGAGCGCGTCAAGGCATTCGACGAAATCATCACGGTTGGCGGCACCAACCTTGTCAGCCATCTGGGTGATAGACTTGACTCGCTCAGCCAGTCCATGGATCAGCGCATCAACTCGCTTGACCAGACCCTGTTTGCACGCGCAGGAGAAATCGAAACCCTTCTCGATACCCGGCTGGAAGGCTTTACCGTCAGCGTTTCGGCGCGCGCCGAGGAAGTGGCAAACGCTCTTACAAGCCGCACCGAGAATTTCGAACAGGAAATTGCCACACGCCTCAGCGGCTTCGAAGACAGCGTATCCAGCCTGACGATGAATTTCGCAACCAAGGCAGATACGCTCAACTCGGCGCTGGAAGAAAGAACCAGCAAGCTCGACGAGACCCTCGACAATCGTGCGCGCAACATCAACGAAACCCTGCTTGAGCGCACCAGAGATATCGCCACGGCCTACTCACAAGGCCAGAATGATATCAACGAGAGCATGGACAAGCGCCTTACTCTGGTTGGAGAAACCCTGTCACGTCAGGCCCACGAGCTTACGGAAACCCTGTCAGATCGCGTTGCCGAGATCAACGTATCTCTGGGCAGCAAGGTCTTTGAAGTGGCCGAAACTCTCGACAGCCGGTCGGCTCAGATCGAGGCCATCCTCAATGATCGCCTGAACGCAATCTCTACCAACTTTGCGACCGAAAGCGCCAAGGCTCGTGATGCTCTTGCATCCACCCTAACAACAGCAAGCGCAGAGATCACCGAAAAGACAGAAAGCTTCAATGCGGTTCTGGGCTCTCGCTCTGCCGAGCTTTCCTCCATTCTGGATGAAAAAGGCAACGCAGTTGTCCATGCATTGGACAGCCGTTCTGAAAGCATCACCGAGACCTTCCAGAAGGCCGGAGAAAGCATCATTCACAGCCTGTCCAGCCGCGGTGGCGAGATTGCTCGTGCAGTGGCTCAGGAAAGCGCACGCGCCTCACAAACTCTGGCTCAAACTGGCGAACAGCTAGTCAGCGCCATCAGTGAAAACAGCTCCCGGGCAACGGATACGCTCAACGAGAGCACAAGCCGCGCCGTTCAGGCGATCACAGAAAACACCGATCGTTCTGTTGGCTCGTTGACAGCAAGCACCGAACGTGCGGCACAAACCATGTCCGACAGCGCTCAGCAAGCAGTAAGCATGCTTGAAGAAAGCACGTCCCGTACGCAGTTTGCTCTCTCCTCAAGTGCAGAATTGGCCGCCAAGGCTCTTAGCGATAGCTCAAGCGAGACGCTGGCAGCCTTTGAAGAAACATCTCAGCGGACGGTTTCTGCCCTTACGGAGAACTCAAGCAGCGCCTTGGCCGCATTTGAGAATACGTCACGGCGTGCAGTCCACGCACTGAGTGAAACATCGAGCGGCACCCTGGCTGCTCTTGATGAAGGGTCCAGACGCGCCGTTTCGGCTCTCACGGAAAGCTCTCGTCAAGCGGTCGAAACCATCGGCGAGAAATCAACCGAGACACTCACTGCGATGGACGAAAGCTCCAAGCGCACGGTGGAAGCCCTTACCATCAGCTCGGATCAGGCCAGAATTGCTCTCGAAACCTCGTCCAGCAACCTGGTCAAGTCGATTGCACAAAGCAGCCACGATGCGATCATCAAGCTCGACACCTCGAACAAGCGTCTTGTGGAAGCCATGCGCATAGCTTCCGACGAGGCAAGCCAGTCCATGAGCAGCACCAACGAGCTGTTGCGTGCTGATGGCACGGAAATCGTTGAGCGCCTGAAACACGCCAACGAAACCTTGTCAGAGCTTCTGCTCAATGCAGGTCATAGCCTTTCGACCATCGAAACCAGCTTGTCTGAACAGACCAGCCAGTTCCGCAATGTCGTCGAAACGGTTGTCAATGAGGCTGGTAATTCCACGAACCAACTCACCGGCCATGTGCATGATCTGCGCGATGTTTCCAACAGCATCCTTGGGCAGGTCTCCTCTCTTACAGACAAATTTGAAGAGCAGGCCACAGCACTGGTCAATACGACCCGGATCATGGAAAACACCAATGATCGACTGGAAGGCACGGTCGAAGAACGCCGCGCAATGCTCTCCAGCATGACCGAAGATCTGGCTCAGCGTACCGAGGCTATCGAAAATGTCCTCAACAACTTCACTTCGATTATTGCAAGCACCCTCAGCACCGCAGAGGGACGTGCAAGAGATGTTGGAATGCTGCTCAGCCAGAGCACCGAAGGCGTCTCCAAGGAAGTAATGGATCAGCTGGAACAACTGCGCATCAATGCCGCTTCTGAAGGAAGAAGAGCAGCAGAGTCCATCCGTGCAGTACAGCGCGAGATGAGCGAAGAAATGGCTCAGTCGATGGCAGATGCAAACAGCCGCTTCGAACAGGCAACGCAGGACATCCGTGCGATCACGCAAGAAATCAAACGTGATCTGGACGTCACACGGGCCGAACTGAAGCAGGGTCTGACCGAACTTCCGACAGAAACCAGAGAAGCAACCGGAGCAATGCGCCGTGTCGTTTCCGAGCAAATCGATGCTCTGAAGGAACTGTCGCGCGTTGTTCAGCGTCACGGCAACATGTTTGATACCGTGTCCTCTTCTGATCGCTCCAATCAGCAGCGCAACACGGCTCAGGCCTCCATGAACCAGCGCCCAAGTCAGCCGGTTCAGCAGCAACAGCCAATGCGCCAGCCTGAACAGCCAAAGCAACAGCCTCAGCAGCCCGCAAGCAACTATGCTCAACCGGCTCAACGGGATGATCACGAAGGTCGCTCTGGCGGCTGGGTTTCCGATCTGCTGCGCCGCGCATCCCAGCCGGAAGACAATATCCCTCAGCCGGGAGATGCCGAAGCTCTGGCGCCAATCTCCAAGGATATCATCCGCGGTATTGACACAAACAATCAGTCGGAAGCTTGGGAAAGCTATCGTCGCGGCGAAGGGGGCAGCTTTACCCGTCGCCTCTACACTCTCAAAGGTCAACAGACCTTCGAGGATGTACGCATGCGCTATCAGCGCGACACCGACTTCCGCAACACGGTAAACCGCTATGTAGGTGACTTCGAACGGATACTGGACGATATTTCAAGAAAAGATCGTGACGGCACCACTACGATGAACTATCTCACCTCGGATACCGGCAAGATATATACGATGCTTGCCCATGCCAGCGGCCGCCTAGGCTAAGGCGTTTGGCTGATTTCAAAAATCGAGGCTGATGCTCAATCGTCAGCCTCGCCACACAGCTAAAGAAAAAGGGTGCCAAGGGCACCCTTTTTTATTCGATATTTTTCGTGCAATCGCCTCGGTCCGGCGAGCAGGAATATAAAAATGATCAGCTAAACTGAGCCACACGATCACGCAGATCCATTGGCTCTTCTTCTTGCTCGTCACTGGACGCCAATTCTTCATCCAAAGCAGAATCGAACACATCTGCGGAGGCAAAGATATCGGCCTCACCGTCCATCATGGCTTCCATCTCAGCATCAGACTCAGCCTCGGGATCTACCTCACCAGCAGCTTCGAGCTTGCCATCTTCATCATCGGCAGATGCTGTTTCGAATACATCCCCCTCGGCTTCGACTTCCAGCGCATCAAAATCATCAAGCTCCGAGGTGGCTTCAACCTCAGTCGCTTCTTCAGACGCAGCCTCGGTCTCTTGCTGGGCTTCAGGTTCAACAGTTTCCAGATATTCGGAAGCTTCAGAAGCAGAGGCCCAATCGAGATCCTGCATATCAACAAATTCGACGTCGCCATCCTGTACAGAAACCATTTCTTCTGCATCAGTCGCATCTTCCACGACGTTCTCGGATTCGGAAGCAGCCTCTTCTGAAACATTATCGTCAACTTCAGCGGCAAAAGCATCTTCAGCGGCGGCCTCGTCTTCAGCGACTGCCTCGAACTCGGCATCCTCGACGAATTCTTCTTCAACATCCGCAGCCGCCTCAGAAGCATCCTCGGCTTCGCTCAAGTCAACTTCATCTTCATCGCTTGATACAGAATCTGTCGCAAACAAGGCATCCGCAGCATCCTGACTCATTTCCTCAGGCAGGTCGTCTGCTTCATTGTCGATGGTTGGAGCATTGTCAAAAAGGGCGTCAACATCATCCTGATCGGCTTGTTCATGCAGATTTGCATTATCGAACAGCATGTCAACATCGCCCTGATCAACCCCTTCTCCAGCCAAGGCCGGACCATTGAGCAAGTGGGCATCAGGCCGCACATCATGGCTTCGATGATGGTTCTGGTCGACTTCAACTCCATCGGACTCAAAGCCCCAGATATCAATCATGGAATTGATGCGGCTCTCTACATAGCGCATGGCATCCACAATTTTACGGATACGTTGACCGGTCAAGTCCTGGAACGAACACGCCATATAGATGTTGGTCGCTTCCATGTCCAGTTCATCACACTTGTCGTTATCTGCGCCCTGTTCGCGCAGCGTCCAGGCAAATTCCTGTATTTTTTCAGCGGCGCTCAGAATGTCGCCGGTAGCACTTTCTGTCTGAGATACAATGGCATCCAGTTCCATCGTCGCCCGTTCGAAGCGTTCGGATCCTTCATTGTCCTCATGCTTGATCTGAGCGATTTCCTTCTTGGTGCGATCTATGGCACTGGCCATATCAGCCAGATCCATGCGCACCTGATGCATCAAGGAAGACGGAGCTCTTTCACGTACGATCGTTTTTTCCAGTTTATCGATCGCCGTCAATAAGGTATCTGTATCTGCATTCCGATTTCTACGGGCATATTCCGCAAGAAACCAGCGTCCTCTGGCAGTTTCCATCACGGCGGATTCAATCGCCAGATAGTCCTCTTGTCTCAGCGGGGAAGGTGGCATTGGTTTGCTCATGGTTCAGACCAAATTCCTATCGTAAATGGCGCGAATCAGGCTCGATATACGCATTCTCACCGTCTGATGCTACAGGCCAAATCTTAACGCAATTTTACTTTTTAGCAGGCAAACCCGCGATGAAGGCCCAAATTCAGCAAAAATACTCAGTCCGAATGTCCCTCTTTTTTGGCGGATTCTTCTTTCCCTATGGCATTTATGTGCCGTTTTTTGCGGTTTGGCTTAAAAGTTTGGCATTCAGTGCCGAGCATATTGGCCTGATATTAACCATACCGATGATTGCTCGCGTGCTTTTTACGCCAATTATGGCGGCAATTTCGGACAAAATCGGCGACCGGCGGCTGGCCCTGCGCATTTACGGCAGTGTTTATGGCCTGAGTTTTGTGCTGATTACGCTTAACGACAGCATAATCTGGATCGCCGTTGTTATGGCCTTATCACATATCGCCCAAAGCGCGATTGTGCCGGTTGGAGACTCTCTGGCCCTTGCCGGAACACGTCGATTTGGCCTTGATTATGGACGCATGCGCAGCTCTGGCACCCTCGCCTTCATGATTGCCAATCTCGCCGCAGGGCTTTTCATGGAAATATTCGGAGCGAACAAGGTGATCTGGTTGCTGGTTATGGGCAATATGCTCTTCATTCTTTCGACTATGACCCTCCCGACAGATCCTCGCCAGATCGACAACAAGACCCTTTCCAAAGGAACGCGACTGGATTGGGCTCAGCTGAAACAGTTTGCCCAAGGCAGTTTCTGGATCATTCTATTTGCAGCGTCTCTAATTCAGGCCTCCCACAGCATGCTCTATTCGTTCTCCTCCATCTATTGGAACCAGATTGGTATCGCGCCCAATATGACCGGCATTTTGTGGTCCATAGCCTCAGTCGCCGAAATCATTCTGTTTCGTTTTTCCAAGAGGATATCGGCACGCCTGAACTGGAAAGCGCTCATAATGATTGCCGCCCTCACCGCGATTGTCCGTTGGGCTGCGTTCCCTCTGGAACTTCCAACATATGGATATGTCGTACTTCAGGTGCTGCATGCAGGCACCTTTGGCTGCGCGCATTTGGGCATGATGTTCTTCATCAATGAAACGGTCGACGATGAACTCTCGGGAACTGCACAAGGCCTCTACACGATGCTTACCGGCTTACTATCGGCACTCGCCACAACAGCCTCAGGCTTTCTTTATGCGGAACTGCAAGGATCTGCCTTTATGATCATGAGCGCGATTGGACTGGTCGCCTTCCTTTTGCTGCTGACCAGCCGTTTCTTCTCGCTCAGGCGCATAAAGGCGGATGAACCGCAGGAAGCTTCAAATTAAATCGTAATTGGTTCAAATGACCCTCTGCAAGAAGGCCGTTTTTACTGTATAAAGAATGGGGACTCCTTGGTAATTCTGTATATGTAGTTTCATGGCTTAAATAATTATAATCATATTGATTCTCATCGCTTAACTTTTAGTCTTCGATGAGCATTTCAAAAACGATGACAAGGCGAAGTGAAGTATGGCTCCAAAAGACCAAGACATTGCCGGTTCAGGGCAATCGCCTCTTTTGCAGGCCCATAATGATGGCGAGCCAGCTACGCTTTATCTATCCGGCGACTGGACAATTGATACACTAGCGGCCGCGGACCAGCAGGTAGACACGGCCATCAAGAATAATATAGATGTCAGGAAGATCGAGCTTTCTGGCCTTTGCGCCTTGGACACGTCTGGAGCGTGGGTGATCATACGCCTCCTGCGCGGCTTGAAATTGGACCTCACCCATGCAGACCCAATCAAGCCTGACCACGTAACACTGTTCAATGCGGTTGACGCAACGAACCAGACGCCCCCTCCCGCGCAAGAGAACCAGAATTTCTTTATATCTGTGCTTGAAAAGACCGGCGAAGATGTCGTCGAAATTTTCAAGGATATAAGGATACTGGCATTTCTAACCGGAGAGATCGTTACAAGCCTCATCAAGAATTTTATCAATCCCAGAAGACTGCGCTTCACGTCCATTGTTCACCACATGGAACAGACAGGACTGAAAGCCGTGCCGATTGTGGCACTGATGTCCTTTCTTGTTGGCGCCATCGTTGCCCAGCAAGGCGCGTTTCAACTCCGTAAATTTGGTGCAGAAACCTTCGTCATTGATTTGGTGGGCATTCTGGTTCTTCGCGAAGTCGGCATATTGTTGACAGCCATTCTCGTTGCCGGACGATCCGGCAGTGCATTCACTGCGGAAATCGGCTCCATGAAAATGCGCGAAGAAATTGATGCCATGCGCGTCATGGGGCTGAATATCATTGAAGTGCTCATTGCGCCGCGCGTCATTGCCCTGATTATCGCACTGCCCTTGTTGGGGCTGGTGGCAAATGTTGCCGCACTTGTCGGCGGCGGCATGCTGCTCTGGGCCTATTCCGACATCTCGCCGATTACCTATATCAACTGGCTAAGAGAAGCTGTTGCCATCAATACATTTCTCGTCGGCGTCATAAAGGCTCCATTCATGGCGTTGATTATTGCCCTGATCTCTTGCAGCGAAGGATTGCAAGTGGGCGGTAGCGCCGAAAGCCTGGGCAGAAGAACAACAGCAGCAGTCGTCAAATCCATTTTCCTAATGGTAATGGTCGATGGCCTATTTGCAATATTCTTCGCCGCGATAGGCTTTTAGGGAGAAAGCCATGCCAGCACACAACCAGCAATATCAGAGCGGACCAAACAACAGCAAGGATGCTTCCCCCCTATTGTCTGTGCGCGGACTGACCGTCGGCTTCGATTCACGGCTTGTTCTGGAAAATCTGGATCTGGATGTAAAGCACGGTGAAATTCTGGGCATCGTAGGCGCATCGGGAACCGGCAAAAGTGTTCTCTTGCGCAGTATTCTTGGCTTGCTGCAGCGACAGACCGGACAGTTCATCATGTTTGGGCAGGATATGGAACACCTGTCCCGCTCGGCACAATTGGCAATCGAACGGCGCCTCGGCGTTCTCTTCCAGCATGGGGCTCTCTTTTCATCCCTCTCTGTTTTGCAGAATATTCAGGTGCCCATGCGGGAATATTATTCGCTGCCGCAAAGATTGATGGACGAGCTGGCCATATCCAAACTGGAACTGGTCGGGCTGACGCCTGATGCCGCGCATAAATTTCCTTCAGAACTTTCTGGCGGCATGATCAAGCGCGCAGCACTCGCACGCGCTCTGGCGCTTGACCCGCAACTGCTATTTCTGGACGAGCCAACATCGGGTCTGGATCCGATCAGTGCTGAAGAATTCGATGAATTGATTTCGACCCTGAGAGACACTTTGGGTCTGACCGTTTTTATGGTAACTCATGATTTGGATAGCCTTAGCCAGGCTTGCGACAGAATCGCCGTTCTTGCAGAGCGCCGAGTTCTGGCAATCGGATCCATGCATGAATTGCAGAAGAATACGCATCCGTGGATCAAAAGCTATTTCACTGGCAAACGCGCTATCAGACAATGGGACAAGAGCTGAAACATGGAAACAAAAGCCAATTATGTGGCCATCGGCCTGTTCACACTGATTCTGACAGCAGTCGGGTTTGGCTTCATTTACTGGATTGCCAAATATGATGAGGCGCGGCCAACGAAAGCGGTCATCGTGCGCTTTGAAGGTTCTGTTGCTGGCCTCAACCGCGGTGGAGCGGTTATGTTCAATGGCATCAAGGTGGGCTCTGTTCAAAAACTGGAATATGACCCCAATAATCCCCGCTATGTAAAAACAAGCCTGCAAGTCTTCTCGGATATCCCGCTCAAGAGCGATAGTGACGTCAGCCTGTCTTTTCAGGGGCTGACAGGTGTCGGCACCATCGAAATAAAGGGCGGCAGCCCTGATCTTCCCGATCTTCTCGATCAGAATAAGGTTCCGGAGTTGATTGCCAAAAGCTCGTCATTTGAAGATTTGATGAAAGGAGCAAGGCAGATCATGTCCCGTGCTGATCGGGTCTTGTCCAAGGTCGAAGATGTCGTCGACAACAACAAGGATGGCGTAGCAACGACAATCAAGAATATCGAGAATTTCACAACCGCCCTTAACGACAACTCCGAAAATATCGGTACGTTCCTCAGCGATGCGTCTGACGCGGCCAAAGGGCTGACATCTTTGTCAAAGCGTCTGGAGGGACTGAGCGATCGTGCAGACACATTGCTCGCCTCGGTCGATCCTCAAAGCATCAAGACCAGTGTTTCCAATATCGAGAAATTCAGCGACAATCTGGTTTCAACCTCGGACAAGTTCGATACCATCGTTGCCGATGCGTCTGAAGCTGCCAAGGGGATCAATGAATTCTCGACCAACCTCAATGGCTCTTTGGGCAGAATCAACAAACTGGTTGAAAGTGTAGATCCTGAAGTAATCCGCTCTGCGGTCAGTTCCTTGCAGTCCTTTGCAAGTTCTCTGGAAGAATCCTCAAGCGACATTGATGCTATTCTGGCAAATGCGAAAATGGCGTCCGCGAATATCAATACTTTCTCTCAATCCATGGCCACCCGGACGGAGGATTTCAACGCAATCGTGACCGACGCCAAGGAACTTGCTGCCCGCCTGAACAATTCGTCCAAGCGAATTGATGGCATCTTGGGCAAAGTCGATGGTATTCTCTCCGATGAAGAGGGAGGCAAAGGCGTTATCGAAGAAGTCACTCTGGCAGCAAGGTCTATTCGCAGTGTGGCAGACAAATTTGACAGCCGCGCAGATGAAATCTCCAATGGCCTTGCCCGATTCTCGGGTCGAGGCTTGAGAGAGGTTGAAGCGATGGTTTCCGATGCAAGACGCACAATAAAGCGCGTTGAAGGAGCCGTAGACAAGTTGGAAAAAGACCCTTCAAGCGTGATCTTTGGAGGCAACAAAGTGAAAAGGTTCAATCAAAGATACTAATTCATTCAGACGACATTAACGACAAGATTGCAACAATAGCAACACTTGGAAACAACTACTGACCGCTGGCATATTTTTATTCATGACAATCAAATACGGTTGATTTTACATCCGAATTTGTACGACATGTTTAAAACACTAAAGAAAATCGGCATTATTAGTGAAAAACCGGTTGGCAGTTTTTATTTCTGAGGTAATGTAGGCACCAAGTAAATTTGATTATTGCTGAGGTAATTCTTTTGATTTCTGCGACCCGATATATCCGCATTGCGACTTCAATTTGCTTTGCTATGTGGCTCGCATCCTGCTCTGTGATCGGCAGCAGCAAGGAACTGACAACCTATGACTTGAGCGCCCCTGTTGAGTTCCAGAACCTTAAGGGCCGCAGCAATGCTCAGCTGCTAGTTGCCATTCCAACTGCTTTGAAGTCGCTTGACAGCGAAATGATTGTCGTCCGTCCGGATTCCGCAGAAATCACCTATTTTGGCGATGCTCAATGGAGCGACAACCTGCCCAATGTGCTGCAGGACAAACTGGTTCAGACCTTTGAGAATTCAAACCGTATTCGTTCCGTCGTAAAACCGGGTGACGGCGTCGTCGTTGATTACAAGCTTGCCACGTCCGTTCGCGCTTTTGAAGTCAGAGATACGAGCAGCCCAGAAGCCCATATCGCACTGTCGGTCAAAATCATCAATGACCGAACCGGACGCGTGGTTGCCTCTCGCCAATTCGACGCAACAGAGCCCGCAGGCTCAGCAACACCAGCAAAGGGCGTTGCGGCCATGGACAAAGCGCTCAATGCCGTCCTGACCGATATCCTGTCATGGGTGCTGAAAACCATCTAGACCTCAGCCGGATTTGAGCCAAGCTTAAGCTTCTCACAACAATCAGAATATGAAAAAAGGCCATCGCCTGGCAAACCTTCAATGCCAAGCGATAACCTTGCGCCGTCCAAAGGACAATGCTGTCTTGAAAGGGGCTCACCAAGTGCCTAAGCACATAGCGCGCATAGGTAACATTCTTATTCCGGGTGTATCTTGGTGATGTTGGACATGAACTGCTCAGCACTCGCCTCCCAGCTATAATGCTGGGCATAGTCCAGACATAGCTGAGGATCAATTTTTAGCGCATCATGAACGGCAGCTTCCAAATCGTCATTCAAGGCGCCCACGCCGCTGTCACCGATCACATCAACCGGGCCCATCACCGGATACGCAGCAACAGGCAGCCCCGATGCCAACGCTTCCAGAAGAACAATCCCGAAGGTATCTGTCTTTGAAGGGAAGACGAAAATATCGCAGGAAGCATAGATTTCCGCCAACTCTTCCCCTTCCTTCAGACCAAGGAATTGCACCTCGGGATAGCGCTGATGCAATTCCTCTTTTTGAGGTCCATCCCCAACAACAATCTTGGTTCCCTCAACATCGAGCTTCAGAAATGCTTCGATATTCTTTTCAACCGCAACGCGCCCGACATAGAGCAGCAAAGGTCCGGGGAAATCCAGCACCTTCTTTTCTCGCGGATGGAACAGCTCAAGATCAACACCACGCCCCCAGTAGCGCAAATTACTGAACCCGCGCGCATCAAGATCCCGCTTCAAGCTAGGAGTAGCCACCATGCAACAGCTACCCGGATTATGAAACCACCGCAGGGCCGCATAGGAAAGCGACAACGGAACCGGGAACCGGGCAGCTAGATATTCTGGAAAACGCGTGTGATAAGAGGTCGTAAAAGCCTGGTTTCTCTGGCGACAAAAGCGACGTGCCCAAAAGCCCAGTGGGCCTTCAGTTGAAATGTGAACATAGTCAGGATTGATTTCATCAATCTTTTTGGCCACACCATAACCCATGGTCAGCGACAGGCGGATTTCCGGATAGGTTGGACAAGGCACAGTCTTGAAATCCAGAGGTGTCAAATAATGCACCTCCATTCCTTTCAACCTTAATTCCTGACCCAGACGATCAAGTGAACGAACAACACCATTTACTTGGGGATGCCAGGCATCCGTTACGATTAGAAGTCCACTCATGCAAGCGCCTTGGTCGAAGTTGGATTGTTGAACTCGGGAACGGTTTTGCATTCTTCACTCCAGCGGATTAATTCAAACCGCCCGTCTTGATGCTCGACGATAGCTGTGCAGCTTTCGACCCAGTCCCCAGTATTGAAATAGGAAATACCGAATTTCTCGTGCATTTCGGCATGGTGGATGTGCCCGCAAATCACGCCGTCGACATTGAACTTGACGGCTTCCTGCGAGAGCGTTTCCTCGAAAGTGCCGATGAAGTTCACAGCATTCTTGACCTTCATTTTGGCCCATGCAGACAGAGACCAATAGCTGAAACCCAGCTTGCGGCGCAGAACATTCAGCACAGTGTTGACACCAAGCGCGAAGCTGTAGGCCCAATCGCCCAGATGAGCGAGCCATTTGGCGTGGCGCACAACCATATCATACTGGTCGCCGTGAATGACCAGCAGCCGGCGTCCATCAGCCGTTTCGTGAATGTCATGTTCCTTGACTTCAACACCACCGAAATGGGCACCATAATAGCTGCGCAGAAACTCGTCGTGGTTTCCCGGTACGTAAACTACACGCGCGCCTTTTCTGGCCTTGCGAAGCAGTTTCTGCACGACATCATTATGCAACTGCGGCCAATGCCAACGCGCTTGCAAGCGCCAGCCATCAACAATATCGCCAACCAGATAGATAACGTCTGCATCATGGTATTTTAGGAATTCAAGCAGCATTTCTGCCTGACAGCCACGGCTTCCCAAATGAACATCGGAGATGAACATTGTCCGATGCTTGTAAAGCCCTTCTTCGCTGGACTGATTCATGTGCCTGCTCTGATTCACGTTCCATAAAAGTTTTCGCCACTTTTAAGAACGGGCTATCTCACTTTTGTGACAATCGAAGCAAATGCACGATAAATACTTACGGTTTTTCCATATTGCGCCCAAGAACCCTCACCCTGTTCACAAAGGGCGAGAAAATTGACGGCAATAGCCCATCTACAGCGCCTTGTTTTGCCGCTCGGCTTTTCTCGAAACTCCGAGCTGCCGTTCGCGATAGACAACAAACATGCCCGACAGGACAACAATGCCGCCACCGATGATGACGGCTTGGCTAGGATATTCGCCAAAGATCACGATGCTGATGACAACATTCCAAACCACATTCACATAGTCGAAAGGAGCGACAAGCGAAGCTTCGGCAACGCTATAAGACTTGGTCATCAGAATCTGCCCCACCCCTCCCAACACACCCGCAAGGAACATGAGAATAAAGGTTTTCACATCAGGAATGCTCCATCCCCAATAGATCGTCACCAAAGAGAAGCAGGATGCCGTAACAAAAAAGTAGAAAATAATGGCCGAGTTATTCTCAGTCTTTGTCATCTGGCGGATCAGAATGCCCGCCAATCCCGTAAGAACTGTAGAGCTGAGGCAAAGCACGGCGCCCAACAAGCCAACATCCCCCGTCGATCCCGCCAAACGGGGAGACAGGATGATCAACACGCCGATGAGGCTGACCCCGACCGCCGTCCAGCGATAGGCCTTGACCACCTCTTTCAAGAACAAGGCAGCCATTGCGACAATCATGAGAGGGCTCAGGAAGGATATGGCAGTTGATTCCGGCAAAGGAAGCAACGATACCGAAGTGAACCAGCAAAACATGGATGTTGTACCGACGACTGACCGCCGCACATGCGCCCAAGGATTTTTCGTCCTGATACAGTCTCGCCAATCACTTTGCCAAGCCGTCACCACCACCAGAGGAAGCAAAGCAAAGAAACATCGGGCGAAAATGATTTCACCAATCGGCATGGTGGTTGACGTATATTTGATCAATCCCAGCATTACTGCGAAAAATACTGTCGAGAGAATTTTCAAACCGATGCCGTAAAGGGCGTTCATGGCGGGCGGGACTTTCGGTTTTTCTGTCATGCAAAATTGAATTCAAGAAGCATCCCAGAAAGATAGGCAGGCGAAGAAAACAAACTGGTGCGTTTGAGCGAGGCGAGATGTAACAATTTCGTCATGCTTTGTGGCAAATATCAAGCACTTTATCTTCAACCACACCCTTCCAGATGACGATCGTGAAAATCGTTCTCCCTCCACAATAGCTGCAAATATCTGAAACCATTAATGCTTTTTCTCATATCCGGCGAGCTAATTTACAAGGTCAGAAAGTTGTGATACTCAACGACTTCCATCCGAAGCCAGCTTTCCATCAAACCGAAAACTTCGTTTGACTGGATCAGGGCAGCTTATACAGAGCTTCCTTCTCTATGACGACCTTACGAAATAAAATCTCAAATTCTCTTGCGGCCTTTGACGCCATGCCAAGCTTTCTGCAAGCGGTACTGGTGATGTTCATTGCGATGATCGGGTTCACCTTGCAGGCAGGCATCGTAAAGGAACTGGGGCAGAGCCTGCATGTCAGTCAGATTATCGTCATAAGACAGGCCTGGATGATCCTGTTTCTTCTTCCCCCCATGCTGAAATCTGCTCACGGAGATCTGGCAATCCATCGCAAGGACCTGTTCCTGTTCCGCGCCTTTTTCACCTATCTGAGCATTCTCGCTGGGTTTACTGCGATCATTGAGTTGCCACTGGCCACCGCCACCACGATGAGCTTTACGCGGACTTTCTTTCTGACCATCTTCGCGGTGCTGTTTTTGAAAGAAGCCGTGGGCCTGCGCCGTATTGGCGCGCTCGTGGTCGGCTTCATAGGTGTCTTGATCATCGCCCGCCCCTCTGAGCTTCTTGCGGCTGGCCTGGGTGGGATTGACCAGAATTTGCTCCTGGCGCTGGCTGGTGCTGCTCTGGTTGCTGGTAACCAGACAATCGTCCGCATTCATTTGCGCTATGACAGGCCAACCATCATTGTTACCTACCAAGCCATCGTCATCGGGCTGGCGCTGGTCCCTCTGGCATGGATCAATTGGAAACCAATGACGCTGCATCAATTTGGTCTGATGGCACTGATCGGCGTTCTGGCAAGCTATGCGCAATGGCTGACGCTTCATTCTTTCAAACGAGCCGAAGCGACGGCATTGGCTCCCTTTGACTATTTGCGCCTCGTCTTGTCCGCAGCTTTGGGGTGGGTCATGTTTGACGAATGGCCTGACGCTTACACGTGGGCCGGCGCAATCATCATCTTCGCGTCCACCTTTTATATTATGCGCCGAGAAGCTAAGCTTGGCAAAGAGCGTAAACTCCATCCTCCTACCCATCACTAGATCACGATGTACCAAAGCCACATACTTGCCAACAAGGCGCTTGCCGCAGCGCTCGAAGAAATGCCTCCACCCGTTTTCGCAGGGGACCGTCGAGCACTCAACAAATGCCCCAATGCCGGAGGCGTCTATCTGGTGGCGATGATGTTACCCCGACGCACAAAAATCGAGCGCCCCGAACCTGTCATCCTGCCACCGGGTCTTTATTGCTATGCAGGCAGCGCCCATGGCCCGGGAGGGCTGAGAGCCAGACTGGCCCGCCATCTTGCAAAAGAAAAGTCTATCCGCTGGCATGTAGATCAATTGACTATCCGCGCCAGTTCCTTGCGTGTGTGGGCTTGGCTCAACGGAACAGAATGCGATCTGGCATCACACTTGGAAGATCAGGATGGTTTCACCATTCCCCTGCCCGGCTTTGGCAGCTCCGACTGCACAGAATGCACATCCCATCTCTTGATGGCCCCGAGCGCATAGAAACATAAACCGCATAAAAAAAGGAGGGAGACACAGTCTACCCTCCTGATATGTCAAGCAATTGACGAGGCTTTAATTCTCCGTCGATTTCTGTGCGTGGTGAATTTCCTTCTCGCGGCGCACCATCAGCTTGTTGAGTGCAGAAACATAAGCCTTGGCAGAAGACACCATGGTATCAGTATCGGCAGAGCGGCCCGTAACAGTGTGTTCGCCCTCGCGCAGTCGACAGGAAACCTCAGCCTGCGCATCGGTTCCGGCCGTCACCGCGCTTACCTGATACAGCATCAGGCGCGCTTTGTGCGGGATCATCTGCTTGATAGCGTTGAAGATTGCATCGACAGGACCATCGCCGGTTGCTTCCTTGGTCACGTGCGTACCGTCCATATCCAACGTCACGATAGCTTTCTGAACGCCACTGGTGCCCGCAATAACAGTCATGGCAATGACCTTGATCTTGTCGGAAGCTGCGCCAACTTCATCATCGACCAGAGCCTCGATATCTTCGTCGAAGATATTCTTCTTCTTGTCGGCCAGATCCTTAAAGCGGTTGAAGGCATCCTGAAAAGCATTCTCACCCAAGTGATAGCCCAACTGATCCAGCTTCTGCTTGAAGGCATGGCGCCCGGAATGCTTGCCCATCACCAGATCGGTGCCGCCAACACCCACATCTTTCGGCTTCATGATTTCATAGGTCTCGGCATTCTTCAGCATGCCATCCTGATGGATTCCGGACTCATGAGCAAAAGCATTCTTACCGACGATTGCCTTGTTATATTGCACAGGAAAAGCAGAAACAGCAGAAACCAGTTTTGAAGCGCGGGTCAGCAACTTGGTATTGATACCCGTATTGTAAGGGAAAATGTCGTTACGGGTGCGAATTGCCATTACCACTTCTTCCAGAGCGGCGTTACCGGCGCGTTCACCCAGACCGTTGATCGTGCATTCAATCTGACGAGCCCCACCACGAGCCGCAGCCAGCGAATTGGCCACCGCCATTCCCAGATCATTGTGGCAGTGAGCTGAGAAAATTGCCTTGTCAGAGTTGGGTACATTCTCAATCACGCGCTTGAACATATCTGCGATTTCGAGCGGCGTGGTATAGCCAACCGTATCGGGAATGTTGATGGTGGTTGCGCCAGCATTGATCGCCGCTTCAACGCACTTGCACAGGAATTCAAATTCCGTACGGGTGCCATCTTCAGCGGACCATTCCACGTCGTCGGTCCAGTTACGCGCACGGGTGACAGATTCAATCACCTTCTCGTAAACCCTGTCCGGCTCCATTTGCAGTTTGTATTTCATATGCACGGGGCTGGTGGAAATGAAAGTGTGAATACGGCTCTTTTCAGCATGTTTGATTGCTTCACCGGCACGGTCGATATCTTTGGCACCAGCGCGGGCCAGACCGCAAACCGTGGCATTCTTGACGACCTTGGCGATTTCGCTAACTGCCTCAAAGTCGCCGTTCGAAGCGATGGGAAAGCCTGCTTCAATTACATCAACGCCCAAATCATCCAGAGCGCGCGCGACCTGCAACTTCTCTTCCAGCGTCATGGACGCACCGGGAGATTGCTCCCCATCACGCAAGGTCGTGTCGAAAATTACAATATCATTATTCATTGAACTCATCCTGCATTTTGCCGCGCCAGCTTATCGGGTCAATTCGAGCATGGCCTATTGTGCGGCTGGAGTGTTTCCTGCTGCTTCTAATTTGAAATCCCCTGAAGATCCGCCGCCGAACGAGTTCAGCGCCTGTCGATGTTCAGGGGCACATAAGGAGGAGTAGTTCGGAATTTAGACGAGCAAGAGCGTTGGGAGCTTGCAGCTCAACCAATTTAACCTGACCAATTTTGCTCTCAGGAGCGGTCATTCAATCTCTCTCACTCTATTCCAGCAACGATGCGAAAGCTTTGCATCGAAATTTGATAGAAACTAACTAACCGATTGAGCGTCAAGAAACAAGAGAAAATCTTATAAAAAACGCCCAGCCCAAGCGCCTCAACCCCACATAAGCAAAACGAATAATTCAATCAAAACTTCAAATAGAAGTTGATGGTTAAAAAAATCACAACAATACAAATACAACTTAAACTCATTTTAATTTAAATATTACTTTCGAAAATTAGCAACAAATACTGCAATTTAAATAATTTATAAATGAATATTGCGCAAAATACGTACAAGAACTCCAAATCAGCTGACGATTATATATCTAAGGTTGTAAATAACAACAGATAACATTCGAAAGGCGAACAAATGAAACTACTTTCGAAACTGAAGCTTACGCAGAAAGTTACGTTTCTGATCATCGGATCTGTTATGGTCTGCATGATCTCACTTGCCACAGCAACCTGGTACACGATCAGCAACAAGATTCAAAAAGATGTGTTGCAACAGCAATCCATCAGCATTCGTGTTGCATCTCAAGTATTCGAAGCCAATATTCCTGACGTTCAGGTGGTACGGGATTCCTCAGGCTCAATCAGCCGCCTTGTCATGGACGCGATCCCAGTTTTCGACAACCACCATATGATTGACCGTGTCGGCTCGATTACTGGCGAAACAGCCACGGTTTTTGCTTGGGAAAATGACAGCAAGGATTTCTGGCGCAAAACGACCAACATCAAAAAGCCAGACGGTTCCCGCGCGATTGGCACTCCACTAGGTAAGAACGGCGCCGTTTATCCCGTCGTCACGCAGGGCAAAACCTTCGTTGGCGAAGCAGTCATTCTTGGCATCCCTTATTACACCCTCTATCAGCCAATTTTCTCGCCCTCCAATCAGGTTATCGGCATCCTCTATGTTGGCATCGAGAAAGAGCGTGTCCAATCCATCCTGCATGAAGTGACCAACAGCCTATTGCTTTCGGCCCTTCTAGTGGGTGTCCTGATCGCTGGTTTTGCTTATTTCGCAGGTCGAAAGATGATGAAGCCGCTGCCGATCATGACCAACCTTTTGTCTGCCATTTCTCGCGATGAAAAAATCACCGAAATTCCATTCCAAAACAGGTATGACGAGATAGGTGACATGGCAGCTGCAGTGTCCGTTCTGAATGACAAGAATGTTCAGCGACAGGAACTTGAAGACCACAAGGCACAGACCGACAAAGAACGAGAATTGCGCGAGCAAAGGATCATTGAGACGGTTTCCGCTTTCGACAGCGACATTCAGGCAATTCTTGAAGGGGTCACAGAGAACTCCCGCACCATGGAAGGCACAGCGCAACGGCTGACAGAAATCGCAGAGACGACATCAGAACAATCGTCAAGCGCATCTTCTGTTTCGAATGAAGCTGCAAGCAATGTTCAGACCGTCGCGTCTGCATCCGAGGAACTATCGGCATCCATTAGCGAGATCTCTCAACAGCTAAGCAAAACCAGAGTCGTTGTCTCTCAGGCATCCGAAGAATCTGTCTCGACAAACGAAAAGGTCGAAAGCCTCGATATGGCAGCCCAAAAGATCGGTGAAGTCGTGAACCTCATCCAGGATATCGCTGAACAGACCAACCTTTTGGCCCTCAATGCTACCATCGAAGCGGCACGCGCAGGCGAAATGGGCAAGGGCTTTGCGGTTGTTGCTGCAGAGGTCAAGGAACTGGCCAACCAGACTTCGAAAGCGACGGAGGAAATCTCCAGTCAGATTTCAGGTATCCAGACCTCGTCTCAGGAAGCTGTTGCCGCCATCTCCAAAATTTCGGAAACAATGTCTGAGGTGAATGAATACACCAATTCAATCGCAGCGGCAGTGGAGCAGCAGGGTTCGGCGACCCAAGAGATCAGCTCCAACGTCCAGCAAGCCTCTCAGGGCACACTGGAAGTGAGCGAACGGATGGCCTCGGTCAACCAATCGGTTGCCGACACCCATCAGTCAGCAAGCCGGGTGCTCAAAGCCTCGCGCAATGCTGCCGAACAGGCAAAGCAGCTTAGTACGCGCATTGAGAGCTTCCTGAAAGACATTCAAGCCGCCTAGCAGACCATCATTCTTCCATAGTCATCAATGGCTAGCGGCTAAATGCATCAAAAAAAGCACGTTGCATATTGAACCATGCAACGTGCTTTATTTTTTGGGAAGACATGGTCAAAGCCAGTTCCGACATGGTTGGACAGGCGAGATCATGCGGCCCTAACCGACAAGCCATACCATAAGAGTGATTATCTGTAGTGAGAAAGCAGATAGGCACGTGTCGCGCTCAAAGCTGACATGACCTTCTCGGCACGAGGAGACTTGCAATAGGCCAGAGACGGCGCAATAGACACCTGACCAACGCCGACATGGGTGTATTTCGTGTCATTCTCCAGGAACTCATCCAGCGCCGCAATACAAGCTTTCTTGTAGCCTTCCAAGTCTCCGGAAAGGAAAATATCCCAGATTTTCGGCAGAAGGATAGTCTCGACACCGATGGACTCTGCGCCAAGAACGTCGCGGCAGGTCTTGAACAGCCCACCAGTTGCTTCAACGGTAGATGGCGCGGTAACCAGAATGGCAATATCACTGCGCCCCGGATTTTTCATGGCTTTCTTGAAAACGTCGTCGGCCAGCAACCTGTCGGTACGCAGCACGGGTGCTCCCTCGACCATCAAACGATCCGCAATAGGGCTAAGCGTGGAACAGGTCACAAGCAGAAGATCAACTCCTCTTGCACATTCCAATATCGCTCGTTCGATCTCCGCTCCTATATCCGCATCTATATATCCAAGCTTGGTTACCTTTTGCAGCAGATCATTTCGCACATAATGCTGCTCAGGCACAAGGTTTGTGCCTTCAAGCGCTTCGGAAAAAAGCGCAATATTACTCTCGATGCTGTGTAGGAAAGAAAAAGACATTAGGATCGCCTGGAACAATATAGGATGAAAAAAAGGTCAACAGATGGCCCGTTGGGAGGCACAATAAGACCAAATTTCAACCAACGCCAGTGTTAAATGTACAATTTTCCTTCAGAAACAAGCACAACATGTCCGCCGATTGTTTCACTGGACAGGCGCCCTTCGACCACTTCGAGGCCAAGCTCGATGATGGATGGCCGGTCCATTTCAAACCCCTGCTCAATACTGTAACGGTGATTGCCTTGCCCGGGCTTGTCGAACTGACAAATAACACCGGCAAAAGCAGCCGCAGCAGATCCTGTTGCAGGATCTTCAACAATCCCCATGCCCGGAGCAAACATGCGCGCATGAAAATCAGAATTGTGACATGTTGTTTCGCGTGTATAGAGAAAAGCGTCATTATGCTCATGAGCGCCAAATGCGGTACTCCAGCTGGGCATAACCGGATGGGCCCGTTTCATCGCCTCAAGATTGCGAATAGGGACCATGGCAAAAGGAACGCCAGCTGAATAGGCAGTCGGAACGTGGTTCTCGAAGCCGATATCCTTGATGTGCAGACCAAGTGCGGCTGCGATCTCGTCTTTAGACCCCAGCTTTACAGAGCCCAGAGACTTTGACAATTGCGGCGCTTCAAACACAGCCTTGCCTTTGCCATCAGACGAAAGCTTGACCTTTGCACGGATGCGGCCCACCTTTTCCTCGATCAGCATGACGCAATTCTGATCACTCTGCACATCAGGAAAACGCAAAAGCCCCAGCAGTACCGCCGTACCCACGGTTGGATGACCGGCAAAGGGCAACTCATAGGCAGGCGTGAAAATGCGCAAAGACGCATTGTGAGCCTTATTCTCTGGTGAACAAACAAAAACCGTTTCAGAGAAATTGAACTCTCTGGCGATTTTCTGCATCTGCTCATCAGAAAGATCATCACTTTCGAGCACCACAGCCAGCGGATTACCAGCAAAGACATCTTTGGTGAACACATCAAGAATGAAGTAACGGTGTGCGCTATTGGCCATGGGGTCTCATTCCGCGATTGAAGAGAAAATAAACGGGGTTCGTCACTATAGGCTAATCCTGCAGGACGAACCAACATCAAACAAGAGTAAACCTAAATAAAGCATAAAGAAAAATCCCGATCGCAAGGACCGGGATTTTTCCTGAATAAACACCAACAAAAAAACTTAGTTCTTTGTTTTGTCAACCATAGCTTTTTCTTTGATCCAAGGCATCATGGCGCGCAGTTTAGCGCCAACTTCTTCAACCTGATGGGCATCCTTGCGAGCGCGGATGGCTTTGAAAGAAGTCTGGTTGACTTTGTTTTCCAGCATCCAGTTACGAACAAAGGTGCCGTCCTGAATGTCAGTGAGAACGTTTTTCATTTCAGCCTTTGTCTCGGCTGTAATCAAACGCGGACCGGTGCAATATTCGCCATATTCTGCGGTGTTGGAGATGGAGTAGTTCATGTTGGCGATACCGCCTTCATAAATCAGGTCCACAATCAGTTTCATTTCGTGAACGCATTCGAAGTAAGCCATTTCAGGGGCATAGCCAGCTTCAACCAGCGTTTCGAAACCGGCACGCATCAGCTCGACAACGCCACCGCAAAGAACAGACTGTTCGCCGAACAGGTCGGTTTCACACTCTTCCTTGAAGGTGGTTTCGATGACGCCTGCGCGGCCGCCACCGTTTGCAGAAGCATAAGACAGAGCAAGGTCATGCGCATTGCCGGTAGCGTCCTGAGCGATAGCGATCAGGGTTGGCACGCCAGCACCGCGAACATATTCGCCGCGAACGGTGTGGCCAGGACCTTTAGGAGCAACCATGGCAACGTCGATGTCGGCGCGAGGTTCGATCAGGTTGAAGTGAATTGCCAAGCCGTGAGCGAACAGCAACATTGCATTTTCTTTGAGGTTGTCATGCATGCTGGTAGCATAGATGTCAGCCTGCAACTCATCCGGGGTGAGCATCATGACCACGTCTGCCCATTTGCAAGCGTCGGCAACAGACATAACCTTCAGGCCCTGAGCTTCTGCCTTCTGAGCAGACTTGGAGCCTTCGCGCAAACCGATAACCAGGTTCTTGACGCCGGAGTCACGCAGGTTCAAAGCATGAGCATGGCCCTGAGAACCATAACCGATGATGGCAACATTCTTGCCCTTGATCAGATTGATATCTGCATCGCGATCATAATATACGCGCATTATTTCTTCCTTTTTTCTCGCTGAGGGCTCACAAAATTACCCGAACAGCCTGATATTTGGTCGAAACCGAAAGATTTGCACTCGGCCTAAAAGAAGACGGGGTCAAGGTCAAGCCCAAATCGGATGAGTAGCCTCTATAAAAAGAGACGGTATTACAGTCTTACAACTCGCCCATGGCGCGTTGGAACCGATGAACGCTTTCCGCAAAGCCATAGATGAGGGCGTCAGCGATAAAGCCGTGACCGATGGACACTTCCCTGATGAAAGGCACGACCTCCATGAGAGCCGGCAAATTCTCGGGCGTAAGATCATGGCCTGCATTGACGTCAAGCCCGGCATCCTTTGCCGCATTGGCTGCAGCAACAACCTCCGCCAGCCTCGTCTCGGCCAACGCCTCATCGGAATGGCAGGCACCATAAGGGCCTGTATAAATTTCCACCCGATCAGCACCGACCCCGGCCGCTTTTGGCGGTTGAGCCGGATTTGGATCCACAAACAGCGACACCTTCATGCCGGACCGCTTGATCACATCGATGGATTTTCTCAGCAAATCGTCATTGGCTTCGAAGTTCCAGCCATGGTCGGATGTCTGCTGAAGAGGATCATCTGGAACAAACAGCACCTGATCAGGGCGCGCTTCCTCGCACAGTGCAAGAAAACGATTATCCGGGTAACCTTCAAGGCAAAGCTCCTTGCCCGGAAAATCTTTCCTGATCATGTCGGCAAGATCCAGAACATCCGTACGCCGGATATGTCGCTCGTCGGGGCGCGGATGAACCGTAATTCCCTTTGCACCGGCTTCCAAAGCAATCCGGGCCATACCTGTGACGCTAGGCCAAGGCAGATCACGTCTGTTTCGCAAAACAGCAACAGCGTTCACATTTACGCTCAATCGTGTTTTCATAGAAATTCAGTCCTTCCAACGGTATCCCGGCAAACCAGCCACCCTGCACTTTCTGCCCTACCCGAATGGAGGCAGAAAGCCCAAAGCATCCAAAACTCCGAGAGAGCCCTCAGGTCTTGTCCTGTCCGCGCCGCAAGGCAATAACGCCAGTGCGGCAGACCTCGACCAGCCCGAGCGGCTGCATAATTGTGATAAACTGCTCGATCTTGTTTTGCCGACCAGTAATTTCGAACACAAAATGTTCGGCCGTAGCATCGATCACCGTAGCACGAAATGCATCAGCCAGTCGCAAAGCTTCCACTCTTTTATCGCCAGCACCAACAACCTTGATGAGAGCCAGCTCGCGCTCCAGCGGAGCAATCTCCGACATCGTCAGATCAGCAACTTCATGCACCGGCACAAGGCGCCCCAATTGCGAACGAATCTGCTGCAAAACCTGCAAGGTTGCTGTCGTCACGATTGTGATGCGGGAAACATGATCCTCATGGGATGTCTCCGACACGGTGAGTGAGTCAATGTTATATCCACGTCCGGAAAAGAGGCCGATTACGCGCGCCAGCACACCTGGTTCGTTGTCAACCAAGACAGATAAGGTGTGCGTTTCTTCAACTGTCGATACTTCTTCAATGAAATAGGCAGATCCCTGTTGCATCTTGCCGTTCCTTCTCTTGAATTGCTTGTTGCGTTACCGGTCAGACGAGTTTCTTGCCTGCGTCACTAATAGCCGAGGCGATCTTGCTCGCGTCTTCTGCTTCGTCAGAGAACAGCATGTCATTATGCGCACGCCCTGAGGGGATCATCGGGAAGCAGTTTGCCAACTTGGCAACCCGGCAATCAAAAATGACAGGACCATCGGTATTGATCATCTCGTCGATGGCGGCATCAAGCTGATCGGGCTTGTCACAAACAAGACCCTTTGCGCCATAGGCATCAGCCAGCTTGACAAAGTCAGGCATGGCTTCGACATAGGAACTCGAAAGCCGGTTGCCATGCAACAATTGCTGCCACTGACGAACCATCCCCAGATGTTCGTTATTCAGGATCATGATCTTGACCGGCAGGTTATGCTGCATGGCCGTTGCCAGTTCCTGAATATTCATCTGCACCGATCCATCACCGGCGATATCGATAACAAGGCTTTCCGGATGAGCGGTCTGAACCCCGAGCGCTGCCGGGAAACCGTAGCCCATTGTGCCCAAGCCACCGGACGTCATCCAGCGATGCGGTTCTTCAAAGCCGAGAAACTGGGCTGCCCACATCTGATGCTGGCCAACCTCGGTCGTGATGTAATAGTCCCTGCCCTTGAGCTTTTCATTCAGACGCTGCAAGGCATATTGCGGCATGATGACATCTTCGTTTGGACGATAGGCAAGGCAATCACGCTTCTTCCAGATTTTGATCTGCTCCCACCATGTCGCCATGTCTTCTTTTTCGTTTTTCTTGCCATTGGCGCGCCAGACACGAACCATATCTTCCAGAACATGGCCCACATCGCCAACGATACCCAAATCAACCCGAACGATCTTATTGATAGATGACGGATCAATATCAATATGGATCTTCTTGGAATTGGGTGCAAAGGCGTCGAGCCGTCCAGTGATACGGTCATCAAACCGGGCTCCGATGCAAAGCATGACGTCGCACTCGTGCATAGCCATATTGGCCTCGTACGTGCCGTGCATGCCCAGCATGCCGAGCCACTCCTTACCCGATGCAGGATAAGCCCCAAGCCCCATCAGGGTTGAGGTGATAGGGAATCCGGACAGAGACACCAGCTCGCGCAAAACCTGACAAGCCTCAACACCGGAGTTGATAACGCCACCACCGGAATAGATGATCGGCTTTTTGGCATTCTGCAGCATGTCAACGGCTTTGCGAATGGCTTCCAGATCTCCACTAACCTGCGGATGATAGGTTTTGTGCCGAACGTTGCTTGGCCCATGATAAATACCACTGGCAAACTGCACATCTTTCGGAATGTCGACAACAACCGGGCCCGGACGGCCTGAGCGTGCAACATAAAAAGCCTCATGCAGAATACGCGGCAACTCATCGATCGAGCGAACCAGATAGTTATGCTTGGTGCATGGTCGGGTGATACCGGATGTATCACATTCCTGAAAAGCATCAGAGCCGATGAGAGTGGTCGGGACCTGCCCCGTAATGCAAACAAGTGGAATAGAATCCATAAGCGCATCGGCGAGTGCAGTCACAGCATTGGTGGCACCAGGACCAGAGGTCACCAATAGCACGCCCACTTTACCGGTTGATCGGGCATAGCCCTCTGCTGCATGACCTGCGCCCTGTTCGTGGCGCACGAGAATGTGGCGAATATCTTCCTGCTGAAAGATTTCATCATAGATAGGGAGAACCGCGCCCCCAGGATAGCCAAATATATGGTCAACACCCTGATCTTTCAGAGCACGAATAACCATTTCAGCACCCGTCATCTGCCGTGTCATTCATCCATTCCTTAAATCTGAACCATCGCGCAGCACGTGGCTCAATTTTCAGTTGGCTGCCCGCCAAGTCCTAAGGTCCCACCATGGCTTGTCAAACAGCATTGGTCCTATTGAAACGATCACCTAATCCAAAAACCAAATCCTCCGGTGAAACCTTAATTGGGCAATAAAAAAGGGCCCTTAAAAGGACCCGGACGCGCACCACCATTTGTAACGGTTACCCAACCGTCACAGCAGCGCGCCTACCCACTAGAATCACAAGAATATTTCGCATAACAGCTAAAGACTTTCCGTTCGTTTCGCGAGGCACGTTAGTCTCTCAAATCTCCAAGGTCAACCCGCAATAACCAGTATTTTTGCAATAGTGAGCAATATTAGACTAGTTTCCCACCCCTGGCTTTTCCATTTCTATCAAAAAATGGGCAATTGCGGCCTCAGCGCTATCAAAATGAGGCCAATCTGACATCTGATTGCGGATCCATGTCATCTGCCGCTTGGCATATCTGCGCGTATCGCGCTTGCAAAGACGAATGGCTTCATCATAGTCAAGCAGCCCCCGGTCAAAATCAGCAAGGTAAGCAACACCGATTGCCTTCATCGCCGGCAGATCCGGATCAAGCCCAAGGCTGGCCATGTGAACCGCTTCCCGTATGCCCCCAAGCTCGACCATCTGGTCAAAACGCTTTTCGATTTTGTCATAGACCAGTTCGCGCGGTGGACATAAAGCCAGTTTTATGGCTCCTGCGGCAATCAAAGGATCATGCCGCAGAGCATCGCTCTTTTGCCACTCAAGCAAAGACTTTCCGGTCGCATCGAGGATTTCCAACGCTCTCAAAATCCGCTGCCCGTCAGCGGGTTCAAGCGTAGCCGCCATTTCAGGATCTTGCTGTCGCAACAGAGCATGAAGCGCTTCGGGACTACCGAGCCGGTCAAGATTGCCCTCCCAGTGGAGCCGAACAGTGTCAGGCACATCTGGCACCACATTGAGCCCTTCCAGCAGGGCCTTGAAATAGAGCCCGGTCCCGCCGACCAATATGGGGCATTGCCCTCGGGCCCTCACATCCTTGATTGCGGCGACAGCATCATCAAGCCAGCGCCCAACCGAAAAACGCTCTGCCGGACTCACATAACCATAGAGTCGATGCTCCACGCCCCCCATTTCCTCCACTGTTGGGCGAGCAGATAGAATACACAATTGGTCATAAATCTGCATTGAATCAGAGTTGATAATGACACCATTAACGATTTCTGCCAGTCTTAGTGCAAGAGAAGACTTGCCGCTGGCCGTTGGCCCCGCTATCAACACCGCTGACGGAGCTGAAGCAATCTTTGTTCCGTTATCAATCACGCGAGTATGCAGCCTCCGTTGAAAGAGGTTCCCATTTTTGGAGTTGTCATGTCCTTCACCTTGACCCTCATTAGCGCGCCAGCTGATCCTGCCGTCAGCGCCGATCTTGCAGCTGAAGTGCAATCTGTCATCAATGTCGATACAGATTTTACCTGGCTGATGGAAGGGGTCGCCTGCGATTTTGTCATTCCGCACCATCCAGATTTCGCGAATCTTCGTGCCGAACTCAACGCCAAATTCGCCGACACGCCAGTTGATCTGGTTTTCCAGCCAAGTGAAGTCCGCAGAAAGAAGCTGCTGCTGGCCGACATGGACTCAACGATGATCCAGCAGGAATGCATTGACGAGCTGGCTGACGAGGTGGGATTGAAAGAGAAGGTTTCTGATATCACTGCGCGCGCAATGCGCGGTGAGATCGAGTTTGAACCGGCCCTCAAAGAGCGCGTCGGACTGCTCAAGGGACTGAGCCTTACCATCGTCGACAAGCTCTTTGCCGAACGCATAACCTTTACCCCCGGCGGCAAGGCGCTCATCCACACCATGAAGGCAAACGGCGCCTATTGCGCTCTGGTGTCTGGCGGCTTTACCCATTTCACATCGCGTGTACGCGAGATGCTCGGTTTTGACGAAGACAAGGCCAACTTGCTGATCGAGGAAAACGGCAGGCTCACCGGCGAAGTCGGCATGCCGATTCTTGGCAAAGATGCCAAACTTGCCCGACTTCATGCGCTCATCAAAGAACATCAGCTGACCGCAGCACAGACCATGGCCGTAGGAGACGGAGCAAACGACCTGCCGATGATCATGGCTGCAGGTGCCGGTGTTGCGCTTCACGCCAAGCCTAAGGTTGCCGCGCAAGCAGAGTTTGTCATCAACCATGGCGACCTGACGGGCCTGCTGTTTCTTCAGGGCTATAAAGCGGAAGAGTTCGTGCTCGCCTGAGGGCACAAACCGTAAGCCTAGACACGATATGGATTGCATATCAGTAAGGGGCCAAAAGGGCCCCTTTTCATCTCTCGATCATAGTGCAAAGCCGCTTAAACAGATATCGCTCAATCAAGATCAATATCTTCAAGCTTGATTGATACGAATTCCAGTTCGCCGCCATCCGGTTTGGAGACCAGAAGCAACAGGGTCTTCTTGCCAGCGTCCTTGATCTTCACAAGGCGTTCCAGCAAATCCTTGGGCGAAGATACAATCTGCTGGTTCATCTCCACGATGACCATGCCGACCTCCATTCCCTTTCTCTCGGCCACACTGCCCGGTTTCACATCAGCCACGACAACACCTTCCACGTCATCATCGAACTGATGCTTCCGACGCTCATAAACGCTAAGACGCGACAAGGTCATTCCCATCACGGTCACGCCCCTGGATGCAATCTGGGGCTTTTTCTCCTCGCGCTGCTCTTTGTCGGAAAGTCTGGCTACGATGACCTCGCATTTCAGGATTTGCCCCTCGCGCGCAAACCCCACCTCGATGGCGTGCCCGGCTTGAGTTTCGGCAACCAATCTTGTCAAATCGCGCACGGTCTCAATGCGCTGACCATCATAATCGAGAATAACGTCTCCGGATTTCAAGCCCGCCCGAACGGCTGGCCCATCCCGATTGACCCAAGTGACCAAGGCACCACGCACCTCATCCACCCCAAGCCCTTCGGCCAGATCAACCGTAAGCTCCTGAATACGCACCCCAAGCCAGCCACGGCGCGCTTCACCATAATCGCGCAACTGCGCAATCACCCGCTCGACGATGTCCGAGGGAATCGCAAACCCGAGCCCGATCGAGGAACCCGTAGGGGAAATGATCGCGGTATTGACCCCAACCACGTGACCATACATATCAAACAACGGACCGCCGGAGTTACCCTGATTGATCGCAGCATCGGTTTGAATGAAATCGTCATAGGGGCCGCTGTTGATGTTTCGATTACGTGCCGAGACGATGCCTATCGACACGGAACCGCCAAGTCCGAACGGATTGCCAACAGCCATGACCCAATCACCCACGCGCAGAGCCTTTGCTCCACCGAAGGAAACCGTAGGCAGAGGCTTTCCGGCATCAATCTTGAGAAGCGCCAGATCGGTCTTGCTGTCATAACCCACCAGATCTGCCCGATAATTCGAGCCGTCATGCAATTTCACACTGATCTGATCGGCTTCGGAAATCACATGATAATTGGTGACAATCAACCCCTTGGCATCGACAACAAAACCTGATCCCAGCGACTGCAAGCTTTTCTTGCGCTCGATATCGCCCATGTCTTCATCGAAATAATCGTCAAAGAACTTCTTGAAGGGCGACCCGTCAGGGACTTTGGGCATTGGAACAGCCCCTTCGGCCGCAGTTAGCGAAATCGTGGAAATATTGACCACGGCGGGCGTCAGCCGCTCAGCAAGATCTGCCACACTCCCCGGCCCGCTCTGCGTTTCATGCTGAGAAACACCGGTGTCTTGCGCAGAAGAAGAAGGGATCTCGCTCAGCAAGACAAGCAAGAAAGCCGAGAAACCAACCAGCACCAGACTTGTTGCGAGGCCCACCCGCTGCGTTTTCAAAACCAAGTGCGAAAGCTTCATGATCGTCTCTTCCCATGCAAAGCCAAAAGGCCCGGCCTGCTCAGTGCTACCCTTTCATCAAAGACAGCGTACGATATCAGCAAAAAATAAATAAAGCCTCTCGGTTCTCGGCAATAAGCTTCAACCATGCACAAAAGGACGATTACGCGGCTCCATCGTCACGTAAAACAAGGTTATCGACAGGCCTTGAAGGCATAAACGTTGACGGGCATCGCCATGCTTTCAATAGGGTCAGCAGGTCTCTCGGCGCTCCAATTTGCAATCACGTCAAATTGCTCGTCATCCGTCCTCATACTCGCAAGACTCTGCCGAAGATGGGCAAAGACATAATATTTGATGGCGCCCTCCTCCGAAATGGTTTCCACCGGCACATCAAGCGGTTCTTCCTCGGTGGTCTGAACGCTGAGCCAGCAAAATGAGTTTCCATTGGAGCAGGACTGCTCAGCTTCAAACGACCAGAAGAGTTGGCCCTTGGACTGCATCTCGAAGACAAAAGGCTCTTCGACACCCTTTGTTTTGAGTATTTGCAGATTTCCCTCAGGATCAGTCGCCTCGAAAATGGCGCCATTTTCACAATTCTGAGCAAGTGCTGGCCCAGACAGCAGCAGCAGAGAGGCTAAAAGATAACGGAACATATTTGCTTTTCTCCTTTGCGGACAAGCAGATTATACACCCACCCAAAGCAGGCAAGAAACAGCCATAAAAGAAGAAAAGAAAAGGAGCAAGAAGGAAGAATACGGAGATGGAGATCCCCTGTGGCACAAAGATTTAGCCACGGATCATCCAGACGATGATAACTCCGACGATCATCGCGACAAGACCACCAATTCTGAGGCTAGAGCCGGGTATTGTCGCCACATCAAGCATCATGCGTTTCATGCCATGCGGCATAGCAGCCCACAAAAAGCCTTCGATAACGAAGACCAGACCAACAGCCGCGACAAAGTCTGACATGCTTCCCTCTTGATGCCTCAATATGGCAAAGCCTGCGCTGCCCCGTTGTCAGGGCAGCGCAAGCCGGTTTTATTGTCGTTTTCAGTTGGTAACGGCAGTCTCTTTTGGAGCTTCCGTTACCGTCTTGGATGTAGCGGCCGCAGCAGCTGGAGTGTCAGCCATTGGCTCGGCAGCAGCCTCGGAGGAAGCGTCACTGGCAGGATTTACCGCGGCGGGAGATTTGCCTGCGTCACTGAAATAGTGGAAAAACTCGCCATCAGGAGACAGAACCAGCCGGGTGTCACCATTCGTCAGACTCGTTTCATAAGCCTTCATGGTGCGGTAGAACTCGAAGAAGTCCGGATTCTTGCTGTAGGCTGCCGCAAAGATGTTGTTTCGAAGCGCATCACCCACACCACGCTGAATTTCAGCATCCCGTTTCGCATTAGCGATGATCACCGTTGCGTTACGATCTGCCACCGAGCGAATCTGCTGGGAAAGCTTCTCACCATCTGCGCGGATACCATTGGCTTCCTGCTGACGTTCAGTCTGCATCTGGCGATAGACAGCCTCGGAGTTTTCCTTCGGCAAATCAGCGCGACGAATGCGATAGTCAACCAGAGCAACCCCGAGACGCTGTGTCTTTTCATCCACGCTTTTGCGGATCAGTTCGACCAGCTCGTCACGTTTGTCGCGCACGATATCCTTGAAGGTATATTCGGCAACAACGTCACGCAGAGAGGCTTCCATAAAGCCGTTCAGCTGACTTTCAAAGTTCGAGAGGAACTTCGCTTGACGCTTGAACACGATCGGGTCAACGATCTGGTAGCGAGCAAAAGAGTCAACCAGCAAACGTTTCTTGCCGGAAGCGATAACCTCGCGCTCGGACTGTTCCAGATAACGGGCCCGTTTATCGAGATATTCCACGCTCTGGATGAACGGTGTCTTGAAATAAAGACCCGGCTCACGCACAGCGCGCTCGATACGGCCGAATTGCGTTACGACAGCCTGTTCATGCGGATAGACAAGAAACACCGAGCCATAAAGCAAAACAGCAACAACGGCAGCAATAACAAGAGCAAAGACGGATTTAACAGACATGATCAGTTCCCCGCTTTCTTGGTAAGTTCATTGAGCGGCAAATAAGGGACAACCCCCGAGCCGCCTTCAGCCTTGTTATCAAGAATGATCTTGTCGGAATTGCTCAAAACCTGCTCCATGGTTTCCAGATAGAGGCGCTTGCGCGTGATATCCGGAGCCTTTTCATATTCACCGAGAATTTCAGAGAAGCGCTGGGCCTGACCACGAGCGTCTGCCACGGTTTGCTCACGATAGGCGTTGGCAGCTTCCAAAATCTTGGCAGCCTGACCTTCGGCCTCTGGAACAACCTTGTTGGCGTAAGCCTGAGCTTCGTTCTGCATGCGCACCTTGTCAGCTTTCGCCGTCTGCACGTCGCGGAACGCGTCAATAACTTCAGCAGGAGGTTCAACACCCTGCAACTGTACCTGAACAATGTTGACGCCAGCGTTATACTTATCAAGCATCTTCTGGGTCAGTTCCTTGGCAGCGAGCTGAATCGCAACACGGTCACCGGTCTGCACTTCATCCATGGTGTTGCGGCCAACGATTTCGCGCATCGCAGATTCTACCACCTGCTTGACCGCGATCTCCGGACTGTCAACATTGAACAGATAAGCCTGAGGATCCTTGATGTTCCACTGAACCTTGAAATCAACATCGATGATATTTTCGTCACCGGTCAGCATCAGGCTTTCTTCAGGCACATCGCGTTTGGTAACCGAACCGCGCTGGTTGGAGAACTCGCGCGAACCAATCGTCACGTCACGAATCTGGTCAACGTTAACCGTTTCGGCGCGTCCAATCGGATATGGCAGATTATAGTTCAGACCGGAGGTAGAAACAGCGATTGGCTTGCCGAGCAGCAACTCGACGCCCAATTCACCTTCTTTAACCGTATAGAAGCCGGTAGCCATCCAGATTGCCACAGCGCCCAGAGCCAAAAGTCCAATGCCCTTGAGCCCGAGTGAACCGCCGCCAGCGCCGCCGCCACCACCTGGGAATACCTGCTTGAGACGTTCCTGTCCCTTGCGTATCATTTCCTCTAGATCTGGCGGATTAGGGCCTTGATTCTGAGGGCCTTGCCCCCAAGGACCACCATTGCGACCGCCGCCGCCGCCCCCCCAAGGGCCTCCGTTACCACCATTCTGATTGTTCCAAGGCATAATCTATCCTTACGTTAGGAACCCGTTCTCTATCTTTCGATCGTCCCTCTGTCGGGCCGAACGCAGCCTAAGACAGAAAAGTTGACCGTTTTTAAAGCCTTAGCCCGTTTCCACACCTGCATCGTAACACAGCGAGCCAAAGTGTCACATGACAGCCCCAAAGCTGCTTTTCATTCAGCACTCTTATAGAGGACACCACATGCAGCATGCAAACGCGACTTTGGAAACAAGGTGGTTACCCTCAACCACAAAATCAAGGCCAAACTGGACTTTTGGATCAAGTCCACCACTCACAAAGACTATTTCGCCTGTCTTTCATAGATGACGAAGGTCATCGCAGCACTGTCATTTTCGTTCTGCAAGGTCGGCTCTCTTGAGATTTCCGACCAGACATCAAGATCAATGGCCGGCAGGAAAGTATCCCCCTCCGGCTTGGCATGAACATGGGTCACATATAAGCGATCAGCCCTGTCCCACAAGGCGTTATAGATCGAACCACCACCGATCACCGCAATTTCATTGACGCCATCCCTTTTGGCAATCGTCTGGGCTTCAGACAGGGCATCATCAAGAGATGAAACCTGAAGAATGCCCTCGGCATGAAAATCAGGATCTCGCGAAACAACAATATTGGTGCGACCGGGCAGCGGTCTGCCAATCGATTGAAACGTGCGACGCCCCATGACTAGCGGCTTGCCCATGGTCAGAGCCTTGAAGCGCTTGAGATCGGAGGAAACATGCCAAGGCATGTCATTGTCTTTCCCGATCACGCCATTGTCAGCAACGGCAAAATGAAAGACAAGGCTAGGAGCAGAGAGACTGGCCATCATCGCACCTACACAGCCACAGCGGCAGCGATGTGCGGATGTGGATCATAGCCGCTCAGCTCGAAATCCTCGAACACAAAGTCGAAAATACCCCGTTTATCCGGATTGATTACCATCTTTGGCAAAGGCCTCGGATCTCTCGTCAGCTGCAGACGGGCCTGCTCGAAATGATTCGAATAGAGATGGGCATCCCCCAGACTATGCACGAAATCACCCGGCTCCAGATCACAGACCTGTGCCACCATCATGGTAAGCAGCGCATAGGACGCGATATTAAACGGCACGCCGAGAAACACATCCGCAGAGCGCTGATAGAGCTGGCAGGAAAGCCGCCCGTTGGCGACATAGAACTGAAACAGGCAATGGCAGGGAGGAAGCGCCATGCGATCAACATCAGCAGGATTCCACGCAGTAACAATCAGGCGACGGCTATCAGGATTACGTTTGATCTGGTCAACAAGCTGACTGATCTGGTCAATTGTGCCACCATCCCGCGCAGGCCAGGAGCGCCACTGATAGCCATAAACCGGCCCCAGATCACCATTCTCGTCTGCCCATTCGTCCCAGATGCGGACCTTGTTCTCCTTCAGATAGCCAATATTGGTATCACCAGCCAGAAACCACAAAAGCTCATGAATAATGGAGCGCAAATGCAATTTCTTTGTGGTGAGCAACGGGAAGCCTTCAGAAAGATCAAACCGCATTTGATACCCAAACACAGAGCGAGTACCGGTTCCGGTACGGTCTCCCTTATCGGCACCATTCTCAAGAATATGCGCCAGCAAATCGAGATAGGTTTGCATGTCGATCCTTTCTGCCTTTTCATTTACTCAGGTGTTACACGATTCTCGTTGGATGCAATATGGCACTCCGCGTCGCGTTGGCACGGGGCGCAGTTTATCCGACAAAATGCACAATATGCGCATAGTTCTGATTTCCCACTTTAAATTTATGAGAACCCACCCTATATTCGCCCTGTTACGCAAGTGACTATGGCAATAAATGGCCTTTGTAATAAGCCTATCGGACCCGGGGGCGGTACCCGGCGCCTCCACCATAAGCACCGCACAAGCCAAATTGGCTGGAAACGGTGCTTTTGCTGGGGGCGAACTAGGATCGACGAGGGTGTAAAGATCGTGCTTTTGCCCGGCATTGTACCACCGTTATCGGGCTAATTGAGTAGTTGCAAATGACAACTATGCAGGCTCTCGTCTCGCTGCTGCTTAAGCAGTGCGACTAGCCACATAAAGTCCTAATCGGTATGCTCGGTTAGGCGGGGTTCGGGGGCACCTGGCAACAGAAGCCCTCACCGGACATTCGAAATACAAGTAAAGACTCGGGCAACGGTTGATATCTGACTTCCAAATTTAGTTTTCCCAGTCGTTTGCTTGACTTTCTTTACTCGCCTCGGACATTGTGACGTCAATATTTTTTCCAGTTCTTGGAGGCCCCATGAGCGAAGACCTGATCCGGTATGACATCCTTGCACAGGATGCGTTGCGCGGCGTGGTTAAAACGGTTCTGACTGAAGTGGCACGCACTGGCCTGCCCGGTGAGCATCATTTCTACATCACTTTTAACACCCAAGCGCCCGGCGTGCGCATTTCGCCAAGGCTTCTTGAAAGATATCCTGATGACATGACCATTGTCCTGCAGCACCAGTTCTGGGATCTGCAGGCCAACGATCAGGCCATTGAAATCGGTCTGTCCTTCGATGGGATCCCGGAAAAACTGTATATCCCATATACAGCAATCATCACCTTCATAGACCCTAGCGTTCATTTCTCCCTTCAGTTCGAAATCGAAATGGAAGAAAGTGGCGACGATCTCGATGATCAGGAGAGTCACGAAGATGATGTACTGACAGTTCTTGCTCCCAATGAAGAAGAATTCTCGATGCCTGAGGAACCCTCAGATACTGCAGACGAGAAGAAAAACGCTTCTTCCGAGGGCAAAAAGTCTGCAAGCGCAAAAGATGCAAAAGAAGAGGAAAAAGAAGGCGCGGAAGTCGTATCTCTGGACGCATTCCGCAAGAAATAGCTTTCAAAACCTTCTGGCTTCAGGACAGATTGAGGTTCGTCCATGGGCAACATCGTAAATCTCAGACAGGCACGCAAGGCCAAGGCACGCAACGAAAAAGAAAAGCAGGCCGAAGCCAATCGTGCGCGGTTTGGCCAAACCAAAGCGCAAAAGACCAAGGCACGCTTTGAGGCCGACAAGCTGGAACGCCATCTGGACGGTCACAAGCGTGATTTACCTGACAGTGTAAAACCGGTCGAAGACCAGAGCGAATAAGTGGCAAAGCGATGAAAAAACACTCCGTTACCATCGCTGGCCATCGCACATCCATTTCTCTGGAAGATGAATTCTGGCAGGGCCTGAAGGCCTTGGCAGAGAGTCGCGACAAATCTCTGGCAGACATAATCCGGCAAATCGACAAGGATAGAGGTAGAAACAACCTATCCTCAGCCATCCGGATTATCGTGCTCAACTATTACAAATCCCAGATCCCGACAATCGATGAGAGCCGGATCAGTAATTCTGGATGATATAATCCGAAGACATGTCCTGATCGGTGAAGGGAAATAAGAAACCCTGATTAAGAGATGGAACAACCCGATCTCTTGGCAATTTGAGCAATTTTTCCGGCAACTGAATAGAAGTCTCTTCAGGGTCCACAAGAGCAGGCTCACTTGGTTGATCACCAATCGAATCACTCTGAGTTGATGGCCTTTTCAAATCCTCAAGAGGCCGCATAATGATGTCGCCGGAAGAGCTATCCGGCTGGGAGCCAGCAGGATCAGGCAATGGAGTCTGTTGCTTGCGAAGAGCCTCAATGAGCTTGGCTTCAGCCTCAGCTCTTTTTGCCTCCTCTTGCAAACGGGAAGCCTCTCTTTTGGCGGACGTCTCCTTTTCAGCTTCCACCGTTGCCCTCTCGCGCGGCGCTGCGGCCTCTTTGACTTTCTGTTCCGCAGCAAGACGCGCTTTTTCAGCCTTACGACGGGCCTCTTCTTCCGCAGCTTTTCGGGTGCGTTCAGCTTCTATCGCCTTTTGACGCTCCAGCTCTTTTGCTTTTGCCTGCTGAGCCTGTTCTTCAGCGGCCTTTTGCGCCTCAGCTGCGGCTTTTTCCTTTGCAACTCGTTCGTCTTCGCGGTGCTTGGCCTTTTCGCGGTAGAGGCGCAACAAACGCCGCATGCGATCCTTTTCCAGAATATCGGCCTGAAGGCGTTCCACCCGATCCACCTCCCGTTCGAAGGCGCGAATGGTCAAATAGCCTGTGAATGGCGCAACATCAACCACCCGCTCCGGCGCGTCCAAAGGTCCAGAGAAAGCAAGCCCGACTTCGGGTTGCGCCCCGGTTACAGCATCTTCCTTTGCTGGCTCGACCTTGATGGACCAATCCCCGTCAATCGTTTGATTTGAGAGATCGAGCACCAGATTGCCGCGCGATTTCAGAATTTCGGCATCGGTTTCGATATTGTTGGCCCGCAACGCTCCGCCAGCAATCACAAAGGTTCCCTCCATGAGAGAGACCACGGTCGAGCCAGCATCCATGTGAGACACAAATGCCTTCTTGATGTCGTCGTCCTTCAACTCCATGCCCGCATCAACGGCACGAACCACCTGCGCAAAAGCTGATGGGTTGATGTAGTTAAGCGTCGCATCATGCAAAGCGAATGTACCGGTCCCAGACAGACCAGACATAACACCGGCCAATGAGCGCCCCTGGCTTTCCACATCCAGATTAACATCAACCAGTCCCTTGGCCACCGAGCGGCCATCACGTTCCCAGATGAAAGGCTCAAGAGCAGCCCCGCCAACGCGCAAATGAGACTTCAAGACCGCTTCCCCATCGACATTATCAAGATCCAGACCGCCTTCGACTTGCCCCCCATGCAGCAAAGCCTTGAATTTCTGAATAGAAAGCTTGTCATTCTGCCAAATCAGCGAAAAATTCGGTTGCTGGAAAATATACGGGGCGGCCAGTTCAAGGCTGCGAGCCTTGACGGAAAGATCAACCTTCAAAGGAGATTTGCTTCCCTCATCCGTTGGCGCAACGAAGGCCAGGTCTGGCCAGTTCCGATCAACCGAGGTAAGGCGTCCCGGACCCAAAATGGTTTCCCCAAGCCAAATGCCATCCATGTCGCCGAAATCGACAGTACCCTTCAAAAGAGGGGTATTGCTTCTCCGATCAAAACTGAGTGCTGCGGTGACTGGTTGCTCATTCCATTGCCCCTCAAGGGCCTTGATGGAAACGAGTTCCTTGTCGACCACCAGATCAGCCATGACCGCTACAGGCAACGTCTCGCCGGGATTTGAAAGCGAAATACCCGCAGACATCAGATAAGGCGCAAGATCAGAAGCCTTGAGACTGATCTTGCCATCGGTTGTGATGTCATCATCCCCGGAGGACTTTATCTTGCCTTGATAAGCAACGGAACCATCGGCAGCCTTTACCTCGACATCGATATCAGCTCCTTTGGAAAGCGTCCCCTTCAATGATGTCGACAAGGACAGTTCAGGCAGATCGACAAAGCCACCTTCGGCTCCCATCAATGCCAGAAGCTTTTGGCCGTTTGGATTATCCAGATCAAATGTCAGATCAAGATTGCCGTCTTTCCAAGTCTCAAGAGTACCATCAAGAGAAGCATTCAATGTGGCATTTCCACCGCCCAACATGCCACGCATGGAAGATGTCAGGCCGTGGTCGGCATCCCCTCCCTTTATGGAGAAAGACAGATCTGTTGGAGAAAGCATGGCCTGCTTGCTGGCAAACCATTTTGAAACCGAGCTCCCCGGCAACAGACGCCCAACCAGCGCAGAAAGCCCTTCCAGATCATCAGCGCTGATCTTGCCCTCGATCTGGCCGTTTGGAACACCGGAAATATCCTGCAACAGCCCTTGGGCTGAAATGGTAGCCCCTGCGAAGTCGTCAACGCTCAGATGGTCTATTTCTATGCCACCTTTGGCAAGCCGCATTTTTGCACTGAGATCATTGCCTTCGAACGCGCCCGTCGTGAGCCGATCTGTCTTGATATCAAGCGCGATATCGCGCAAGGGAGCAGCTTTGCCCGTTGAATTGCTCAGCAGCAACGAGCCGATACCCATCACGGCATCCAGATCAATCCGCTCGGCATCCAGATTGATGGAAAGAGCATCCCCCTCACTGTCTTTGCCATCCTGCTTGCCTGCATACCAATCGATATAGCCTGTCGCGCGATCCCCCTCCATGGAAAGGTCAAGATCGGAAACCTGAATATGGTCAGACCTTACAAACAGCTGTCCACTGAGATCAAAAGGTCTCAGCTGGCCATTTGTCGGCGCATCATTGAGCCACCACTTGGAAAAGGCTGCGGGTTGATCGGATCGAATACGCGCCTGCCCTTCAAAACCATGGCGCTCACTATCACCATCCAGTTTACGTGAAAAAAGCCCACTCAGAGATACAATCGTTTGCCCCGGCAGATCAGCGGTCAATTCCTGAACCTTCCAGTCAGACCCAACCAGATCCGCATCCAGCTGCAAATTCCGGATCACGCCACCGGCAAGGATAACGCCCGGCACATCAAATCCGATGTGGCCGGGAATGGCAGGAAGAGGCATAACAGCAAGGGCGTCGGCAAGCTTTTCGAGCCCGTCCTGCAAGTTGATCGGCGCATTAGGGCCATTGCCCAGCGCACGATCAAAATCGAGCTGACGCGAGGAAACGACAACATCAAAACGCGGGGTCTTGCCAAAGTCGATCGTACCGGCACCATTGAGCCGATAAGCATGTTCGACAGGCCCGTGAGAAAACTCAAACTTCGGCATTACCAGCGATGAAACCGTCAAGTCGCTTTGCCCACTCAGAGACCAGGGGGTATCAGCCACATTGGCCCCTTCGACATCGTTGGAAATATTGGTCGTCCCGATATAATGGAAAAGCTCGTCGGCCCCCTCAGCAACATTGCCATCCATGGCAAGAGAAACCGGGAAATTGGCTGGCGTAAGCAAGCTCTTGACCCGCATCCCATCAGCGCTTGCCGTGCCGGTTGAAAGCATCAGGGAATAGGGGTTTCCATCCATCTGGAAAGCGGCATCGATCTTGTATGGCCCGACCAGCGTGCGCGCTTCGACACCGCCATTCAAGTCGGTCAGCTGTTTGCTGCGCCCAGTCCTTTTGTCGAGAAAATCGATGCGCCCATGCTCAATCCGTACATCATTAAGGCGGATTTTCTCCATATCGAGATCCCAGAGCTTACCACCATCCTGACGCCAGCCGAACCGACCCTTTTCATCCACCTCAAGCTTTAGCGAAGGATTCTTCAAAGTCATGTCGACGACATCAATCTTGCCCTGAACCAGGGGAAACAGTTCAACACCGATATCGAATTTATCAACCGTCAGGATAGGATTTTGCTCGTCCGGCCCCACATGCACGCTTTCAAAATGAAGTCGCGGCATCGGCAGGATTTGCATGTCGGCAGACCCCAACACGTGAACAGGTTGCCCGAGCGCCATCGACGCCTCGCGCTCGAAAGCGGCGCGATAAGATGTCCAGTCAACAAAGAGTGGGCCTATTAACGCAATAACGAGCGCCAACAATATTGACCCGCCAATCGTAAAATACAGACTATTCAGGACCCTGTCCCCCTGGAGAATCTACAGAAAGAGATCTGATTTTGTCAGTAGGTCAAACCTGACCAAACAAATAGCCTGAAATCGGCAGATGGCACTTAAAAACATAGTCCCGGTAATGAAACCACATAATCAAACAGCCCAAATGAACGATCCTTGATCAGTCAAGCAAAACATGATTGTACCAAGAACAGGCAATTCAAAACCACACCCCTGCGCTCTGTTCGTAATTCTTAAAAAGATCTTTACTTTCAAATAGCATTTGCACTGCCATCTGAAAAGAACAAACCAGACAGAACAAACGCCGTTCAGCCAAAAGACATCATTTTATCGGGCTGCAGCTCAATCCTAGCTCTGCTCGGGAAGGATTTTTCCCGGATTCAAGATATTTTTCGGGTCAAAAGCCTGTTTGATCGCAATCATATAGGCAAGAGCTGCACCGAACTCCTGATTCATATATTTCATCTTGCCTTGTCCAACGCCATGTTCACCGGTACAGGTCCCCCCCATGGCAATGGCCCGCTCGGCAAGACGCTCCAGAAATGCATCCGCCTTGGCGTGTTCTTCCGGATTTTCAGGGTCAAGCAGCAACTGCACATGAAAATTGCCATCGCCAACATGGCCAACAATCGGAGCCAAAAAACCTGAAGCTTCGATATCGACCTGCGTCTGGCGTACGCATTCAGCCAACTGGGAAATTGGAACGCAAGCATCGCTGGAAACGCTTTTGGCACCCGGACGCAAGGCGTATGTAGCCCAGTAGGATTCATGTCGGGCAGTCCAGATGCGCGTACGATCCTCCGGCTTGGTCGCCCATTCAAAATCAGAGCCACCAAACTCTCCGATAATATCGGCAAACAATTCGGCCTGCTCGGCGACCCCATTCTCTGTGCCGTGGAATTCAACAAGCAGCGTTGGTCGCTCCGCCAAGCCAAGCTTGGAATGGATATTGACAGCTTTTACCTGCAATGTGTCTAGCAATTCGATCCGCGCAACAGGAATACCGCACTGAATGGTCATAATAACGGCATTGCAAGCGCTCTCCAGATCAGGAAAGCCGCAAATTCCGCCGGAGATGGCTTGAGGAATACCGGAAAGCTTGAGCGACACTTCGGTGATAATCCCAAGCGTGCCTTCCGAGCCGACCAGCAGACGGGTAAGATCATAGCCCGCAGAACTTTTCTTGGCTTTGCTGGCAGTTTGGATGATGGTGCCATCTGCCATGACAGCCTTAAGAGCCAGAACATTGTCCTTCATGGTGCCATAGCGCACCGCATTTGTGCCCGATGCCCGAGTTGCCGCCATGCCGCCAAGTGATGCGTCTGCGCCCGGATCGATAGGAAAAAACAACCCGGTGTCCCGCAGATAGTCATTAAGCTGCTTCCGGGTCACCCCAGCCTGCACCGTGCAATTGAGATCTTCTGCGCAAACCTCCACAATGGTATTCATGCCCGAGAGATCGATAGAGATGCCACCATAGGGCGCGTTCAATTGCCCTTCCAGTGAGGAGCCAGTACCAAAAGCGATGACTGGCACACCATGTTCATGGCAAATTGCGACTATCCGGGACACTTCCTCAGTGCTTTGGGCAAAAACAACGCCATCGGGTATCTGGCTTTCAAGCCCGGTCGTGGTATGGGCATGCTGCTCCCGCAGCGCCTTGCCCATCGTGAAACGCTTGCCGAAATCATCAGCCAGCTTTTTGCAGACGGCGCTTATGGCTTCACGATCGGTTTGTCTTGAAAAATATGGCTTGACGGCAGATGACATTTAAAACTCCGGATTGATTGTCTTTGGCAATTTTTTGCCCAATAACGCATACTTAAGCGCCAAATGCCAGTCCATCACAGACAATTCGCACAGCCAGTGAAAATTGTAAGCAAAACAAATATCTAAAGGTGACTGCATTAAAAGATCATGTCTTTGGAATTTGGCATTCCCGTATGCATAGCTCCTCCATCAATTCTGCTCTTCTGTACAGATTTCTCGAGTGTTATGACCAAATCACTGTAGCGACAAATCTGTGTTCACTGGCTTTACGGTGCTACCAGCCGCTTGAAAATCCTTAGAATGGTTCTTGAAAGGCACCAAAAGGTCACGCCAGTTGACCCAATTGTGACCTTTGCTATTGTCTGGTGATCAAAAGCATGGCCGGTTCTTTTTAGCCCGACCAGACAGATACTCACTACTGCTTCGCAAATTCGAGTTTCACGCCCTGTTACGAACAGAACCCAAAAAAGCCAGCCAAGAACAATGGACAATTTTATAAACCTGCATATTCCTCATGGTAAGCAAGTCAGAGCGCAACGTTTAATCTGGCAAAGGCGAATTATTTTCGGACTTGGTGGCGTCATGGTCGGTTTGGCTGCCGTTGTGCTCGCCATGGGGGCCGATGCCAGTCAGGATATTTATCGCCAGCTGATCGCCGCCTATCCTTATGCAGGTTTATTCGTCACACCAATTGGCTTTGGCGTGATTGTCTGGACGACCAACCGCTATTTTCCCGGCACTCAAGGCTCGGGTATTCCGCAAGCAATCGCAGCACGGCGCCTGAAACGGCCGACAAGCCGCGCAAAACTTGTCGGCATCCGGTCCGCAGTTGGCAAAGTCATCCTAACATTGCTTGGCCTGATGATTGGCGCCTCGACGGGTCGTGAGGGACCGACGGTTCAGGTCGGTGCCGCAGTCATGTTCCTGACGGGACGCATTGCCCCCAAACGCCAGGTCGGTCTTATTCTGGCAGGTGCTGCGGCAGGTATTGCTGGTGCCTTCAATACGCCCTTGGCCGGTATCGTGTTTGCCATCGAAGAAATGAGCCGCTCGTTTGAGATGCGCACCAGCGGCATGATTTTGGGAACAGTCATTCTCGCCGGTCTTACATCCATGGCCGTCTTTGGCAACTACACCTATTTCGGCACATCCCATGATCTGCTGCAATTTGGCTGGGGTTGGCTCGCCGTACCGATCGTCGGCATCATTGGCGGTTTGGCTGGCGGCTTCTTCTCCAAGATTCTGGTTATCTTCACTTATGGATTACCCGGCGTTGTTGGTGCCGCCATCAAGGCGCACCCGGTTCTTTTTGCCACCCTTTGCGGTCTGATTGTCGCTCTGGCTGGTCTTTACACAGACGGGGCAGTGAACGGCTCTGGCTATGAAGCAGCTCGTGATGTGCTGCACGGCGAAACAGATCTGCGTCTCGAATATGCCCCTCTGAAATTGCTTGCAACCGTAGCCTCATCGATAAGCGGGCTACCGGGCGGTATTTTCTCCCCGTCCCTTTCGGTGGGCGCAGGCCTTGGCGCTGACCTGGCTGGTTTCTTCCCCAAAGTGCCCGTTGGCGCAATTGTGCTGCTCGGCATGGTTTCCTACTTCACCGGCGTTGTGCAGGCTCCGATCACTTCTTTCGTTATCGTGATGGAAATGACCGACAACCACCAGATGATGCTGCCGCTGATGGCTTGCGCGATTGTTGCCAATGCCGCATCAAAGGTCTTCTGCAAAGAGGGTGTCTACCATCAGCAATCGGGCAAATTCTATGATTTCGCCCGCCAGCGCGATTCGGAAACAGACCCTCAGAAGCCCGTCGAAAAACCCAGCTGATCGATCGCTCGGTTGCACACATAAGTATCTGCAGATTCAAGGCCGCCTTTTAAGGCGGCTTTTTGTATTTAGGCGCGAAGAAAGCCGAAGGTTTGTCTTGACGTTTGAGTCAAAAATTCCAAAGCTTTGCAATGTATAAGGTGAAAGCAGCTTTTTTTACGCTTTTGGCCGATCACAACAGCATAGCGACAAGATTTTGCCGACCATGTTCCAGACCAAACAGACCAAATTCATAAAGAGCTGGATAGAACCGAACTGGTCTATTTATCTTGCCAACCAACAACCAAAGCTTTGGCTGTTTTCAATCATCATCGGTTTTCTGGTTTCACTGGCAGCGATTTTGTTTCGTCTGGGCATTGGCGGTGTGCAATGGTTCTGGCTCGGAACCAGTAGTGAAAACATGATCTCTGCCGTCCGTGAAGCGCCCAGTTGGATCGTTGTTCTGGCTCCAACGGTTGGAGGCCTGTTTGTGGGCGCATTCCTGCAATATGTTCACCCCATCAAACGCGCCGAAGGCGTTGCCGATGTCATCGAGGCACGGGCACGCGGAGGCAAAGGCCTTCGCTTCTGGCAAGCTTTGGACAGTGCGGCAATAACGATCATCTCGCTCGGCTCGGGAGCAAGTGCCGGCCGAGAAGGCCCGATTGTGCATTTGGGAGCAAGCATAGCCAGATCAATCAGTCGAAAACTTTCGTTACAGCCTGCCGGACACAAAATCCTGCTCGCCTGCGGCGTTGCAAGCGCCGTCTCGGCTTCATTCAATGCGCCGATCGCGGGCGTCTTGTTTGCCCATGAAGTCATTCTTGGTCATTATGCCTTCTCTGCATTTGTGCCAATTGTATTATCTTCTGCAGTCGGCACCACTTTTTCCCGTCTCTATTTTGGCGACGTGGCTTCTTTCGTCATTCCCGACTACCAAATCACCTCCTATTGGGAGCTGCCCTCCTTTGCCTTGCTCGGATTGGTTTGCGCCATAGTTGCCGTTCTTTTTCAGGCATCCCTTCTTGGAACAGACTGGTTTGCCCGACACATCAAAATGCCCTTAATCTACCGCCCTGTCGTTGGCGGTTTTCTAATCGGACTACTGGCGCTTGCCTTCCCCGAGATTGTTGGCGTTGGCTATGAAGCAACAGATCAGGCCCTTCGCCAGCAATTGCCTTTGACCATGTTGCTTTCGCTCATCCTCGTTAAGACTCTGGCGACCTCGATAACTCTGGCATCACGCTTTGGTGGTGGCATCTTTTCTCCATCGCTCTATGTGGGCGCAATGGTGGGCGGCTCCTTCGGCCTGCTGGCCCAGCCGCTTTTACCAGAGATAGCCTCCACCCACGGCCTTTATGCTCTGCTCGGCATGGGCGCAGTTGCATCGGCCGTTCTGGGCGCTCCGATTTCAACCACCATGATCGTGTTTGAACTTACCGGCGGCTACGCCCTGTCGATAGCGCTCTTGCTCACTGTGTCGATTTCAAACGGTGTCGCCGTGGCGCTTCACGGACGCTCCTATTTCCATTGGCAATTGGGCTTGCGCGGCATTTTCCTCAATGAAGGCTCTCATAAATATCTGGTCAAGCAAGTCACGGTCTCCCAATTCTATCGGCCCCTTGAAAAGGACACCCCCATAGAAGACACCGTCCTTGAACATGACATGGACCCGATCAAAATGCAGGACACTTTGGAACTTGCCCTTAAAAAGTTCGACGACAATGCCGGAACTGATCTGGCAGTGCTGGACCCGGAAAGACAGGGGCGGATCATCGGCTGGGCTCGACAGGTGGATGCCCTGCGCTATTTCAACGAAGCGCTGATCAGTACGCAAGTAGAAGAACACCGCTAAAACGAAGCCATTCTCATGGCGCGTAAAAAGAAGAAAAAACGGCAATTTTGCCACTGACAAACCGCATTTGTTGCTATAATGTTCTTATTTGGATTCGACATTTGGATCCGATGTGTGATCTTTGTTTTGCAAACCCGCAGCAAGGTCGCTAAACACAATCCAAATCATACGGCTATTTACCAAGTGAAAGCATAATTTCACCTCAAATAGCACCAAACCCAGCTGGACCTGATTGCCTCAATGTCTGATCTTTTTGCACCATCACCGACCCCGCCATCTGACAACATGATGGAGGAAGATCAGGAAGGAATAAGAGCAAGACTGGCCCGAATGCGCCCAACACCCTATCTGGAAGGGCTGAACCCGGAGCAACGGGAAGCGGTTGAAAGTCTTGACGGACCATTGCTTGTTCTTGCAGGTGCTGGCACCGGCAAAACCCGCGTGCTGACCACCCGCATCGGCCACATTCTGGCCACCCGTCGCGCCACGCCCTGGCAGATATTGTCCGTGACCTTCACCAACAAAGCCGCCCGAGAAATGAAAGAGCGTATCGGATCCTTGATCGGCGGTTCCGTTGAAGGCATGCAATGGCTGGGTACGTTCCACTCGATTGGCGTTAAAATCCTGCGCCGCCACGCCGAGTTGGTCGGCCTCAAATCCAATTTCACCATCCTTGACACGGATGATCAAATTCGCCTGCTCAAACAGCTTATACAGGCCAACGCCCTTGAGGAAAAAAGATGGCCAGCCCGCCAATTGGCAACCCTGATTGATAGCTGGAAAAACCGAGGCCTGTCGCCAGATCAGGTGCCGCAGGATGAGGCATTTCTCTTCGCTCAAGGCAAGGGCATCGCCCTTTATGCTGCCTATCAGGCCCGCCTCAAGGTCCTCAACGCCTGCGATTTCGGCGATCTCTTGCTCGAATGCATTCGCCTGTTTCGCGAGAACCCGGATATACTGGCAACCTACCATCAAAAATTCCGCTATATTCTCGTGGACGAGTATCAAGACACCAACGTGGCGCAATATCTCTGGCTGCGCCTGCTTGCTCAATCAAGCCACAACATCTGCTGCGTCGGAGACGATGATCAGTCGATTTACGGCTGGCGCGGAGCCGAGGTAGACAATATTCTGCGCTTCGAGGAGGACTTTCCCGGCGCGAAAGTCATTCGGCTGGAACGCAACTACCGCTCCACGGCCCACATTTTGGCCGCAGCCTCTCACCTCATCACCTATAACGAAGGCCGTCTTGGCAAGACTCTGCACCCGCAAATCATTGATGAGGAAGCGGAAAAGGTCACCGTTACGTCCATATGGGATTCTGAAGAAGAAGCCCGCACCATTGGCGACCAGATCGAAGCCTATCAGCGCGGCGGGCATGAACTCAACGATATGGCCATTCTGGTCCGCGCGTCCTTCCAGATGCGTGAATTCGAAGACCGCTTTATCACCATGGGCCTCAACTATCGCGTAATCGGCGGCCCACGCTTCTATGAACGGGCTGAGATTCGTGACGCGCTAGCCTATTTCCGCTCGGTTGTGCAATCTGCCGACGATCTGGCCTTTGAGCGCATCGTCAATACACCGCGCCGCGGATTGGGTGATGCCACAATACGCCAAATCCACACCCTCGCCCGCGCCGAGGAAATCCCTCTGATGGAAGCTGCCTCGGAAATGGTTGAAACCGAAGAGCTCAAGCCCCGTCCACGCAATGCGCTCAAAAGCCTGCTGGGACAATTCAACCACTGGCGCACGATGCTGAGCACCATGAAGCATACGGAACTGGCCGAAATCATCCTTGATGAATCCGGCTATACGGAAATGTGGCAGAAGGACAAATCCCCTGATGCGCCGGGCCGTCTGGAAAACCTCAAGGAACTGATCCGCTCCATGGAGGAATTCGACTCGCTGCCGAGCTTCCTTGAACATATCGCGCTGGTCATGGATCGCGATTCAGCAGAGACCAACGACGCGGTGTCCATCATGACGCTGCACTCGGCCAAAGGTCTGGAATTTGACACAGTCTTCCTGCCCGGCTGGGAAGAAGGCCTGTTCCCCCATCAACGCGCCCTTGATGAGTCAGGCACCAAAGGGTTGGAAGAAGAACGGCGCCTTGCCTATGTGGGCATCACCCGAGCCAAAAAGCGCGCCAAGATCTATGTCGCGTCCAACCGGCGGATTCATGGGCTCTGGCAAAACTCGATTCCTTCACGCTTTCTGGATGAACTGCCTTCCAAACACGTGGAAATCGAAGAGAGTCAATCTACCTATGGCGGCTATGGCGCCTCTGGTGTGGGCGGTTCCATTTATGGAAAAAGCCGGTTTGACAGCTCTGATCCGTTCGAGAATTCCTATGATACGCCGGGTTGGAAACGCGCTCAGGCCAACAAGGCAAACCGCAGCAAGTCTACCGCACCCAAGATGAAGCGGGCCACAACGACCATTGAAGGCGAGCTGGTTGCCAAAAGCGTCTCCGATGCCCCTTCGAAATTCGCGCTTGGCGAACGGGTATTCCATATCAAGTTTGGCTACGGCGAAATCAAATCCATCGAAGGTAACAAGCTGACAATCCAGTTCCAGACCGGACAAAAGCGCGTGCTCGACAGTTTCGTTGAGAAACATTGACCCTATCGGCTTGCCTTTAAGGCTGCAAAGGTCTATCGACGATCCGAGTTAGATTACAAGAGGAAACCATGGCCCAGTATCTCTATGCCGAAGGCTCTGCGAAGGAAATTCAATCTGCCGCAAAATATTTGGAAGTCATCTTCGAAGAAGACGGGTTTGCCATATCGAATTTCGAGATCGATGAGGACAATGGCGTTTGGGCTCTCTCCCTCTATCCAACGGACGAGGCGTTGCAGGATGCTCAAGAGCGGGCCTTGGCCGAACTCTCGGCTCATTCCATTTCTCTTTCGCTCAAGGTGGAAGATCTGGGCGAGGTTGACTGGGTGTCGAAAAGCCTTGAAGGGCTCAATGCTGTCGAAGCCGGTCGTTTCGTCATTCATGGCTCCCATGACAAAGGCATGGATACCAAGGGTCGCATTCCAGTACAAATCAATGCAGGACAGGCGTTTGGCACCGGTCATCACGGAACCACCGCAGGCTGCCTGAAGGTTTTAAGCGAAGAGTTGCGTCGCTATCATCCGATGCGCATTCTGGATCTGGGCACAGGCTCCGCCGTTCTCGCTATCGGTTTGGCCAAAATGCTGAAGCAGGAAATTCTGGCGACGGATATTGATCCGATTTCCATTGAAACTGCGAACGAGAATATTCAGATCAACGAAGTCCGCCCATTCGTCAAAACTGCAGTTGCGTCAGGATTTGACCATCCGGTTTTCAAACAAAAAGGGCCGTTTGATCTGATTGTAGCCAATATTCTGGCAGGGCCATTGTGCAAAATGGCACCGGATCTGGCAAACAATCTGGCCTTTGGTGGACGGGTCATTCTCTCAGGGCTTCTGCCACATCAGAGAGCACGCGTCCTCGCAGCTTATCGCCTGCAAGGTTTTCGTCATGTCAGAACTATAACGGAAGATGGTTGGCTTGTGCTGGTTCTTTCCAGGTGAGCATAGACCTGTAAAGGTCGACCAGACGATCCGCTCTTAGTTTCCCCAAATCATGTCCGGGCAACCGCCCGGATATTCCCTTCAGGGAAAGCATGCAAGGCCATTGCCTCAAACATGCATGAATTGCCTTGAGCTTCCCGATGGGAAGTTCAAGGGTCTTATTTGTCGTTGTTGTCGCGAGCAGAGATCAATTGAGCATATTCAGGAGAATAGAGCTCCAGGTAAGACCGTGCTTCAGCTTCACGAGCAGCGATCATACGGTCGAAAGCATTGCTAAGAAAAGACATTGAATTTTCCTTCAGTTGTCGGCCAGGGTCAGAATTTTTGGCCTCTCTCTTATACCAAAGTTATATACCAAATCTTCTTTAGAACAAAAACACATAGTTTCTCAGGCCAGCCAAACCAAAACTGCATACCAATGCGCTTAGCTATGCCATTTGCTGTTATGGAATTTTAACAATGCCGCTACGGTTTTAGATCTGGTGGAGTATAAAAACAAAAAAGCGGGCCGAAACCCGCTTGTTTTTGAGAATTGTATGAGGGACGGATTCTATCTCACTTCCGTCTTCTTCTCTGTATGTTCGCCTGATCGGCGAATAAGTATTAGCACCCATTTCATCCGAGAAGCCTCACGGCAATTAGCCGCGAGGATCGTTGGTCATGTCGATGATGGAGTCGAGGCCACGCTCGGACATATATTCGTCGACAAAACGCTGAGCCTGTTCTTCACGGGCAGCGATTACTTTCCCAAGTGCTTTGTTAAAGAAGTTCATGATAATTACCTTTCGTCTGCTAGGCGATTGTTCTGTTTGACTTACATCAAGGAATATGGGGTATAACGAACAATTCAAAAAGTCCCAATCACTCAAAACAGAGATGCATTTTCTGCATATCTAAAAAATCAGACACAACAACCGTGCAAACATGCAAATTCAAAGAATGTTTTACGTGATTGAATTTGACATCCCAGCACTTGCTCCATTCGTTGAAATTTGACACTGTAGGGCTTGAAACCTACCTATAGAATAGACGGGACGCCCAGAGGCGACCCTGCACCCATCTTCTGGATTACCTATATGTTTCAAAACTTTAACGACACATCAAATCCTGATCAGGGACGAATTAGGCTCCCTTTGCTAAGGGCTCAACTCAAATCAGCAGGTCTTGATGGCTTCATCCTCTCTCGAGCCGACGAATTTGGTGGAGAGAATATAGCACCCTATGCAGAGCGCCTTGCCTGGCTCACCGGTTTCACCGGCTCTGCAGGTAGTGCAGTCATCCTTGAAAAATCCGCAGCCATCTTTGTCGATGGCCGCTATACGCTGCAAGTTGAAGATCAGGTCGCTGCCGATTTGATCTCGCCAGTCGCAATTCTTTCCAAAACCGTATCGCAATGGCTGATGGAAACGCTTCAGGGTGGTGAAGTCATCGGTTTTGACCCTTGGCTCTATACCCAAAGCGCCGTTGACAAGCTGCGCACCGCTTGTGAGAGGAAAGGAGCGACCCTCGTTCCTTGTGAGCACAACCCCGTGGACGCCATCTGGATCGACCAGCCAACGAAACCTCAGAACCCGATCCTGCCGCACCCTCTGGAGTTGGCCGGTATCGCTTCGGAACAAAAACTCCAGACTATTGCAAACGGGTTTGCCAATCGGGCGAAAGCCACATTCATCACTCAGGGAGACAGCATCGCGTGGTTGTTCAATATCCGTGGCAATGATGTAGCCTGTGCCCCTCTGCCGCTGGCTTTTGCAATCGTAAAAACTGACGCCTCGGCCTATTTGCTCACAGATCTTGCCAAGCTTCCAGCGGAAACGAGGGCCCATCTTCCCGGCTCAGTTTCGGTCCGCCCGTTCGAAGACCTGCCCCAGATTATCGCGGAGCTGTCAGGTCCGGACAAACCATGGCTGCTTGATGAAACTATCGTCCCTTACGCAATTAAAACGATGATCGAAGATGCCGGCTCCCCCATCGTCAAGGCTCCGGACCCGTGCCTCGCCCCTAAAGCGATCAAGAACGCCGCCGAACTTGAAGGCATGCGCAAAGCCCATCACCGGGATGGATTGGCCATGTGCCAGTTTCTGCATTGGCTGGACACCATGGCGCCAACCGATACGCTCGACGAAATCACGGCAACACAAGCGCTGGAAGACTTCCGTGCTGCGTCAGGCTGCCTGAAGGATATTTCCTTTGACACCATAGCCGGGGCTGGCCCCAACGGCGCTATCGTGCACTATCGCGTAACTGAAGCAACCAACCGCAAGTTCGAGCAAAACTCTCTGTTTCTGGTGGATTCTGGCGGCCAATATCCAGATGGCACGACAGATATTACCCGCACCATAGCCATAGGCAAGCCCGACGCTGAAATGAAAGACCGGTTCACCCGCGTTCTCAAGGGAATGATCGCATTGACGATGGCCCACTTCCCGAAAGGTACGCAAGGCATTCAGCTGGACACCTTGGCCCGTCAGCCTCTGTGGGAGGTCGGCCTTGACTATGCCCACGGCACCGGACACGGCGTTGGCTCATATCTCTGCTGCCACGAAGGCCCTCAGAGCATATCCAAGCGCGGAGGAACGCCTCTCGAAGCTGGCAACGTGCTTTCCAACGAGCCGGGATATTACAAGACAGGCGCCTGGGGTATCAGAATTGAAAATCTGGTCACGGTAACCGACACCAAAGCGGTAAGCGGTGGTGAACTACCGATGCATGGCTTCGAAACGCTGACCCTGTGCCCCATTGACCAACGGCTTATCGACGTCAATTTGTTGACCAAAGCCGAAATCGATTGGCTCAATGACTATCACGAGCAAGTCTTTGCTGAATTATCGGCAGAACTGCCCGATGAAGTACGCGCATGGCTAGCAGAAGCGACAAAGCCGCTCCACGCAGCATAAAGAAGCGTTTAGCAAAGCATATGGCAACAAACAAAAGCCAGCTTCGCATTCAAGCGGGGCTGGCTTTTCATTTCACAATTGCAAATTGGCACCGTTAGCCTTCAATCAATGCGATCCACTCATCTTCGGTCATGATCGTGATCTCAAGCTCCTGGGCCTTCTTCAGCTTGGAGCCTGCCCCGGGGCCAGCCACCAATATGTCAGTCTTTTTCGAAACCGAACCGGACACCTTCGCCCCCAGACTCTCTGCCTGATTTTTAGCCTCTGTGCGGGATAGTCTCTCAAGACTACCGGTGAACACAACCGTCTTGCCAGAAATGGAGCTGTCGGTTTGCATGGCCTCGGCTTCTTGCGGCGTCACTTCCTTCAAGAGAGCGTCAAGCACTTCTTCGTTATGCTCTTCATTGAAGAACTCAACGATACTGCGCGCCACAATCGCTCCAATCCCATCAATTCCCAGAAGATCCTGCCAGGCGTCGCTGTCGGCGTCACCTGCGGCTCTCATGGCCTCTCTCAAGGCACCAAAGCTGCCATAATGCCGCCCTAACAACTTGGCGGTAGTTTCACCCACATGGCGAATGCCAAGCGCAAAGATAAACCGGTGCAGCTCAACGGATCGCCGCTCATCAATGGCACTGAACAGATTTCTGGCCGACGTCGGGCCCCATCCGTCCTGATCCCGCAATCGCTCACCGCGCCCCTTCTCCTCATCCATCTCCCGCAAGTGAAAAATGTCGGCTGCGTTGCGGATCATGCCCTGTTCGAAAAAGGCGGTTACCTGCTTTTCGCCCAGTCCGTCAATATCCATGGCATTGCGTGAGACAAAATGCTTGAGCTGTTCAACCGCCTGCGCGCGACAGACAAGCCCGCCTGTGCAGCGCCGAATAGCATCCAGCTCACCATTCTCCTTTTTCTCACGCACGGCATGAGAGCCACAAACCGGACAAATGGTCGGGAAAACAAACGCTTCACCGCGCTCTGATTGCTCATCTAGAACGGGACCAAGAATCTGAGGAATAACATCCCCTGCCCGCTGCACTGTGACCATATCGCCAACGCGCACATCTTTTCGGAGGATCTCATCTTCGTTATGCAGCGTTGCATTGGAAACAACCACGCCCCCAACCGTGACGGGCTCCAGTTTGGCAACAGGTGTCAGAGCACCGGTACGCCCCACCTGAATGTCAATCTCCAACAATTTGGTAATGGCCTTCTCTGCCGGAAACTTGTGGGCGATGGCCCAGCGTGGAGCACGAGAAACAAAACCAAGACGCGCCTGCAAATCCAGTTGATCAACCTTATAAACGACACCATCGATGTCATAATCCAGCGACGAGCGCAGCGCCTCGATCTCGTGATAATGCGCAATAAGCCCTTCAATGCTGTCGTGGCACCGCATCAACGGATTGACAGTGAAGCCCCAGGACCCGATCCTCTGGACGGCATCATATTGCGTTTTAGCCAGTTGCTCGCTCACCTCACCCCACGCATAGGCAAAGAAAGCCAGATTGCGCGAGCGGGTAATCTCCGCATCAAGCTGACGCAGAGAACCTGCCGCCGCATTGCGAGGATTGGCAAAAGTCTTGCCACCGGCTTCCGCCTGCCGTGCATTGAGCGCCATAAATTCAGAGCGCGGGAAATACACCTCACCACGCACTTCAACAATAGCGGGGATATTATCACCCTTGAGCTCATGGGGGATGGACGCGATCGTTTTGACGTTGGCCGAGATGTCCTCGCCAACGGTCCCATCGCCGCGTGTAACCCCGTAAACGAGCTTGCCATTTTCATAGCGCATTGAGGCGGAAAGGCCGTCGATTTTTGGCTCTGCGGTGATGGAAAGTGCATCACTGCGCTTAAAGCCAAGAAAACGCCGTACGCGTGCCCCAAACTCCTCGACATCTTCATCACTGAAGGCATTGTCCAGCGAAAGCATGGGAACCACGTGCGTGATCTTGCTGAACTTCTCTGAAGGAGCCGCACCAACTCGAAAAGTGGGGCTATCCTCGCGCCGCAGTGAAGGGTATCGCAATTCAAGCGCAGCGTTGCGCCGCCGCAAGGCGTCATATTGGGCATCGGTCAGGCTTGGGGCATCCTCGCCATGATAAAGCCTGTCGGCCTCGGCGATCTCTTCGGCGAGATAGGCCAGTTCTGCCTTCGCCTCGTCAGAATCCAACTGATCAACCGGCTTCTCACGCAAGCTGTTCCGATCCACGTTTATGCTCCCGTTGTCTTGCCAGAAATAAGATGCCGAGCAGCAGCCCGTGCCTCATCAGAAATTACCTCACCGGCCAGCATGCGGGCGATTTCCTCTTCCCGATGATCCCCGTCAATAACCGTTACGCCTGTAGCGACCCGATTTTCACCTTTGACAGAGGTTTTGGCAATGCGCATATGGGCATCGGCACGAGAAGCAACTTGTGGCGCATGGGTAACTGAGAGCACCTGCACATTCTTGGCCAACCTCTCAAGACGACGGCCAATGGCTTCAGCAACAGCCCCACCAACACCTGTATCGATCTCGTCAAAGACGAGCGTCGGAGCGGATCCCTTATCGGCCATGGCCACTTTCAACGCCAGCAGGAAGCGGGAAAGCTCGCCGCCCGAAGCAACCTTCATCATCGGGCCGGGACGTGTGCCAGGGTTGGTTTGAACCCAGAATTCGATCTGGTCGATGCCTTCTTCACTGCGAACTTCAGCATCGCTTGTCTGATTGACAAGGAATTTGGCAGCTTCCAGCTTAAGGGACGGAAGCTCGACCATAACATTCTTGATAAGATCCTTGGCGATTTTAGCGCGTCTTTTACTCAAGGCTCCTGCTGCCTTGTCATAGGCTTGTCGGGTTTCCCCCGCTTCCTTGCGCAAAGCCACAAGGCGTTCTTCGCCATGATCCAGAGCGTCCAGCTCGCTGCGCATGCGCTCCAGCAGACCAACGAGATCATCACCTGTAACCTTGTGTTTGCGGCAAAGGGCTCGCAAGGCAAAGAGGCGCTCTTCAATCAGCTCAAGTTCGCGCGGGTCAAAATTCGTCTGCCTTTGAGCATCCTCAAGACTGCTACGCGCGTCTTCCAGAGCATTAAGGGCAATATTGAGGTGAGACAAAGTCGGTTCAAGAAGTCCCGGCATCTGCTCAGTCTTGCGCTCCAGACGTCTCATCATGCTGGCAAGGGATGGAATGGGAGAGCCGTTCCCATCCAGCACTTCATAGGCTTCATTCAGATCCGTTGCGATCTTTTCAGACTGCATCATGATCGTTCGCTTGGCCGCCAACTCGTCTTCTTCGCCTGTAATCGGGCCAAAAGCACCTAGTTCCTCGACAGAGGCCGCCAGATAGTCAGCTTCCTTGCGGGCTTCATCAATGGTTTTTTCGAGCGCAGCCAAATCACGCTCCGCTTTGCGCCATGCCTTGTAACAGGCACGAACCTCATCCAACTCCCCTTGCAAACTGCCAAAGGCATCAAGCAGAACCCGGTGCTGAGAAACATCAACCAGCGCCCGATCATCATGTTGACCATGAATTTCAACGAGCCCCTCGCCCACTTTGCGCAAGGTGCCGGCACTGACGGGTTGATCATTTACATAGGCACGCGTCCGACCGTCGGAATTTTGCACACGCCGCAAAACCAGATCACCATCGTGATCAAGCCCCTGCTCTTCCAGAAAGGCAAAGACCGGATGGGTGGGGGCGATATCGAACATCGCAACAACCTGACCTTGCTTCTGCCCTTCGCGCACCAGTCCACCATCGCCGCGCCCACCAAGAGCAAGCGAAAGAGAATCCAGCAATATGGACTTGCCCGCGCCTGTTTCACCAGTCAAAACGGTCATCCCATCGCCGAATTCCAGATCCAGTCGATCAATCAAAACAATATCACGAATTGAAAGCGAGGCGAGCATGGTTTCCTCATAAGAGCGGGCAGCATTCAACGGTCGCAAAGCTGACTCGATTTGCGCGCCATGCTATGCCATCTCGCTCATAAAATGCAATCCGGCAAAGCATGGAAACCATGAACAAAACATGATCATTTCAACAGGATTATACTGTTCGACCGGATCAGAAGCCGCTTAGTTGAAAATCCGGGCCATCCAAGAACCCTTATTGACCTCAGGCTCATACCCGCCTTTGTTCAGCATGCTATAGGCCATCTTGTACCATTTACTCTCTGGGTAGTTATGCCCCAGAACAGCAACTGCGGTCTGCGCCTCATGGGTGATGCCGAGAGCAAGATAGGATTCAGCCAAGCGCATCAGGGCCTCTTCCACCTGTCGGGTGGTTTGATAGTCTGTCACGACAACCTTAAAGCGGTTGATTGCGGCGATATATTCCTTGCGCTCCAGATAATAGCGGCCAACCTGCATTTCTTTACCGGCCAACTGGTCCAAGGTCACACGAACCTTGCGCCGCGCATCACCGGCATATTCAGAATCAGGATAATTCTGCACCAGCTCGTTCATCGCCTGCAGCGCCTTTTGGGTCGTCTCCTGATCGCGCGTCACATCCGGAATCTGGTTGAAATAGGATTGTCCAATCAGATAGTAGGCATAAGGCACGTCCTTATCGCCAGGGAACAGGGCAATAAAACGTTTGGCAGCAGAAATACATTCCGTATATTCACCACTCTTATAGTGGGTATATGCGGTCAGCATCATCGAGCGGCGGGAATAGTCCGAATAAGGATGCTGCCGATCCAACTCGTCGAATTTCTTCTTGGCTTCTTTGCGATCGCCGGTTTCCATCGCCAGAAGTCCCTCAGCATAAAGTTTTTCAGCCGGGATCTCCTGAAAGACCAGATCCGATGGATCCTTGTGGGAACAAGCGCCCAAACCGGAAATTGCGAGAACTGCGAGCCCGAACCAAACCCGTTTCGCGAAGAGAAAATCCATCGATGCTATAATCCTTCAACTGGAACAAATCACAATTGGCAGCGAATACACAATTGAGTTTTAGACTTGCTCAAAGACGCCAGACCATTCAACCGGAACGCCCTGACAAAGAAAGCAGTATTTGGCTTCTAAAAACACTCACCTTCGACCTTGCAAGACCTCTGTCTTAACAACAAAGCACATGAACTTGCCATCAAAGAAATCACAATTGGGGAAAAATTGTGTCTGATTGCCAATCGTCTACCCAAATCTACACAGCAAACCGCCCAATGCAAGCAAATCGTCACAAAATCAAGGGATTTACCTGTCCTAATGGACACAAAAAAGGGTGACGTAAGCCACCCTTTTGACCAGCGATCAAATTCGCTGCCTAATTGGTTTCCGGCCCGAGGGCGATCCGAACGGTAGCTTTGTCTGTCAGCCCACCAACGCGAGCCGATTTGCGAAAACTAGGAACAGCTTCCACCATCTCCCAATTGCTATCATCAGCAAAGAGCGCTTCAAGCATGTTGAAGTTCAGTTTGTGGCCGCCTTTAAAGGAACGATAATGTGCCAGAAGCGGCGCACCAGCCAGCGACAGGTCGCCCACAGCATCCAATGTCTTGTGCCGAACAAATTCGTCGGGGTAGCGCAGGCCGTCAGGGTTGACGATTTTCTGCTCATCATTGATGACGACAGAATTATCAAGAGAAGAGCCCAGCGCATAACCAGCCGCCCATAGACGCTCTACGTCGGACATGAAACCGAAGGTGCGTGCGAGGCTGATATCCTGCTTGAACACATCCGGGGTCATCTCTTTATCGAAATGTTGAACGCCGATAGCTTCGCTTTCAAAATCGATGGTTACATCGAAGCGCTGCCCTTCATAAGGGAGGAGTTCACCAACAGAGTCGCCATTTTCAACGCGAACTGGCTTCAGAACGCGGATATAGCGGCGGGAGAAAGGCAACTCTTTGAGGCCGACTTGATCAATAGCGTCAATATAAGCGCGCGCGCTGCCGTCCATGACAGGCACTTCGTCGCCATCAATTTCAACCAGAACATTATCAACGCCGTACCCGCGGAAAGCGGCCATCAGATGTTCAATGGTCGCGACCATTCCCTTTTCAGGATGGCCAACAACGGTGCAAAGGCGCGTATCGATGACAGATGAATAGGTTCCCTTGATCTCGAACTCAGTCTTCTTTTCGCGATTGACGCGCAAAAAAGTGACGCCGCTATTTGCATCGGCAGGATGCAAGATCATTTCAACCGGTTTTCCGCTATGTACCCCGACACCGGAAACCACAACACGATCTTTCAGAGTGGTTTGCTTGGCATTTAGCAGGTTCACCATTATTTAGCCCCTATTCGTATCCATTCATTTGTCAAATTTTGCAGGCGTTTTTTCTAGAAGCACACCTTGGTCGAGACAAAAATTGGAACTGTCTTAAACTATTTCGATGTCAACATAACTTGGCAGGGGTTCGTTTACCAAATCACGCTTTCTTACCCATTGTTACGATTGGCGCAACATCTGTTTTATACATCAATTTATAAAACATAATACATATTTTTCAAACAGTTAAGGCCAGAGCTCAAAAAGCACTGGCCTCTAATAACTAAGTCACAACAGTTTAACGTAACAAACCGTTACCTGGACTGACGGCGCAGAAATGCAGGAATTTCGACCTGATCTTCTTCGCTGATTCTCGGTGCCTGATGGCCCTGATTTGGAACCGCGCGACCTTGTGCGTCAAGCTGGCCCTGCTGCGGCTGATAACCGGCATTCTGCAGTGGTCTCTGCTGAGGACGCGGAGCAAACTCATTCAGCGGAGAACCCGATGCAGGCATACCGTTTCCTGAAGACATAGGAGCATGCGGAGCAGCCGGTGCATTCATGCTTGGCATAACCGGGATATCGGAACGATGCTGCTGTGGCTGATGATGAGCGGGTGCCTGAGCGGCTTCATGATGATGATGAGCTTCAAGTTCGTCTTCACGACGACCAAGGCCGACAGCAGCCAAACGCTTCAGCAGGCTCTTCGGACGATTGTCATCTTCGTGATACTCGTGCTCTTCCTTGTTGCGCAGTTGCGCGAGCTCACGCTGAATCATCGGAGGCAGATCGTCAATGCTAGGCATTGGGCGAGATACGATTTCAGGAACTTCCGCTGCTGGTGGAATGAACGGAGTTGCTGCATCAACGGTTTCTTCGACCACAGCCTTAGGCGCTTCGAATTCTTCCTCGATTTCCGGCTCACTTACAGCTTCCGGCTTGAAAGGAGCGATGGAAACGGCAGGATCCTGCTCGGACGGGCGAGAGAAAATCTGAGCGCGCGCTTCAAATTCATGAGCGCTCGTTTCCACTGCCGGTTTGACCGGAGCGACGTTCACCGGCTCAGGCTTGATTTCTTTGACTGGCTGCGGAGCTGGTTCGGAACGGTTCAACTCAGGCTGCGTCAGATTTGAAGCAGTCCGCAGACGATCCGTCAGTTCTTTCATGCGCTGATCAGCAGGAACAACAGTTTCCGTCAGGATCTGATCGATGCCGGTAGCAACGACAGATACGCGGATCATGCCTTCCATATTCTCATCGAAGGTTGCACCAAGAATGATGTTTGCGTCTTCGTCGACTTCCTCGCGGATGCGGGTCGCAGCTTCATCAACTTCAAACAAGGTGAGATCTTTGCCACCAGTAATGGAGATGAGCAGCCCCTGAGCACCTTTCATCGAAATATCATCGAGCAGCGGGTTCGCAATTGCAGCTTCTGCGGCAGCGAGCGCACGACCTTCACCAGATGCTTCGCCGGTTCCCATCATCGCTTTACCCATTGCACGCATGACCGAACGCACATCAGCAAAATCAAGATTGATGAGGCCTTCCTTGACCATCAGGTCAGTAATGCAGGCAACGCCCGAATAAAGCACTTCGTCCGCCATCGAGAAGGCATCAGCGAAAGTCGTTTTCTCGTTCGCGATACGGAACAGGTTCTGGTTAGGAATGACGATCAGCGTGTCGACATTCTTCTGGAGATCTTCAATTCCAGCTTCAGCCAAGCGCATACGGCGCTGACCTTCAAAATGGAAAGGCTTGGTAACAACACCAACCGTAAGGATGCCCTGTTCACGAGCAGCGCGCGCGATAACCGGAGCGCCCCCCGTACCGGTACCACCGCCCATGCCAGCAGTGATGAAGACCATGTGAGAGCCATCGAGGTGATCGTTGATTTCGTCAATCACTTCCTCTGCAGCTGCCCTGCCAACTTCAGGCTGAGATCCTGCACCCAGTCCTTCAGTAACGGCAACGCCCATTTGCACCAGTCGCTCAGAGCGAGACAAGCTCAGCGCCTGAGCATCGGTGTTTGCAACGACAAAATCCACGCCCTGCAAACCAGTCTCAATCATATTGTTAACGGCGTTACCGCCTGCACCACCGACACCGAAGACCGTGATTCTCGGTTTCAATTCGGTAATATCGGGCATCTTCAAATTGATGGTCATTGTACCCTCATCTCACTGCATGGATCGAATTGCTACCGATCTCAATCCGTCTATATGAGGAGCTGCCCAAGTCATTCAGCTCCAGTTACTCTACTCAACTCTCGTCGGGTGAGGTAGCAGGACGAATCATTCCCCCAATATACCTCAACCCTTTGATTCCGATCAACGATTCACGCATGTTTCACGCGGTTATCCGACCAGAATCAAAAACTTTCCTTAAACCATTGCCCGAATCGGTCAATGTAGCCGTTTGTGCCGGTCAGCTTTGGTTTAATAGGCACCTTTTCAAATTGCTCAATCTGGGCAACTTGCGGATAGATCATCAGGCCGACAGCGGTTGCAAAAGCCGGCCCTTTACCCAAATCAGGAAGCCCGGCCACACCAAGCGGACGCCCCAACCTGACATTACGTCCAAGAATGCGTCTTGCGGTCTCCGGCATGCCAGTCAACTGACTGCCACCCCCGGTCAACACCACGCGCTTTCCAACATGAGCAGAGAAGCCCGAGGCCTCGATCCGATCACGCACTACTTCGAGAATTTCTTCGACACGCGGCTTGATAATGCGCGTCAAAGCAGCTTTGGGCACCTGATTGAGCAAATCCCTGTCATCGTCTCCAACCGGCGGAACAGCAACCAGTTCCTGATCGTCCGAAAGGGACAGTAGTGCACTGCCATAAAGTGTCTTGATCCGCTCGGCATCGGCCAGTCGTGTTGAAAGCCCGCGCGCCAGATCCATCGTCACATGATGTCCGCCCATAGCGATCGCATCGGCATGAACAAACTGGCCGTTGACAAAGATGGAAATCGAGGTCGTACCACCACCCAGGTCGACACAGGCAACCCCGAGTTCAGACTCGTCGTCGACAAGGCAGGCAAGCCCGGAAGCATAAGGTGTCGCCACCATGGCCGCGACTTCGAGGTGACAGCGTTTGATGCACAGCTCCAGATTCTTGAGCGGAGCAGTCTGAGCCGTCACCACATGCATGTCGACAGCCAGATCATCACCAACCATACCGCGCGGATCTTGAATTCCTCTGCCGCCATCCAGCGAATAGCCAATCGGCATGGAGTGCACCACCGTACGATCAATCGTCAGCAGATGGCTCGCACCTGCCTGAAGCACCCGGCGAATGTCCATCTCGTCGACCTCATGGCCGCTCAAGGAAACCGATGCACTGAGCGTATCGCTATTCAGGCGACCGCAGGAAACATTCACGATCAGAGACTGAACCATCATGTCGGCTTGCGTCTCCGCAGCAGCGACCGCAAGGCGAATGGAGTTCTCGGCCTGATCCAGATCGACAACAACACCGGATTTGATGCCGCGTGCCTGATGAAGACCAAAACCAAGCACCTGAATTGTATGCGTGCGGTGGGGCAAAGCCTCGCTTTGCGGCCGTGGTGACAGGCGCGCAATCATGCAGCAAATCTTGGTCGACCCAACGTCTAGGATCGTTATGATTTGTGAGCGTTTATGAATCAACCCGCGACCGCGTGAGTTCTTTTTGCCCCAAGAAGATCCGATCATGTCTCCACCTCTTTAGGAATATCAGCACCCAAAGTGCGAAGCGTTGCACGCCGTTTGGCTGCAGCATCCTTGCTCATGCGTACAAAGGTGCGATCGGCAAGGCGCATATCAACCGTCGTTATATCCTTGCGAGACAGGGCGCCCTTCTCATCGAATGCCAGCAGTTTCTCCAGAGCATCGGCCACACCGACTTCAGGCAACTTGGTCTGAACTCCATTTTTGAAATAGAGGTCCCATCGACGCTCTGAAACATAAACAACAGCCCGTGTTTTTCTGGCGATTGACGGATACTGGGAAAGCAACTCGAACATGGAAGCAGCTTGGCGTTGAGCACCATGCCCGACGACCAACGGCAGCTTGGCAAATTCCGGGGATATGTGATCTGTCAGCACAGACCCATCATAGGCAATGACCGAAACATATTCACCACGCTGCCACAGAGCGAATGGTTTCTGCTCGCGAATCACCACCTGCAGCTTGTTCGGATAAAGCTTTTGCACCGATGCTTCAGCGATCCAGCTCATGCTTTCGAGCTTCTTGCGTGCATCATAGGCATCAAAGGTCAGCAACGAACTGTCTTCATTGATGCCAAGCACACGCAAAATATCAGCCTCGGAAACCTCTTTCTGGCCCGAAATCAGGACAGCTTCGATTTTGAGGCCAAACACGGATGACGCCTTTTCCAGCGTAGTCTGGTTCTCGCCACCAATCGTAGCACCGTAAAGAATGGTAATGCCAAGGAAGCCGACAGCCAGCCCCCAGCCGAACCCGCGCGGTATCCACGCTTCTGCCAACGGAATGATCCTGCGATAGATCGGCAGGCGACGCTGTTCATAGGCATAGGCACGAGGGTCCAGCGGTGCGCTTTTCTTGCGCGGCCCGGCTGCCGTCTTGTTGCCTTCCTTCATTTTGCCCATTATCGGTCGCACGAAGCGTCCTCCACCATCCAGCTGACAAGTTGTTCAAAATCCATCCCCGCATGTCTTGCCATGTCGGGAACCAGTGAAGTTGGTGTCATGCCTGGTTGGGTATTCACCTCCAGGCAAATCAGATCACCGTCTTCTCCTGCGGTCTCGTCATAGCGAAAATCAGCTCGGGAAATCCCCTTACAGCCGAGCGCTTTGTGAGCCCTTATGGTTAACGATTGAATATATTGGTAAATATTCGGTTTAAGATTTGCCGGCAAAATGTGTGTTGAACCGCCTGGTGCATATTTTGCGTCGAAATCATAGAAGCCATCATTGTTGGCAACGATATCGATGATATCGAGCGCCTTGTCGCCCATTGCGGCACAAGTCAGCTCATGTCCAGCCACATAGCGCTCGACCATGACGATATCGCCATAAGGCCAATCTGATGAGTAAAGCTCTTGCGGTGGATGCTGCTGGTCTTTGTCAACGATCAGCACACCGAAGCTCGATCCCTCATTGACCGGCTTGATCACATAAGGCGGTGGCAGAATATGCGCCTTGGCTGCTTCCAGCCGGTGAACAACGCGCGATTCAGCAACCGGAATCCCGGCTTCGCGCATGATTTCCTTGGACTTTTCCTTATTCATGGCCAGCGAAGAGGCCATCACGCCACTATGGGTATAGGGAATACCGAGAATTTCCAACACGCCCTGAATGCAGCCATCCTCACCAAAGGGACCATGCAAAGCATTGAATGCAACGTCTGGCTTCAGCTCTGACAAAACAGTGGATATGTCTCTTTGAACATCGACGCGCGTCACCTTGTATCCCGCCGCCTCCAGTGCGTCTGCACAGGACGAGCCAGAGCTCAAGGAAACCGAACGCTCGGATGACCAACCACCCATCAACACTGCTACATGCTTTGTCATAGACCAAACCTTTCCAACCAGAATGCGGGCCTTTCGGCCCTATAAACTCCGGCCTGGAGACTTGCATGAAAGCGAGGCCTAAGGATGGCACTCTTGCAGGTCATGCAATTTGCATTTCTTCCTTCCATTTATGGTTAAAAATCCCTAACAAATCATAAGCAACTGTCACTTATCATTTGCAGAAACAGGGGAAAGATTTGGAAATGGGAGCAAGTCTCTGATTTAATTGAGATTTGGAAAGTTTTCCAAATAAGGGGATTATCAAGCATCAGGGTGCTGGAAGCATCAAATTTGCTTATCAGAGGCTTTCAGATATTAACGCGGTTGCTATTCGAGACTAACAAAATTGCAGCCCTCAAATAAAGCAGGAACGCAGGACGTTAACGAAGGAAAATATCAGTCTTCAAGAAAAGGACGGACAACATGTCCGTCGGCAAAAGAGCCGATGCGTTTGATTTCCCAATGAAGCTCAATGCCAGTCATTTCGCGCACCTTGCCACGCACCATCTCGCCCAGGCGCTCAATGTCTTCGGCGGTCGCGTCACCGGTGTTGATGAGGAAATTGGTGTGTTTGGGCGAAACCTGAGCTCCGCCAAGCTGAAAGCCTCTGAAGCCCGCCTCATCAACCAGCTTCCAGGCGCTCATGCCATCAGGATTGCGGAAGGTCGAACCTCCCGTGCGCTCCTTGGTCGGCTGGTTCTCTTCGCGATAAGCCGCTACATCGTCCATTTCAGCCTTGAGCGCTTCAGGGTCTCCAGCTTCGCCCTGATATCTGGCTTCGGTAAAGATATAGTCTGAGGGCACAGAACAGGAGCGATAGCCATGCCCCAGATCGTCCGGTGACAGCTTGTGAATATTGCCCTGCCGATCCATTGCCCGTGCGCCCAGAAGGCGGCGCTTGGTCTCGTCGCCATGAGCACCGGCATTCATCCTCAAGGCCCCGCCAATCGAACCGGGAATGCCTTTGTAAAAGGCAAAACCAGCCACACCCTGCCTTGCCATCTGCTGGGCAAAGCGCATATCCGGCATCGCCGCACCAACAGTGACAACCTTATTGTCATCCACATCTACCGAGCTAAAGGCCCTTCCCGACAAGCGGATTACAACGCCTTCAACACCGCCATCCCGCACCAGCAGATTCGAACCGAGCCCTATCGTGGTGACGGGCACCTCCTGTGGCAAATGCTGGAGAAAATAGGAAAGATCTGCTTCGTCAGCGGGATTGAAAAACAATTGCGCCGGTCCACCCACGCGAAACCAGGTGAAGCTCGCAATATCGAAATTGCTGGACAGGCGCCCGCGAACGCCATCCGTCCAGCCGCCCAGTTCTTCAAGCAGATCCTTGAACATGCGTTGACTATTCTCCCGCCAGATCTTTCAGGGCTTTTGCGAGGCCATTGGCCCAAGTGGTAATGCTGCCAGCCCCGAGGCAAACAACATAATCGCCCGGTTCGGCCAGATCGCGAATACGCTCAGCCAAGCCATCGACAGGACCTAGCAAAGAAGCGCCTCGGTGACCGTGGCTCTTGAGCCCTTCGACAAGAGCTTCGGCACTGACACCTTCAATCGGCTTTTCACCAGCAGGATAGACATCCGCAACCAGCACATGATCGGCAATATTCATACAGGTGCAGAAATCCTCAAAGTGATTTTGCAGACGGGAATAGCGATGCGGCTGCATGACGGCAATCACCTTGCCTTGTGAAGCCTGACGGGCAGCGCGCATGACGGCGGCGATTTCCACCGGATGATGAGCATAATCATCGATGATCTCGATGCCATTCCAGTTACCTACGCGCGTAAAGCGCCGCTTGACGCCTCCGAATGCAGCCAGCCCCTTACGGATTGCATCAGCAGAGATTTCAAGCTCATGGGCTACAGCAATCGCAGCAGTGGCATTGGCAACATTATGCTCGCCGGGCATCGGCAGCGAAAGGCCGGAGATTTCCTCAACCGCCCCGCTTCTGCGATCACGGATCTCGACGGTGAAGCGGCTGATGCCGCCGTCCGAACGCAAATCCTTGTAGCGAACATCGGCCTGCGGATTGGTACCATAGGTGATGATGCGGCGGTCCTCAATCTGCCCCACGAGAGTCTGCACCACCGGATGGTCCAGACACATGGCAGCGAACCCGTAGAAAGGCACATTCTCAACGAAAGCCTTGAAGGCGGCCTTTACGGCATCATAGGTGTGATAGTGATCCAGATGCTCAGGGTCGATGTTGGTAACGATGGCAATATCCGCAGGCAGCTTGACGAAAGTCCCGTCAGACTCATCCGCTTCCACAACCATCCAGTCCCCATCTCCCATGCGGGCATTGGTGCCATAGGCATTGATGATGCCGCCATTGATCACGGTTGGGTCCATTCCACCTGCATCCAGCAGAGCGGCGACAAGCGATGTCGTTGTCGTCTTGCCATGTGTGCCACCAATCGCGATGGCTTCCTTAAAGCGCATCAGTTCGGCAAGCATCTCGGCGCGGCGCACAACCGGCAACAGACGTGCGCGGGCTTCCTTGAGTTCGGGATTGTCCGACTTGATGGCAGAAGAGACGACGACGACCTGTGCATCCTTGATATTTTCAGCCGCATGGCCAACCATGACCTTGATGCCCTGCTCACGCAAACGCACCACATTGGCCCCTTCGGCAATATCACTGCCCTGCACGGTGTAGCCAAGCTTGACCAACACTTCGGCAATACCTGACATGCCGATCCCGCCGATCCCGACAAAATGGACCGGACCAATATTTTGAGGCATTTTCATTGCGCATCTCCTGTATCACTTGCCAATGCTTCAACCAGATCTGCGAGCCTTTCAGCCGCGTCTGGCTTGCCCTGCCCCCGCGCAGCCTCTGCTGCCGCTGTGAGCTTGTCTGGATTGGCAATCAAATCTTCTATCAAATCGGAAACATCGTTTGGTCTCAGTCCACGCTGCAACATGACCCAACCAGCGCCCGCTTCTTCAAGCACCTTGGCGTTGGCGTGCTGGTCCTGATCAAGCGTTCCGGGCAATGGCACCAGAATGGCTGGTCGACCAACAGCGGCGACTTCACTAACAGTGGAAGCACCGGAGCGGCACACGATCAAATGAGCCGCAGCATACTTTTGCGGAATGTCGGAGAAAAACGGTGCCAGTTCGGCCTGTAATCCGAGCTCACGATAACCGGTTTTGACCCGGAGCAAATCTTCTGGACGGCACTGCTGCACCAACCGAATGCGATCACGCATTTCTTTCGGCAACCGGCCGAACGCTCCAGGCATATACTCGGAGAAAAACCTTGCCCCTTGCGAACCTCCGGTAACGACGATACGAATTTCTCCATCGGCCTCAATCGGAGCATAAGGAACCTTTGCCGCTTCCAGAAACTTTGGCCGCACAGGATTGCCCGTCATCGTTATTTTTTGCTCTAGCCCTTCAGCCCCTTTCCTGATCGGAAAGCTGGCGGCAATGGCGCTGGCCCCTTTCGCCAAAAAGCGATTGGCGCGCCCCATGACACCATTGGCTTCATGCAAACAGGACGGCACCTCAAGAGACCGCGCAGCAAGCATGGGAGGCACTGTGGGATAGCCACCAAACCCAACAACCACATCCGGGTTCAAGTTGTTGATGACCTTGCGGGCAGCCATATAGCCGCGCGCCAGCGTCAAGACTGCCTTAGCCATCTTGACCGGATTTCTGACAGAAGGGGTAGCCGAGGGAATAATCTGGATCGTCTCGGCAGGAAAATCCTGACCATATTGCGTGGCGCGGCCATCGGTTGCCAAATGCACTGTCCAGCCGCGTTCGATCAACGCGTGGGCCAAAGCCTGAGCCGGGAACAGATGCCCACCTGTTCCACCAGCTGTAAGCAAAACGGTTTTTGTCATTCACACGTCCACCCGCAGGTGGCTCCTTCTTGGCATCGTCTCTGGCTAATCATATGGCTTGAAGAACTGCCTTTTCTCCAGTCCGACTTCCGGTCGCTTGCGCGTTAGTGCTAAAAGGAAACCCATGGTCAAAGCAACAGAAAGAAGCGATGATCCACCATAGGAAATGAAAGGCAGCGTCATACCCTTTGCGGGCATGAGTTTCAAGTTCACCGCGATATTAATCACCGCTTGAAGCCCAAAAAGCAGGGCCAGTCCGGATATGGCCAACCGTTTGAACAAATCATGGGTTTGCAATGCCAGCCTCAGAGCACGCACAACAATAAACAAATACACCGAGATCAAGAGCATACAGGCAATGATGCCGAATTCCTCTGCGAGCACGGCAAAAATGAAATCCGTGTGAGAGTCGGGCAGTGTCCGTTTAACCATGCCCTCGCCGGGCCCGACACCAAGCCAGCCACCTCGAATAATCGCGTCCATAGCCGTGTCCACCTGAAAGGTATCCCCCGAAGCGGGATCGAGAAAGCGGTTAATACGTCCGGTCACATGGGGCACGAAGAAATAGGCCATAGTCAAGCCACCAACCCCGAGCCCCATCAGCAAGAAAATCCAGAACAGAGGCATGCCGGCCATGAAAAACAGCCCCGACCAGACAATGGCCAGCAAGACCGTTTGCCCGATATCAGGCTGAGCAACGAGTAAGGCAACGGCAATCATGAAGATGATAATGGAAAACAGATTGCCCGGGATCTCCGGACGGCGATCATTTTCGGCAAACAGCCAGGCAGCAATAACCACAAAGGCAGGCTTCATGAATTCCGATGGCTGGATTGAAAAGCCCGCAATGGAGATCCAGCGTTGAGCCCCCTTGACAGACCCGCCGACCAGCAGCGTCATCACCATACCCGCAAAAGCGCACAGCAACACAAACAAGGCCAGCCTTCTCGTCGTGCGCGGCGTCAGAAACGTTACCCCGATCATGATGACCAGAGCAACCGGCACAAACATCGCATGGCGCTTGACGAAATGGAACGGAGCAAGATTGAGCTTCATGGCAATCGCAGGACTAGCAGCCATGGATAGAACCAACCCGAAAAACAGCAGTAGAATGAGGGCAATAAGCATCGGACGGTCAATCGTCCACCACCATTCTGTCAGCATATTCTTTCGAGTTCGGTGCATCATTGCTCCTAATTCCCGGTTTGAGCTGGAACCATATGTTCGGGATCAACGGCAACAGAGCCGGTGTCAAGAAAATGGTGAACTGCTTCGCGGAATATGTCACCCCGTTTCATGAAATTAGGGAACTGATCAAATGACGCACAGGCTGGAGAGAGCAAAATAACCTGCTCGCTTTTTCCATTCTCAGCCAATTTTCGCTGACATGCCTTGACGGCATGGTCAAGAGCGACATCCATATGCTCGCAAAAACTGAACTCTACGCCGGACTTGGCAAGGGTTTGGGCAAAAGGCTCGGAGGATTCTCCGATCAGATAGGCATGTTCGATACGGTTGAAATAGTCCACGAGCGTTGTAATACCGCCTGCCTTGGCGCGCCCACCGACAATCCAGTGAACCTTGGGGAAGGACGCGAGCGCCCGTGATGTTGCATCCGCATTGGTGGCTTTGGAATCGTTTATGAAGAGCATACCGTCTTTCGATCCCACCTCCTCCATGCGATGCTCAAGCCCACCGAAGGATTTTAGGCCAGCGCATAGAACAGCTGGTGACAAATCAAGTTGCCGGGCGACCGCCACTGCTGCCGCAGCATTCTGAGCATTGTGCGCGCCGCGCAGAGCCCGAGCCTGATCCAGATTGAAGAGGAAATCTCCCTCCATACTCTGCAAAATTCCGTCGGGGGCGGCAACCCTTGCCCGATCATTGCCAAAGCCGGAGATCGTGACAACCGGATGACCTTTAAGACGAAGATTGGAGGCAACATTGGCCGAAAGCCTGTCATCAAGAGAAACCACGGCCATATCAGCAGAAAAAACCATGCGGCTTTTGATCCGGGCATAATTCATCAAGTCTCCGTGCCGATCCAGATGATCGGCTGAGATATTCATCAGCACGCCAATCGAAGCATCGATGCTAGGGGCAAGATCGATCTGGAACGAGGAGACCTCGACAACATAGATACGGTCCGGAGCAAATGGCTCAAGCGCCAGCACTGGCGTGCCAATATTGCCACCCATCTGCACATCAAGACCTGCCTCAGTGAGCAAATGTGTAATCAGGGCAGTTGTCGTTGATTTGCCGTTCGTTCCGGTAATCGCAATAAAGGGAGAGTCAGTGCCACTCTCCCTGCGCTGCCGACAGAAAAGCTCAACATCGCCAATCACCTCAACACCAGCTTCGGCCGCAAGCTTGACGCTCCAATGCGGCTCAGGATGGGTAAGCGGCACACCTGGCGCCAACACCAAAGCTGCAAAATCGGACCAATCGGCCTGTTTCAAGTCGCAAATTTCTACGCCGTCAATTTCGGCAGCCTTTAAGCGGCTGGCTTCCTTGTCGTCATATGCATAGAGCTGCGCACCACCAGCGGCCAGAGCCTCCAGTGTAGCAAGTCCGCTACCGCCGAGCCCGAACACAGCAACCTTTTTACCTTCAAAGATGGTAATAGGGATCATATCTCTTCCCCTGAAAACAAATTACGCAAAGATCGTCACGACTAAGCAAGACCTTGCCTGCACGAAGCAGAAAAACACCTACCGCAGCTTGAGTGTTGCCAAGCCGATCAGTGCCAGAACCACTGCGATAATCCAGAAGCGGATAACCACTTGAGGCTCGGTCCAGCCCTTATGCTCGAAATGATGGTGGATCGGAGCCATGCGGAACACACGACGCCCAGTCAGCTTGAACGATGCAACCTGAATGATCACGGAAACAGCTTCCAGCACAAAGAGGCCGCCAACGATTGCCAGCACAAGCTCATGCTTGGTCACAACAGAAATGGCCCCGAGCATTCCGCCCATTGCGAGCGAGCCCGTATCTCCCATGAAGATAGCTGCAGGAGGTGCGTTGAACCAAAGGAAGCCAAGCCCGGCGCCAATCACGGCACCACAGAGCACAAGCAATTCACCAGTACCGGGCACATAGTGGATTTGCAGATAATCGGCAAATATCTCGTTACCAGACAGGTAAGCGATAACACCAAATGTGGCACAGGCAATCATCACCGGCACGATGGCCAAACCATCAAGACCGTCGGTCAAGTTCACGGCATTACCGGCGCCAACAATCACGAACAGGCCGAAGGGCACAAAGAACCATCCCAGATCAAGCAGGATGTCTTTGAAAAAGGGAAATGTCACAGACGTCGAAAAGCCGTCTTCACCCAAATGCGCAACAGCAAAACAGGCAAGACCAGCAATCACGGCCTCGATGGACAGACGCATCCGGCCAGAGAAACCTTTATGAGAAGAACGGGAAACCTTCAGATAGTCGTCGTAGAAGCCAATGAGAGCAAAGCCGATGGTAACGAACAGGACGATCCAGACGTATGGGTTGGACAAATTTGCCCAAAGCAGTGTTGCCATGACCATGCCACACAGGATCATCAGCCCGCCCATCGTCGGCGTGCCTTTCTTCGTCAGAAGGTGGCTTTGAGGTCCATCTTCCCGGATTGGCTGGCCCTTACCCTGTCGTACACGCAAACCACGAATGATGGCAGGACCAAACATAAACACAAACAAGAGCGCAGTGATAATGGCTCCGGCCGTTCGAAACGTGAGATAACGAAACACGTTGAATCCGGATATCTGATCGGATATTTCGACAAGATACATAAGCATCTTTGATACAGGCCTTTCACATACACCGCCGGTTTACAGTCCGGCTTATTTCTTGAACTCTTCAAGCATGGCGTCGACAACCGGCCCCATCCTTGATCCATTTGATCCTTTGATCATCACAGCATCCCCGGCACTCAATTCCGATTTGAGGGGAGCAATGATGTCTGCCGACGCTTTAGCATAAGAACCGCGCAACGAAACAGGCAGTTTCTCCCAGAGATGCCCCATATCCGGACCACATAGAAAAACACGATCAACACCGGCTTCCAGCAAGGGCTCAAGCAAACCCTCGTGAATCTTTGCGCTATCTTCGCCCAGCTCCAACATATCGCCCAAAACGGCAATTTTACGACCAGAAACCTGTACTAGTCCCAAGGTGGCCAAAGCTGCCGCCACAGAGGATGGGTTAGCGTTGTAGCTCTCGTCGATCAATAGCGCAGTCGCGCCATCAACTGCTAATGAATGCCTTTGTCCTCGCCCCTTGCTGGCTCCGTGCCTTGCCAGTGCTTCACCAGCGGCGGCAACATCCCCCCCTACGAGAGCCACAGCACCAAGAACAGCAAGAGCATTTATAGCCATATGTTCGCCAGACGCTCCAACATGGCATTGGATTTTGCGATCAAAGAGTTGAACTGCAATATCAGAGCCTTCAGCGGTCAGCTCCAACCCCAGCAACTTGACATCCGCGTCATCTTCCTTGCCAAACCGATAGCAGTTTTCAACACCCGCTTCCTTGGCGCGGTCATGCAGAAAGGCTGCGAATGGAATATCCCCATTAAAAAGTGCGGCTCCTCCCGAAACCACACCCTCAAAAATCTCCGCTTTGGCAGCGGCAATTTCTTCTATGCCGGAGAAATTGCCAATATGGGCAGCAACAACTGTTGTAATGATCGCAAGCTCGGGCTGCACCATGCCGATGAGATGACGAATCTCTCCGGGGTGATTCATCCCCACTTCAAATATACCAAATTCCGTATCGCGAGGCATCCGAGCCAAGGTCAAGGGAACACCCAAATGGTTGTTGAAGGAAGAAACCGCGGCATGCACCTTGCCGCTCGGCTCAAGCGCGGCCCAAAGAGCATCCTTAGTGCTTGTCTTGCCGACACTGCCTGTAATGGCAATCACCTTGCCAGCAACACGACGGCGGGATGCACAACCAAGCCGCTCCAGCGCCTTCAAAACATCATCGACGAACAGAACTCCGGAATTGAGGTCGCTAAAATCGGCTTTTTGCGCCTCCTCCAGCACCACGACCGCAGCCCCAGCCTCAAGCGCAGCTCTGGCAAAACGATGCCCATCAAATCGCTCGCCCTTTATGGCGAAAAAGGCATCCCCTTCGGACACCGTGCGGCTATCGATAGAAACACCGTGAACCTGCCCGAATTCTCCGGCTTGACTGATCGGTTCGATCGCTTCCACGAATTCTGCGCAGGCCCAAAGTGCGGTCAAATCATCTCTCCCTTGCCACTTTCAGCCAAAGCTTTGGCAACGGCCTTATGGTCTGAGAAAGGCAAGGTCTCACCCAAAATGGTTTGTCCACGCTCATGTCCCTTGCCTGCAACAAGAAGAATATCGCCGGGTTTCATCATATCCACGCCACAGGTGATGGCATCCTGACGACCAGCTATCTCGATGCCATTTGTAACCGGCGCCATGACAGAAGCGCGGATAAAGGCGGGATCTTCCGAACGAGGGTTATCATCGGTGACAATCGCGTAATCGGCAAAGTCATTGGCAACCTTGCCCATCATCGGCCGTTTTCCGGTATCGCGATCTCCGCCTGCACCGAACACGACAATCAGCCGCCCTTTTACGAAGGGGCGCAGAGCCTTGAGCGCCACTTCCAGTGAATCCGGCGTATGGGAGTAATCGATATATATGGCGGTGTCCGGCCCGGCATGCGCGACAAGCTCCATCCGTCCGCAAGCCCCTTTCAGATTGGGAATTGCTTTCAAGACATCAGACGCATCAATACCTGTGGCGCAAGCCATGAGACCTGCAACAAGCACGTTGGAAACCTGAAACTCACCAACCAGCGGAACCTTGCATTCAACATCGCCCCAAATACCAGAAAGGCTCACAATCTGGTCCAGCCCTTCAACCGCTATGGAACGAATGACCAGATCGGCAGAAGCATCATGCCCGACAGTCATGCAAGACAGACCGCGTTTTTGAGCAACCGCCAGAAAATGCGCGCCGTTGGCATCATCAAGATTGATAACGGCTGAGCCACCATCCTTTACCAAGCGGCTGAAAAGCAGGCTTTTGGCTGCGCGGTAATTTTCGAAAGTGCCGTGATAATCCAAATGGTCACGGGTAAGATTTGTAAAGGCGCCCACATCAACACGCAGACAATCAAGACGCTTCTGATCAAGACCATGACTGGACGCTTCGAGCGCAAGATGCGTCACCCCTTCGTCAACCAATTCACTGACGCTTTTCATCATGCCCACAGGGTCCGGCGTGGTCAGCCCGCCATACGAACTCCCTTTCGGACCTTCAATGCCAATCGTGCCGATATTGGCTGCGCATTTGCCACTTGCAGCCCAAATCTGCCGCAAGAAAGAGGCGATTGACGTCTTGCCATTAGTTCCGGTAACTGCGGCCACTTTTTCAAGAGAGACGTCATAAACGGCTCCGGCAAGGTTTGCCAAGGCAAGATGAGGATCCTGAAGGCGGAATATCGGCTTGCCACTGGGATCAAATCCTCTTGGCAGCTTTGACTGATCCGAGATGATTGCGAGAATGGCCCCATTTTCAAGTGCCTTGGGCACGAACTGGGCTCCATCAACCTGAGATCCTGGCACCCCCACAAAGATAAACCCCTTTTTGACAAGGCGGCTATCCCCAGTAATACCAGTAACCTGCTTCTCGCCAAGATTCACAAGAAGAAAATCTTCAATGGGCTCTTTAAGCTTGCCCAATAACTCCACCACTTTCATCCAACAGCACTCCGGCCTTTTTCTTTCCAACCTTCACCCAAGGTTTAAAAGGATGCTTCGACTGTTGGAACAGCCTTTTGGCCAAATCGTGGTTTAACCCCCAAAATTGATCCAACTCTGCGGATAACTGCGCCCGCTGTGGGTGCTGCGTTCACACCCGCGGTCGCATATCCATAGGTTTCCTTCAGGCCCTTGGGCTCATCTAGCATAACCAGAACAATATACCGAGGATTGTCAATGGGAAAAGCCGCAAGAAATGAATTCCTAAGCTTATGACTATCATATTTGCCATCAACAACCTTTTCCGCAGTGCCGGTTTTGCCCCCAACGAGATATCCATTAACCCGACTGCGCTTGCCAGACCCTTCGACAGCGTTCAAACGCATCAAATAGCGCACTTCAGCACTGGTCTTTTCACTGACGATCCGATCCGAATGAGAAATGTTGCTTTTCTGCAAATCACTCTCTTTAAGGAAGGTCGGCTTGACATAATAGCCACCATTCACAAGCGATGCGGCCGAGGCAGCAAACTGCAATGGCGTAACCTGCAATCCATGACCGAAACTGATCGTCATCGTCGACAGATCGCTCCAGCGCTTGTCAGACGGATAAACAGGAGCCGCCGTTTCGGGCAACTCAGTCCTCACCCTCTCCAACAGATGCGCCTTTTCAAGGAAAGCCTTGTGATTTTCCTTGCCAATCTTCAGTGCCATTTTGGCCGAGCCAATATTGGATGAGTAAACAAAAATTTCAGGCACGGACAAGATTCGCTTCTTGCCATGAAAATCACTGATCGTCATGCCACGCACACGGATTGGCTGGCGGGCATCGAAATTGTCATTCAGATGTACCGCTCCGGAATCAAGCGCCATAGCCATAGTCACGGTCTTGAAGACGGACCCCATTTCATAAACGCCCGCCGTCATCCGGTTAAGACGATCTGGCTCGTTGACATTGACCGGATGATTGGGATCAAAGTCCGGCAAAGAAACCATTCCAAGCACTTCGCCATCCTGAGCATCCAGAACAACCCCGGCAGCAGCGATCGCCTTGAATTTGGTCATGCTCTTGAAAAGCTCATCCCGCAGGGCATGCTGAACACGCAAATCGATAGAAAGCTGAACTGGATCCGGCTCCATTCCGGTGTGTTGCAGTCCATCATCAGCCTTCGCAAGGCCGGCTGTGTCGATATATTTTTCCATGCCCGCGATCCCAACATTATCGACATTAACAATGCCCAAAATATGGGATGCAGTCGGACCTGCAGGATAGAAACGCTTGTTTTCGGTCTTGTATCCAAGCCCGGGAATGCCTTTTTCGTGTATGGCTTGCTGCTGCTTTGGCGTTACCTCACGCTTGATCCAGGTAAAGCCAAGTTTCTTGTTGGAAAGCCTTTTGCGAAGCGTCGCAGAATCAAGATCGGGAAAAACACCTGTTATCGCATCCAACGCTTCTTCCACATCAATGATACGGTTCGGTTCCGCATAGATCGAAGCGGTCTTGATGTCGGTTGCCAGAATCTCGCCATTACGATCAACCAGGTCGGGCCGAACCGCTTTAATGGCCGCGACAGCTCCCCCCTTGTCAGCATAAGCCGGAGTATCAAAACCCAGCATGACAAGTCGTGCGAACATAGCAGCGAAGCAGCATAAAAAAGCGATCATCGCCAGCACAATGCGCCCACGCGTAGCCTGTGAGCGAACCTTGTTTGCGCCTTCAAAATCGAAGCGATGATTAATTGTTCTGGCTATATCAAGATCATTGGATACATCAACCATTACCGCCCCCCATCTTGTCGGACAGAGGCCGGGTGCGCATGCTCAATCAAACCTTCCAGATCATTGACAACAGCTCCGGGAAGCGTGTCGTCACCGACCTTGTCCGGCACATCTTTCAGATCACCTATCTGGTATGGTTCAATCGTCTTCAAGCCCAACGTGTCTTGATACTCTTCAGCAAGCTTCTGAATACGCTGGGGGCGGTTTAAATAACTCCACTCAGCTTTCAGCAATAGAAGCGCATCTTCCTCATCTTTGATCTGCTCCTGCAAGGCAGCGATTTTCTCACCCTCTTCTTTGGCCTGATGCTTCACCTGAAAGAGCCAGAAGGCTCCCACAAGGACAGCAAAGAGAAGAAGAAAATTTATGAGTCTGCTCATGAAAGGCCTCCTGAGCGGCTCTCCGCCAACATTTTGGGCAACCCAAGCCCGCGCGCATCCAACTCATGAGGAGCAGCATCCGTTCGCACTCCAGCCCGCATCTTGGCTGAACGCGCACGAGGATTGCGCTCCAATTCCTCATCATCAGGTCCAACGCCGCCCTTCACGAGCATCTCGAAACTGGGGGCAGCCAAATCCTGCTCCGGCATATAGCGAGATCCTCCAGAGTGAACCTTGGCGCGATCCTGAAAAAAGCGCTTTACAATCCGGTCTTCCAGCGAATGGAAGGTCACAACAACAAGCTTGCCGCCAGGCTTCAAACAACGCTCCGCAGCAACAAGGCCATCGACCAGCTCGTCAAGCTCACCATTCACGAAAATGCGCAAGGCCTGAAAAACCCGCGTCGCCGGATGAATTTTCTGCTGTGGCTTACGCCCCACGACACGCTCGACAACCTGCGCCAGATCCAATGTACGAGAAAACGGCACAGAACCGCGACGAGCAACGATGGAACCGGCAATCCGGCGCGCCTGCTTTTCTTCGCCCAACTCACGGAATATGCGAACAAGGTCGCTTTCAGAGTAGCTGTTTACAACGTCGGCAGCCGTCGGCCCGCTCTGGGACATACGCATATCCAAAGGGCCGTCATTCATGAAGGAAAATCCGCGCTCCGCTTCATCGAGCTGCATGGACGACACCCCGATATCAAGCACGACAGCATCAAGCGGCGCACACCCTGCCTCATCAGCAATATCTGCAAGCTCGCTAAAGCACCCGGCGACAAATCTGAGATTATCACCATAGCGCTGCTGCAGCACAGCCGCCCGTTCAGCTGCTTCCGGATCTCGATCAACCCCGAGCACATTGGCGCCACACTGCAAAATCGCCTCAGAATAACCGCCAAACCCGAAAGTGCCATCGAGCACCCACTGCCCATTGGCTGGCTTCAGAGCCTCAATAACAGGCTTGAGCAATACGGGAACATGACGAGCAGAGAGATCAGCCGTTTCCGACTGGATGGAAGATGTCATATGGCACCTCCACCACCGGCCTGACGCATCGCCTGACGACGCGCGCTCAGAGATTTGCGCAGCGCAATCGCCTCTTTGGCTGCCTCAGCCTTGAAGACTTCATATTTCTCGGGTTGCCAGATCTGGAACTTGTAGCCATGCCCGACAAACACCACAGAATCCGTGATACCGGTATGCGCTTTGATTTTTTCGCTCAATACCACGCGACCATCCTTGTCGATCTTCAAACTCTCGCTTTCACCCAAGAGAGCCGTTGCAAGAAACTCGCGCTCCTCAGTAAAAACATCAAAAGGCTCCAGATACTCATCAATCGCCTTGCGCAATCCGAGCCCGCCAGCATCAACAGCCGCGCGGTCCATGGAAGGACTGCAGAACAGACTTTCATGTCCTTCGCGCGCAAGAATCTGCCGATAGGGTGCCGGGATAGAGACCCGCCCCTTTGAATCCAGCCGATTCACATAATTGGACACAAAATCGTCCATACGCACTGCCTTCAGAAAGCCTATACCGCCGCTCATTTGCTCGCTGACACAGCCGTTGATCCGATTTTAGAGTGTTTGGGTCATTTCTAACGACATGGTCTGAGCTCCACCCTATATGGGATACCATGGGATCATATGGGCGTCAATGGATTCTGATGGATTCAGAAATCGACCATTAAGAGATCTATTCTAAGAAAGTTAACGTTAACAAAGGGTTGCAGAATCCAAGAAATGACGAGGCCGCAGAAATTAGGTCGGGATAAGTATATTGTCGGAAATAACTAATCTACGCTCCACAAGATTTCCACAAACACGGAGGCAGAAAGCAACAATTGGCAAGCTATCGCCAACACTCCAATATTTGGTTAGTAACCAATGTTTTGATACGAAATATATGGAAAGAAATACCAGTCGGTCTGTAAGCCGGGTTTTGTACGGCAAGATAAAATCTTGCGTGGCAACCATTCATCTGGTGCATCCATTGCTGAATGCCTCTAGCAACCCACCCGAATGACTGGCCTGAAAGCCGGCTGGGCCGTAGCCCGCATCATTCCTATTCGGTTTTGCTCCCGGTGGGGTTTACCCTGCCACCTTCATTACTGAAGGCGCGGTGAGCTCTTACCTCACCCTTTCACCCTTACCTGACCAAAGTCAGGAGGTTTGCTTTCTGTGGCACTTTCCCTGGAGTCGCCTCCGCCGGGCGTTACCCGGCACCGTGCTTTCATGGAGCCCGGACTTTCCTCACCGGATTGCTTTCGCGCGACCGGTGCGGCTGCCCGACCGACTGGTTCGATGGGAACTAAGCTTTTATCGCGTCAAGGTCAAGGGGCCATCTGGGAAAGCAGTCCAATCAGTTGATCAACCCCCTTATCGATTGCCTTCTCGTCACTGGCCGCATACCCCAACAACACCCCCGCCCTCGGCGTCACCTTGCCTGACCAATAAAGAGACGAAAGAGACGAGCCCTCAACGCCAATCTCCAGCATTGCCTTGAGCAAGCAGCGATCATCAAGGCCGGAAGCCTTGCGGCAAAGATAGGCAGGAAGTTGAATACCACCTTCAGGGATAGCCAGAGATAACCATTGAAACCCCAACGCTCCGAGCCGCTCGGCCAGCCGATCCCGCCTCGCCCTATATTCCCGCGTCATTTTGGCAATATGGCTGCGCACATGGCCCTCACCCAGAAAATCACTCAAAGCCCACTGCACCACCACCGAAGGCACAGCTCCGACATTGCGCAGGCACTTACGCGTCGGCTCGACAAGCCGCTTTGGAACGATGAGATAGGCAACCCGCATGCCGGGACTGAGCGCCTTGGAAAAGGTCCCCATATATATAACGACTTCCCCCCTATCGAGCCCTTGCAAGCTGGAAATCGGAGCGCCCGAAAAATGGAACTCGCTATCATAATCATCCTCAAGGATGAAACAGTCCTTTTCTTGCGCATAGCGCAAGAGAGACAGGCGCTCCTCAAGCGACATGACCCGACCTGTCGGGAACTGATGGGATGGTGAGCTATAGATCAGCTTTGGCCTGATCGTCTCATCCCCCTGTCCCAAAAGTGTCTGGTAGGGTGCGTCGTCATCAATTCCGATTGGCTCGCAATGGGCACCAACAGCCCTCAGCGCCGCCAACATGCCCGCATAGCCGGGCTCCTCATGCAACGCAATATCACCCGGATCAAGCAGCATATGCGCCACCAGATCCTGCGCAGCCTGTGCCGAAGACAGGATCATTACCTGATCTTCATCCGCAACCACGCCCCGAGCCACTGAAGCATGTGCAAGGATCGCACTCTTGAGCATCGGCAAGCCGGAGTAATGTGCGTAGCCAAGAAAATCTTCATGCATAGCAGCTTGGCGAGCAGCGCGCCGGAGCAATCGAGCCCAAACATCGTGAGGGAACTCCCGAACATCCGGCATACCAGGCAGAAATGTCATGGAGCCGGGCAAGTCACGACGAGGCACTGCCATCATGCGCTCTGCTCCTTGGGACAAACGGAGCGGAGCGGCTGGGCTGCCGGAAACAGCTCGACCAAAATGATCCGCATGAAAACCACGGGAGGCTTCACTAACCCTCGTACCCCTTCGGCCATCGGCCTCGACATATCCCTCAAGCCCGAGCTGCTCATAAGCAAACAGAACCGTATTGCGCCCAACCGTCAACTCTTCTGCAAGCTTGCGCGATGCTGGCAAACGGGTGCCAGGAACCAAACGGCCATCTTCGATCAAACGCCTGATTTGCAAAAAGAGCTGACGCGACACCCCCTCTTCGTCGTTTTTATCGAGCTTAATTTGACCTGAAAGCATTTTGGCTCCTCAAGATTGATTGTTTTGGCTCTTTATTTAGAACCAAAAATACATTTCAATCAAGCCAACAAACACGATCACCAAATCATCTGGCCAGCTTGCCAATAAAACGGAGCCACGCCGGACCAAAGACAAACCCATTGATAAAAGACAGACCAATGACCGAAGCACAAAAAGAAACCTTTCCCGTAACAGGAACCAATAAGATACGGGTCGCCAAACGCGCCAATTACGACAAGGAAACCCTCTATTCCATCCTGGATGAAGGCCTTATCGCTGAAGTTGGGTTTGTGCTGGACAACAAACCAATTGTCATGCCCATGGCTTACGGGCGCATTGGCGATCAGCTCTATATCCATGGCGCCAAAGCAGCCCGCATGCTCAAAATGCTCAAGGAGGGCTTGCCAATCTGCCTCAACGTGACACTGGTCGATGGGCTGGTCGTGGGTCGTTCCGCCTTTCATCATTCAATGAACTTCCGCTCTGCCAATATCCATGGAACAGCAAGGCTTGTGGACGATGAAAAGGAAAAATATGAAGCGCTTGTCGCCATCACCGATCATCTGGCTCCGGGACGCTGGGACGAGACACGGGAAACCACGCCAAAAGAAATCAACGCCACGACGGTAATCGCAGTCACCATCGAACAGGCCGCATCCAAGATCCGCACTGGCATGCCCATTGATGACGAGGCCGACTACGATCTCAACCACTGGGCAGGTATTGTTCCCATCAGCACCAGCTTTGGCCCTGCGATCAACGATTCCCGTCTCAAGGATGGCATTCCGGTTGCACAGAGCATCCGCAAACTGACCAGCAGACGCTGACCTGACACGCCTCGCAAAAACCCAATTCAATTCAGTCTTTCAAGCGCCCGCGATACAGAATGTATTCGCGGGTGTTTTCATATGAAAAAGCTTTCACAAACCTTATTGACAACAGCTGGCACCAAGAGCCCATAACCCGAAAGAATAGCCAAAAGCTCTAGAAACAGCATTAATATCTATAGAATAAAGTTCATAACGCAAATTTTAAACATAACCATCCAATATATATTCATCAATAAACAAATAAATGCGAGAAAAGAACAAGAAAACACCCCATCTTCAACCAAATTAAACATGTCATTAACTTAAATTCGCAAAACTGAAAGCTTGAAAATATTGGTTACTCGGGACTTTATCCGCCCATAAAAGAGGTCGAAAATGGCTTTCAAGAACTTCTCAATCGTTCAAAAGATGCTCAGCGTCGTAGCCCTGTTGAGCTTAGCGGCGGCGGGAATTGCATGGGTATCCTACTCCCAATTAACATCGTTATCCAACACCTTCGCGCAAGTGGGCGCATCAGAAGAAGCGGCCCGCGAGGCCATGGATTTGCGCATCGACATTGTTGCCATCTCGCGTATGACCTATCAATTGGCAACCGAGCCAGAGAAAGCAACCTCCTATCATGCTCAAAACAAAAAGAGAGCTGACGAGATGCTTGGCAGGCTGCCGAAACTGGAGAGTGTGGCGGACAGCGCCGAAAAGAAACAGCTGCAAGATGTGCGCGCATCACTCAATGCCTATTTTGCCAATATTAGCAAAATGATCTCTACGGCCGAACAGGATCCGAACAATAGCGCAGCAATCAAAGCGGCTCTGGACAAAGCTCTTGAAGGTCAAAAAGACGTTACGGCAAAGGTCAAGGTCTACAGCAAATATTCAGGCGACCTGATGGCAAGCAAGCGTCAGGCATCCTCGGAACAGGCTGCCTTTGCCTCTCAAATCATCCTGATCACGGCACTGTTGACCATTATTCTGGGCATTGCCATCGCAATCATGATCGCCAATTACGGCATTTCCAGACCAATTGGGCGCATCGTCCGCATTCTGAAAAATCTGGCAGAAGGGGTCGATGTCGCCAATATTCAGGGCGCGGACCGTAAGGATGAAATTGGCCAGTTGGCCAAGGCGGCCTTGTTCTTCAAGGAGCAATCTGAAACCAATCGCCGCATCACCGCCGAAAATGAAGCCCAAAAGAAGCAAGCCGAAGAACAACAACGAGCCATGATGAACAAGATGGCTCAGAGTTTCGAGCAATCGGTCGGAAGTATCGTCAACAACGTTTCCTCGGCATCTACCCAGCTCGAAGCATTTGCGCGGCAGATGTATGATAACGCCAACGAAACCTCCAGCCAGTCAGCGACGGTTGCATCATCATCTCAGGAAGCCTCCTCAAACGTTCAGACTGTTGCGGCAGCGACCGAAGAACTCACGGCTTCTGTTCATGAGATTTCATCTCAGGTGGATCAATCCAACCAAATGTCTCAAACGGCCGTCCGAGACGCGGACTCCGCAGCCACAAAGGTTCATGGATTGTCCGCTTCGGCACAGAAAATCGGCGACATCGTGGAGCTGATCAATGGCATTGCAGAGCAGACCAACCTTCTGGCACTTAACGCGACCATTGAAGCGGCCCGGGCGGGTGAAGCTGGCAAGGGATTTGCCGTGGTTGCCGCAGAAGTCAAACAGCTCGCCGACCAGACCAGCAAGGCGACAACTGAAATCGCAACTCAGATCACGGAAATTCAGGGTGCAACCACTGATTCAGCATCCGCCATCAACGGCGTTGCAGAAACGATCAACCAAATGAACCAGATTTCATCAGCTGTTGCAGCTGCGGTGGAAGAGCAGGCTTCCGCGACTCAGGAAATCGCCAGAAATGTCCAACAGGCTGCATCTGGCACCTCCGAAGTTACGAGTGCAATTGGCCTTGTGACAGATGCCGCAAGCAACTCCAGCAAGACCGCAAATCAGGTACTGGCAGCAGCAGGAGAGCTGGCAAAACAGTCAGTTACACTCAAGAGAGAGCTGGAGAATTTTCTTTCCTCGATCCGTGCGGCTTGATCGGGCCTTAAAAACACCCGAAGAGATACCACCGAACAAAGGGAGCAGACATCCATTGTCTGCTCCTTTGCACTTATAGCGAAAATCAGGCGACAGCTTGACATGGAAACCGGCCCGGCCTATACGCATTTTCTGGTTGCAGACGCCTGCCGCTCGCAGACCTTCGGGTCATGGTGAAGATCTGACATCAAATACTGATATTTTCAGCCCCACATGCATTTCATGCGGGTGGCAATGCGAGCCCCGTCCAAAGTTCAGAAATGCGTTCTATAGGAGGCTGAGATGTCATCAGACAGTTCAAGCAACATATCTGCGCCGGATAATTCCGGCCCCTCCAGCATTGCAGATGCCAAAAGGCAGGCAAAACTCTTGCGCGCCAAACTATCCGCCGATGGCACGGATATTTCTCACAGCAAATCGCTGGAACTCGTCGCCCAACAACACGGCTTCAGAGATTGGAACACTCTCTTTTCCCGTTTTGGCAATCGCCCTACTCGCTCATGGCAACTGGGCGACCGTGTATCCGGCCTGTATCTTTCTCAAAATTTTGAAGCAGAAGTCATTGCCGTCAAAAAGCTCTCCGAAGGCTGGTATCGCCTGACCTTTCAGTTCGATCAACCGGTCGATGTAATCACCTTTGAAGGCATGAGCAACTTTCGCTCGCGCACATCTCAGATCATTGGACCAGACGGAGCAACGCGAGAGAAAACCTCGGACGGTCGCCCCCACATGGTTCTGGATCTGTAGGGACCGCAATTTCTTGAGACACGGGACAGAACCGCGATAGCCTCAGGAGGAATAACCCAAAACTCTGCGTTGCCCGAAGATGGCTTATAAGCTGGGCAGCGCAGAATTCAGTTTATAGAGCGTGGAGATGGTCGTTGTGTCTGCAACACCATCCACCAGCTCTGGCCGGAAATGCAGCTGAAAAGCCCGCACTGCTATTTCGGTCTGTTCATCAAAAACACCGGTGATGGGCACATTATATCCATAAATCGCCAGCATCGACTGCAACGCCTGAATGGGTTGACCTTCGTCCCCCTTCTGGAAGAAGCGCCCTCCGCCGGTAATTTCCGGATCGGCCCAATGCCCAACCCCGGCTGCGGCCAACTGCTTCCATGGGAATTTCACACCCGGATCAATCTTGCGCCCCGGAGACACATCGGAATGCCCCAGCACCCTGAAATTGGGAATTTCATTGCGTGCAATGATATCCATGCAAAGCATATGAAGGACATCAAGCTGCTTTTCTGCGAACTCTTCATGACCAGCATTGGCAATCTCGATACCGATCGAACAACTGTTGATGTCCGTCTCGCCTTTCCAATAGGCATCACCGGCATGCCATGCCCGCTTGGTCTCATCGACCAGCTGCACGATAGAGCCATCCCGATGCAGAAAATAGTGAGCGGAAACCGCGCTCTCCGGATTGCACAGCCAGTCCAGCGCCTGCGCGTCATCTTCCATGCCAGTATAGTGAAGCAGCAACATGTCGGCTTTCCGACCATCTTTGCGCTCACCGAAATTCGGCGAAGGTTTAATCTCACAGGCGCAATTCGTCTGGGCTTCGAACGACATGAATATCTCCATGAAACAGCAACTTGAACCAAGATCTGAACAAACTCGTCAGAACGACCGTTTCTTAGCGCAAGCCGCGCTCAATCTCAATCATTGACCATGCGTTATTTATGGCCGCCAGCTTTTCGGTGGAGATCCGAACAAACTCCTCAGGCACTCCACGCGCAATCAACCGATCTGGATGGTTCTCCCGCACCAACTTGCGATAATGGCTTTTGAGCTCCTTATCGCTCATGGAACGGTCTGCCTCCAGGATCGTATAGGGGTCTTGCTCATCCGGCTTCACATGGCTCATCTTGATGCGTTCAAAGCAGCGCTGCGGAATACCGAAAATCTCGGCAACATGTTCGAGATAGAGCATTTCCCTGTTGTGCATGACGCCGTCTGCTCCGGCAATCATGAAGAGACCATCCAGAATATCCGCCAGTGGCTCCAGATCGTCTTCATAAAGAGCGGCAATCTGCCGGGCATAGGCTTCATAGCCCGCCACATCTTGCTTGGCGAGATTGAACATGCGAGCGACATTGCGCTCTTCACCTGCCGGAATCGCAAAAAGCTTCTGGAAAGCGTGTATCTCATCCTGGGTAACGACACCGTCAGCCTTGGCCATTTTCGCAGACAGGGCTATCACGGCAACCGTGAATGTAAGTTGTTTGCGGTCAATTCCACTGCCAAGTCCGCGCACAACTGACGTTACTTTTTCCACAAACTGGGAAATCGCATCGCTTTGTCGAAGATCCTCGATCAAGCTCCCGATGTGGTTCCAAATGCTCATAGCGTCTCCTCAGCATCCAAAGCTCATAAACCTGATTTGGCCGGATACTTCGCGGCTTAACTTATTCGATACTCGCTAAAATTACGAGCTTTCGATAACGCAAAAACAGAAATTTGGTCATAGGGAGCAGCATTCGATAGCGAAATTTTTACGCGACAGATCTGCATAGTAAGAGAAACCACCACCAGAGCCACAACGAACCGAAGCCTGCTTTTCTCTATTGGCACACGCGCCAGACGCCATTTTTCCCGTGCAGGCCATGGTCGAGATGGATATGATCCTGATGATACTTATCCCCTCCCGGACCGATAACCGTCGTAAAGTACCGACAGGCTTGACGATTGATTGCACGAAGGAAGCGTCCTTTCCGCCCCCTTCTGGCCCAATCGTCCTCAACGGTTAGAACAGTTCCATCCCGTAACACGAATGCACTGATATCAATGGCGTTGGCGCGCCCATGCTCAGAGAGTTTGGCGCCGCTCTTGTTGTTGCGTGGGCGGCAGGCATAGGAGGCAGCAACGCGAATTTCAGCGACAGGTTGCCCAAACTTATCAAGCGCCAGAGGCTGCACGATCTCAGAGAAATAACGATAAAGCTGAGAAGTCATGACGCAATTGATCGTGGCCTCCCGATCAAACTGAACCGGATTGCCCCCCATAAGGGCAACAACCGAGAAAGGAGCCTCGCTTCCACATCCCCACTTTCCATTGATGGAAGGCATAGCCGTAGCATCAGCAAACCCATTGACAACGACCGGACAATTATCGACAGAAATGGCCTGATCAGGCCAGATAGCCTCTTTCTGCAAATCCGCTTGAGGAATCTCTTCAAGATCTTGAAACCCGCTGCAACTCGAAAGCGTCATGACAGCCAACAAAGCCACGATGGCGGGCTTCTTTCCAAAGATGTGCTTCATGATCATTTGATTCCCGCTTGCAGCTGCATTCAATTAAGCGCATCCTGAAGTGCAAAGGTTAACATAAAGGCAGCGCAATGGTTCACGCATCGCAAGAAGAAAAACTCGTCGCCCCGGTCAGCCTTCTTGAGACGCTCAAGGCAATCGATTCTGGCACCCAAACGCCAGCACAATCGCTAGAGGCCTGTTTGCAGCGTCTGGCGCTTTGCGAAAAGCACATCCATGCCTTCGTCTCGGTCAACGGCCATGCGATAACTGAAGCCGAAAACGCAGAAGGCCCCCTGGCTGGCATTGCGATTGCAATCAAGGACATCATCGAGACAAAATCACTGCCGACCGAATATAATTCGCCAATCTATCGCGATCACGAACCAATGCGTGATGCAGCGCTCGTAACCATGGCCAAGAATGCTGGCGGAACGATGATCGGCAAGTCGGCAACCAGCGAATTTGCCTTTCTTGATCCCAGCCAGACAAAAAACCCACACAATCTGAACCACACTCCGGGCGGATCATCATCAGGCTCGGCAGCGGCAATTGCTGCAGGCATGGCTCACCTTGCTTTTGGAACCCAGACGGGAGGCTCGATCATTCGCCCTGCATCCTATTGCGGTGTAACCGGCTACAAACCAAGTTACGGCCTTTTGCCCAAAGTGGGAATAAAGGACTTTTCATGGACACTTGATACCGCAGGCCTCTTCGCAGCGAAAGTCGCCGATTGCGCATATGCGGCATCGGCCATCACCGGGCGCAATCTCAAAGTCGACACAGAAGCAGATTTCAAACAACCCAAATTCGGCATAATCAGGTGCCGCACATGGCAAGAAGCCGATAGCGATTACGTAAAGCGGTTCGATGCCATGGTTGACAGTCTGAAACGTCTCGGTTCTGAGGTAATCGAACTGGAGCCCAGCGAGCACTTTCTATGCGCTTTCAACTCCCACCAGATCATTCAAGACTATGAGGCCTCACAGGCTCTAGCATGGGAATATACCCACCATGCCGACCAATTGAGCCCGCTGCTTAAGCAGACACTGGATTTTGCCCAGACCATTTCTCCCTCAGACTATGACGAAGCAATTATTTGCGCCAAGGCAGCAAGGCTGGAGCTGAACGAGCAATTCGAAGATGTCGACGCAATGCTCAGCCTGTCGGCGCAAGGCCCCGCGCCTCAAGGCATGGCATCCACCGGCTCCCCGTTATTCAACAGAATCTGGACGTTGTTGTATACGCCTTGTCTTAATGTAACCGGTCTCAAAACAGAAGATGGACTGCCGCTCGGAGTGCAGATCATCGGGCAGGAAGGAAAAGACCGAAACACTCTTCAAATTGCCCATTGGCTCGAGGGAGCAATCCAGCGCCATCTGAATGATTGACACAATGATGGGCCTCGAACAGAACGGGATCCATCAACGGCTGCATGACGAAGAGAGTTGTCTGCGCATTTTTTCCAACTGATCGTTACTGAATCAGCTCGTAATTTGCGCAAATTTAAGCTCAAATATTAGGCATATGACCAATGCATAAGCAGTCACACGAGGGGTAATTTTGACTATTTTTGAGATGCTGCGACGCAACATTCATCAATTTTCCCCTGTTTTGTGTTACAGAATTGTCGCACTTTAACCCAAGGATACACAAGGGTTTCTTCACTTTTTGGTAACAAAGTCGCACCGTTTCTCCGCATCGCACCAAATTTTTTGTTTCGCGAATTCTCGAACTTGTCCTAGACTTCGTTGCATGAAGGAAAGGCTAAAAGGAGAGGCTCTATGGTCAAATCTTTGAACATCATGATTGTGTGTGCGGCCTTTGCATTCATCGCTGCTATTGTCGTTGGAATTATTTAAGGAGGAGGCAACGACAATTGCGTTAGGCAGTGGAGGCTGTCTTCATCAATACCCTTGAAAAGACACAACTTTATTCGCCTGCATGCGAGTAAAAGGTCGGGTTTTTACCCGACCTTTTTACTTAATGAATACTTGAGAATGATTTTATTTTCTTGGTGCCAAGCTATTGCGTCGGCATGCGTCGAAAACTCCAATCACGCCGTGTAATTGAGAATGGGAGCAAGCCATTTTTCGGCTTCTTCAACGCTCCACCCCTTGCGCTTGGCGTAATCGGCAACCTGATCTTTCTCGATTTTGCCAACCCCGAAATAATAGCTGTCAGGATGGCCGATATAAATGCCGGAAACTGACGAGGCAGGTATCATGGCACAGCTTTCCGTCAAGCGGATACCGATCTGGGATTCAGCATCGAGTAGACCAAACAAAGTCCGCTTCTCGGTGTGATCCGGCTGTGCAGGATAGCCAGGAGCTGGACGAATACCGTCGTAACGCTCTTCGATGATCTCATCATGACTGAAGGTTTCATCGGCAGCATAGCCCCAGAACTCCTTGCGCACGCGCGCATGCATCAGTTCAGCAAAGGCTTCGGCAAGACGATCAGACAGAGCCTGAAGCAGAATTTTTGAATAATCATCCCCCGCCGCATCAAACGCCTTGGCCCGCTCTTCTTCACCAAAACCGGTTGAAACAGCAAAGCCGCCGATATAATCCGCAATGCCACTTTCTGCCGGAGCCACGAAGTCACCCATGGCAACCCGAGCCCGTGACGAGCGACCCGCCATTTGCTGCCGCAAACCATAAAAGCGTGCAGCTTCCTGCACCCTGTTATCATCACTGAATACGGCAATGTCATCGCCGATGCTGTTGGCTGGCCAAAGGCCAATCACGGCCCGCGCCGTCAGCCATTTTTCTTCCACGATTTTTTCAAGCATTGCCTGAGCGTCATTGAACAGACTGGAGGCCGCTTCACCATAGGTTTCATCGGTCAAGATGGCAGGATAACGCCCCTTCATCTCCCATGCGGAGAAGAAAGGCGTCCAGTCAATATAATCGACCAGAGAGGCCAGATCATAAGTCTCGAAGACCTTCGTTCCAATGAAAGTCGGCTTTGTTGGCTTATAGGATGCCCAATCGATCTTGAAGTGATCCTCACGTGCCTGAGCAAGGGTCAAACGGTTTTTCTTACCCTGTGCCGCCTCATGCTTTGCACGAACCTGAATATAGGTGCTCTTGATATCGGCAATATATTCGGCCTTTTCCCGCGACAAAAGACGCGTGGCAACGCCAACGGCGCGGCTGGCATCGGTCACATAAACCGCCTGACCATTGTTGTAATTGGGATCGATCTTGACCGCCGTATGCACTTGCGAGGTCGTCGCGCCACCGATCATCAGCGGCTGGGAGAAGCCTTCGCGCTGCAACTCGGCGGCAACATGGCACATTTCATCAAGCGATGGCGTGATCAGTCCGGAAAGACCGATAATATCGACCTTCTCGCGGCGCGCCGCTTCCAAGATATCATTGGCAGGCACCATCACCCCGAGATCAACAACCTCATAACCGTTACACTGAAGCACCACGCCGACGATATTCTTACCGATATCATGCACGTCGCCCTTGACGGTCGCCATCAAAACCTTGCCCGCGCTGGTCTTCTCGCCCGCCTGTTCCTCTTCCATGAAGGGCATCAGATAGGCCACGGCCTTCTTCATCACGCGGGCAGACTTGACCACCTGCGGCAGGAACATCTTGCCATCGCCAAACAGGTCGCCAACCACATTCATGCCATCCATCAGCGGCCCCTCGATCACATCCAGCGTGCGGGTTGACTTCTGGCGGGCTTCCTCAACATCTTCCTCGACAAATTCATTGATGCCCTTGACCAGCGCATGCTCAAGGCGCTTCTCGACCGGCAATTCACGCCAGGCAAGATCTGCAACCTTGTGCTCACCCTTCTGATTGAGATAACGCTCAGCGATCTCCAACAGGCGATCAGTGCCATCCTCACGCCGGTTGAGCACAACGTCCTCAATACGCTCCAGCAGATCCTTGTCGATCTGGTCATAGACCATCAACTGACCGGCATTGACGATGGACATATCAAGCCCGACCTTGATGGCATGATAGAGAAACGCCGAATGCATCGCCTCACGGACAAGATTGTTGCCGCGGAAGGAGAAGCTCAGATTCGAGAGACCGCCAGATACATGGGCACCAGGCAGATTCTTGCGGATCCACTTGGTCGCATTGATGAAGTCCACCCCGTAATTATTGTGTTCCTCAATACCTGTTGCCACGGCAAACACGTTCGGATCGAAAATGATGTCTTCAGGCGGGAAGCCAACCTCATTAACCAGAATGTCATAGCTCTTCTTGCAGATTGAGATTTTGCGTTCGTAGCTATCTGCCTGACCGTTTTCATCAAAGGCCATCACGACCACCGCAGCACCATAGCGCAGAATGGTCTCTGCATGGGCAACGAAGGCTTCCTTGCCTTCCTTCATGGAAATGGAGTTGACGACAGACTTGCCCTGCAGACATTTGAGCCCGGCTTCAATCACGCTCCATTTCGAGCTATCGACCATGACAGGCACGCGGGAAATATCCGGCTCAGAGACAATGAGATGCAGGAAGGTCTGCATCGCTTCCTCGGAATCGAGCAGCCCCTCATCCATATTCACGTCGATAATCTGCGCGCCACTTTCGACCTGCTGGCGAGCGACATCAAGGGCTGCTTCGTAATCGCCTTCCTTGATCAGCTTGCGGAATTTGGCAGAACCGGTAACGTTGGTCCGCTCGCCGATATTGACGAAATTCGTCTCTGGCGTCAGCGTGAAAGGTTCGAGACCGGAAAGGCGCATATAAGGCTTGATGTCAGGGATCTGACGGATCGGATATTTTTTAACCGTTTCGGCAATTGCCTTGATGTGAGCCGGGGTCGTACCGCAACAGCCACCGACAATATTGATCAGGCCATCCCGCGCAAAGCCATCAATGATGCTGGCCATATGTTCCGGGCTCTCATCATATTCACCGAATTCGTTGGGCAACCCGGCATTTGGGTAAGTCGAAATAAGCGTTTCAGCCACCCGCGAAAGTGCATCAATATGCTGGCGCAGCTCGGCGGCCCCAAGCGCACAGTTAAGCCCCACAGCAAACGGCTTGGCATGACGAATGGAATGATAGAAGGCTTCTGCGGTCTGGCCGGAAAGCGTGCGGCCGGACTTGTCCGTGATGGTGCCCGAAATGATCACCGGCCAGCGCATGCCGCGTTCTTCAAACTCTTCCTCGATGGCAAACAGCGCCGCCTTGGCATTGAGCGTGTCAAAAATGGTCTCGACAGCCAGCGCATCCGCCCCGCCGTCAAGCAAGCCCTTGGCCGCTTCCCGATAAGCCACCCTCAGCTCATCAAAGCTGATCGCCCTGAAGCCGGGATTGTTCACATCGGGCGAAATGGACGCGGTCCGGTTGGTCGGCCCCATGGCACCGAGCACAAAGCATTTGCGACCCGGCTCTTTGGCTTCCACAGCGTCGGCAGCTTCGCGGGCAATCTTGGCGCTTTCGAAGTTGATCTCATAGGCCAGATGCTCCATGGCATAATCGCCCTGCGCCACAGTGGTTGCCGAAAAGGTGTTGGTTCCTGCGAAGTCTGCGCCCGCCTCGAAATATTGACGATGAATATCGCGAATGGCGTCTGGCTTGGTAATGGACAAAAGGTCGTTGTTGCCCTTGAGGTCCTTCTCCCAGTCCTTGAAACGCTCGCCACGAAAGTCCTCTTCCGTCAGATTAAGGCGCTGGATCATGGTGCCCATGGCGCCATCAAAAATTAGAATACGCTCAGACGCCAGCTGCGTCAGCAACCCATATGAAGCGCTCTTGGGCAAGATTGACATGATCGGAATTCCTTAACATCAAGAGGGAGGGGGCGGCATTCATCGCCGCTCAGCACTCCCACAGGGTAATTAGGTCTTAAAAGGGCTTTATCTTTAGGCTTTAACGGGTCGCATGCCAAGCATGTGACAGATCGCATAGGACAAATTGGCCCGGTTCATGGTGTAGAAATGGAAATCATCCACCCCACGCGCCCGCAGATCTTCCACCTGTTCGGCAGCAACCGCAGCAGCAACCAGCCGGTGCGTTTCCGGGTCATCTTCCAGACCTTCGAAGCGGTTTGCCAGCCATTGCGGCACGCTCGCCCCTGCCTTGCCCGCGAACCCGGCAACCTGTGTAAAGCTGTGAATGGGCAAAATGCCCGGCACGATAGGGATGTAAATGCCAGCTCTGCGAACCCTCTCGACATAAGCTTCATAGAGGTCATTATCAAAGAAAAACTGCGTGATAGCACGCGTAGCACCGGCATCTACCTTCTGCCGCAGCATCTCGATATCCGTTGCAAAGTCAGGGCTTTCCGGGTGTTTTTCAGGATAGGCAGAAACAGAGACTTCGAAATCTCCAATCTGTTTGATACCGGCCACAAGATCGGCTGCATTGATATAGCCGCCTTCGTGAGGCACGTATTTTTCTCCAAGACCGGCAGCAGGATCGCCGCGCAAGGCCACAATATGGTGAACCCCGACCTCAGCATAGGATCGAATAACAGCATCCACTTCTTCCCGCGTGGCACTGACGCATGTCAGGTGAGCCGCAGCAGGGATGCCAGCTTCCTTGATAATCCGCTTAACAGTTGCGTGGGTGCGCTCACGGGTGGACCCGCCTGCCCCATAAGTTACCGAAACAAACTCGGGCTGAAGGGGCGCAAGGCGCTCTACGCTTGCCCAAAGGCTTTCTTCCATTTTTGGCGTTTTGGGAGGAAAAAACTCGAACGAGACGTTGAGTTTGTGCGTTTCCTTGCTGCGCCGTCCGCTTGGTTCTGCGTTATGGATCATAATGTTTCTCTCATCCAAGTCGACAATCATCTGTCAAGCAGAGTGCCGCATTGTTATTGTCTGTCATGTCTCCGGAAAGCACCGTTGGGACATTATAATTGTTGCGGCCAAATCAGTCCTTAACAGATACCGGGCCGTCCGCTTTTTCAGCTAACCAGATGGAAACCGTGAGGGATTCCGCTGTCATTTCGCCTTCTTGATTGCAGGGCTCAAGATCTCTGGCCAGCGTCACTTTGAAACCAGCCTCCTGCATCCAGCGGCGCATGGCATCATGGGAGAACCCCAGGCGCCTGTGCGCGTGATCCTTTCGCAAAAACTCATGCTCATGTGGCGCGAAATCGACCACGAGCAGACGCCCGCCCGGCACGATCACTAGCGCAGCCTCATTCAAAGCTGCTGACGGGTCATCAAGATAGTGCAGGACCTGATGAATGGTGATGAGGTCGAACTTGCGATCCAGACTTGCCAGATCCAGCAAGTCTCCCTGCTGTACATGCAGATGCCCTTTGTTGGGACCATCGAGCCGAGACCGCGCAACAGCGAGCATCGAACGGTTGGAATCCAGCCCGAGCCCATCTTTGCAACGATCCGCCAGCAACGACAATATGCTGCCAGTGCCGGTACCAAGGTCTAGAAGCTGATTGATCTTTCGATCCCCAAGCCCCTCAAGAATTGCCTGTTCAACAGCACTTTCCGGCACATGCAAGACGCGCAACTCGTCCCAGCGCTCCGCATTTTGCTGGAAATAATCCGTCGCCTGCTGCGCGTTGGCTTCCTTGATCTGATTCAGGCGGTCCCTGTCGCGCAGGATCATTGCATCTTGCGGATCCAAATTGCGCAGGGCAGCCGAGATCATATCGCCTTTCGCAGCGTCCCTGGTCAGGCAATAATAGACCCAGGCCCCTTCCGGAAGCCGTTCGACCAAGCCGGATTCATAAAGCAACTTCAGATGGCGCGAAATACGCGGTTGGCTCTGATGCAGAATGGCCGTCAAATCCTTAACCGAGAGATCACCTTCGGCCAGCAACGCCAACAGACGCAGACGGGTCGGTTCCCCACCAGCTTTCAACAACCCAACAATTTCATCCAAAGACAGCATGTCATTTCCTCAAAGATATAAAGATATCTTTATGACATCAGTTCACAAAACACAAGAGCAAACAATACTGTCTATCCACCATTTTGAATGAGCGGATATCGAAAATCAAAAAACCTGAATTGAAATATCTGGCAGGGCTAGGCTTGGTTCATCACACGAAGCGCCATTTCAGCAACGCGAGGCACATCTTCGCTAGTCGCCAGATCATACCATGGCAAATCGTCGGCATTGTACCATTCAGCTTCGAGCGCATCGTCACCGGCGACAGGCTCCCCTTCCTGCCAATCGCAAAGCACTGCAATCAACACATAGTGAAATTCAAGCCGACCGGAGGTGTTGCGTGTAAATGTTTCAAAGGTGGTAAGGATACTGTCTGCCCGGGCTCTGATCCCCGTTTCTTCGAAAAGCTCTCTTTGCGCAGCTATTTCGAGGGTTTCTCCGAACTCGACTTTGCCTCCGGGGAAGCCCCATTTGCCCGCATCGGGCGGATTGGCACGCCGTACCAGAAGAATTTGCCTTTCGCGCACAACAATACTGAGAACGCCAACAACCGGCCTTTGCTTTTGATTATCGTTCATATGCGTTTACCAGAATGGTGTGAGGAAAATGAAAGGTTCGATTGAAGCTACCATTAAAAATGGCCGGCCATATAGAACCGGCCATGTTTAAAACATGGATGCAAACGTCATTCAATATGCATCAGCAATCGAGAGTTATTCACCACCTGGAGCCATGCCCAATGCATGCAGATACAAATCGAGCAAAGCTTCCATTTCCTGGCGCTCGTTACTATCCTGCTTGCGCATGCGAACGATCTGCCGCATGACTTTCACGTCGTAGCCATTGCCTTTTGCTTCTGCATAAACATCCTTGATATCGTCAGAGATCGCTTTTTTCTCTTCTTCCAGACGCTCAATACGCTCAACAAAAGCACGCAACTGATCAGCGGCGACACCACCTGTATTTGACATTCTTTACTCCACATTTGTGTTCCGAAGCCGGATGACTCGTTAAGCATCACCCAAACCAGCTTCCCGTTAACCGCTCTCTAACCAAATTCTATTGCGACGAGATTAACATGCACCATCGATAGGACAACAATGCGCATTCAATTTACCAACCGATATTGCCCAAATTTGGACCATGGCGGTTTTGAATGCAATGCTGTTAGCACGCTTTGAACCCGAAGCCCCGGCTCGATAAAGACACCCGGCTCGCAATTCTTGGCTCACTCTCCACGCAGAGGCACATCATAGTCAGAGCGACCGAAGGAACAAGCCAAATTTCTCAAAAAATCGATTTCAACAGCAAATCAGACAAATGACCTGCAAAAGATGAGAGTTAGACCAAAGACTCTAGGTTTACGCCATATTTTTTGCCTACTAAGATGCCAACTTAAGGTTCATAATACCGTCAACATCAATAGCTATGCATGCACAAGGTCCAATAGGGTTACGCTTTTTCAGAGCAATGAAGAGACGCTTCAACCCCGCACACATACCAACTCACCTTCCTTTTAGGGCATGCACTTATTTGGTCACAAAGGCGCAAAAACCACGAGAAACGCAGAGCTGGATAACTCACTTTAAAACATGTCAAAAAAATTCTACTAATGTAGGATATATACATTGACATTAGATGCATGAAACGCGAAACAGTTGACGGCTCTCCTTGAATAGAAAAGACGATATCGAGCCCGATGTTTAACTGGAAACTAAAAGCAAAGACTATTGTCCGATGCCTTGCTTCAAGCAAAGGCAAGACATTGACACTGACCACAATGCTCCTGGCAGCAAGCAGCCTGGACGCCGCAGCAGATTTGCGCGTTTGCAACAAGACAAGCAGCACTGTTGGATTGGCGATTGGATATGAGTTGAAGGGCGAATGGATCAGCGAAGGCTGGTGGAATCTGGACCCAGACAATTGCGAGACAGTGCTGAAGGGCCTGCTCGTCAAAACGCGCTATCTCGTTCACGCCATCGACTATGACAAGGGCGGTCAGTGGAATGGAGATACATTCATGTGCACCAAGGATCTTGAATTCAAGATCAAGGGCACTCAGGAATGTGTCGCAAGAGGATTTGAGCGCACCGGCTTTTTCGAAATCGATACAGCCGGCAAACAAGACTATACGGTCCAATTGACCGATCAAGAATAGGGAAACTGACGTGACTGTAAGACGCAACCGGAAAGTAAAAATCCTGGCCACTTTGGGCCCGGCTTCAGAAAAGAAGGAACAAATCAAGCAACTCTTCCTGGCTGGCGCCGATGTTTTCCGCATCAACATGAGCCACTCCGATCATGAAACGCTGAACACACGCGTTAGATTGATCCGCGAAGTTGAAAAGGAAGTCGGACGTCCGATCGGCATTCTGGCCGACCTGCAGGGCCCTAAATTGCGCTTGGGCATATTTGCCGACACCAAGGTCGAGCTCGTAAACGGCTCGCGTTTTACTCTGGACAGCTCTGACAAGCCCGGCGACACCTCTCGAGTCCAGCTGCCTCATCCGGAAATTTTCGGCTCTGTCAAAGAAGGCGACATTCTGCTTCTGGACGATGGCAAGGTTCGTTTGAGAACTATTTCTACCACAGCAGATTCAATTCACACCGAAGTCGTTACCGGCGGCCCGATCTCCAACCGCAAAGGCATCAGCTTCCCGGACTCCACCCTGTCCTTCTCCGCCCTCACTGCAAAAGACCGCGCAGACCTTGACGCAGCCGTTGCCGCTAACGTGGACTGGATTGCCCTTTCCTTCGTTCAACGCCCTGAAGACGTTGCCGAAGTTCGCAAGCTTTCCCGCGGTCGCACAGGCATTCTCTCCAAAATCGAGAAGCCGCAGGCTGTTGAACGCATCCACGAAATCATCGAATTGTCAGACGCAATCATGGTGGCCCGTGGTGACCTTGGCGTTGAAATGCCTCTGGAGAAAGTCCCCGGCATTCAGAAACAGATCACGCGGGCAGCGCGTCAGGCTGGCAAGCCGGTGGTTGTTGCCACCCAGATGCTCGAATCCATGATCAATTCTCCGATGCCGACACGCGCTGAAGCGTCCGACGTGGCAACCGCTGTTTTCGAAGGCGCAGATGCAGTGATGCTTTCCGCAGAGTCCGCAGCCGGTGACTATCCATTCGAAGCAGTTTCGATGATGAACCGCATCGCAGAAGAAGCTGAACGCGACCCTTACTACAAGAACATCATCTACGCACAACGCGCTGAACCGGAAGCAACTGGCGCTGACGCCATTTCAGCAGCAGCCCGTCAGATCGCGGAAACGCTCCATCTGGCTACGATTGTCTGCTACACCTCCTCAGGCACTACAGGGCTCCGTGCTGCTCGCGAACGGCCTCAGACCCCGATCATTGCCATCAGCCCAATTCTTGCGACAGCACGCCGTCTGGCCCTTGTCTGGGGCCTGCATTGTGTTGTGTCCGAAGAGACCGGCATTCTGGATGAAATGGTCGACCGTGCCTGCAGCACCTCCTACAAGGTCGGTCTGGCTAAGCCGGGCCAGCGGGTGATCATTACGGCTGGTGTTCCGCTTGGAACCCCTGGCGCAACAAACATGCTGCGCATCGCCTTCGTAGGCAGCGATGGTCTGGGCGGCATTTAAGCCCCCCCCCAAAAAAACTATCAGAACCATATGCAAAAGGGCCGAACATTCGGCCCTTTTCTTTTGCGCGGCTTTCAAGCTTCAGATAAAACAAAACGCGCAAGAAGCCATCGCTTCTGCGCGTTTGTTGTTTCTTCAATCAAAAGAAGACTTCGTTCTATTAGCCCTGACGAGCTTTGAAACGAGGGTTTCTTTTGTTGATGATGTAAACACGACCCTTGCGGCGAACCATGCGGTTATCACGGTGACGCGTGGCAAGTGCTTTCAGTGAATTTTTGATTTTCATTGTCCCAAGCCTCGGCCAAAATCTGCGAAACAAAAAGCGCGCCGAGGCGCGCGAATTCGAGCGGAAATTACGATCCTTGCCCGCCGTTGTCAACTGCGAATTCAGCATACAGAGCGAGAATCCCGCGATTCCATGATGAATCATGGCGCTGTTGATGAATCCAACCTGCAGCAAACATAAAAATCCGAACAAATCGCATCAACCAACGGCACAGAAGAAGAAGAATTGAAAAGATATGGCCGAATAGACAATAAAGCAGACACTTAAATAGACAGAATCATGTTCCTGTCTGCCTTCAGAGACCGGCTCCATAGTTATTCTACGGACAATATTAGAACTCGACAAAATGCATCCCAACAAGATAGCCTTTCGCCATCAATTTTTGGGGAGGAAGCAAAATGAACTTCGAAAAATCCAGTGATCTGAATTGGCATCACAAAGAAACAGTTTTGATCGACCTGAAATGGGTCAAGAAAACAATTGTTGTATATGTTGAGATGAAGCAATTCGGCGAGCAGGAAAATCAGGGACACGCCCCTGCGATTACATTAACCCGGGAAAGCCGCGACAAAAAAGAAGATATCCTGGTCGTTTCTGGCCGCGCCACAGGTTATGTGCTCGTTAGTCTGGACCATGAAGATCGACTGATTGGCCGGATCAATCAGTCCAACCCGCATTCCGCAGGCACAGCCAAATGGCAGATCGTTTGCTAGTTAAGATCAAAAACAGTATGGCGCACAGAGTTGAACTTTTGCAAAACCGGGCAGAACTTTCGTGCTGCAGCTAAATTTTCAAAACTCTATATTTGCATTTAACGAAGCAACATATAGTTGTATAACGAAGTGTAATTCTAGCAAACGAGTTCAGACCATTGACAAAGAGTAATTTCACAGCTCCGGATGCTTCAGTTGGAAAGAAACTTATTGAAGCCTTTTTCTTCGGTGACTTTGACAAATGCATCGAGATTATTTTGCAAGAAGCCTCACAGAGAGATCATGCCTTTTCTGAAATCACGCAGAAGCTCGCCGAAACAGCCCTTCATGAGACCTCTTGACCACCTGCAATAAACTCTTGTTGGCACCGGATCGGGTCTGGAGCACACGCAGAATGAAGCTGACAGCAAAAAATAACCCTGCTCCAAATACATGGCAGCAGGGTTAAACAAGTCCGTTCTAACAAACGCTAGCTGACTTCATAATTCATCAGAAATAGACGAAGTAAGCAAAGATTGCTGAAAGAAATGTCGTGAAGAGCATCAGCGGGAACGCAAGCTTCATGAAGTCCAAGAAGGAAATGCGCTGACCAGCGCGCTCCGCAAAGCTGGCAACCATCACGTTAGCACTGGCACCAATCAGTGTTCCGTTACCACCAAGACATGCTCCCAGAGACAGACACCACCACAGAGGTTCAATAGCCTGAGCACCACCGAGATCTGCCTGCATGGCTTTGATCAAGGGGATCATGGTCGCAACAAACGGAATATTATCAACAATCGCAGACAGCACAGCTGAAGCACCAAGAATGATCATGCCAGCCAATTCGATGTTGGTTCCGGTAAGACCGAGCAGCTTTTCAGCCATGATTTTAAGCAGACCGGTTTGTTCAACACCAGACACCAGCACAAACAAGCCAAGGAAGAAGAAGATCGTTTCCCATTCGACCTGCTGAAATGCATGATGAACATTGTGGGACTGCTCCTCAGGTTTGCCACCAAAGCTGTGAAGCAGCAGCAAGAAGGCTGCACCAGTCAAAGCAATCGTACCGGGCTCCCAGCCCTGCCCATGCCCCCAGATGAAGCCAGCGAGCACAAGCGCCAGAGTAAACAGGGATTTGACGAGCAGCACCTTATCTTCGATCGCTTCAAAGGCGTTGTATTTCATCATCGCATCTTTGTCTTCCTGCGTAGCAGTCATCTTGCGCCCCCAGAGGAAGTCGAAGAAAGCCAAACAGATAACAAGGATGATGAGAGCAATCGGGCCAACCCACTCAACGAAATCCATAAAGCCCAAACCGACGGCAGAGCCAATCAGAATGTTGGGAGGATCACCGATAAGGGTTGCCGTACCGCCAATATTGGAAGCGAAAATCTGCGAGAAGAGGAAAGGATAGGCCTTGAGATTCAGCTGATCCGTCAGCAGCAGCGTAACCGGAACAACAAGCAAAACCGTTGTCACGTTATCAAGCAGCGCTGAAAAAAGGGCTGTCACAAGGGCAAGGGCTGCCAACAGCATCCGAGGATTAGCCTTGACAGCCTTTGCGGTATAAATGGCGACGAACTGGAATACCCCGGAGTCCTTGGTAATGGCAACGATGACCATCATACCAACAAGGAGGAAAATCGTATTAAAATCAATACCTTCAACAACCAGTTCGAAGTTTAGAACGCCAAGCAGAACCAGCAAACCAGCTCCCAGCAGGGAAACAATGGCGCGGTTGATCTTTTCCGAAATAATAAAGACATAAGCGGCAACCAGAATAATTGTTGCCACGACGAGAGGCGACCATCCAAAGACAGCGCTCGTGGGAATTCCACTGGCATGTTCCATCGATAAACTAAGGCTCATCTCATTAACTATGGATGCGCGCATTTACATAAGCACGCATTCAATAGTGGGTTATCTACTGCGCTGAGCCTGTCTTAACGTGATGCATACTCGTCACGTTCCAATTCGGCTATGGCGGATTGCTCCGTCACGATACCGAGGAACCTGTTTGTACCATTTTCCACGACCGGCAGCGGACTGCCGTGTTTGGCCAGCTTGCGAATGCCCTCCCAAACCGACAGGTCGGGGCTTAGGACAATGGGATCTCGGTTCATAGCATCAGTCAGCGACTGAGCCTTAATAGCACGCAAACGGCGAGCAATATCAGGCTTGGCGCCACGCACAAAACCGAGGCGTTGAAGCCCGGACGGCATCCTGACGGAGACGGGAAGCATTTGTTTCAAAAGCGACTCGAACCCAAACATTCCCAAAAGAATGTTGTTTTCATCAAGAACCGGGGCTGTTCGTATTTGCCGTGATTCGAGGACATGCATTGCTTCCTCGACAGTTTGATCGGGCGTCAAACTAACAACTTTATCGACCATTGCGTCTATGCAGGGCATAGTAAACCTCCCTATGCTCTCTGGTGGTTCAACTACCACCTATTTAGATGAGTATAGACTATACCCGATTGACAAGACTTCCAAGCACTTGGCTTTTGGTCGAAGATATTCAGTTCAATTACTTGGACCGAAAGAAACCCGATTTTCACAGCTCACAAAGTATGAGATTAGAAATCTTGATCTAATCCCGCAAGCTATCTCAAAGGCACAACCTGCGTAACACTAAAGTTGTAAATTCACAACCGATCAAGCCCTCAAAATCCCCATATTTCAGACTAAAAAAGCTATTTCGGACTGAATAGCATGAAGCTGGCGCCTTATAGACGGAGTAATTCTCAAGCGCAATCAACTATGCCTAGAATTTTCTACAACTGCCGCGTTACACCAAAAGATGTGGATGAAAATCAACATAATACAAGAAAGTCGAGTGTTCCTGCCATCAGCCTCAACCGGATGAAATTACAGAAGAGATTCGGTCCGGACAAATTTAAACCAAACAAGATCTGAAGCGATAACAAAATAGCAAAGCGGTTTCACACATAACTGTAGAAAAACACCAACCAAAGATAGATTCCCACCTTTCATCCTGCCCTCCAGCTGCGCTAACAAGGGAGGGATAAAACGAATTGGAGAAACCGCAATGTCCGTCGCCATCGTCATCCCTGCCCGATATGGATCAAGCCGACTGCCCGGCAAACCATTGCTGCCCATTCTCGGAACAAGCATGTTGGAGCGTGTTTGGCGCATCGCCAAGGCGACCACGGGCTGCTCCCGCATTGTGATCAGCACCGAGGATGAACGCATTGTCCGGCATGCAGCATCCTTTGGCGCAGAAGCGGTTCTCACACCAGACACCTGTAGAAACGGCTCAGAAAGAGCCCACGCGACGATCGAAGCAGCAAACATTACAGAAGATGCTGTCATCAACTTTCAGGGAGATGCCGTATTGACCCCGCCTTGGGTCATTCAGGCAATGATTGACGAATTCGCTAATACGCAAGATCCCTTTGACATCGTAACGCCCGCCACTCAAATGTCCGAAGAAGCGATCGCCAACCTTAAGGAAAGCAAAAAGAAGAATCCGGCCAGTGGCACAACCGTCGTTTTCGACAATAAGCACAATGCCCTATATTTCTCCAAGAACATCCTGCCATTCACCCGCAGCAAGGGCTTTGCCTCCACCTACCGCCATATCGGCCTTTATGGCTACAAGAAGGAAGCTCTGGAAACCTATGTAGATCTGGAGCCATCACCACTGGAATTGACCGAAGGTCTCGAACAATTGCGCGCTCTGGAATATGGCATGAAGGTTCGTGTGGTTCTGGTCGATTATCGCAACAGAACGCATTCATCAGTTGATGCCCTGGAAGATATCGAGATTGCAGAAGGCATCATCCGTCGCGAAGGTGAATTGGTGCTTTAGGAGGCGATCATGAAGCTCATTCTGGCCAGACATGGCAACACATTCGCAAAAGACGACAAAGTTGTCTGGGTTGGCGCAAGAAGTGACTTGCCACTGGTCGAGAAAGGTCAGCAGCAAGCTCAGGCCATGGGAGAGGCTCTCAAGGAAAGCGGCATGCAACCGGATGCCATTTTCTGCGGTCCGCTCAAAAGAACCATGCAGTCAGCTCGAATCGCTCTGGATGCCGCCGGTTGGTCAAAAATCGATGTGACGATCAGCGATGCTCTGAAAGAAATCGACTATGGCCTGTGGGAAGCAAAATCCAACGACGAGATCAGAGCCCTTTACGGCGACGAAGATATCGATCGCTGGCAAAAGCAGAGCATTTGGCCTCATGGCTATCAGTGGTCTCCGGCCCCTGAAACCATTCTTGCCAATTGGAACAAGATGACAGCCGATATCGAACGCTCCCATGGAAAAGACGCGACAGCTCTGATCGTTACCAGCAATGGCATATTGAGGATCACCGCGCCTCAATATGGTATCACGGCAGAACAGGCCAAGGTTAGCACCGGCGCCATGTGCCTCATCGAAAATGGTCAGGTCAAGGTCTGGAACGTCAAAAGCTTTTAGCTGCACATCTACCCACCGTCCTAAAACGAATTGTCGGCTGAGCGCCAGCCCTGCCTGCCCTGCCCTGATGCGGCATTACTTGCCAAATATGGCGAAGGCGATTTGCAGCACTGGCAAAATAATTTCTTGCCACCGTCATTCATCTGTCACGCATTGAAAATAATCCATTACCAATCCTGTTATGGAATGAACATTTGCATCGACCAAATGCAAAATGAAAACCAGATTCCATAAGGGGTGAAACATCATGCTTGGATAGCTTCGAGTGAAGGACCAGAGATGAACCAATCCCAATCTGTAATACAACGCATAGATTCGGCAGTTAATCCGGGCGCATTTTTGTCGCTGGATGGCATTCTGGAACGGCTTTTTGGACGTTTCTTTCGCGGATTGGTTTACGCTCAAATATGGGAAGATCCTGTAGAGGACATGAAGGCGATAGAGCTGACGCCTGAAGACCATGTTGTCTGCATCGCCTCGGGCGGCTGCAACGCGCTTTCCTATCTTTGTGCAAGCCCCGCTTCCATCATGATGGTGGACCTATCCCCGGCGCATGTGGCGCTTAACAAACTCAAGCTGGCTTCGATTTCCCATCTTCCGGATCAGGCAAGCTTTTACGACTTTTTCGGCCACGCGAATCTCAAGAGCAACGTGACGAATTTTGACCGCTATATCGCGCCGCATCTGGATGAAGAAACACTCAGATACTGGAACAAACCACGGCTCTTTGGCAAACGGAAGAACATGTTCCGCAAGGGCCTTTACCGTCACGGCCTGTTGGGGCGCTTCATTGGTCTGACCCATGTTGTAGCGCGAGTCGGCAACGTGAATTTCTCGTCTCTGCTTTCTGCACAAAGCCTGTCTGATCAACAGCATTTCTTTGAGCAACAAATCGCACCGCTTTATGACAACTGGTTTGTCAAATTTCTCGCCCATCGACGAGCCTCTCTGTTTGGCCTGGGCATACCGCCTGCACAATATGACAAGCTGGCCCAAGATGCCGACGGAGACATCGTCGCAGTTCTGCGCGAGAGAACCCGCAAGCTCTTTTGTGATTTCCCAATCAACCAGAATTATTTTGCATGGCAAGCCGCGACACGCGCTTATTCGCCAGACGGCTTTGGTCCTGTCCCCCCCTATCTCGAAGCTCAGAATTTCGACATCCTGCGCCGCAATGCAGACCGGGTCACGATCCTCAACCAGTCGCTCACGGAAATGCTGGCCGCTCAACCAGAGCAAAGCAAAAGCGTTTATATTCTGCTTGATGCACAAGACTGGATGGATGACGAGCAACTCAATGCACTCTGGTCTGAAATCACCCGCACGGCCTGCCCTAACGCCCGGGTGCTTTTCCGCACCGGTGGCACGAAGGATATACTGCCCGGTCGCGTCGACGCTGCTGTGTTGGATCAATGGCACTATGACGAGGAAGCCTCTCGCGTCGCAACCCTGAATGACCGATCAGCCATTTACGGCGGTGTTCATCTTTATCGCAAGGCGGGATAGTCCAATGGCGGTGACCTCTCCCAATCATGCCGGAATGATGGACGACATATATCGCTACCAACGGCTGATTTATGATGCCACGCGCAAATATTACCTGCTCGGGCGGGACAAGGTCATCAACCAGATCCAGCCTGACGAGAATGCCCGCATTCTGGAAATGGCATGCGGAACGGGGCGCAATCTCGATCTGATCGACAAACGCTATCCAGGCCGCCAACTTTACGGCCTCGACATTTCCGAACAAATGCTGCAGACAGCAAGGGAGAAGCTGGGCAAGAGAGCTCTACTGAAACAGGGCGATGCCTGCGACTTCAATTCTGTAGAACTGTTCGGCACAGAGACATTCGACCACATCGTCATGTCTTACAGCTTGTCGATGATCCCGGATTGGCAGGGGGCAATTACAGAAGCGATGCGCCATCTTTCTGTAGGGGGAACATTGCATCTGGTCGACTTTGGTGATCAGGCCAAGCTTCCGTCTCTTTTCAAAACAGCCTTGAACAAGTGGCTCAAGCAATTTCATGTAACCCCGCGTGAAGAGCTTTATGCTTTCCTGCAAGTCATCGCCGAGCGCGACACAATCTCCCTTGAGCACAAGAATATTTTCCGACACTACGCTCAAACGGCAAAAATCGAAAAGCTGAGCCCAGAGAAATAGAACGGCTGCCCCCAGCCCTCTCCCAATGCGGCTCTTTGGCATTTCACCAACAGCATATCTTCAAGAAATTTCGTCTACAGCTTTCAGAAAAACACCGACCAGAAGCATGCTCTGGCTGGTGTTTTATCATGACAGTTATTTGGATTATGAACTGTTTGCGAATTCTTGAAATTTAAACAGTCAGCAAACCGTCAACATAGTCCATCCAGGCAGCATCATTAAGCCCTTTGGCCTGACGCCAAGCGCTCTCGTGATAGGTATCCTGATAGCGATACCCACCATCGCAAACAACAGTTACGATAGGCCCCTTTTCGCCGGCTTCTCGCATTTTGCCAGCAACCACAAGCGCCCCGAAGAAGTTTGTTCCGCTCGAAGGCCCGACAGGGCGGCCAAGGAACTGGGACAATTTCAGCATGGCTGCGACCGACGCAGCATCAGGCACCTTGATCATGGCATCCACGAGATCTGACATGAAGGAAGGCTCGACGCGCGGGCGCCCGATACCCTCGATACGAGACCCTGCCGAACAGGTCAGGTTGCGCTCATGGGATTGCCAAGCATTCATGAACACGGAATTTTCCACGTCAGGCACACACAGCTTCGTCGGTAACTTGTGATAACGCAAATGGCGGCCAATTGTTGCCGAGGTTCCACCTGTGCCTGCACTCATAACAATCCAGGCAGGAGTAGTCACAGGCTCGCGCTGCATTTGTTGCAGGATCGTCCCGGCGATGCTGTCGTCGCTGCGCCAGTCGGTTGCCACTGCTGCGTTGGAAAACTGGTCCATGTAATATCCGCCAGTTTCTTCAGCCAGTCGCTCTGATTCCGCATAAACCTGATCGCCACGCTCAACCAGATGACATTTACCACCATAGTGCTTGATCGCATCAACCTTGGTCTTTGACGTGTCTTTCTGCATCACGGCGATGAAGGGCAGGCCGAGCAGTTGCGCAAAATAGGCTTCGCTCACAGCTGTGGAACCGGAAGATGCTTCAATGACCGTGCTTTCCGGACCAATGAAACCATTACAGATCGCATTGGTAAACAGAGAACGGGCCAGACGATGCTTCAAGCTCCCTGTAGGCTGGGTGCTTTCGTCCTTCAGATAAATCGGAGTGTCTTCAAATCCGGACAAATTCAGGGGGATCAGGTGCGTATCAACCGCGCGCTGCTTTTCACAGTCGAGTTTTTCCAACGCCGTGCAGGCCCATTCATGATAGGTTTCCTGCTCGCAAAAGCAGAATTCGGTGGTCGGCTCAATAGCGAGCGCTTGCAGAGCTTGTGCCATACTCTCAGTCCTCCAACTCGATTACGGCTTCGATTTCAATGAGAGCGCCTTTCGGAATGGCTGCAACCTGATAGCAGGCACGAGCGGGAAAAGGCTCTTTGAGATAGCTGCCATAGGCTTCGTTGACGTCAGCAAAGCCAGCCAAATCCTGCATAAGTATGGTGGTCTTGACGACCTTGTCCAAAGAGGCTCCCGCTTCCTTGGCGATGGCATCGATATTTTTCATGCATTGATGCAACTGTCCAACAACATCAGTGGCCTCGATGGATCCTGTCGCCGGATTGATTGGCAACTGCCCTGAAACGAACAGCAACCCACCTGCAGCAATCGCTTGTGAATAGGGGCCGATTGCAGCTGGTGCATCAGATGTATTGACAACTTTCATTTTGCTTCCTTTTCCGACCGCAAGAAAAACGGCCTAACATAATGATATAATTCAATTTTCTGAATTCGCCCGATCACACCCGGCTCTTGCGAAAAGACGAAACTTTCCCGCTGGCCGCAGAGAAATGCATTTCCCTGCGGCCACCATGCTCACCACAAATCTCGGTGATAAACTCTGGCTACTGGGCTGGGCCCATCACCAGATTTGGAAGCCAGAGAGTAATCTCCGGCACAGCAGCGATTAGGACCAGCACGATTATCGGCGGGATCAACAACGGCAAAATGGAAACAGCGAGCTTTTCAAACCGTACCCCGGACACGGCAGACATAAGATAGAGCCCGACCCCTAACGGTGGCGTTGCAATACCCAACAGCAGAGACAAGGTGATAATCATACCAAACTGAACCCGATCGATGCCGAACATATCCGCAATCGGCAACAGCAAGGGCAGAAGGATGATCTTGGCTGGCGTTGCTTCCATAAAGCAGCCAATGAGCACCAAGAGCGCAATGGTAAAGGCCAAAAACACACCCTTGCTCGAAATGGCTTCCAGAATGCCCGAAGCAAAAGCCTGCGGCACCTGCTCAAAGGCAAACAGCCAGCCCATGATCTGCGAAACGCCGATGATCATCATGATCAATGAAGCCAGCGTCGCGCTCTGCACCAGAGCATCCCATAGGCCCTCAACATGAAGTTTGCGATAGAAAAGCCCGATCAGAACCGAGTAGCCGCAAGCGATGACGCCGGCCTCTGTCGCAGTCGCAAATCCGAACACGATAGATCCCAAGATAATTCCCGGAGCAACCAGTGCCGGAATCCCCTCGACTGTTGCCTTTAGCAAACCACGTGCCGTTGCCCGTGGTTCGCGCGGCATAGGAACCCAGATGGAAAGAAAGCGGATATAGAGAATGAAAGAAACGGCCACCAGAACTCCGGGAATGATCCCTGCAAGAAACAGGCGAGCGACGGATTCACTGGCCAGCCAGGCATAGACAATCAAGCTGATCGAAGGCGGAACAATGGGGCCGACAAGTGATGTGGCAACGGTCAAAGCTGCTGAAAATTCAGGCGTATAACCACGGGCACGCATCGCTTTGACTTCCAGCTGGCCCAATCCTGCAATATCTGCCGTAGCAGCCCCGGATACACCCGCGAACAAAAGCGAAGCAATAACGTTCACATAAGCAAGACCGGCACGGAAATGCCCTACCAGAGCCAATGCGAAGTTGAAAATCCGGTCTGTGAGCCCGATTGCATTCATCAGATTGCCAGCCAGAATAAAGAAGGGAATGGCCAACAGTCCAGGTTTGGCTGCACCATCAATGATCTGTTGAGGCACAACAAGGCTTTGGTCACCAAAACCGGCCCAATAGAGCCCTCCAACCGAAGCTGCACCAATCGCTATGGTAACCGGCACACCGATCATCATCAGGCAGATGAAGCCCCCGATAACAATTAATCCGAGTATCATGAGTCGCTCTCCGGTTCTTCAGCAATCGGCGTCTTGACAAAGGGCACGTAATTCCCGGTTGCGATATGAATGAAGGTGAGCAACATATGCAGGAACACCATGATCGCAGAGAGGAACAGCGGAGCTGATCGGGCCCAAAGGGGCAAATCGATCATATCCATCTTGCTTGTCTGGATAGATATCAACGTGGGAGCTGCACGCAGAATGGCAACCATGAACAGCATACCAACCAAAGCCGCAAACAGACCACCAACAACGCGAACAGGTTTGGGCAACCGCACCATCAAGACGTCAACGACAACGTCTCGACCGCCTCTCGCGTAGGCATAGAAGCCAAAAAACAACATCCAGGCGAAAAGCAGGAGAGTCCACGGAAAGACCCACCCAAAGGCATGATCAAACGCCGCTCGCGCAACAACATTGAACAAATTCAGCGAGACCATGATCAACAGACATATGGTTGCCAGCCTTCTGAAAAGGCGGGCGACCATATCTAGAGTTTTGTCGAGCGACGCTAACATGCGCTTATTGACCTCTTGCAGTTTCTACCGCTTCAAGAAGACCTTTTGGCAGTTTACCTTCGGCATCGCGCTCGTTGTAGAAATCGGCCATTTTCTTAACCAGCGGACTGGAATCGAAGTCAAAATTGACGTGGACACCATCCTTGGCTTCAAGGTCGGATTGTAGGGAAGCAGACGCCTTGGCCAACAATTCACGACCGAATGCAGCAGCTTCTTTATGCGCTTTCAGGAGAGCGGCCTGGTTCTCTTTGGAAAGCTTGTCCCAAGCCTTCTTGTTCATCATCCAGGCAACGGCCTGAGGATACTCATCGGAACGCACGATGTAAGGTGCAACTTCATAGAAGCGCATGGCCTGAATCTGCTCTGCAGGAGAGGTCACGGCATTAACGATACCGCGGTTGATTCCATCATATACTTCGCCCCATGGCAGCACGCGAACTTCGGCTCCCAGATGGGTCCATGCATCAATCACCAGTTCGTTCTGATACTGGCGCATTTTCAGACCCTTGATGTCATCAGCGGTCTCGATGGGCTTGCTGGAAACGATTGTACGGAAAGACCCGCGAGGCATATCGGGGATATCACCCAGAATGCTGATACCAGCCGTATCTTCAGCCTTGGCAAGCCAGGACTTGAACAGGTCACCCTCGATGAATTTGCTCCAGTGTTCATAATTATCGAACAGAAATGGAGCTGCAGCATAGCGGATACCATCTTCCCAGCGAGCAAGGAAGGAAGAGCCAGATGGAGCGAGCTGGATGAGACCTTGGCTGAGCTGCTCGACCACGGAATTCATTGTACCGATCTGCTCATTAGGATAAATGCGGACTTTGATATCGCCGTCGGTATATTCTTCCACCAGATCAGCGAATTTTTGATACGCCTGACCCTCAAAGCTTTCCGGGGTCATCATGGAACTCAAGCGCCAGGTTTCGGCGTTGGCATCGACTGCAAAGACACTCAGAGCGGCTACGCAGAAAACACGTACAGGCAGGGATGTCATATCGAACTCCTCTAGGAATGGCTTGACACTATTGTCAGCCCATCAGGTGATTTTTATATTTATTCATAATTTTGATGATAAAACTCTCATTATGTCAATAGAGAATGATAATTCTCTCGCAACAAAAGTCTTAGAAATCCATTCTAGAATAACCGTCTGGCGTAGTTTTCCCATTTCAGGAAATTTGAATTTATTAAATAATTTCAATGCTTAAGTTGGCACGAAAAGTATGAAAATTCACTATTTTCATCATTATGCGCGGAAATTTTGTATTGCATCCACTATTCAATATATGCATCATAAAGGACATTGAATGCATTTTGTTGAATTAGCAAAATCAGAGGCAGCTCCCGAAAAGCTCCCTAAATTTGCTGAGTAGTAAGCTGGAGTTTATAGAATGACAGAGGCCCAAGCCCTTCATGATGAAGCCATTCTTATTGATGGCCTGAACATTTGTAACTGGGACCGGGAGATCTTCGAAGAATACAGAGCTGGCGGCGTAACCGCGGTGTCCTGTACAGCAGCGGTCTGGGAAAACTTCCGCGACGGTATGCTGGAAGTCTCAAAATGGCTGAGCTGGTATGAAGAACACAGCGACATCATCATGCCGGTACACAGCACTGCCGATATTCTGGAAGCCAAGAAGCTTGGCAAGACCGGCATCATCCTGAACTGGCAGAACACCTCTCCTCTGGAAGATCGTCTGCAGTTTGTGCCTCTGTTCAAGAAGCTTGGCGTTGGCGTCATGCAGCTCACTTACAACACCCAGAACTACGCAGGATCCGGTTACCTGGAATCAACCGATTCCGGCCTGAGCGACTGGGGTAAGGAACTGATCGATGCGATGGCTGAATGGGGTGTTCTGTGTGATCTTTCCCATGTTGGTGACAAGACCTCCGCCGACGTTGTTGCCTATTCCAAGAAACCGGTAGCCTTCACCCATGTGTTGCCACGCGGCCTGCTCGACAAGCCACGCAACAAATCGGATGAGCTGATGCAGGCTGTTGCCGGAACCGGCGGCATTGTCGGCTTCTCGCTGTTCGCTCCGGGCATGAAAAACGGCAATGATTCCACCATCGACGATGTGGTTGAGGCCATCTGCTACATGGTTGATCTGCTCGGCGAAGATCACGTTACCGTCGGCACCGACTTTAGCCTGAAACATCCTCGTCCGGGTCCGTTCCTTGAATGGTGCAACATGGACAAGGGTGACGCACGCTGGCTGACCCAATTCGGCTCCAAACCGGTCAATAAGCCAAAAGGCATTGAGCGCATTAAGGATTTTCCAAACCTGACCGAAGCCCTTCTCAAACAAGGCTTCTCTGCGGAGCGGATCAAGAAAATCTACGGTGAAAACTGGCTGCGCGTTCTGCGTCAGGTATGGGAAGGATAATCATCATGAATCGTATGGAACGACTAGAAGCTGTTGTCGCAGGAAAACCTGTCGATCGCGTACCTGTTTCGGCCTGGGGACATTGGTATGTTGAAGAACAAAAGGCAGAAACCTTTGCTGACAAAATGCTTTCTTTCCGTGAGGAATATGATTGGGATCTGGTCAAGGTTCATTCCCGTGCCAGCTATCACGTGGAGCCATTCGGCTTCCAGATCGACCCATCCAATGATCCGGCCGTCGGTCACGGCCTGTTTCATTCGCCTGTACGCCATGCAGAGGACTGGTTCAAGCTCCGCCCGCAACCTGTAGACAATGAAGCATTTGACGAGCAGATGAAGGTTCTTGAGTTGATCCGTCGCGGTCTCCCCAAGGATACACCTCTTATTTTCACGGTCTTCACGCCGCTCGACATTGCCGACAAGATGCTCGACCGCCATGCCGATGTCCTGTTCGAGCATATCAAGGAAGCGCCGGAAGCGGTTGCCTATGGTCTGTCGGTCTTCTCCGAAACCCTTGCCCGCTTCGTGCGCAAGGTAACGGAATATGGCGTGGACGGCTTCTTCTTCTCGACCAAATGGGTCAATGGTTCAAAGCTGAGCACGGAAGACTATCGCAAGCTCTGCCTCCCACATGATCTGAACATGATGTCAGCAGCTGCTGATCTGCCGTTCAACATCATGCATGTCTGCCAGAATGAGGTGTTCTTGAACAGCTTCCACGACTATCCGGTGTCGATCATGCATTGGGATGACAATGGCAAACACAATCCAAGCCTGCGTATGGGTCGCCAGATGACCGGCCTGTGCTCCGGCGGTGGTGTTGACTCGCCGACACTGGCTCGTGGTACTGCACATGCAGTCAGCGACAAGGCAATCAATGCCATTCTCGAAAATAATGGAACCGGCATGATCCTCGCATCAGGCTGCTCCATTACGACAGCAAAAACCCCCGCAGAAAATTTGCGAGCCTTGCGAGAGGCTCCAGCCAAGGCAACCGCGTTGCTCGAACAGGGGAAAGCAGCCTAACCTCCCCAAGAGCAACCGAGCGCAGATGAGAGAACCCTTTCCCCCTCAATCATGGGCTCTCTCATAAACCTTTACCTAGAGTGAACCTTGAACCTCGAAAACTTATTCGATTGTCAGGACATTATCCTGGCAAAAGACGCGCAGCGTTCACGGCGTTTCTAGTCCCTGATCCAAGTATTTCTCGGATCAGGGATTTTTTTAATTCCAGCTTACTGATCCATTGGATAGAGCCCCGTCCGAAGGCACGTCAAAGGGCAATCTTGGATGATGCCTTAACGGGAAGATTTGCCAGTCGTTTTGCGCACTCGTCCCTTGTCCTGACGGCGAAAACCGGGGATAGCCTCGCCCACGACCTCCTCATGCAAACTGACAAGATCCCGCAGCACCGACAACTGAGGATGCCCTTCAGCAACGATGATGCTCCAGGAGAAGAGGCTTTCCTCAGCCAACGGCCGAATGGCAACATTTTGCAAAGGCACACTGAAAGCGGTCAAGGGATCAACAATTCCCACGGCCGTTCCGTTTTGAATACAATGCAAGGCAGCAATGGTCGACGAACAGGTAATTTCCTGCTCGATCACAATCCCCTGCTGAGCCAGAGCCTCATCGACGAGCCTTCTGAAACGAAACCTGTCACCCAGCGTCGCAAAACGCTTGCCTCTGAAATCCTCGATCTTGATCAGTTTCTTGCTGGCCAAGGGATGGTCCGATGGCAGAGCTGCCACACAAGGCGCGACATAGGAGCCAATGATTTCAAGCCCCGGATGATCAAGTGGCGGGTTGGCGAAACCAAGATCAGCCTGCCCATTGACCACCATTTGCGGCACGATCTCGGCCCGCTGCAGGCTGATTGAGATTTTGTCAGGTACTTTGTCCGGGCTCATCCTGGCCAAAATTTTGGGCACGAATGCAACGCCGACTGAAGAAATGGATGCGATATTGAAGGAGCGCGGCGCTGCCGTCGCAATATCGTGAGCCCTGTGCTCCAGCCGCGAGACGGCATTGAGGAGCCCTTCGGCTTCAGAATAAAAATCAAGCCCGTCTCGAGTCGGTATGATTTTGGGGCCATTCCTGGTCAGCAAATGAAAACCGACAGAATGTTCCAGCTCCTGCACAAGGCGCGTGATCGTTGGCTGTGATGTTCCCAACACTCGTGCAGCAGCTGTCATGCTGCCTGTAGAAACCACCGTCACAAATGCTTCAAGCTGGCGAAAATCCAATACCGATCCCCTTTGTCATATTCTCGATTCAACCGGCTTTCTCAGATCATCAAGTCGGACCACGATTCGCTTTTTGACTTATTTTACCTCAAAAAACAACCGCAACATCAGCCGCTCGAACGAAATATGATAAGGCTCCATCAAATTCGCGAAAACGCACAGCTCGAACAAAAAGATACAAAAGATTGAGCAGGAATTTCAACCACTTTCAAATCCTGCCCCAATAGAAAGCCATCAATCAAAGCTGAGCCTTGCGCGGCGACGAAAGCCCGAAGCTATCCACCAGAATGACCCCGCCCTTGGCAATAGAAGTGAAGCACGCCCGAAAATGCGCAATGGACTTAACCGCAGCAATTTCCATTTTGGCCAGATCGATACCAAAAGCGCCAAATGCGTTCACATCATAGGCCTGAACGCGCAAGCTGGACAGGAGAATTCGGGAAGAACCAACCCCGAGAACGGCTCCTTGCCCTCCATCCAAGACCTCTCCATGCATCATGGCCCCGACATTACGATAGTAAATTTCAGGCAAAGACACCACATCCGCCTCAAAGCCGCCCTCTGATGTATCGACCCGAATATGCCCCCCAACCCCGGCGCTTACTGCCTTTTTGACAAGAGCCTCGTTGACGAGAAACGCAAAGGCAAACCGACATTTCATGGCGACAAGCTCAGAAAGAAGTCCGGTCACATCGCCGCTGCCACCACCACCGGGATTGTCTCCAACATCGGCAACCACGACCAGACCATTCGACATCGCATTCTGAATGTCTGGCAAAGCCTCAGCCACACTGGGCACCGGCTCTTGCAACGCCTCACCCACTTTGGAGACGGCCTGCACAACCTCCGCGGCCACATCATCCGCCTGCTTGCGACTTTCTGCAGTAACCAAACAGGTCATCCCCCTGAAGGACGCGTACGAATAGGGAAATCCACCCAGCAAGGAAACATCGGAAACAGACCCTCCTTGCAATTTATCAGTCAGCTGCGCCAGATCGCGAAAGGGACCATCAATGGTTTCCTGACGAGGCATCTGGGATATGACGCCACTCGCGTAGCGATAGGTTTTGAGAGCCCTGTCGGAAAGAGCCAGTTCAACCAGCCGACGGCCTCGCTCTGCAGCATCTGTGTGAGGATAAAGCTTCCCGCCAAGCAGAATGTCCGCACTCTCCACCAGCAATTCGCTGACATTGGCATGAAAATCAAGCGAAATGGCCACCCGAACGCCATCTCCAATGCGCGCCCTCACCTTGGAGGCAAGCCATCCTTCAGGATCGTCATACCCTCTTGCCAACAAAGCGCCATGTAACAACAGGAAAAGGTGCGTAACAGGCCCGCTCGACAAACATTGCTCAAGACTATCCAACAGCTCATCGGCCAGATGTTCAAAATCATCCTGACACACAACACCCCCAGGCAAGCAGGCCGTGCAAAGACCGATTTCCGTCGGCACGTCGGCCTCTTCCAGCGCTGTCAAAACCCCGCCCAGCCAGTTTTTGGTCTTGCCAAATTCGGCCCGCACCTTCTCTCCCCGCATATGGTGCCGTTTGAGAAATTCTTCGCGCGTCACATCTTTGGGTGCCAGACAACTGGCTTCGTGAAAGAGCTGCAATACCACAGCTTTAGCAGAGCTTTTCAAAATGAGGCCTTTTGTGATTGTGATTTCAAAACACAGCCAGCAGATTCCCTTGCGGACCACAAGAGCGCAGCGGATTTGCGGCGACTGAATCATACATATATTGTTCGTCGCTCTCGATAAAGCCTTACCGCCGCTTGGTGAAGGTATCTATCCCTACAGAGAGCAGGGAGTAGAACACCGTCAACCCTAGAAGGACATAGACCGTAGGCAACACGTCCTGATAATCAGCGCCCATCTGATTCACCTGAACAATGGCTGTAATTGCTGTTGTTGAAGGGAAAAGCAGAGACAGGGCATGGATGACAGGAGGGATTTCTTCAAATGGCCAAGAAACGCCAGACAAGAAAAACAGCGGCAATCCCAGCACAACCAAAAAGAAAAGAATGCCTTCGCGCCACGGTATAAGGCGGGTTATCACATAGCCCAGCGCACATGTGGCGGTAAGGAAAGGAAAAGCAACGAGGAACAGTGTGCTTGTCTGCCCGATTTTCGGAATATTATAAAGTCTGGGTAGCATCTCTTGTGAAAAGAAGATCAAAACCAGATATAGCGAAATATAGGCCAACGGCTCAGCCAGCATTTCCGCTCCAAAGCGCCTCCTGCGCCCGGTCTGCAGAATACCAATGCCCATCAAGAGAGTTTGCTGAAGAATCAAAACAAAGGCTGCCGGAACCACATAGCTGTTATAGCCACCTTCGGGGTTGAATAGGGTTACCGACGTAATGTTGATCGGTGAAATCAGAGACGTGGCGCTGGCAGCATCTGTTCCCGCCGCCGTCAACCGGGAGAATTGAACTTCTGTGCCCATGCTGGTCGCGGCATCCCTTACCGCGCTGATTAGCGCGCTGTAGATGACGAGATAACTGGCGTCTCCATAGGCCGCTATCGGCGATGGATGCCCATCGAGCAAAGTCTTCTCAAACTGAGGCGGAATAACCACCACTCCATAGACCTCGCGTTTGTAAAACAAATCTTTCGCAGCGTTCATATCCTGTACATTGGCAGCAATGCGAACGCCATCCGTATTGGCAATGCGGCGCAGCAATGCGCGGCTCGCCGTTGACCCATCCTGATCAACAGCCACCACAGGAGCCTTTTTCACAACCTCCCCCAGATAGGGTTGAGGATAGAGCGCCGCATAAAGGAAAGTCGCCAGCACCATTGTAGAAAAAGCGCTCCAATTGGAGAAAATAGCCCCGAATGCGCCGAAATAGCGTCGCAGAAAAAGCCTCATGCCATTTCTCCTTCTGCTGATTCCGCCTTTTTGGTCTTTTTGTGTGCATCTACATGAATGAGAACCAACAGCAGTAAAAGCCACCCGATCATAGTCGCCAGCGCCCAGTAGAATTCCGGCAAGGAATAATGAATTGGCGTACCACGCAAAACCTGATCCGTTCGTAATTCCAGATAGGAAGTGAGCGGGATCATATCGCCCCACCAGCGCGCAAAATCATTCATCATGATGCGGGGATAGCTCATGCCGGCAAACCCGAAAGCGGGAGCAGTAAAGACCCCAACAAAGCCGAGTGTCGCCGGGGTATCCCGGCTCAGCATAGCGCCACACGCGCCAAGAAACTGGCTCGCCAGAATGAAAATCACGCTATAGACGAAATGAAAGGCGATATTGCCGTGAAAAGGCCCGTCAAAGCCGCCGAAAATTATGGCATCTGTCACCATAAGCATCATGCACCAGATGATCGTGTATGGCAAAAGCTTCCCCACAATAACGCGGAAAGACGATCCTCCAAGGCGCATGGCCCGCGGCATTCCAGCAATCGTATGGTGATCGCGCGAAAAGGAGAGAGCGGCACTCGCACTCACAAAGATCTGCAAGATTGCAGGCATAATCGCAGCAAGCAAGAAATGGATGTAACTGAGCGTTGGATTGAAAAGTGGATTTATCTGCAGCGGAATAGGTTGCGCGGCGGCAGTGGCACTATCACGATCAGCCCCCTTGGCCATGCGCGTCTGAATGCTTACTCCTACATTGAAACTGCCGAGTGCGCTTGCCATCGCCTTTCGTGAAATGCTGCCGGTGGTGTAAAGCTGATTGTTGATAAACATCACCAGATTGGGCCGATGCCCCAACTGCAAATCCCGCTCCATATTCTTGGGAATATAGAGAACAGCATAGGCCTTGCGAGAAACGAGGACCCTCTTGGCTTCGCTCAAGGAGGCAAGGCGAAGCGTTACGTCGACATCCGGCGTCGCATCCACCATGCGGGTAATTTGATGGGATGTCATAGTACCATCAAGATCCACCACGGCAACCGGCAGCCCAGTCGGCAAGCCGGAATGAAAAATCAGAGCCAGCGTGGCAAACAGGATCAGGGGAAACGGCAAAAGCATGAATACAAATGCTGGTCGTGCAGAGATCTGGCGCAATTCGCGCCGGAAAATCCGCCGAAACCCCGGGGGAAGATGACCATTCAGCATCAGTTAAAGACCCAAATTGTCTTCAGTGCCCCACTTAAGCAAAGCACTCATGCCGGGCCGCAGATCTTTATCCTGCGCGACAGGCTCGGCACGAATGGAGAATGTTCTGAGATCAAAGCCCCCCGTCGCCTTGGTTGCGCGCCAGTTGGCATAGCTCCCTTCCACATTGATCGCTGTGATTTTGGCAGGAACAATCCGGCCTCCCAGAGCAGGTACATGCACATTCAACTGCTGCCCGACGGTCAAACCATTCAACAGATCCTCACGCAAATTGAAAGTAAACCACGGATGATCAATATCGATCATGGAAATCTGAGGTGCCCCTGCGGCAAAGAATTTGCCCTTTTCAGCCATACGAGCCGTAATCTGGCCATCCATTGGAGCAGAAATCGTCAGCTCGGCAATATTGGTCTCGATCTGCCCCACGGCGGCTTGTGCTTGTTCGACCTGCGCTACAGCAACCGCTTTTTGCTCTTTGCTTGCACCCTGAATGGCCAACTCAAGCTGCGCCTTTGCGGCCTTTCGTGCCTCTCTGGCCTGTTTCAAAGACTGGGCGGCCTGATCCAGACTCTGGACCGAAACTGTGTCGGTTTCTCTCAACTTGGCCAATCGCTCGTAGGTCTTGGATGCCAACTCAAAGGCAGCATTGGCCTGCTCAAGCGTCGCGCGGGCAGCATCGATGGTTTCGGGTCGTGTCGAGAAAGTAAGCTCCTTATTGGCTTTTGCCACATCCAGAGCAGCTTTCGCACTCGCAAGGCTCGCCTTGAGCTGAGGGCTTGCCGATTCCACAAGGATTTGATCTTTCTCCACCCTGTCCCCAAAATTGACAGGAGTGCTCGATACGCGCGCAGCAACTTGTGCAGCAAGGTCAATGCGTGTCGCCTCAACTTCCCCCTGAACAATCAAAGCCACCGGGCGGGTTACGGACCAGACAGTGTAGCCACCAACCAGGATGAACAGGAGAATAACAAGCCAAAAAGCTTTTCTTTTCAACATTTCAGTACACCCACCGAAAGATGCTATTGTGGTATTTAGGAAAATTGCTATTTTCTATATTATTTCTAGAGAGGGAATGTCAATGGCAAAAGGCGAAAAAGAAACCAGACGTAGAAACCGGCGCTCCCCTGGCAGACCACCAACTCACAAGGACGGAGAACTTCAGAAAAAGTTGATTGATATCGCTGGCGAAGAGTTTCTTGCGTCCGGCTATGAACACACTCGTGTTCAAATAGTTGCAGAAAAAGCGGGCATATCGACCCGTACATTCTACAAGTTCATCCCAAACAAGGCCGATCTGTTCCGCATGGTCGCCGAGGAATGGTTACAACGGGAGCTCCAGCGCTTCGACCAGATCCCCACAACCGACGGCGATGGATCAAGCCAGCTTGCTAGTCTGATCCTGTTCTATTCAAGGCTTTTGTTGAGTCCGAATTACAGACGAACGGCCTATATCATGATCACGGAAATGAAGAATTTCCCTGAAATCCTGAAAGAACAGCAAAAAGTGTCTGAATGCTTCTATCAAGCGTTTGACAATCGCATTATCCAACTCTGTGAAAGCGGCAAGATCGACTGCCCCGCCCCGGCTCTGGCGGCAGAAATGCTCAGAACCATGATCAGCGGTTTGCAGCGCCAAATCGTGTTTGGCGGCCGATCAAAAGACATGTCCGACGACGACGTGATCCAATGGTCAGAGAATTGTGCAGACCTCTTCCTGAAAGGCTGCGGCGCTCTTGGCAGGAAATAAACCGCCAAGCTTTTGCCACTGCAGCGTCAGTCTCATCGCAACGGTGCAATATCTATAATATGATCAGCATCAATACCCCTTCGTTCAAAAATTTTGGCATGAGTTACTGCTCCAAGGAGCTGGCTGGCCGAGCGTCTCAAGCCATAACCATTCAAAGAGTTGAAAAGCTGAGTGAAATCCTTCCCGCCAAGGTAATTGATATTGCCGCAAGCCACACAAATACCGATCGGCTGAAACGACTAGAAGCCGTTGCCAAAGCGACACCCACAGGCTCTTCACAATCGCCCCTCACAGCTCGACTAACAGCTATTTTCGCAGACTATTGACCATTACTTGGAATGCCCCACTGGGCACAGTCGACATTTCTGAAATAAAAAATGGGCTAGAGGCTTTTTTTGCCTCTGGCCTCTTATGGCAATCGCGGCCCATACGAGCATTCGCTAGCGAGCATCCGTTACAAGGCAGCTTCCCCATTGCGGCCATTTGGATGACGCTCACCAAATTTAGGAGACAAGGTGCCTGCAATTCTAGGGAGAATTCATCCTTTTCAATTTTTAACTCAACGAATGAGAAACGCCGCTCTATTCGTTCTTACCAATCATGAGCAGCAAAATTTTCTAAACGGCGGGCACGTTGCGACAGCCTCCTCGCTCTTATTGCGAACAGATTTTACTCGCATATCGAAGGGCATCCAAAATGCGCTTCGCATCAGATTCATCTTTCACATCGAAAGAGATGACTGGTTTATCAGGAGTTTCCAAATCCTCGATAGCCTTCTCTTTGCCTCTCATAAAGTGATATTTCTGAATTTCGTTTTCTCTGTTTTTAGAAATGTGATTGTAAGTATAATAAGCCACACTTCCGTCTTTATTGTATCGACCATCTGTGTCCGAATAATTTGCTCCTGCTTTTTCATGTACTCGGCCATCCTGTATGTCTTTGACATTTAAGTTGTAGTCATTGGCAAAGACGATATCACCAACAAGGTCTTCATTACCATCGTAAGACATTCTGGATTTTATCTCGACAAAGCAGGGGGTCTGTCTGTTAGGAATTTGGGCGAACCATTCTGTGATATTGTATGGCTTAAATTTGTCGCCCGATTTTTTGTAAAGATTGAATTTGAACCCATCAATGATATCGAGCAAGCGTTTTACAGCTTTAAGCTTTTTGTTACCTGCGACCAGAGGATGAGTTGAATTGGCGCTGTCTTTTTGTTCGTAAGTGCCGCTATCGTAAAGGCCGGTTTCTGTTTCAAAATACCCTAAAATTTTGACGTCATTTTCGCTTCCGTCAACGACTGCGTCACCACAGACCTTGGCATAGCCGGTAACTTGTGCATGTCTCCCCATAACTTGTGCATTGCCGCAAATAATGGAGCGCCCTAAAATTCTGGCGCTATTCGTAACGGAAGCAAAGCCGCAAATAGCGGCATTCCGGCCAACCCATATGTCATCGGAAACATCTGCATCATAAGAAATGAAGCCGCCTTCCACCGGGTTCTTGGAGTTGCGATCATTGGTATAATAATATCCTTCTTCTCCGGGACAGCTTTCCGAATATTCAGCATGTGCTGCAAAGGGCGCCGCGAAGGTAAGAACGAGGGCAGAAAAAAAACAAATCTTGAGGCTCATAAGAAACTTCTTAATATCAAAAAGAGAGGTGGGGTTTTGTATATTATTACCAAAAACAATCTTTGCAAGGGAAGACCTAAATGTCAAATGATTGCATCAGAGTATGATACCTTGCGCAACACTTCTCTCTGCTCAGGCATCTTGTTTTTTGCTTTGGCCCCTCGAAGACAAAAGACGACCGACTAAAGATACGATGCAAAAATTTGTTCAGATGGGTGATGCAGCGTCTGTGCAGTCCAATCGCCCCGCGCTTCCTCCAAATCGGGAATATCTATGGACGTGTCAGATAGCAGACCATTGTGGCGCCTCAGAACATCCCTCATGAGGATGGTTTGGTCTGTATCCTCGTATTCTGCCAGAGTGCGAAGTTTCTGCACTTTGACCATTTCCAAACCGTCTTTGACGGCGGTTTCTGGCTGGGCATCAACTTTCTTCACAAGGATAAGCTTGCGATCTTCGGGGTAATGCACGTGGTAAAGCTCTAGCCACTGCGTTGACATCACAGTGACGAATGTGAACGTTGTGAATAGAAGCAGGAATAGAAAAGCTAGGCTCCAAAACCTCTTCGATCATAGAAGCCATTGTTTTGCTTTATTCTTTTAAAGAGGAAAGGATGGTGGGCGTAACTGGGATTGAACCAGTGACCCCTACGATGTCAACTTTCTTCCCTCCACTCGAAACGGCAGGAAATCGACAAACGAGAACTTCGTTTTGAACCGGCAGAGCCGACATATTCCCGATTTGTTCCGGTTTACCGGTTCACGTGAACCAGCGGGAACTTCTTAAAACCTGGAAATCATTAGGGCTCCATCAGAAGCCTGCTGCTGATCACTTGCAGTGTCTCTGGCGAAACACCAAATTCTTTTGCCAGAGATTGCCATTGTAGTAACGCGGCTTTGACATCAGCGATGATTTCATCTGCCCGACCTTTTGGCAGAGAGGCTTCTTTTCCCAGCTTTTTCAGATGCTCAATGCCGGGATTGCGCCCCTCCCCCATCACCATGGTGCTTTGCTCTCCTCGCGGACCGGAAGAGAAGGTCAGGTCGTAGGCTGGTGACAGACGCCAATTGCCATCACGCGCCATGAGAAAGCTGAAATTCTTGGAGTGATCATCACGGTTATGAGCCAGAACGTTGAAAACGGCCAGTCGATAGAGCTTCTCAACTTCTCGAATGTCTCTTGTCAGCATCTGCGTTAAGGCGACCAGATCCTCATAATCCACCGATGGCGTTCGGAAATCTGAATGAAGCAGGCCGCAGGCCGTATGCATGTGGAAGCGCTGATCGCCCACACGGTCGAACCGCCGGATCCCGAAATATCCCGGTCCGCTCGCTGCCGGGAACAAATGAACATCCGGCATTTCAATGCCAGCATCCTTGGCCATCAGAGCGTAAACATATTCCACGACTCCCGCATCGATCCCGTCTTGGCTATTGGGGAACTTGATCAGCCAGTGATCAAATCCGTCTGGCAAATCAGATACGCCATGAATAATCACTCTGCGATCCCGGTCGACACCCAGGAGTGCCTTTGGTCTGGCTCCCGCGGAGGAGCCATTCAATGCCAGCAGATCTTCAAGGACATCTTCCGCTCGCCCTTCCAATATCTCCTGGGCCTGATCTGCCAGTGCATCAAGACTGATGGTCCCTTCCTGCTCACCAACAGCATGATCAGGCTCATAAACCAACGCGCCGAGCGCCCGACGCCCCATATAGGCGAGGCGATCCAAAGGAGAGATCTCGTGCGGCAAGACACCATGCGATCGGGCAAAGCGATCAAACAGCAGTCTCCCCCAGCCATCCGGCAAGCTGTCATTGAACAGACCCGGAAGGCCTTCAAAGAGAAAGGGATCGAAGCTTGAAACACCACGCTTCAAAGGCAGGCGCAAAGGGGAAAGCTCTATTCCAACATCGATGAAAGAGGCATCATATTCGAAATAGATCCGTCCATCCCGAATGGCGAGGCGGCCAACAGAAATGACATCATCGCCGAAATCAAGACCAACCTTGATTTCCCTGACTGGCTGAAAGTCGATCATTTAAGGCGCCCCCTCTTGCGTTTGAGGCCCGGTTCCGGTTTCAAGACATCATCAATGGAGGTAAATTCTTCCGTCCGATTTTCCGTTGCCTCGATCACCTCTTCGATCCCGCCCACGACCATCAGGAGCTTGAGAAAAGCCTCAAGCGAGATTGAGCCGGTCTGTTCAAACTTCCGCAATGTCGGCAAAGGAACACCCGAACGATCAGCAAGACCGGCCTGTGTCAAATTCATACCAAGACGTCTTGCGCGGACATTGTCCCGCAGCTTCGCCTTACCCTTTGATGCTGTAACAAGTGATATCATATTGGTATCTGATCACCAAAATTTTAGTTATTGATAAAATAATATTATTTACACCATAAAGCAAGGCCTACTCTGGCCACAATGAGACACATTCAAAACTCAATCCCCACACCAATCGGCTCGCAGCCTCGATAGGCAGGACCGCAAGCCGAAATGGAAGAAAAGGAGGCATAAAATGGCAGACCTGTTTATCAGCATGGGCCATGACATAAGCGTGAGAAATTTAGGTATCGGTGCATTCAGATGTCTAAAGCTGGCACCTGATGACGTGGCTAAGGTCATTGCCGATACGAGAGCATCTGGCGGAGAAATATCAGGATACTACAGGTTTGACTCTGAACTGTCTGATGATTGCATGAAGCAGTTCGATGAGCTGCTCCTCGCTTTTGAAGCCATCACGGGGACAAGACTGACCCGAAATGATTTCATGAGTGAGCCCGACGAAGATGGCGATCAATTCCCCAATCTCAACTATATGACAGCGGTCGATGAAACCTGCCGCATGCTGGTGGCGGGGTACTTCATCGAATTCAATCCGCCCTCAAACATGTCACAAAAGGCCTGGAAGGATAGTTTCATGGTCGCGCGGGATCATATGGATTTCTATCTTATCGAACAGGTGCTCTAGACATAGGTCGCAAACAGCGATGAAATCCTGACCGAAGCAGCTCAGAAGCCCGTACATTTGCCGGATAAAGACGGACCAACTCACGTTGTAATGTCGACAGGATTGCAGGAAGCATTGAGCAAGACATACCTTCCAGAAGACGTGAAGCCTTCGACGAAGAGAATGGCAGGTCTTCCGAAGCACTGAAAGCTGGTAATATAGAAAGAATCGCCAGTGTTCTGTAGCGTGATGACTCGAAAGGGGCGAGTTTACGAGCAACTCTTTCCATCGCGCGGTGTCGGGACAATTCACCGGTGCCGGGCTTCCAGTTACCAATCTTGACAGCTGTCAAGAATGCTTCATTTGCATTGTCGGCCCAATCCCGACATTCGTTTGACCAGAGGTGGCTCCGACGTGCTTCCAGAAAGCTGACGTAGCATTGACACCTAGAAAGCAAAGGCTCTGTTGACGTTCGAGACCTACGCTGTGGTGCTGAATATTTTTTGGCGTAGGTGCGCACTTCTGGCAAAAAGGGCGGACGGCTGACATTTGCCTTATCTACCTATGATTGAGGAACAACAACCGACGCCGGACTTAAAATATTTGAACTCCTGCGCTATTATGGGGCGAGATAGAAAGCGCGAGATTTACTTGGAGTGGTTGTTTGATCAATTTTAGAAAAGGGAGAAAAGACGAGTTTGCGAAACTTCCCCCTGAAGCAGGATATGATGACCGAGCAGAAATTATCCGGCGGGATCTGGCTGAGGTTTTCGGTTCGAAGAACCTGTCTTTTCTCATGGGCTCCGGTTGCTCGTCCTACATGTGTGACGGCAATGAACTTGGCATTCCGACGATGGGGCCGCTTGCCACAGAGTTTCAAGATCTGCTTGGCAGCGGATCGTTTGTGACATCAAAATTACGAAAAGCCCTCAACGATCAGTTGGGAATCGACCTAACCCATGAAGACTTCCAAAAAAACCTAGAACGGATGATGGAAGCCCTTATGACAGCACAGCAGTTTTGTAAGATGAGCGGCAAGGAGGATCTTCAAGGTGCCCTCGCAAACGTTGAGGCTGTCATCGCAGGCGTGAAAAAGTTCATCCTTCAGAAATGCACCGAAGGACTGTTTGCAAACGGCGACGAAGCAGTCGTGACGCTGTATCGGCGCTTTTATCAGTCGCTGGCCACCCGATCCCGTGGCCTTGCGCCATCTTGGGTTTTTACCACCAACTACGACCTCTTCAATGAGAGGGCAATGGACCGATCAGGCATTCCATATTCCAACGGGTTTGCGGGCACCGTTGAACGCCGTTTCAACCCTTCCACATATCGTCGTGCTCTGGCTGAACAGCTCGATATTTCTTCAAAGAGGTGGGCGGCGGTCGACGGATATGTGCATTTCTGCAAGCTTCACGGGTCCGTAAACTGGACTGAGGAGGAGGCCGGTCTTTACCCAATCAGGGAGTCTGCCGAAAAGCTCGACCCTGCCAAGGATCGCGTCATGATCTACCCAACGCCCTCGAAACAGACGGCGAGTTTTGGCTCGCCCTACTCAGATATGTTCCGTGAATTTCAGCGCCAGATCGTTCAAGACCAGAGCGTCCTTTTTGTTATGGGATTCAGCTTCGGCGATGAGCATATCAATAACATTATTTTTCAGGGGCTTACTCTACCTGGTTTCCGTCTGATCGCATTTCTCAATGCCGAAGACGCCAACAACTCGGTGACCAAGGAACTCGCTGCGCTTGGAGACCCGAGGATCTGGTTCATCTGGGGCAGTGATAAGGAGACGGGCAAGAAAGCGCACTACTTCGACAGTATCGTGCAGGATTTGATGCCAACGAGCGCGGATCAGAAAGCAGAGCAAGCCATAGAAAAGGTTTTCAAGTCTCTACTTTCCAAGCAGCAAGGTGGTGAAAATGGCGAGGGATGATACAAGCCGCGCCATAGGTAAGATTATTAGCGTCTCGGCTGATCGCCTTGTCGTCGAAATGCATAGGGGCAGCGACAACTTCACGGTGGTTGGCTTTGATGATGTCCACTATGTCGCGACGTTGGGATCGTATCTCATGGCGCCAACCCAATCCGAATATGTCGTTCTCGAAGTTATCGGCCTTCGCGAGAAGGATTTTCCTCCCGCTACCGGAGGTGGATCCGAGATGAACAAGGCGGCAGCCGCAAAGTTTCTCGATGTCGTACCAGTTGGCTCGATGCCCGTTAAGGGTGGTTCGTTTAGGTTCGGGGTTTCGACCTTCCCTCCACTCTACGCGGATGCTCTCTACGCCCGCGACGAAGACTTGGACCGCATCTTCGACGCGGCGCATTCGCCAGATCCGGCGACAAAAAGAGATGCTGGCGGTGCAAAACAACGGGGGACAGTACCTCACACAATCGAGATAGGCACATCAGCGGTTTTCAAGGATTATCCTGTTAAGGCGCAACTCGATACCCTCTTCGGCGGGCATGTCGCGGTTCTGGGAAATACCGGCAGCGGGAAGTCCTGTACCGTCGCGTCCATAATTCAGTCGGTTTTTGATCGAACAAAGGAATTTGAGGCGATTGGTGCAGCCTTTGTTATCTTTGATGTTAACGGCGAATATCGACCAGCCTTTGAAAATCTACCTTGGAAGATTCATTCAAGCTACTTCAAAGCAACTAGTTCAGACGCTGAGGCTGAAGGGTTGGAAGTAGGTTTTCTCGGTGCTGATTTAGTCGACCGGTTTCGGCTTCCGCATTGGTTCATGACCGTCGATGAGTGGGCACTTTTACTCCGCGCGAGCGAGAAAACGCAGTTACCAGCTTTGCGTACTGCTCTCGGTCTCACAACGCTGTTTCAAGAAACCCCATTTGAAGATCTTAGAGTGGGCGTGACCGATGAGCTTGAATGTGTGCGAAATCACGTTCTGGCAAAAATTATTCTGTCTATTTTGAACGATGATTCCAGTGTCCCAAGTAAGGAGGGACGAATCTTAGCGATGCTGCACACTTTCTCGACGGAAGAAATTTGCAGAGAGACAATCAAATCCGGCCTCTACAACGACTATGGTCAGTTTAAGGATGGACGAAACTCTACTACTCAGGGAAACTATGAAGCTATTTTAACGCTTCTACAAAATTACGTTACAGATGAACCGGTTCTTCCGAGCTATGGAAATGCGCCGTTTTCCTTTGAAAGGTTGCAAGCAGCCCTCGACCTGGCCCTCTTCTATGAAGAAGCCAACGGAAATAAACAGATAAGGGACTATTGTTCCCAGCTGGTAACACGGTTGAAGTCTGTTTCCGACAATCCAGATTTTGAGTTCCTGCGTGCCTCTGTCGAGGGTTTGCAAGATCATGACAGAGAGCCGACCCATTTCGTGGATAGACTCTTGGGTATTGCCAGACAGGGTGCGCACTACGAGAAAAAGCAGCAGCTTTGCATCATTGACCTGAACGACGCTTCTGACGAGATCGTTGAACTCGCATCCGCAGTCGTTGCGAGACTGATATTCGACCGAATGCGCCGAGCAACACCCCGAAATAAGATGCCTGTCCACCTGATCCTCGAAGAAGCGCACCGCTACATCTCTGAGCGCCCGAGCCGCTTTGCCATCGACGCGGGTATAATCTTTCAGCGGATTGCAAAAGAAGGAAGGAAATACGGGGCTTTCTTGATTGTGGCGTCACAGCGGCCAAGTGAGCTATCGAAGACAGTTCTCTCCCAGTGCAATAACTTCATCATTCATCGCATCCAAAACCCTGACGACCTCTTGCAGATCAAGCAGATGACGCCGTTTATCTCTGAAACGGTTCTGAGGCGCTTGCCATCTCTACCAAAACAGCACGCACTAATTTTCGGAAGCGCGGTGAAAATTCCAACCACCTTCCGTGTCCGAGATGCCGATCCCACCCCTAACAGTGATGACACACAGGTTCGCGACCTTTGGTATGTTCCCCAGAACCCTAGTTTGCATTGGAAAGCTTAGATCCGTCTAGTCCAGTCTTGGCAAAGAGATAGCATGAAAGTTCGTTGATCAATGCACATCGGACCGGACTCGACTTAGAGGAGGCTGCACTGTGGCTCCACCGCTCTTCCAAAATTCCGCTTCGTGCCGCGGTTTTTAAGCACCTCTTTTGCACATGCGAAAGACACCACCATGTCCAATGTCTACCATGGGCTCCTAGCAGCCTAGCGCACTGCATCATCGACCGATATGGACCATCTGGGGCCGTGATTGGTATTCGCGGCCCCAAGCGGACATTCGCAGATTGTCATAATACGCAAGGTAGCTTCCGCATTCCTGCCACTCATTCAAAGCGCTGCATTTTTAGTCAGCCGATGGCTGGAGGGCGGACGAATAAGACTTCCGAGTCTCTTGAAGTGATGCGTGCTTTACCTGTCACAGGTTATCAAGTAATTAGATTAGCATCTTCGCGTCGTGCGGGAGGTGGATTTGTTCAAAATAACAGCTAAACGGCTTGGTTTGGCAGTCTCATTTATTCTGTTGGCGTTTGTTGTTTATCTGCCAATTGAATTGCGTGAATGCGATCGTCTACTTGAAGAGAATGGGCCAATTTTTATCTGCGTTCCAATTGGCTTCTTAGCAATACCCGTGCTAGTCATTTTTATTGCGCTCTTAGTGATTTTTATCTTTTTAAAGAAAGTGGCAAGATAGATTGATCGATTGAAGACGGCATTCAGTCCATGAGTTGTAATCGCGGCCCAATGCGGGCGTTCGTCCGTGACTAAAGATAATTGCGCCTCTTTCCGAAAGCTGTCATTCATTGATATTTCCCAACATCGCATTTCAGACGGCTTTTGAGGCTGTCTTCAATTATTGACTTGAAATTAGGACGCTTGTCCTGTATTTGTTCAAAATAGGACGGACGTCCGATTTATGGAGATTGAAATGGACGAACAATTGACACAGAAATTGCAGATATGGGCTGCATGGTGCGGCCCAGCCTTTGTCTTGATTTACGGTTTTACCTGGGTTGTCCTAGGGCACAACTATCCGCCTCCTGATCCGATGTTTTCAGCTCAGGAGCTTATTGATAACTTCTATGGAAAGTATCAGGATCGCATCCTGTTGGGCCAATCACTCTCAACAGCAACCGGAATTCTGTATCTCATCTGGGCCTGTCAGGTGACAGTTCAGATGTGGAGACGAGAGAAGCTGCCTATTCTTTCTCTCATTCAACTCTGCGGTGGACTTTTGACTGGGTGGGTTCTGATCATGTGCCCAGCACTTTGGGCCTGGTGTGCAGAAAATGCAGGCAAGGTTGATCCTGAATTCATCAAGGCTGTTCACTTTATGGCCTGGTATATTTACGACATGACCTACTGGATCACGACTGTCGAAGTGGCGGCCATCGCGATCATGGTATTCACCGACAAGGAACAACCCTCGATGGTTCCAAAGTGGTTGGCTGGGCTTGCCCTCTTTTCGGGGCTTTCTTTCATTCCACTGACTTTCTTGCCCTATTTCAAGGAGGGGCCATTTGCTCTGAACGGTTATTGGTCATTTCATGTTGCCTTCATCAGCTACGGCCTCTTCACCTTCGGCTTCGGCCCCTACATGGTGCAGGATATCAAGCGCGTTCGAATCCCCGCCGTTCCCGGCATTGGTCAGGCATTGAGCCGCAATCAGCGTCAGTGATGTGAATTCGACAGGATGGATGCAATTTCCACGATGCAGCTTGATGCAGCAATCACTTCCGCCCCAGCGGGTGGAAGTGATCACATAATAGGTCTTCCCGCGCATACACTGGAAGAGGCAAACCTGAAGAAGGGAGACTTTGCTTTGGTCACCTTCACGGGAGAAGCTCTTGCAAGAATTGAAGTTCTGCCACCCGATCAGGATCGGGCGCAGGCGCAGCTTTCGCCTTCTCTGGCCTTCAATATCGGCCTGATCGATACCGGATCAATACGCGTCAATCCCGTCGCTCTCGTCAAGGCGGAGCGTATCACCTTCAGCAAAAGGACAGCTCGGCCCAAGACCGAGACGCAAAGGGTTTCCCTGTTCGGCAAATGGAGATCTGACAGCAAGCAGGGGCAAAGGGCAGCGTCAACGACAGACAGGGACGCAATTGGGGCCCGGATTTTGGGGCAAGCCCTGCTCAAGGGTAATCTCCTGTTTCCGAATTCAGAGCAAAAGCAGGAGCTTCAGGTTGTCGAAACCGTGCCCGAAGGAGCCGTTGTCATTTCGGAAAACACAGAACTCCGTTTTCTTGATCCTGATGCGCGACGAACCGGATATGACGATATTGGCGGCCTGACACAGGAGGTTGCCAAGGTCAGGGAAATGGTGGAACTGCCGCTCAACCATCCAGAGCTGTTTGAACAGCTCGGTATTGATGCACCGCGCGGCGTTTTGATGTATGGCCCTCCGGGATGTGGCAAGACGCTGATTGCCCGGGCCGTTGCCGAACAGACAGACGCCGTGTTCCTCACGATCAACGGACCGGAAGTGATCCAGAAGCACTATGGCGAATCTGAGGAATTGCTCCGGCGGGTCTTTGAAGAAGCCCAGAAACACAGGGCAGCCATTCTGTTCATCGATGAAGTCGATGCCTTGGCCCCCAACCGGGAAACGGTTCTGGGCGAAGTGGAAAAACGTGTCGTTGGCCAGTTGCTGGCGCTGATGGATGGCGTCTCAAGCCGAGGCAATATTGTCGTCATGGCGGCCACAAACCTGCCCAACAATGTGGATCCGGCCTTGCGGCGTCCCGGGCGCTTTGACAGGGAAATCGGCATCAACCCACCAGGCAAGGCAGGTCGTGCCGAGATCCTGTCCATCCATACCCGTTTCATGCCCCTGGCGGCTGATGTGGATCTGGAGCGCATTGCCGCGGTCACCCATGGCTTTCTTGGTTCTGATCTGGCCGCCCTTTGCAGAGAGGCCGCCATGCGCTGCGCAAGGACGGCAAGCCTTGACCACAGCAATCCTTCACGCCCAATATCAAGGCCATTCGTTGGCATGTCCCATTTTCTGGAGGCTCTGGAGGATTTCAAGCTCTCAACCATTCGAGAACTCAACTCCGATATTCCGGAAACAAGCTGGGCAGATATTGGTGGCCTGGACGATGAGAGACAGCGCCTGACCGAGGCGTTGGAATGGCCGAGGCTTTATGCAGATCACTTCGCGGAAGTGGGCCTTTCCGCTCCGCGCGGCATTCTGCTGACCGGACCGTCCGGTACCGGCAAAACCCTTCTGGCTCACGCGGTCGGCGCCAATACGGAGGTCAATTTCATTACCGTCAAGGGACCGGAGCTGCTCTCAAAGTGGGTTGGTGACAGCGAGCGAGGCATTCGCGAGACCTTCAGACGGGCACGCCAGTCGGCTCCATCCGTCATTTTCTTTGACGAGCTTGATGCAATCGTTCCTGCCCGGGGTTCAGAAACCGGAGACGGGCAAATAGGAGACCGGATGGTTGGCCAGTTCCTGCTCGAACTTGACAGCCTCGGGCCGCACTCGGACGTGATTGTGATCGGCGCATCGAACCGGGCTGACAGGATTGATCAGGCCCTGTTGCGGCCCGGTCGGTTTGATCTGGTCCTTGATCTGAAGCTGCCGGACGCCATGAGCCGACAGAAAATCCTGGAGGTGCATTGCCGAACCAGCCAAATCAGCTCGGACGTTTCCTTCGAGGCCTTGGCCGGACTGACCGAGGGCATGAGTGGTGCTGATATCGCCGGGCTTTGCCAGAGAGCCAAGATGCTGGCGATCAAGGCAATCATCACCGAACCCCAGAAACAGGGTGGAGAGCCAACCAAACTGGCCATGCACCATTTTCAACAGGCTCTTGTCGATGTAAAACGGTAACAGAAACGCGAACGAAAGAAGCGGGAAACCCGAGTTCCCCGCTTGCATGCTCCAGAGGAACGAAAAATGAAAAAGAGCCCATCCGCTTTGCCCAAGGGAGAGGAAACGGCAGAAAAGATACTGGACGCTGCGATGAAGGCAATCGCGACGAAAGGGTGTGGCGCTGTGACCTTGCGTGAAATCGCAAAGGAGGCAGGTGTCGTTCTCAGTCAGCTCAACTACTATTATGGCAACAAGGACGGTCTGTTCGTGGCCGTCCTGAAACGCATGCAAGAAAATTACATAACAGAGCTTGAAGGCCGGTTGAAGAAAGGCGTGTCTCTGCAAGATCACACACGAGAACTGATTGCCTTCAATCGCTCTCTTTTGCTCGAAGAGCCGGAAATCTATCGCAATTTCCTTGAATTCTCGAACTTCGCCATGAGCTCTCCCGATTTCCTGCCCTTTGTCGAGCGTTTCATCGCCGATATTTCGGATATGATCGAAGAAAGACTTTACAGATCAAGCGCCAAGGATCAGAGCGATCATTCTGCTGCAGTCATGACAAGATTCATTCTGTCCGCTTCTTTCGGAATTTCTCTGCAGCATTTTCTCGCGCCGGACGACAAAAGCATCCTCTCCGGTTTCGAGATGCTGAAAGCGGCTATCCCGAATTTGAACGCTTCTAATTCGGAATGACGCTCTGATCACAAGAGCCAAAGACCCAGACTTCTTTATACTTCTGCAGAAAGCCAAAGTTTCATATGATGCCGCTTTAGCAAGCGATTTGGCGACAGACATGAAACCACTGATTTAGGACCATATGAAAAAGACATCCCCACATTATGATTACTGCGTAAGGGCCTTAAGACAATCGGCGCTGTTTAAAGATGTCGCTGATGATACCATGGAGAGCATGATGGGTGTTCTTCATTATGAGACGGCCAAAGCTCGTGATACCAGCATCATGACAGATGGTGGAAACCATCGGTTCTACATTTTGTTGTCGGGGCGGGGCAAAATATCTGTGTTCAATCCTGAAACTGGCAGAGAGCACATTCTGTTTCTGGCCGGTCCGGGTGATGCATTTGACATGATTTCATTGTTGGATGGCGAGCGGCATGACTCTATTGCAACGGCATTGGAAGAAGTTCACTATCTCACCGTACCGGTTGACGTTGCCCGAAATTGGATTGAGAAAAATCCTGAATTCAATAGAACCCTTCTCCCCTACATTGGCAAGCAGATGCGCTATCTCGCAGATCAAGTGGAGGATATCGCGCTCTATGATACCGAAACAAGGTTGGCACGTTTGATTCTGCGTCATACAACGGAGAACTCATCTCCTACAAATGGAATAAATCTGATCAATGATCTAAGTCAGGAAACATTGGCTTCCATGATTGGTACAGTGCGGGTTGTTGTCGCTCGCCATTGGCAGAAATGGAAACAAGAAGATGTTGTTGTGAATGCCAAGGGACGTTGGTCAGTCTCCGATTTAAAGACCTTACTCGATAAAGCGCAACAGCAGTTTTCGAGCACCGATAAATACTGATCAAAAAGCAGTCTGGTGATACCTGGGTTACATCCTGGTACGACAAGGGCGACTATAAGAACTCGCAAATGAACTCGACGAAGGTCAAATGATCAATCTATCAGCAGTTTGCGAGACCGCCAAATGTTAAAAAAAATTGGGCCAATAGCCCTCCTGTCAGCGCTTACCTTCCTATCCGGTTGCAACCGTGATCACGACATAATTGCCGCTGAATACCCTTCTATCAGTGCTCGAAGTTTGACGGTTCAGAATAAACAGCTTCCTTCAGGGACAGTCGTGCCAGGAACAATCGTTTCAGATCGACGGCTCGACATTTCTTCGCGCGTTGTTGGTGTGATTGAAAAGCTTGATATACGCGCGGGGCAGCATATCAACAAGGGAGACTTGTTGGTTCAGATTGACAGTGACGACGTTGATGAATCAATCAGACAAGCCAGAGAAGCCGTTATTCAAGCCGAAGAAAGGCTCACCGATGCCATCACCGATCGCGAGAAATACGAAAAGCTCTCTACAAAAGGCTTTGTTTCCAGTGAAAATCTGAGAAAAGCCAAGATGCAAGAGAGAGTATATGTTGCAGCGAAAGCGCAAGCAGAAGCGGCACTTTCTGCGGCTAAGGCCCAGAGAAAATATACGGAAATTCGAAGCCCAGTAACCGGCGTTGTCGTAAATGTAAATCTGTATAGTGGGGAATTGGCAACAGCGGGAACTCCGATCCTCACCGTTGAGTCAAGGGAATTACTGCTTTTTAAAATCTTCATGTCTGAGAGCACTATGGGTAAAATCCACGAAGGCGCACAAATCGACGTCCGCCTCGATGCTCTTGAGGATCAGAAAATCCAAGGACGCGTCAGAGGAGTTGTGCCTTCAGGAGACAAGGTCACCCGGCGGTATGAAGTGGATATTGCACTTCCTCCTGATGACCGTTTGGTGCCGGGCATGTTTGGCCGCGCAGTAATTCCCAATGGTCATGAAACCGCAATCTTGATCCCTAAATCGGCGCTTACAGATAAGGCTGGCCTTACTGGAGTGTACACCATATCAGCCGAGAATAAGGTGGCATTTCGCTGGATCCGCACAGGCATCGAAGAAGACGGCATGGTGGAGATTGTTGCAGGGTTGGAAGCTGGAGAAATAATTTTGCGCTCGCCGGAAGCAAATTTGATCGACGGCACCACAGTCACGCTGATCGAAGGATAATGCCAATGCAAAACCAACATAATCCGGTGCGCGAAAATCTGGCTGGGAAACTGGCCAGGCTCTTCATTGAATCAAAACTGACCGTTATCTTCGTGCTCGCTATAGCCGTGAGCGGTATTTTGGCAATTTTGCTCACACCCAGAGAAGAAAACCCACAAATCATTATGCCTGCGGCACGCGTCACTGTCTCAATGCCTGGGGCATCTGCAGCAGAAGTCGAAGAGCTCATTGTGACGCCTCTTGAGGGATTGCTTTCCGGTATTTCCGGTGTTGATCACACAGATGGTGCTGCGATGAATTCCGTGGGCACTGTGACGGTCATGTTCAAGGTTGGGCAGCCGAAAGAAGAGTCTCTTGTAAAAGTCAACGACCGTATCCGCTCGAATATATCCTTGCTACCCGCCGAGGCTGGCGATCCAGTTATTCAGGGCATTGATTCAGATGACGTGCCAATCATAACCATCACTCTGGCATCTGGAAGCCTCGATGATTTTGCTCTCAAGAGAGTGGCGGACAGAATGGCTGAGCGTTTGCGAAGCACCAAGGATGTGTCACTGGTGACAGTACATGAAGGCAGATCGCGAGAAATCTCGATTGAGCTGGATCCTGTTCGAATTCAAGCTTTTGGCCTGTCTCTTAGCCAAGCCTATGCAGCGATTAGCTCCAATAATCTGACAGTTCCCTATGATGCGACTGTTCAGCATAAGAAAGTGGAAGCAATCAAACTCAGTGGAGCTTTTTCTTCGGCGGAAGAGGTGCGAAACCTTATCATCTCAGTCAATGATGGCCGACCGATTTACGTCAAAGATGTAGCGACCGTTCGGGATGGGCCTCCAGAAGAATTGGAGAGTTTCAGCCGCTTTTCCTTCGGATCAGGAGACATACGATCGCAACAGGCAGACACCAGAGACATGGCTGCAGTTACTATCGCGGTGTCAAAAAAGAAAAATACAAATGCAGTTGTGGTTTCCGACTCTGTGATTGATCGCGTTGAACGGATGAAAACATCCATGGTTCCAAACGAAATCAATGTGATTGTCACGCGCAACGACGGCAAGAAAGCGGATGATGCCGTCAATATGCTTATGGAACATCTGGTGATAGCGGTTGTCACTGTGAGTGGTATTTTGATTGTCTTTCTTGGATGGAGAGAAGCTCTTATTGTTACTGTTACCATCCCGCTGATCTTCTCCCTTACGCTTGCCAGCGATTTTCTGGGTGGCGTTACCATCAACAGGGTCACCTTGTTTGCATTGATCCTGTCATTGGGGCTCTTGGTCGATGCGGCAATCGTGGTAATCGAAAACATTCACCGACATTACGGGCAGGCGAAGGCCGGGGCAGACAAAACCAAAGTTACGATTCTAGCAACGAATGAAATCGGGAACGCGACCAATCTGGCAACCCTGGCTGTGATACTTGTCTTTGCATCGCTGTTTTTGATTACCGGAATGCCCGGAGATTATTTCTATCCTATTGCCTATAATGTTCCCATTGCTATGGCAGGCTCTATCCTCGTTGCCTATATCGTTACCCCTTGGGCGGCTAACCGATGGGTAAAGTGGCATCCGAGACAATCTGCGAATGATCTTGAAGATCAAAAGGGTGACAAACATCAGGAACCGGGTCGGCTCGAACGCGCCTATCTCTTTCTGTACACCCCGCTTCAGAATTCAAACCTTATCAAGATGGGCTTCCTGTGCGTCATCCTACTGCTCATGACTGGTTCGCTGCTGCAAGGGGCCTGGCAATTCATCCGTCCTCAAGGGGTCGGCGGACCTCAATCGGAATTTGGGGTCAATATCGGTTTTCTACCGAAGGACAACAAAAACACATTCAATATCGTGATCTATATGGCGGCAGATGATCCGCTTGAAAAGACAGATCAATTAACCCGCGAAATAAGTGCTCTATTGTCTTCAAATCCATTGGTTGAGAACTATCAATCCTGGGTAGGGAAAGCGGGCGTGGCCGACTTCAATGGCATGTTCAAAGGGACTTCCGGTCGTACAGGCAATTCTGTCGCAGAAATTCGTGTCAATCTCATCGACAAGCATGAGCGGGAAGAAAGCTCTATTGAAATAGTTCAAGAGCTCCGCCCTTTAATCGAAGAAATTCGTTCAAAATATCCGGGAGCGAAAGTATCTCTCGTAGAAGATCCTCCTGGACCACCCTTGCGTTCCACTGTGCTGGCTGAAATTTACGGACCCGATCCGGAAGGATTGAGGGCATTGTCCGAGCAGGTACAAGAAGCCTTCAAAAACACATACGATATGGTCGATTTGGTTGATACCGAGCCGAGAGATGTCTTGGAACACAGGCTCATGCCAGAAAAGGACAAAGCAGCGCTTTCTCTCGTGTCGACCGCCGATATCAACGAGGTCTTGGGGCTTGTCTATGGCGGCAAAACCTTGGGCCGTGTCCATCTTCCCGACGAAACCAATGCAGTCCTGATCAGGGCATTTGTGCCAAGGCGGTTTGCAGTCAATCCAGAGAAGCTTGACAGCCTGTATGTCGCCAATCAGATCGGTGATCAAGTCCCACTCTCGGAATTGGTTCGTGATATTCATGCCATTCAGGACAGAACAATCAACCACAGAGACAACGAAAAGGCAACATTTGTCGGCGGAGAAATGGGTAAATCGGTACCACTCTATGCGGTTATTGATCTCAACCGACGGCTTAAAGAAATAACCGCGCCAGATGGGCGCTCTCTGAAAACAGGAAATCTAAATCTGGTCCGAGATGTTCCCGATACAGTCGATGGGTATCAGGTTCTGTGGGGCGGTGAAATGCGCATGACGCTTGATGTCTATAGGGATATGGCGATTGCTTTGGGCGGAGCCCTAACGCTTGTATTCTTGCTTCTGGTTGCCTATTACAAGTCCTTTAGCATTCCTGCCATAGCAATGTCCTCTGTTCCATTAGGACTGATCGGAATTTTCCCGGGCCACTGGTTGTTTGGCGCTGATTTCTCTGCAACTTCCATGGTCGGGATCATCGCTCTTTCCGGTGTCGTCATCCGTAACTCACTTTTGATAATCGACTTTGTCCAGGACAATATCAAACAAGGCATGGTTCTGTCCGAGGCGACGAAACAAGCCGGAGCCGTGCGATTACGTCCCATTCTTCTCACGACACTGGCCATCATTCTCGGTACGGCAATTATGACAACGGATCCAGTTTTTGGTGGTCTTGCAATTTCACTCATTTTTGGGACGATCTTGTCGACCTTGCTGACAGTCTTTGTTGTTCCAGTCCTCTACTATGTCAACGCATCTAGGATGATGACGTAAGAAAGAGAGTGTTGGCTTCTCTGTTCGTTTAGATCAAAGCGGGCATCGAAAGATGCCCGCTTTTTTGTCTTTCCTGTTACCTGGGATACATCTCCGCCTTCCTTAAAGAACTATATGTTGGGGGTGAAAAGTTCCAAACTCACGTTCCGTAATCCGACCAGCCTTAGGAGGCGAACATGTCGAGAGAACTGCAGGAAAAGCTCTCCAATGAAATAAAGATAGCAATCCAAGATGGGTCAAAAAGTGCAGAAGCAATCCAGCAAATCTGCCACGATTCAGTTATTTCGATGTTTGAAAGCTCAAAAGATGGTGCAACAAATATATCGGATATAGTGAAGATAACTGTCCGCGCTTCAATCCAAGAACTCATGAAGGCTGGAAAATGTACCAGCAGCGAGATTGCGGCAATCGTTTCGGGCGCTCTTCAGGGAGTGAAAGCAGCCAGTTCTGACACGATCAAGCAGAATGAAGCCGAAATAGATGCTGCAAATGAACGATTGGCTCTAGAAACGAGCAAGCTCGATCAGATTATTGATCAAGCTTTATGCAATGTTCGTGAAGTTGCCACTGAGTTTCCCGACCAGATACGAGAAGATTTGGAAGCCGCCAGTACCCGTGAACGCGTACGGTTCGTTGAGAATATGGAGCTTCTTCATCAAACGGTGAAGCGAGCCGTTCAGCTTTCAATTGAACGTGGCGAAGCGATTGAACAGACCGTTCACAGGATTGCATTCGACGCGACCCAGAAAGCTTTGCATGAGACCGAGTTTTCTGCGAACCGGACGCGTCGAGTAGCAGAGGAAGTGCTATCTGCGGCCATTGAAGCAACTGAGACTGCAAATCAACAAATTCGAGAAATCTCTAATGCAGCCTCTGATGGGATCCGAGAAGCGCTGGTTAAGGCCATAAGCAATGCGCATAAAAAAGCCCAAGCCTCTGGTCAGAATCTCTCAGAATCTTCAGCGAAAAGATTACTCGTATTGAAAGAGGAAATTGAGAATTCAGGAGACTTGTTCGTCGGAGCTTTGAGAACCGTTGCCGAGCGTTCTGATGAAATCGCAAAGGAAACTCTCCATGAAATTGCCGATGATGCTCAGAAAGCTGGCTCGAGATTGCGGCAAACAGCAGCGGATACGGCCCAATCAATTTCTGAGCAATTGCGTTCGCTTCGAGTTGAAACGTTTGAACTTGGAGAGAAGGTTCTGCGAGCAACAGCAAATGAAGCTCTTGTTCTTGGGGAAAGCCTTTTTGAAATTGCTAAAGGTGCAACCTCCGGGATGATCAAAGGGTCTCGTGACGCGTTGAACGCAAAGACAAAAGCGGCAAATTCAGAGACCTCTATTCATCAGCAGGATCACGCCAACGGTGACGAAGAAAAGCAATGAACACGGACTTTGAGAATTCACTGAAACAGATCTTGTATCGTTCTGTCACCTGCTCCATTCAACAGGGGCAGAACGAACAGGACACTGAAAATAGCCAGCCCTACAGAGAGATGGAAAACATCTCAAAGAGCGAATGTGATGCACTCTTTATGGATTCTCTCATGGAGATCTTGGCACCATATTCAAACGAGCTAAGCAGACATGGGCAAGATAATAACCGTGTCGCTAAATTCGCTCTTTTGGCATGTGAAGGCATACGGGTCTCAAATTATTCACCAGAAAGAAAGACTGCATTAATAGATACACTGACTGCATCGATCTCATGCCTCATGCTCTCGCGAAAATAAAGACAGGCGACATAAATCTGAAATACAAGCGCGGCGGTCGGAAGGCGGCTTCAATATCGGGTGTCCATATCAGAAAAACGCCTCACAAATTGATGTTATGGTGCAAAGATCCCGAGCTGAGCGCGATCTCTTCATCGGCGGCGTCCCCTTAACGGTAAGCTTTATTGCTGCTGAGAAACGAACTGCACCACGTAAGAGTATCTCGCTGCCACGATGCGCCTCGAGGTCTCGTGAATGGCCGCTTTAGCCTGCGGTGTCGATGATCTCGCACGCACACCAAATGTCAGCAATCCGCCCATTCTGATCCGAAGGCGCAGATCATGACATTTGTCATGATTGCCAGCGTCTTGCCATTGCGCACGGAAAGCAGCGGATCAGGCTCTGCTCACGAAGATCAATTGTTCAGGGAGTCATCAAACGACACTCCTCTCTTAAGGTGGCCCATCCTTGTTTATTGACACTTCATGACAGCTGTCATGATTATCGGTTCGAAGCATGCCGAGAGATGCTTGATGCACCATGCCGCTGCCGCCGAATATTCGATTGCGGGGCAAAGGGCTTCATGACATTTGTCATGATCGCAGGGTTTGACAGAGCTTGATGGCCCTAATGACATGACCGCAACGGTCTTAACAGCTGTCAAGGTGAGGTTCTCGACAAGCTCAAGACCCGCAACCCCGTTGACTGGCAGGCCAAGATCTTTGGCCAGTTTGACAAGCGGATCAAACGCAAGGGGCTTCTGCATCTCTTGGAAAAGGGTCTCAAGGTCGATGATGCCCACTTCAATCTGATGTACCCTGCCCCGCTGGCAATCTCGGCCCAGAAGGTGCGCGACAATTTCGCTGCAATATCTGGAGCGTCACCCGGTAGGTGCATCACAGTCTGGCCAACCCGCATGAATCCGTCGACATGGACCTGTTTCTCAATGGACTGCCGCTGGTAACGCTGGAGCTGAAAAATCACTGGACGAACCAGACCGCCCGCTACCACGGTCAGAAGCAGTATCGGGAGCGCGATGCCTCCCAGCCCCTGATGCAATTTGGACGGACGCTGGTGCATATGACCGCCGACACAGACGAGGTTTGGATGACTACCAAGCTCGCCGGAGAGAAGACCTTCTTCCTGCCCTTCAACAAGGGCCATAACGAAGGCGCAGGCAACCCGCCCAATCCGGACGGCCACAAGACCGCCTATCTCTGGGAAGAGGTGTTCCAGCCCGAAAGCATGGCCGGAATCATCCAGCATTTCGTTCTGTTGGAGGGCAAGCCCGCCGATCCGCTCAACAAGAAGACACTCATCTTCCCGCGCTATCATCAGCTCAATGTCGTGCGCCAATTGCTCGCCGATGCCGCAAGTCATGGCGTCGGGCAAAGCTATCTCATCCAGCATTCGGCAGGGTCTGGCAAATCCAACAGCATCACATGGACCGCCTATCAGCTGATCGAGACCTATCCAGACAAGCTGACCCTGCCCGGCACGCGCACGCTCGATACTCCGCTGTTCGACAGTGTGATTGTCGTGACCGACCGGCGCCTGCTTGACAAGCAGCTGCGCGACAACATCAAGGATTTCTCCGAGGTCAAGAATATCGTCGCGCCCGTCATGAGGTCGGCAGACCTCAAAGCCGCGCTGAAAAATGGCAAGAAGATCATTATCACCACGATCCAGAAGTTCCCCTTCATCATCGATGGCATTGCCGACCTCAGCGACAAGCGCTTTGCTGTGATCATCGACGAAGCCCACAGTGGCCAGAGCGGCATTGATCTCGACAAGAAGTATTCTGACGATCCAGACCCTTACGCCCAGAAGCTGGCGTTCGAGAAAATCATGAAGGATGTCATGCTTCAACGCCGCAAGGATGAGCTGGAACTCTACAAGCTTTGGGCGCAAGACCCTGCCTTCAAGGCGGCATTTTACGACAGCATCAGAGAAGGCCTGCGGCAGCCCCCTCTTTAATCGCCGTCGCTTCGGGCCAATTGGCCCTTCAAACCCAGATTCGAGAGAAGGAACGTTATGGCTACTCTTACATCTATGACATTTGTCATGATCACGAACCTTCTCTGAATCTTGTATCGATGACGGTTGCATTAAGTAATTATACTTACTGCAACCTCTGGCGCGCCACTTGGCTTAATTCATCAGACTCGCAGGTGGGTTATCGTCCTCTTTCCTCGCCTCGATGAGTATCTCTCGCCTGCAGATCAGCATTATTTACGACCAAAGCTGCCTTTCGGCGGAATTTTTCATAGTCCGATGGGTGCATATATTCGCGGGCTGATTTGACGATGCCAGCAATCTGCTCATAGGCCTTGTTCCACCTGTTTTCGGCTTCCTTGGCCCGCCCCTCTGCCTTCTTGGCTTTATCTTGCACGGCTCTGTTGATCGTCGCATTGATTGCCCGACCAACTCTGGAAGCAACGCTTTTGTTCAGATTCATGCTTGCCTCAAGAACCTTGACCCTTGCGGGATTTGCTCCGTTAAGTGCAATAAAGCCGTCATTGGTTTTGTCTGCATCAAAGTCAAACAAACCTTCCGCCGCTGCAAGAACTGCGGCCGAACCCACAAGTGCGGCATTTTCAGCCTGCTTTGTCCGTTTTAGAATGTTGACCAAGGGCATGACCGCGCCCAGTGCAGCTTTCGGAGCAAGCCGGATTCGTGTGAGTAGTGTATCCGCTGTTTTCTTATCAGTATTTTCTGCCGACTGGAATTCGTTGCCTTCCCGACTAGGATCGACCGTTCCGCGTTCCTCAGACACCCATTCGATTGCCGCCAATTGCGCGTCCAGCTTATTCTTCAGAGGTCTGAATGCTGCCCTAAGGGCCTGTGTGGCATCAATGGCCGCTTTTGGTGATGCCGCGATCGCAGCCAGAAGGGGCTTTGCTTTATCGGAATCAGCATCCTTGGCTACTTTAAATGGCTCTTCCGCGTTCGTCAGGTCCGCGATAATAGTGCCATCGGCGACCCCTTTCGTTGCGGCCAGCCGCGCATCTGCCTCCCGTTTTGCTTCTTCTGCCTTGGCGATGATCTGATCACCCTCCGCCTGTTTTTGCCGCTGTTCGAAATATAGCTCGTCTTGACGTTCAAACAGGTCCTCTTCGGCAATCTGGAGCTTGCATTCCTTGGAAGTCACATTCTCTTCAAATTCCAGCTTTTCCCTTTCCAACTCCTGCCGTTTTACCTCGATGCTTTCCTGCAGGCTATGTGCTTCGTCAATTGTTTTTCTAGCCTCAAGCAGATCTCTTCTCGTCACCGCAAGCTGCTCATGAGCATCCATTTGCTGTAGATATTCTGCTCGTGGCAGGCGAAATCGCTTGGGGCCATATCGCATCAGGCCAGCGTCCCTGAACACTGAAGTATAGAAATCATATTGCCTCTGACGCATGGCATCACAATAGGCTCGACCCTGTTCGGCCACATTGTCTTTCTTCCAGCCAGCGCCTCGACGGATATTGTCAACGGCCGCTTTTCCAGGATGAAGCCAGGTGATCTCTCCACGCACAGGATCAACGCCATAAACATGGATATGCATATGCGCTTCGTCTCGGTGCACAACTGCCATTGCAAATTGACCACCAGCCGCTTCGAGCCGGTCCTTTTCGAAGCGCACAACTTGATGAAACAATTCCACACACTCGTTCATCAGGTCGGGCATTGCCCATGCATCAGCACTCAGGATTGGAAGCGAAATTACAGATGAATAAAGCGTGTGTTTGTCGACTCGCAGGGCTTTGGTGCGTACGGATTTTTGTCCGGTCTTGGGATTCGTATATGGCACCTGCTGCTTGACTTTGCAGGCATCATTGTGAGCTTGGCGTAGCTCATCAAAATTTTTGCAAGAGCCTGGCAAAATCAATGGTGCAGTATCTGGCTCTTCCACATGACTACATGATCCAGGCTTGCGCTCTGCCTCGTCGATAACCTCATCGACGGTCCAGGCTCTGTCCCCATTCGCACGCTTTTTTTGTTGGCCGCCTTTGCGGCTAAATGACTCGATGTGAACGTATTGATAACCTTGCAATTTCCTTGCTCCACATGTCTGATGTGATGACCTGTAGAGCAAATAGGGCGCACTTCATTGATCCGGAAATAAATGCAGAGAACCGCAGAAACTTCTCATTTTCAGAGACATATTAAGGGTGGCTCAAGAGTTGTAGAGACCGACTATACGTTTTGATTTTTCCGCTTGCGCGGATCAAAACGTGTCGGCTCTCCGAGAGCTCTTACGCAGAGTGCGGCATGGGAAACCCCTGCACCCGGCGCCGATGATATCGCCGCATGAAAAGCGCTCCGCCTTCTCAAACTCTTCAGGGGCCATCAGCCGGACCAGAGGAGGCTATCGCGCCCATCCTCTTGGATCTCCCACTCGTCTCCGACGGGCCTGTCTGGCGACTGGTAGACGATCCTCTCTGCCAGACCTTCTCCGGCCAAGGGAGCGATTGCCATGCCCACCTTGGATCCCCTTGGCGGCCTTCAGCCGGACGCGAGACAACCTTTTGGCGGCGGTTTTCTCGAGGCTCTTTCCCTTAAACTGCAAGCTCCCTGATCTCATGCTGATCCCACCAATCAGCATGAGATCAAAAACCTCTGACAGATGGCAACCGAAATGTGCGCAGCGGGTCTGGTGACGCCGCGCCCGATCCGGTTCGCCAGAAAGAAAAGCAGGAAAGGCAGGTGTCAAAATCCCTTCAACCCAGGTCGGAGATATTATGACCACCGCCAAAAATTTATCCACGACGCACGCCAGCAACTGGCAAGACACCGTCAGCTGTGGCGACATTGTTGCTTTCGCTATGCCCGCATACAATCGCGACAAGGATCGACAATCACCCAATGAGGCATTGCCATGGCTCATCGTTGACGAGGCAATCTATGTCGGCACCCGTTATCTGACCCTCGCACGGGGGCATGCCATCGGAACAACTTTCAACCACGGAGCCCAAATCCGCGTCGAGCATTCTGCGGCCTTTGGTGCTGCGGGTCTCTCGCAGCCGACAGTCTACAATTTGCGGGGGCTTGTGATTGTCTCTGTCAACCATGAAGGCTTTGCTCCCAACAAGGATGGGACTCCAGTCCTTGGCCGGTTGATTGGCGATGAGCTCGTTCAGTTGGAACGCCTTAGAGCTCGTATCCATGCCATCAACGTTGAGCGCGCAGAAGGACGAGCCGATATGCTCAAACGACAAGCCCTGCTTGCCAAGAGATCTGGCCGCCCCATGTCCGGGATGATTATCCCAGCGCCGATTGCCATCCCAAAACCCGATCCCCAGCAGTAGCCACAGAGTGGTTTGAGATTTGTCCGACCAGCCCCGGTGTCGGCCGGACAAATCATGCCCCCTATCAGTATGAAAGGAAGATACATGCCCCTTATTCCCGAAACCTATCGCCACAATATTTCTCTTCTCGTCGATCAGCGCTCGACCGATGCCAGCCGCATCCTCGATATCGGAGCCGATGCAATCTGCGCGGCTAGACAGGCGTTATCCTCTTTGCCCGATATTGAAGTCGGCGATATTTTCGATGACATCAGGCCATTACATGCCCTGATCGATGCTGTCAGCAATCGCTGTGTCCTTGATCCGCAATTTGACGAGATCGTCGACAATTTATTGGAGGCGCTGCCCAACCTGGATGAGGCCGATCCTTTGGCTCCGGCCTACGCCAGTGCCCGCGCCGATCTGCTAGAAGCTCAGTATTTCGCGAACCGATTTCTGGATATCATTCACGCTGAGAAGCGACGGGCACAATCGTTCAGAGAGCTGTAAATCAAGTAAAACGCACCGATCAACCTCGCCATCCATAACGTGATGGCGAGGCCAATGAGACAGCATCGGCGGCAAAGCAGATAAATGCGACGGGAACGGCAGAAACCGGGAATAAACCCTCATGAAATCAATTAGTTAACTTTATTGCCAATTTCATTTGGGTTTGTGAAATTTCAGCACTAAGCAAAACCGCACATATTGCGCCCATCGCCAGCGATCACAGCAGCCTGAATACTGCACATCGGGACTGTCACGAATTCTGAATACCTCGATTATATCAGGAAAACGAGGTGTTCAAAGAGCTTTTCGGCACCAATCGCGGTCTTGAGAGCGTTTTTCTCGCGAAATAGACGAAATCTGGTTTGGGTCCGGCTCTCAGCTTTTCTACTTCCCTTTCAGTTCACGCAAACGCAAAGAGCCGTCGGTTGGCATTCAACCGGGCGGTGTAGCGATGGAATTCGCCGAGAAAGCGTCTTGGAAGGCCAGCAAATGGATAGTCAGCCCCTCACCCCGGAACAACTCTCAGAACGTTGGCAATGCTCCAAAACCCTTGTCATCGAGACGATCAACGAGGGCAAACTGTCAGCGTTCCGCTTAGGCAAAAAACAATTCCGTATCCCAATTGAAGCCGTAAAGGAGTATGAGGCATGTCTAGTCAAATCAAAATGTATCGAGGTGTCTGGTGTGAAGTCTGGTACGAGGGCGGAAAAACTCGCCGCGCATCACTTGGTACGACAGATTTCCAAGAAGCGCGGCGGCGTCTAGCTCAAGTTGAAGATATCCTGAAAACACCCTCAGAGATCACGGTAGAATGGCTCTGGAATGAGTATGTGCAAGAGAACGAGGGAAAAGCAGTTCTCGTGACCATGGTACATACATGGAAGTCTCTCAGGCCGCATTTCGGCTATCTCTTGCCAAATCTGATCAAAAGGCAGAACTGCAAGGACTATATCGAAAGCCGTCGGGCGTCCGGCATAGCAGATGGAACGATTTGGACAGAGCTCGGGCATCTCAGCACAGTGATGAATTTTGCTGAAAAGAATGGCAGGATCCAGAAGGCTCCCCATATCCATCGGCCTAAAAAACCTGACCCTGTCGACAGATACCTCAAAAAAGCCGAAGTCAAAACGCTCATCGAATGCGCGACTAAACCCCATGTGAAGCTGGCCATTACGATTATGAGCGCCACAGGAGCAAGGATCGGAGCAGTTTCGGAGCTGACCTGGAATCGTTGCGATTTTGAACGGCGACTGATCACTTTCAAGCGACCAGAAGATCTTTAAAGGCGTAAGGGCCGTGCGGTGGTGCCCATGAATGACACCGTTTATCATGCGCTCCTCGAGGCAAAGTCCAAGGCCATGACCGAACATGTCATTACGTGGGGTGACAAGCCAGTAAAATCTCTCAAACGCTCGTTGGCCACCGCGTCGGCCAAGGCTGGTCTTAAAAGGGTTACGGCCCATCTGTTGCGCCATAGCGCTGCTGTCTGGATGGCCGAAGAAGGGAACTCCATGTCAGAAATCGCACAGTTTCTTGGGCATTCAGATTCGAGGATCACGGAAAAAGTCTACGCGAAATATTCACCGGACTATCTTCGAAAGACAGCAAAAGCTACAGAATTGGACATGTAAGAATGATCCGCCGAATCCAACCAGAAGATATGGCCATTCAAGTGTTATCTATCGGGAAACATCCCTCTTTTCCCATGCGAAATGGAAAACAGGAGGGTCTCTTGAACAACCGGTTCACGGTGAACCAGAGAGAACTTCGTTACAGAGGTGGTCCGAAAATCTATAGCATTGTTTTCATTGAGAAAAGGATGGTGGGCGTAACTGGGATTGAACCAGTGACCCCTACGATGTCAACGTAGTGCTCTCCCGCTGAGCTATACGCCCATCCTTGATGGATTGGTAAGTTCCAATCCGTGCGGTGAGAAGGCTTCTACCGCCCTGAAAGAGGGATTGCAACCCCCTTTTATAAATCTGTCATCAATGGACAGAGAATCTGTGAAAAACAGCCTGTATCAACAACCACAAGCGAGTGAAAAAAGGGGCAAGCACTTATGCCGCAAGCATTTTGCCAACTTCGTTGACAAGATCACGCAAATGGAACGGTTTGGAAAGAACCTTGGCATCCTTTGGCGTATTGCTATCGGGGTTAAGAGCGACAGCTGCAAATCCGGTGATAAACATCACCTTCAGGTCAGGATCCAGCTCGGTTGCTCGGCGGGCCAGTTCAATGCCATCCATTTCCGGCATCACGATATCGGTCAACAGTAGCGTAAATGGCTCTTCGCGCAATCGATCATAGGCGCTCTTGCCATTATCAAACGAGACGACTTCATAACCAGCATTCTGCAGCGCACGCGCAAGAAAGCGGCGCATGTCATTATCGTCTTCTGCAAGCAAAATCTGCGACATCTTTTATTTTTCTCCAGCCCGCTGATGGGCATTTACCGGCAAATTTGTCTAATCCTAATAGCGGATTTGGTAGTCTACCATTCAAGGGTCTCGAGGTAAAAATCCCGTGAACCGTTCGAGAATTATCTCATCCTCTCCCCAATTCAACGAAAATCCCCTTCATTTTCCTTGTAAGTAGTGCTCACAAGCCTGATAATATTGAATTACAAACTTCTGACAAGAGATAAGATTCTTCCCAGTCAGAGATTCTGGAATCAACTTCCACGTCCTTGGACAATATATAAGCCCGACGAAGCGATCATATAGCCAGATGAACAAGACCGAGAGCACTGCAAGCCCTGATCGATTTAGCCCCACAGACAAGTTGGAAACAGCTTTCTGGATCGCTCGGCCAGATCAGCAGCTCGCTCCCTTTCTTTTCAACTCGCCACATTCTGGGCGATGCTATACTCAAGAATTCAAAGACTCCAGCCGCCTGACCGAACTGGAATTGCGCAGCTCTGAAGATTCCTACATAGATCTTCTTTATGGGAAGGTCCCATCCTGCGGTGTACCCTTGATGGCAGCGAATTTTCCCAGAGCTTATCTCGATTTGAACCGCGAACCCTATGAACTGGATCCTCTTGTTTTTAGTGAACCAGTTCCCTCTTATGCAAAAACGTCTGGCATAAGGGTCGGAAGTGGCCTTGGCACCATCGCCAGAATCGTATCCGAGCGCAAGGAAATCTATCGTAGCAAACTAAGCCTGCAGGAAGGCCTGGACAGGATCGAAACTCTATATAAGCCCTATCATCAGATGCTGAGACGTGAGATGGCTCTCGCTCATGTCAATTTTGGTTTTGCATGCCTGATAGATTGCCATTCCATGCCCTCAAGGGTGTTCCAGAACGCCAATCCGAACAGCCGTCCGGACATCGTGCTGGGAGATCGCTATGGAAGCAGTTGTCATCCTTGCTTGATCAACGCCGCCAAAAGCATTTTCTCTCATCTGGGACTGAGGGTAGAACTGAACAAACCATATGCAGGTGGCTTCATAACCCAGCATTATGGGCGACCTCTCAAGGGGCTGCACGCCCTGCAAATCGAGATCGATCGCAGCCTCTACATGAATGAAGACACGTTCGAGCCCTTGCCGCATTTCGATGAATTGGTCGAGTTGTTTGGTCGATTTACAGATCTTTTGCTGCAATGCGCCAGTGACGATCTTCGTCCAACGGCTGCGGCGGCTGAATAATTTCAAGCATTTACCACCAAACCCGAGCGCCCTTGTCAGAGCAACAACTCTCTATTTGCCGGCCCCAAGAGCCGGAAAGAAAAAAGGGCCGCTAACGCGGCCCGAAAAGTCTAAGGAGGAAACGCCCAGCAAGGGCGGCGGGAAAAAACGTTCCGCACCAACAATCTCGCACGAGGCAAAAAGATAGTCAAATAGGCACTGCTTAATTTTTAGTCATATACTTGTATATTTTACAGGACTTCCAAATATGCAACAGCCTCATCGTTAATCAACCAATTGAAAATAATATGTATTTTTCCGCAGACAGACTGCTGGACTATGATCAATTATTGGTGTGCACAATATTTAGGCTCCCCAAATTCCCCGAAAAAATTGCTCATTATTTTACCTTGAGATAGCAAAGATTCGCGAAAATCAGCCAATATTCTTTTATCTGATCTCGTCTCTGCTTGAACATACAGCTCGCGCCCCATATTGTGGGTGCGACAAAACCTGCCATCAAGGAATCTTTCAATGTTTTTTGCCAGTGACAACTGGGCCGGAGCCTCCGAGCCTATCATGAACGCTTTGATGCGACACAAGGACGGCTTTGAACCTGCCTATGGAGAAGGGCCTCTGAGCGAAACAATAGAGCAGAAGTTTCAGACCATTTTCGAAACAGATTGCTCTGTGTTCGTTGTTGCAACAGGCACCGGCGCCAACGCACTGGCTCTCTCAGCGGTGACTGGACCTGCAGGAGCAGTCTTTTGCCACAAGGAAGCCCATATCCGCGTTGACGAATGTGGCGCTCCCGAATTTCTGACCTCCGGTGCCCGCATGTGGGGTCTTGAAGGAGCAAGAGGCAAGCTAAGCCCCGAAGCACTGGAAATCGCATTTCAGGAAATTCCCCACGGCGTCGTCCATCACGGTCAACCAAGTGCAGTATCCCTGACCCAGGCCACCGAAATCGGCACGATTTACAGCATTGATGAAATCACGCAGCTATCAGCACAAGCCAAGGCCAACGGGCTGGCGGTTCACATGGATGGCGCACGTTTTGCCAACGCCCTTGTCACCTTGGGCGTAACCCCTGCCGAAATGACATGGAAGGCTGGCGTGGACCTTCTCTCCTTTGGTGCCACGAAGAATGGCGCATGGTGCGCCGAAGCCGTCGTTTTCTTCAACAAGGACTACGCCAGAGACTTCATGTATCGCCGCAAGCGCGCCGGTCATCTCTTTTCGAAAATGCGCTTTGCAGCAGCCCAGTTTGAGGGCTATTTCGAAAATAACCATTGGCTGGACAATGCACGTCACTCGAACGCCATGGCTGCGAGATTGGCAAACGGGCTGAACGCACTCGAGAACGCACGCACGGCTTGGCCGGCACAGGCCAATGAAGTCTTTGCAATCGTTCCTAAAAAGGCAGCCCAAAAGGCAGAAGCGGCTGGCGCAGTGTTTCATACATGGCCAACATTTGGGCTGCCAGCAGAAGAATGCCCCGATGAAAACGAGTGTCTTTTGCGTTTGGTCTGCTCATTTGCCACCAAACCTGAAGAAGTCGACCAATTCCTGGGCTGCCTCAAATAAATTATTCGCCCACCCCTGAAATCAAAAAAGCGCTCGACCAGTGGAAGAGCGCTTTTTCTGTGAGAGAGTGACTGCCGGAAGCAGAAAAACTGTAACTCCTCCGACAATCGATCTTGGGACGAAGAAGCGTCGGCGGCCCACAAGGGCCGCCTCATGCGCCCGGACGAAAGGTGGGGCAGCAAAATGTCGGAGTTATTGCATGGAGCCTTCGATCACTGTTGGATCTGTTTCCGCGCCAGCTGAGCGGATCTCAATCTGACGAGGTTTCATAGCTTCAGGAATTTCGCGCTTCAGATCAATGTGAAGCAGGCCATGTTCCATGCTTGCACCTTCAACCTGCATATAGTCGGCGAGCTGGAACTGACGTTCGAACGCACGTGCGGCGATTCCACGGTGCAGATATTCCTTATCCTTCTCGCTTTCGTCGACGACTTTCTCGCCTGTTACCTTAAGAGAATTTTCCTTCACTTCGATAGAAAGATCTCTCTCGGAAAAACCGGCAACAGCCATGGAAATACGATAGGAATTCTCAGCCAGACGTTCGATATTGTAAGGCGGGTAAGACTGCGCGCTACTGTCTGGACCACTGACGGTATCCAGCATGGAGAAGAGTTTGTCAAAACCGACGGTAGAGCGATAAAGTGGGGTAAGATCATAATGACGCATAATAAAGTCCTCCTTTGAGCGACAGAAATAGCGTTCGATTTGTTGGCTCCTTCCCCCGTTCTGTGGCAGGAAGGAAATGAAGCCGGAGCCGCATTGGCCTCCGACACAATCGATATGGAAATCCGGAAAAACCTTTTCAAGACCCTCTGCGAAATTTCTTTAAAATGGCAGAATTATGCCATTTCTCATTCTCGCCACATCTTCGCCATGTTGCTGAAGCTGACATGAACAAACCTTTCCGAATGGGTTCATGTAGCCTTTGCTAGCCTGATCTCACATGCAAGGCGGCCTTGAGCCGAACCAAACTGGAATAGAAAGGTAAGACAATGAAACTAGCAGCAATCACACTTCCCATTCTTATGGCCTTCGCAATTTGCCAGCCAGCACAGGCTCGTGACTTTTCCCAGCCAAGCCAAAATTTCGAGCGCCTCTATCCCTATGGACAGCCAAAGGCACTTCATCACAAGCAGACCAAAAGCAAAGCCGAGCGCGAACGCTCTCCGGCAGCCAATTGGAACAAGCAAAAACCGGCAGGAAAGAAGCTGTCCCAAAAGCCTCAAACGAAAAAGGTCATTATCAAGAAGACTTTCGTTCAGAACGCAAAACCGCATAATCCTCCGAAGCATGCCTCTAATAAGTGGCATCAACAGCGGGTGTACAGCCCTAGGACCCTTATGAAGATTGTCAGGAAAAGAGGCTACTACGACATCCACAATTACTCTAACCATGGCGGCCGTATCGCCTCGCTCGATGCGCGCTCACGCAATGGCTCAACCTACAGACTGCAGATAGACATCTTCACCGGTCAAATTCTGGACAAGAGGCCACTTTTCAGAGCGCGTCTCACATATCGTGATTACAGAAGCGACCTCAGAAGACCTTCGGATCACCGTTACGACATTTACCGTCCCTATTATCGCGACCTTGGCCATCAAGGCCTCTATCGGTCAAACTAAAACAAAAAAAGGGGGGGGCAGGAATAAGACATCGGTCCAGCCCTCCCCTTCCCTTTTCCTTCATATCGGCCTTGGACCATTGTTCCGGGCCGATATCTTTTAAAATTCCAGCTATCAACCTTCATGGTCCCTGGAACATAGGAAATCGTGAAAAACCAACATAATACGGTTTTTCCTCTCCCATATGGCGTGCATTTCGCTAAACTGTCGCCATTAGCTCTTGGGGACATACATGCAACTGAACAGTCTTGAAAAATATCCCGAACTCGCAGACGGCATCTGCCATTCCATGACCTGTTGGGATAAGAGAAAAGTGAGGGTAGCCCGCTGGCCATCCCTGTCGCCTTCCCCCAAGGGAACGATCTGCCTGCTTCATGGGCGGTCTGAATTTATCGAAAAATATTATGAAGTCATCACGGAACTCAGGCAGCGAGGCTTCGCCGTAGCGACAATGGATTGGCGCGGGCAAGGCATGTCTGAGCGCTCACTCGCAGATCCATTGAAGGGCTATGTCCGGCGTTTTTCTGACTATGGCAAGGATCTGGAGCAATTCATAAACGAAATTATCCTGCCCGACTGCCCACCTCCCTGCTTCGCCTTATGCCACTCCATGGGCGGGCTCATTTTATTGAGCAATTCGACAAAGCTACGCATCAAGATTGATCGAGCAGTTCTTTGCGCTCCTCTCATTGAAATCTCAACGGCTAAATACAGTTTTCTTGGCTTCAAACCCCGCCATTCCGGCATTCGCAAAATGACAGGATTCTTGCGAGCCATTGGTTTGGGCAGAAGCTACGTACCGGGAGCGACACGGTCACCTTTTGACAAAGGGGGATTCTATACCAACCAGCTGACATCCAACGGACCCCGCTATGACAGAAACCGTCAGTTTCTGAGAGACTATCCGGAATTGGCAATCGGAGGACCAACGGTTCTCTGGACCCATGAAAGCTGCAAGGCAATGGCAAAACTGCAATCCAGCGACGTGCAATCATCCATCCACATACCCGTCCTGATCTTGACAGCAGGCAATGACACAATCGTCAATTCCAAGGCGACAGAATATTTTGCCAAAACCACCCGCGCGGCTCATGCAGTCACCATCGTAGGCAGCAAGCATGAAATCATGATGGAAAGCGACATCATAAGAGAACAGTTTTGGGCCGCTTTCGACACATTCATCCCGGGAGGCACTCCGCTAAAACAGCAAAGTGCCTGATTCCGAGTGCTGAAAGCAAATGTAGAAACCTGTCGAGCGATCAGTCACGACCTGCAAGGCGCGCCAAAACAGCATCATGCAAACGAGGATCACCGGTCGCCACAACTTGCCCGCCGTCAAAAGCCGAGCCACCCTGCCAGTTCGTAACAACCCCGCCGGCCCCTTCTATCAACGGGATGAGAGGAGCAATATCGACGGGCTTCAATCCAGCCTCGATCACCAGATCAATCATGCCGATCGACAGCATGCAATAGGCATAACAATCAACGCCATAACGAGACAAGCGCACGGTGCTTTCAACCTTTCGATAAGCCTCGAACTCGGCTGCGCTAAAAATCTCTGGCGCGGTTGTGAACAGCGTAGCTTCGCCAATCGAGGCGCACTTTCTTGTTGAAACGGAACGCTTGCCGTCGGGCCCTTCATAGAAGGCAGATTTACCATCTCCCCAAAAACGTTCTTTGGTAAAAGGCTGGCTCATCATCCCCAATCCATGCCCGTCCGGATGACGATAGCCGATCAGGGTGCCCCATGTCGGCAACCCGGAAATGAAAGCGCGTGTCCCATCGATGGGATCGAGCACCCAAAGAGCCTCGGCATCAAGGTCTTTTGCTTCGAATTCCTCTCCCAATATGCCATGACTTGGAAAGTGCTCCTGAATGTGAGCCCGCATTTTCAGCTCGGCCTGTTTATCGGCATCCGTCACCGGATCAAACCCCTGAGCCAGCTTATTCTCGACGGCGATGGCCTTTCTGAACAGAGGCAAGACGGTCTCCCCTGCCAGATCGGCCAGGTCGTGAAGAAAATCAAAATCCGGGGTGCTTTTACTATTTGTCATGAGAGACTTCCAATAAGATGGATTAACCGCCACTCTCGGCAGCAACAAAGAACTGAAACTCTTGAAGAAATTCAAAGACTTCGCCTTGCAGCTGCGCTCTGCGATTATGCCGGAAGGCAAAGCTTCATTTATACCAAGCAGTTTTACAGCGTCAGAGCATCAGGGGCAATCACTGATAGAGGATTTTGGCAAGGACGCACAAGCTTCCAGCCAGCCTGCCATCATTGCCCACTCCATGAAAAGTTGTCGGCTCTATGTTTAGGGGCATTATTGGCATCAGACAGCTGGCGCGCAGCACTGCCTCCGGAGGAGAAAGAGAGAGCAAAAACACTGGGATTGATCAGCTCATCGGACCCAAGCGGAGGTTTGCGCAAAGCAAAGATATCCCGGCGCGCACCGAGCCCTTCCCGCAAGGCCGTTTCATCGGCTTTGGCCAAGTGCTTGGGCAAGACATCTTCATCAACCGATTGGGATAACACGCGCACGACCAGCTTTTCAACATAGAACGCCAATTTGCGACGCCCTTCACTTGTAAAGCGAATGGCATTTTTCAGCCTCAGTCGAACATCTTGCCCTGTCAAATCAGGCCCTCTGAAGGAGAAATTGCCCTCTTCATCGGAAAAAGCGTCCCAAATATCGATAAATTCTTCGTCGCGCTCGGTTAGTCTGCTGGAAACCAGATCGTTGAGATAGCGCATGTCATCGGCCAGTTTTTCATTTCCGACAGGCGGCAACCCGACCCAGAAAATCGGCTTGTCCTGCTCTGCGAACGCCAGTCTGACACGGTCAATTTCCCGTTGGTAGGCGCGCGCCCAGCCATCGGTACGAAATTCATAGGCAGGGGTAACGACGTTCCCTTCTGCATCCTTACGTTCCGGCATTTCGCGCCGGTCATTCAACCCGACCATCACCACGGCAAAATTGAATGGATGCGCCTTTAAAAACGCTTTGGCATCTCCCAATGGATTGTTTTGTGCATGATAGACAATGCCGCTGTTTGGCTTTGAATATATTTCAATCTTCACGTCAGGCGTTTTGGCAAAGGCATCCTTGAGCCCCCACGCAATGTCCTGAGAAAACTCATCTCCAAACACTGCGATGATAAAAGCATCAGGATCCTTGGGCACCGTCTTGATTACCGGAGCCGTAGGCGCCTTGACGACGGGTTTGGCAGACTTCTTTGTATCTTTTTCTTTCTTCGGGGTCCGCCGTTTGAACAGCAACTCGAAAAAGCCAAGCGCCACATCATAGCGCCCATCATCTGGCTTGGCACTTGGAGGCAAAGCGGGTCCCTCGACCTGCGGCGTTTCAAATAGAGAGGGTGCCGCAGCAACTGGCGCAGGAAAAATCGCTTGCACCCAAAAGCAAAGTGCCACCAGAACGCAAATCAAGGTTTGCATCCGGAACCTGGCCGTTCGCTTTTCACACTTCACACCCATTCAATTTCTCCGCATCGCATTGTGACGCTCAAGGGACACGATCCTAGCGCTTCTTGCGCAAGGCCTCTAGCAGGTCTCCACTTGCAAATCCATCCGGCACCAATCCGGATGCTTTTTGCCAATGACGAATTGCAGCACTGGATTTGGACCCCAAACGCCCGTCAACCCCACCAGTATCATAGCCCAACTGGTTGAGGTGTGTCTGCAATTCTTTGCGTTCGCTCAGCGTCAACATGCGATCAGACCTTGGCCATGAGTGAACAAATGCCTTCCCACCCCGAATGCGGTCAGCCAGGTGCCCTATGGCAAGCGCATAGGAGGTGGCGTTGTTATAGCGCTTGATCACGGAAAAATTCTTCAGGATAAGGAAGGCTGGCCCACGATACCCTGCTGGCATGATAAGTTGAGCCGCATCAGAAGGGCGCGGAAAATCAACCCCATGCACCCGCTTGGCACCAAGCTTTTGCCATTGCTCAAGAGTTTTGGTGGTTTTACCGTCCGCAAGTTCAAAGGAAAAATTAGCCGGAAGAGAGACTTCATACCCCCAGGTTTTCCCACTTTCCCATCCGGCATCCTTGAGCAGATTGGCGCTGGAAGCCAAAGCATCCGGCACCGAATTCCATATATCGCGGTGTCCGTCACCATCAAAATCAACCGCTTTGGCCAGAAATGTCGTCGGGATGAATTGCGTGTGCCCCATGGCGCCAGCCCATGACCCAACCATCTGGGAGGGCGCAACATCCCCATTCTGCAGAATCTTGAGGGCCGCGATCAGCTGCGTTTGCCCGAATTTTGAACGGTCCGGATCTGCATATCCCAACATGGCCAGCGACTGAATTGTCGGCTTGATCAGCGCCTTGTTGCTGAATATCGATCCATAGGCGGTTTCCATACCCCAAATAGCAAGCAGAATATGTCGATCGACGCCATATTCCCTTTCCAGTTTGCCGAGCAACGAGGCGTAGTTGCTCTTCATCTTCTTGCCATTCTTGATTCGCAAGTCGCTCACTGCGCCATCCAGATAGGACCAGATCGGTTTCACGAACTCTGGCTGATTGGTTGCCCGCTTGATGATTGATCCATCGAACTGCACACCAGCAAAGGCAGCATTGTATGTTTGCGCAGTAATACCTGCAGCCTGAGCCGTCGGCCAAAAAGATCGAATCCAATTTCGGAACCCTTGAGCGGTTTGCGCGTTGGACTCTGTAGAAAGAAGTGCAAAAAACATAAGTCCTGTAAGAAACAGACGTTTCAAAATGAAGGTCTTAAGTGATTTTGTACAATGTCGTATAGGCATAAACAGATCCTGACCGGTTGAAATCAAATCATCAACTACGCAAAATGCCATGGAATTATGGCTAAACTAGCTAAAGGTTCACAAAGATAATCAAGTTCGCAGATTTGCATAAGTTTTGTTTTTCTGCTTTGAATAATTAGCACTTTTGACAAAATGTAACAATTTGCGAATGCATAAGAGAGTTTCTGGTGATGCTTGCACCCCCAGAAAGAATCAAAACCATTTAATATGAGCGCATTCTTGCTTGCAAATAGTTGATAGCAAGCACAATCTCGCTCTGCAAAACAGATCGGAGCTAAATCAAATGGTAAAACCAATCCGCAAAGCCGTATTCCCTGTAGCTGGCCTTGGAACCCGCTTCCTGCCCGCCACCAAAGCTTTGCCTAAGGAAATGCTAACGATTGTTGACAGGCCAGTTATTCAATATGTCGTTGACGAAGCCAAGGCTGCGGGGGTTGACCAATTCATTTTTGTAACCGGTCGCAACAAAGCGGTTATTGAAGATCATTTTGATGTTCAGGTTGAGCTTGAAGACACGCTCAAGCAACGCGGCAAACTCGACATCCTCAGAAGCCTGCGTAAAGACCTGCCCAAGGCAGGGCACACCATGTTCACCCGCCAGCAGCAGCCTCTTGGCCTCGGCCACGCGGTTCTTTGCGCAAAAGAACTGATTGGCCACGAACCATTTGCCCTTCTTCTGCCAGATATGATCATGAAATCCCCCAAGGGCTGCCTCGCCCAGATGATGGAAATCTATAATAAAAGAGACGGCAACGTGGTTGCCCTTGAAGAAGTGCCGATGGAAAAAACCTTCAAATACGGGGTTATCCAGCCAGGCAAGCAATATGATGACTGCGTTGAAATTACCGGGATGATTGAAAAGCCGGAACCAGGCACCGCCCCTTCCAACCTCATCCTGTCTGGCCGTTATATTTTGCAGCCGGAAATTTTTGATTATTTAAAGGAGCAACAGCCGGGTAGCGGTAACGAAATTCAGCTGACAGACGCCATGATCCGCCTGAATAACGATCAACCGTTCAATGGCATGATCTATGAAGGTGAGACCTATGACTGTGGGTCCAAGTCTGGTTTTCTTATGGCAAACGTTGCCTTCGGCATGGAGCGCGATGACATCGCACCAAACGTCGCCAGCACCATCCGGGCTATCATCGAAAAATATGATGCAAGCGTGAAACAGTAAAATCGTACGACAAAATAGCAAAAGCGGGTTAATCAGCCCGCTTTTTTATAACAAACTCAATTCAAGGCTCTCTGCCGAAGCGAAACATCGACCAACCTAGCCATGATTTGGAAATATTGGAAGACAGCTACTCTACGAGCGTTATGATATTCCCTGATGGATCAATCAGATGCACCAATGAACCGCCCCAAAACTGGCGTTCTGGAGGAGAGACAAACGGAACGCCTCGCTCTTTGAGAGTTTTGTACAAACTTGGCAGATCATCGACAGCCAAAGAAAGCCCGGTGAACCGTCCAATCAGAGAAGCCTGAGGGCCTCTGGAATCCTCTTCCTCAATAATAACGAGCATTCCCGGCTCAAAACCAACAGCGCCCTGTTCGAAGCGATCCCAAACCATAGGCCACTTAAGGGAGTTCGCGTAAAAGTCGCGAGCAACAGCAAGGTCTCTAACGAAAATCCGAAATGCGGTTACATGCATCAACTGGCCCCTATCTTACCCGATCGAAACTTGAAAACTTCGACAATTAGAATCAATAGCAGGCAAAACCCCAGCAATCAACTGAGCGTTCGCCCTTTTCATTCAAACCACAGAATGCTCCAAAGCTTTGTTTTTACAAGCCCTCTCTAGCGAGAAACAACCCAGCAACAATACAACGGAATTTATATGAAAGAGACCCTACCAATGGTAGAATTTGCTAGCACTAAAAAACAAAAGAAAAACGACCTCGACAGAGGCCGCTTCGCCAAATTCTGGTTTTCATCGCAAATATTGGGCCTACTCGAGAAGCAAGCCCGTTTCCGCCCATCCATTGACGATATCCAAAGCAGCTTCATCGCTCATCTGACGATAGTGCTTGAGAACCGCATTGCTTTGGTTCGCTGAGAGGCAAAGCATCCACGGCCCACATTCCAAGACATCGCGCACCAATTCTTCAGAAAAGCGTTGCAGCCTGAAGATACAAAGAATTTGATCCCATTCCAGACAAGCCATCATGCGTGCGATGATCTGATGGGGGAAGCCCGTAAGTCGCGCGATACCGCATACAAGGTCGGCAAATTGATCATTGCAGGCAAACTGGCGAAGCACACCATTACCAAGGAAGCCCTGCTCATCAAGTTTCTCTATCTTTGTAAGCGACTGATCAAACCGGTAACGCGACAGGTATGAATGCCGGGACAAGTTATAGAAGCGCTCTTCCACACGCGGTTCAAGTTGAACCCAAACGGTGCGAAGATCGACAGATTGCGGATGCGACGAGCGATTGATCTTCATCGAAGATGACGTTGCAGCGACTTCCTGCTTTCGATTTGCCAATTCTCTAGCCAATCCTGCATCGTTGGCTGCGGCCTGTTCCAGAACCCGTTTGCCCGATACAGAAATTTCTGCACCACTATTGGCTGCCAGCTTGAGCATCACGGCAGAATGACCAGATTTGATGAGCACATCAACAACAACGCTGCTGATGCTTTTACGCATGCAGATAGAAACCATATGGTCATTGCCGCGCTTTTTGCTGACATCAATCAGATCATGGTCTGTCAAAACCGGAGAATGCCGCAAAACAGGGTCCGCAACAGTGATGGTGTCATAGGCAAACTTGCGGATTATATTGTGGGGAGCGTTTTCCAACTGACAAATCTTTTGAGCTGCAAATGTTCGCGTGTCCTCGCAAACGAGCTCAGCGAGCCTCAGGAAAACCGTATCATAGGTTTCCAATTGCTCGTCATCACAATGAGATGCTGTCAGCGAAAACAAAGACGCAACGTGACGCATCAACTCATCGCTCTTACCATGGTCGCTCTGACCGTTGAGGACTTTCCAATCCACAAGTTCGGTTTTTACGTTGGCAGACTGCATTTTGACAAATCCTAAATACCGTTAGTCTTTCTCGACGAGAGAAGGAACCCTTTCGAAGGAAAATACAATCAAGTCTTATATAAAAAACTAAGCAACACTTTGATATTTAAAGATAAAACATATAAAAGAAAGAACTAATTAAATTAAAATTTGAACAAAATTGTAAGAACTTGGAAGACAGTGAATTTATCTAGAAATATCAAACATGAGACAGCGACAGAAACCGACTTGGAAACAAATATGTCCAAAAATTATCGTCATTTACTCTTCAGAATTCAGATGTGGATGAAGAAAAAACTTCTCTAGAAACAGCACCTGAATTTAATATCAGACACCCTGATTAATACTCAAACGGACAAAAAAGGCCCCACCAAATGGTAGGGCCTTTGCAAATAATCACTTGCCAAACTTGTAAATTTAACGGGTAAACGGCTTGTATTTGACCCGTTTCGGATTCACTGCATCCGGGCCGAGGCGACGGATCTTGTCTTTCTCGTAATCCTCGAAGTTGCCCTCAAACCATTCCACATGGCTATCGCCTTCAAAGGCAAGAATATGGGTAGCCAGGCGGTCAAGGAACATACGATCATGGCTGATGACCACGGCACAACCGGCGAAATCTTCCAGTGCATCCTCAAGGGCTGCCAGCGTTTCGGTATCGAGGTCGTTGGTCGGCTCGTCGAGCAGCAGCACGTTGGCACCAGATTTTAAAACCTTGGCCAGATGAACGCGGTTGCGCTGCCCACCAGAAAGAGAGCCCACTTTTTGCTGCTGATCGCCACCCTTGAAGTTGAAGGCTGAGCAATAGGCACGGCTGTTCATCTCGCGCTTGCCCAGTTTGATAATGTCATCGCCTTCTGAAATTTCTTCCCAAACGGTTTTATCGGCATCCAGCGCATCGCGAGACTGGTCAACATACCCAAGATGAACGGTTTCACCCAGCGAGATAGAGCCGTCGTCAGGCTGGTCGTTGCCCGTCAACATCTTGAACAAGGTTGTTTTACCGACGCCATTGGGGCCGATAACGCCGACAATTCCTCCGGGAGGAAGACTGAAGTCAAGACCATCAATCAGCAAGCGCTCACCAAAGCCCTTTTTAAGACCTTCAACCTTGATGACCACATCACCAAGACGTTCTCCGGGCGGGATAATGATCTGTGCAGTACCCGGCGCACGCTCTTCGTTGCGCTTGAGCAACTCATCATAGGCGCGAATACGGGCCTTGGATTTGGCCTGACGGGCTTTCGGGCTTGCAGCAATCCATTCCTGTTCACGGGAAAGAGCACGCTGGCGGGCGGCCTCTTCGCGCCCTTCCTGCTCAAGGCGCTTGGCCTTCTTCTCAAGATAGGCAGAATAGTTGCCTTCATATGGAATACCACGACCGCGGTCCAGCTCCAGAATCCAGCCAGTCACATTGTCAAGGAAGTAGCGATCATGGGTAATGATCAGAACGGCGCCCTTGAATTCACGCAGATGCTTTTCCAGCCAGTTGACAGTTTCTGCGTCCAGATGGTTGGTCGGTTCGTCAAGCAGCAGCAAATCTGGCTCGGCAAGCAACAGCTTGCAAAGGGCAACGCGGCGCTTCTCACCACCGGAGAGAACAGACACATCAGAATCCGATGGAGGACAACGCAACGCATCCATTGCCATCTCCACCTGAGACTGCAGATCCCAGAGATTCTGACTATCAATGACATCCTGAAGCTGAGCGCCTTCTTCGGCGGTCTCATCAGAATAATTCATCATCAGCTCATTATAACGATCCAGAATGGCCTGCTTCTCGGCGACGCCTTCCATGACATTGCCTAGAACATCCTTGGATTCGTCCAGAACCGGCTCCTGCGGCAGATAGCCGATCTTGGCTCCGTCTGCGGCCCATGCTTCACCGGTAAATTCCTTGTCCAAGCCGGCCATAATGCGCAGAACGGTCGATTTACCGGCACCGTTCGGACCAAGAATGCCAATTTTCGCGTCGGGGTAAAAAGACAGATGGACATTGTCCAGAACCTTTTTGCCGCCGCCATAGGTCTTGGAGAGACCATGCATGTGATAGATGAATTGTCGAGCCATATAACGCTACCGTCCAAATCGAAAGCTCTCGCACAAAGCCATTCCAGCAAAGATGCAAGATAGGGATTGTTCCTGAGGATTTCCGCTTTTCCCACGATTCAGGAATCATAGAAATAACGCTAGGGAAATCGTGAGTTGCCCCGTTGTAAAGGTGTGAGCGCGGGGTTTCAATCCCTATTCTTTTGGCTGTTTATGAAGGAAGCCGTGCAAAGCCCGGCGTTCAGGGCATCACACTAGAGTTTCTTGCCATCCACATGAACGCATCCTCGCCCGTCATCTTTGCTGAGATAAAGCTGCTTATCAGCCAAATCGACAATCCTGTCTGCGGCAACGCAAGAATTGGAAAGAGCGCCCCCCATGGAAGCCGAAAATGAGAGTATCTCCCCCCCAAGATCAATCCACGACTCCTTGATGAGCAAATCAAGGCGTTTACAAACGATTTCCAGACCTGCAGTTGTTGCATTGGGAAGAAAGATAATGAACTCATCTCCACCCAAACGGCACACGACGTCTGTTGGGCGAAGTATACCGGACAAGGTCTTGGCAATCGCCACGATCACGCGATCACCAATAGCGTGCCCTCTGGTATCATTGATTAGCTTGAAATTATCAATATCGACAATGATGACGCCGAACGGTTTGTTCTCCTTGCACTGCATGCTTTGCAGACGCTCAAGAGTAATATCAGCAAACCGTCGATTGCCTACCCCTGTCAGAGGGTCGGTCAAGACTTCATGTTGCAGGGTTTCAAACTCGGAAACCATTGAAAGATGCTGGCTATTGTCTCTGAAGACTTCCACGGATCCTGTAATCTTGCCAGCGTCATCACGGATTGGAAAAGAGCGAATATGCACGGGGATGCGGTGCCCATCCTTATGATGCATATAAACGCTGACTTCTCTGGATTGCCCATCCCGCATGCAAGATGCTAGAGGGCATCCCTTCAGGCAAAGACAAGTCCCGTCATCGTCGACATGATTGAGCGTATGATCAGCACAGCTTTTGCCGAGAACGTCATCTGCGGTGAAACCACTCAGGCGCTCGGCACCCTTATTCCAATAAAGCACCCGGCGCTTTCGATTGACGAAATATACGCCGTCATTAAGTGCATCCAGAATGGTTAAATAGAAATTCTTGTCCAGATTTTGCAGCACATTTGACACGAAATATCCTGACCAAAGACCCGAAAGGTCTTTTCGAACCTACTCGAATTTGCAATCGTCTGATTATTTTGGTCAGTATTATTTGGAATAATTTAAATTTGGTAATTCATATATAGAATTTCTATAATTAAATATCATAGGTAGTGATATTTTAGTCTAATACGCCCAGATAGCATTTTGCTTATAAGCAAATACGTCAAGCGAACCTCCGCTGCGGGGCCAATAGTCGGCCAGTCGTTAGAGGCGACACCAATCAATCTCAGTTTCTCCATTATGCGCCAAATAATCGTTGGCACGGGAGAAGCATCGCGATCCAAGAAAAGCATCAAACCCAGCCCCTGCCTTGCGTGCACCCAATGGACTTGGATGAGATGTACGGATCACGCAGTGCTTTTGCTCGTCGATATCCGCAACAAGCTTGTGACTGTGTTTGCCCCACGCAAGAAACACAACCGGCCTCCCCTTCTGATTCACACATTCGAGAACGGCCGCAGTGAACTGCTCCCAGCCTTTTTTCGCATGAGATGCGGCCTCCCCTTGCCTCAACGTTAATGTGCTGTTGAGCATCAGAACCCCCTGCTGAGCCCATCCCCTCAGGTCACCATGCTTTGGCGGCACAAGGCCACAGTCTGCAGCGAGCTCTTTATAGATATTATTCAGAGAACGCGGTGGTTTCACACCAACCGGAACAGAAAAAGAAAGCCCCATGGCGTGGGGAACATCCCCCTCAAGCCCAGGATATGGGTCCTGGCCGGTAATTACGACCTTCACATCCCGAAGCGCTGTCTGGTGCAGCGCATTAAGACGCAGCCCTCTTTCGGGGAGAATTTGGTAGGACCTTTCTTCCTCGCTCAGCCACCGCTCCAAATGAGAAAGAAGCGGCCGCTGATCCACGAGAGTCTCAGCCCAGCCATCACAGGCATCCAGTTCCTTGAGCAAGCTTTCCATCAAACAGCCCCCGATAACACCTGAAATGCATCCCCTTTGGCAACATACAGCCTTTCTGAATTCGACCATTGAAAGCCGCAAGCCTCATAAAAGCCTTGCGCATTCTCATTCTGCACATCGACAGACAAGCGGATATAGGCATAGCCTTTTTGTGCCCCGCGTTTTGCGACCTCTTGCAAAAGCTGTTTGCCAAGCTTCAGTCCACGGGCCTTTTCCGAGACAAAAAGATCCTGCACATAAAGCCCCGGCTTGCCCAGCCAGGTCGAGAAACTATCGAAATACAAACACATCCCGACTGGCTCCCCGGCAAGCTCGGCAATCAGGCATTCAAACCGAGGATTGTCGCCAAATCCGCTTTGCTCATAATCAGCAATGGAAGCCGTGTGTTTGTTGCTTTCACCAAGATAGCGGGCCAGCTTGGCGACCATCTCATGAATTACCGGAGCGTCATTCCGCACTGCAAGTCGAAAGGAAACGGGCGCACGATCAGCTGCGCCCGAAGAATAGGAAGGATTGGTCATAAAAAGCGTTCCAAAAACCTGGTCTGTTTGAGCGAACCATACTAAGCAATCACTTAACAAGCAAACGCTCGATATCCTGCCCCTTTCTATTCACACCATTCAGATCGATAACTCAGGCCTTGTAATTTTCCAGCCCCTGACACCAGGCAATCATGGCTTTGGTGACAGCCTCCTGAGGCGCCTCCATAAAGGAGATAACGAAGTGATCCCCCATATCGACAACACCAATTGAACGCGGTCGCAAGGCCAGAACCTTGGGATTGGGAATGGCTTTACCGAAACAGAAAAGCAGGTTCTTGGCGTCTTTTATGCCGTCAACAATTGCACCACCAAGCTTGGTCGTGTGAGCAAAATGATCAAATACGCCGATATAGGCGATATCCGGATTGGCGTCGATCTTTTCTTTCAGAGCAGCAATCACAGCATCAACGCTCGCATGTGTTGTGTCTGTCTTTTTAATTTCGAAGTCAAAAACGGGATAGTGTTCCATGAATATGGACGATTGCATTATCGTGTCCTTATCAATCAAGTGAAGGGAAGTTTCTCCGGCCTCTTATTCGAGGAGATACGTACGAAGTTTACCCAATTCAATAAGCCAAGATGTCGCAAGCCACCGGCCATATTCTCGCAAAACACGATTTTAACCAGAAATTTAATCAATCGATTGATTAAATTCAAATTCAATGATAAAAATAGTCCAGAGAATGCAACCGAGAAGTCTTACAAATGGCACAGTCCCGATCTGAAACAACCAAGGAAACACTCATCAAAGCCGCCTTTTTTCTATTTGCTGAAAAGGGGTATGAGGGTGCTTCAACGCGGGAAATCGCCGCGCGCGCCGAAACAAACATAGCATCCATCAATTACCATTTTGGCGGCAAAGCAGGCCTGCGTTTGGCTTGTGCTCAGGCAATCGTCGGACAATTCAAATATCTGCGCGATGCGCCAACATCCATTTCACTCCCCGACAGCTTGCAAGAACCACAAACCGAATTTGAGGCAGCCATGCTGAGGCAGGCAGTCATTATTCCCTGGGGCATTGAACAAGCCCAACCGCTCATGCGGTTCCTCTTGCGTGAAGCGCACGACAAGGGAGAGGTTTTTGAATATGTTTACACCCACTTCTTCGATCCGGCATTCACCTACTTTTATTCGTTATTTCTGAAGGCAACAGAACGGGATGACACAGAAGTCGACCGAGAAGAATTGAAAATAGCAATTTTCTCCGTCATCAGCATGCTCGCCTATTTCCGCATCGGCGAGCCCGTCATTCTGAGGCACCAAAACTGGACCGCCTACGAAGAGAAAGAAACGAACGTAATCTTGCATGTTCTGCAGAATAACATCCGTAGCATCGTCGCAAATTATAGGAGAAACAAATGAGTTTTCTCTGCTCCCTCCCCATTATCGGCGCTCTCGCCTCAGCCTGTCTCCCCCCAGCTCCACTAGCCACAGGCTATGTTGAAGGAGACTATGTGAAGGTCGCACCGATCGAAACCGCAAAAATCATGCAGCTCTCAGTCAAACGCGGTGACCGAGTTGAAAAAGAACAGATCATTGCCACGCTGGAGCAAAAAGACGCAGACATTGCCGTGGCAAACGCCAAGGCGGCTCTATCTCAGGCGCAGAGCACTCTTGCCAACCTCAAGCAAGGAGCAAGACCCGAGAAAATAGCCTCCCTTGAAGCCTCTTTGAAGGCTGCAGAATTAAGCGCTCAGCAGGCAAGGCGAGATATGGAACGACAACAGACGCTCCTGACCAAAGGCTCTGTTGCGCAAAGTGTCTATGACACAGCCCAAACGGCCTATGACGTCGCCGAGGCACAAGCTGAGGAAATCAAGGCAAACCTTGCTTATACGCGCCTACCTGCACGCGAAAATGAAATAGCAGCAGCCAAGGCAACGGTGGATCAGGCTCAAGCGTCCCTTCATTCAGCCCAATGGAAACTGCAGCAACGCACTCTCAAAGCCCCTCAAGCCGGCACAATCTCCGACATCATTCACGAAGAGGGCGAGCTTGCAGGCCCACAAGTTCCCGTCCTGTCGATGCTGCCCGATGGAGCCACCAAACTGAGGCTTTATATTCCTGAGAAATACCTTGCAGATGTAACTGTTGGCAAAGAGCTTTCTATCACTTGCGACTCTTGCCAAGCCAACCTGACAGCGAAAATCAGCTATATCTCGGATGGGCCCGAATTCACGCCACCGGTTATCTATTCTCTCGAAAACCGGCAAAAGCTGGTCTATCTCATTGAGGCCAGACCCGAAAACGGCTCGAACCTCAAACCCGGACAAATCGTCTCTGCCTGGCTTGCAGCCGCCCCGGACGGAGGCAAGTGATGAAAGCCATTGACGTCCGCAATCTGGTCAAACGGTTCGGCACGAAAACCGTCGTCGACAATGTTACCCTGTCTGTGGAAGAGGGCGAGATCTCGGGCTTTCTTGGTCCCAATGGCTCGGGAAAGACAACCACGATCCGCGTGATGTGTGGACTGCTAACACCCGACGAAGGCGAAGGAACCGTTCTGGGCTACGATCTGAGAGCCGATCAACTCAAGATCAAGCGTCAGGTCGGCTATATGACGCAGAAATTCAGCTTCTACACCGATCTGACCATCGAAGAAAATCTCTATTTCGTAGCGCGGCTTTACGGATTGTCTCCAGCGAAAATCTACGTGCGCGACACGCTGGACAAGCTCGGACTAACCTCACGGCGCCATCAGCTCGCAGGCCTCTTGTCCGGAGGCTGGAAACAGCGACTGGCGCTCGCAGCCTGCATCATGCACAAGCCAAAGCTTCTGTTGCTTGATGAACCAACCGCAGGGGTGGACCCCAAGGCCCGACGGGAATTCTGGGATGAAATCCACGATCTCGCAGCGGATGGCATGACAGTCATGGTTTCGACCCATTATATGGACGAAGCCGAGCGCTGTCATCGCATCAACTATATTGCCTACGGCAAGTTGCTGACTTCGGGAACTGTTGAGCAAGTCGTCAGGGAAGCCGGGCTTCATACCTTCATTCTAAGCGGACAAAATGCTTTGCAGGCAGCCCGCATATTGCAAAAGATGGAAGGCGTGGACCAGATTGCACCATTTGGCAACAAACTGCATGTAGTGGGAAAAAACAAAGATCTTCTCAAACAGGCCGTGGATCAAACCGCCTCAAAATTCGGCGTCACCTGCGAACCCGGACAGACCACTCTGGAAGATGTGTTCATCCAGTATATGACCAACTCGACCGACAATATGGCTGAGACAGAAAAGAGGATGTCTTGAGATGAGCCGGATTTTCTCATTTTATCGTCTTTATGCCTTGCTGGCCAAGGAAATGACGCAAATGATGCGTGATCGCATTACCTTCGGCATGATGATCGGCATTCCTCTTGTTCAGTTGGCTCTGTTTGGCTTTGCCATCAACACAGATCCAAAACAACTCCCCTCTGCACTGGTGACGACATCGCAGGACCAATTCACTCGCGCCATCGTTTCTGCCCTTGAGGTCACAAACTACTACCGGTTTGACTATGTCGGAATTACGGAAGCCCAAGCCGAAGAACTCATGCAGGAAGGGAAAATTTCGTTTGTCGTGACCGTTCCTGCCGATTTCTCAAAGCGGGTACTGCGAGGTGACACGCCGCAAATTCTCATCGAGGCTGATGCGTCTGATCCTTCGGCATCATCCGGGGCAGTCTCAACGCTGGCAACCGTAGCGCAACAAGCTTTTGCACGGGAGTTGGGCGAAACGAGCTCGGACAATAGCGGTTTGGATATCGTCGTCCATCGCCGCTACAACCCGGAGGGGATTTCCCAATATAACATCGTGCCCGGTCTGCTGGGCGTCATCCTGCAGCTTGTCATGGTGATGATGACCGCGATGGCGCTGACCCGCGAGGTTGAGCGCGGCACGATGGAAAATCTGCTGGCGATGCCCGCCACTCCGTTCGAGATCATGCTCGGCAAGATCCTGCCCTATCTGGGGGTCGGCGCTGTGCAGGTCGTCATCATTCTGGTCGCAGCAAAGCTGGTGTTCCATGTTCCCTTTGTTGGCTCCATCTGGCTACTGATTGCGGGCATCTTGATCTTCATCTCCTCACTGGTGCTCATTGGCTATTTCATATCGACCGTTGCCGGCAGCCAGATGCAGGCCATGCAAATGAGCTTTTTCTTTTTCCTGCCGTCGCTGATGCTGTCCGGCTTCATGTTCCCCTTCAAGGGCATGCCCCACTGGGCACAGATGATCGGCGAAATCTTCCCGCTCACCCATTTCCTGAGGATCGTGCGCGGTGTCATGCTGAAGGGGGTGGATCTCGAAGCAATGCGCTCACCCATGCTTGCGCTTATCGGTTTCACCGTCCTGTTGATCATCTTCTCTCTTGCCCGCTTCCGCAAAACGCTCGATTAGAGACCAAGGTCTATAGATAAAAGCACTGCGCCACATACCCCGCGATAAAAAGGCAGGAATAGTGTATACTGAATTCATCACCGTCCGATTGCAGGGACTTCCAACAATCTTTGCAGAAAAACTGGATAGATGAAGCAGTGAGGCTCATCAGATGACGAACAAATCGGAGAAGCCTTTCGCCTTCAGAACAAAAGGCCTCACAAAGACCTATGGTGACGGCAACGCCGCCGTTCACGCTCTACGCGGTGTTGATCTGGAAATCCCGTCAGGAGAAATTGTTGTCTTGCTCGGACCTTCAGGTAGTGGCAAATCCACCTTGCTTAACATAATCGGCGGGCTTGATCGCGCCACCGACGGTGAGGTCTATTTTCAGGATATCTGCTTGTCAGACCTCCCCGATGACAGGCTCACTCTTTACCGCAGAGAGCATGTCGGCTTTGTCTTCCAATTCTACAATCTGATGCCGAGCCTTACCGCTCTTGAGAATGTGGAGCTTGTCACAGAAATCGCGGCAGACCCGCTGGAACCAGAAGAGGCTTTGGCATTGGTTGGTCTTGCCGAGCGGGCTGATCATTTCCCAGCCCAGCTCTCGGGCGGGGAACAACAGCGGGTTGCCATCGCACGTGCTATCGCCAAGCAACCCACCGTTCTCTTCTGCGATGAGCCAACCGGCGCTCTTGACAGCAAGACCGGCAAGGTCGTGCTCAAGGTGCTCAAGAATATAAACGAGACGCTTGGCGCAACCGTGCTCATCGTCACCCATGCAGCCAGCACCGCGGCCATGGCTGATCGCGTCATCCATTTCGCTGACGGACACATCAGGGAAGTGGTAATAAACGAAACCAAACGCGATCCCGAAGATATCGAGTGGTAAGAGAGGGCAACCATGTCACCACTGGACAGAAAGCTGGCGCGAGATCTCTGGCGTATCAAGGGACAGGCAATCGCCATTGCCATGGTGATCGCAACAGGTGTCACATTGCTGGTAATGATGGCCGGTGTGATCAACTCCCTTGAGGAGACACGACGGGTTTATTATGAACGAAACCGCCTTGGTGATATCTTCGCACCGGTCAAGCGCGCCCCCACCCACATCATCCGCAAGCTGGCCGCCCTGCCAGGCGTTTCAGCCGCCGAAGGGCGCATCACCGGTTCAGCCCTCATCAGCCTGCCGAGCCTTGACCTGCCTTTGCGCGCCATTGCCATTTCACTGCCAGACAGTGGCAAAGAGCGCCTCAATGCCATTCATCTGACCAACGGCCGCAGAATGGACCCAAAGGACGCCGACGAAATCATCCTGCTTAACAGCTTTGCAGCCGCACACGACCTGAAACCCGGCGACAGTCTGTCGGTCACCATGAATGGAGCCAAGCGCACACTACACATCGTCGGCCTTGCCCAGTCGCCGGAATATCTTTACAGCGTCGCGCCCGGCGAGATGATCTCGGATGACAGCCGCTTCGGCGTCATCTGGATGAGCCGCACCGCTCTTGCTGCGGCCTTCGACATGCAGGGAGCCTTTAACGAGGCCATCCTGTCCACTGGCCGCAACAGCAATTTGCAGGCAACCCTTGACCGGGTCGACAACATTCTGGCCCCCTATGGTGGCCTTGGTTCCTATGGCCTTAAGGATCTTACTTCCAACCGCTTTGTTACCGAGGAAATCGAGGGCATGCGGTCCTCGGCTCGCGTCGTCCCGCCGCTCTTTCTCGCGGTTGCCGCCTTTCTGCTCAATATTGTCATATCCCGCATGGTTGAAGCCGAGCGCGAACAGATTGGCCTCATCAAAGCCTTCGGTTATTCAAACCGGGAAGTGGGGCTGCATTATTTCAAGTTCGTCCTGACCATCGCCATTGGTGGAGCCATTCTTGGCTGTTTGGGCGGCATCGCCATGGGGCGAGCCATGATGCCTCTCTATCTGACTTATTATAAATTCCCCATGCTGGTCTTCCGCCTTGATCCGGCCTCCTTTGCCACGGCAATTCTAACCTCGATCGCGGCAGCTTCTGCCGGAGGACTGTTCGTTCTACGCAAGGTCTTTGCCCTCACGCCCGCCGTCGCCATGCGCCCCCCGGCTCCACCGGACTATTCAGGAACAAGCCGTCTTGGCAAACGCCTCAATCGCCTGCTTGACCAACCCAGCCGCATGGTTCTGCGGCGCATTACCCGCCAATCAGGACGCATGCTCGGCTCGCTGATGGGCATAGCCTGCGGCATGGCTCTTTCTGTTTCGATGGTCTCCATGCTGGCAGGCTTCGATCAGACAATAGACCTCACATATTCGGTGATGGATCGATCTGATGTAACAGTCACCTTCACTCACCCGCTCGGTGAGAAAACCATCCACGAACTTGAGAGCATCCCCGGCGTCATACAAACCGAGCCAGAGCGCAGCGTCGCCGTTGTCTTCCGCAATGGCGTTGAAAGCTATCGCGGCGCCATCAATGGCCTTGTAGAGCAACCGCGCCTGAAACGAGCCCTTGATGAACAAAGCCTTCCGATTTCCCTGCCCAAACAGGGCATCATCCTTTCGCGCTCTCTGGCCACGGTTCTCGATATCCAACCGGGAGAAATCCTCAACATCGAGGTTCTGGAAGGAGCCCGCCCGACCTTGCGCGTTCGCGTAAACGGCGTCGCGGAGAGTCTATTGGGCTCACCGGCTTATATGCGCATCGAAACGCTTGGCAAACTTCTGGAGGAACCACAAAGGATTTCCTCGGTTTATCTGCGCATCGACAAAAACAGGGCCAGCGCGATTTTCAAGGCACTCAAGAACCGCCCCTATGTGGCCGGCGTAAGCATGAAGTCCGACGCACGGGCCGCCTTCCAGAAAATGATGGATACCGGCGCGGGCTCCATGCGCTATATCATGCTTATCATCGCCGCAGTGATCACCTTCGGCATTGTCTATAATGCCGCCCGTATTGCCTTTGCCGAGCGCCAGCGCGACCTTGCCAGCCTCAGGGTAATGGGCTTCACCCGCTCGGAAGTCTCGTTCGTCCTGTTGGGAGAGCTGGCAATCATCACATTGGCAGCACTGCCAATCGGCTCCATTCTGGGCTATTATTTCACCATGGTCATCGCCAAGGGGTTCAGCACAGATCTCTATCAGATCCCGATCCTCTTCATTCCGGAAAGCTATGGCCGGGCTGCGCTCGCTGTGCTCGTCGCAGCGATATTTTCCGGCTGGATCGTTCGGCGCGACATTGACCGCGCAGACCTTGTTTCCGCCTTGAAGGTGAGAGAGTGAGCGGCATGAGCAAACAGGAGGGCTAGACGTTATGGCCAGAAAAAGATCCCGTTCCTACTTTGCTATCACGGCAGCTGTCTGCGTGGCAGTGGCGCTGGCCTATGCCTTTTGGCCCCGCCCCCTGTCGGTGGACATGGGCAAAGCCACCATGGGGCCGATGATGGTCACGATCAACGAGGAAGGCTTTACCCGCGTCCATGATGCCTATGTGGTCTCCAGCCCCGTAGCCGGTCGCCTTTTGCGGGTCGAAGTGGAGCCGGGCGATCCGGTCCTCAAGGGTGAAACAGTCATCGCACAAATGCGCCCGACAAGCCCCGCCTTGCTCGACATAAGAACCCGCGAACAGGCGCGTGCATCGGTCACCGCCGCACAAGCAACCCTGCGTGTAGCAAGGGCCGACCTCAACAAAGCCAAATCTGACCTGGACCTTGCGACACAGGAGTTGGACCGCACGCGCAAACTTGCCGAGACCGACACCGCCAGCAAGGCGGCTCTGGATCGATCGGAAGCTGCTTTCAGGGTAGCCAGCGCAGCCAGAGACAGCGCCGAAGCAGTGATCTCGGTTAGAGAAGCCGAGCTTGATAACGCCCGTGCCCGTCTCGTAGGCTTTGAAGCAAACTCCGGCTCATCCCCTGACAATGGCGGCGCAGAGGTTCCCCTTACAGCACCAACCACCGGCACTGTCTTGCGCGTTATGCAGAAGAGCGAAACCACGCTCGCCGCAGGCACCGACATCATGGAAATCGGCAATATCGATCATGATCTGGAGGTCGTCGTTGAGCTTCTCTCGACCGATGCCGTGCAGGTCAGCCCCGGAGATCGCGTCAAAATCGATGATTGGGGTGGAGGCAGGGAACTGGAAGGCGTCGTGGATCGGGTCGAACCATGGGGCTACACCAAATATTCCTCCCTCGGCGTGGAAGAACAGCGCGTCAAAACGATCATCCGTTTCACCAGTCCCAAAAGCGAGCGGCAAAAACTGGGGCATGGCTATCGTGTCGAGGTCAGAATTATAGTCTGGTCAGAAGATAACAGCTTGCTTGTCCCCTCCAATGCCCTGTTCCGCAATGGCGAAAACTGGGCTGTTTTCAAGGTCGTGGACAAAACAGCACATCAAACCCTTGTAAAAGTCGGAAAAGACAATGGCATTTCGGCGCAAATCCTTGATGGAATAAGTTCCGGAGACGAGATCATCCTCTATCCCTCTGCGGGCCTTACTGATGGTGCAAAAGTCACGGCCAGAGCATCGCAATAGCAAGGATGAAATCTCGACCCTACCTGCCAGCCGCACATAAGCCACCAGAGACAGAAGAATGACAAATCAGCCAGCCGCCCCTTCATCAACCCGCCCGCAAATGTCTGAAGAACAAACGGAACTCTATAGCCCTCAGGCGGTTCTGCTTGATGATGGCGCGGATGACAAACCCATGACATGGGATCCGATCACTCCGGCTCTTATGGGCGATCCTCTTAAGATCACTCCGGACTATCGCGTTGATCGTGGCGACACCTCTGCCCTCAACTGTTTTGCCTCCATCCAGCAGGCTGTGAGCCAAGCCATCAGCGACGCAAAGCACCAAGGCTTGACGAAACGCCTCTATATCGAGATCGCACCGGGCACCTACAACGAACTGGTCTATATCCCGGCACTAGAGGTGAACGGCCAGAAAGTGCCCCTTACGCTCTATGGACGTGAGATGGACCCAGGCAAGACGGTTATCTCGGTCAATATCGATCAGGGCTTGACCGCAGACCTCTACACCCAGCGCTTCAACGCCGCCTTTCTGGGCAAGGACGAAAGCATTCGTGAGATGTTCGAAGAGGTTTACGCACGTGGCGATTTCGACATCGGCACCACCAATTCCTGCGTTATGCGCGTGCGTAACGATGGCTTTCAAGCCCTCAACCTCACCATCGAGAACAGCTATAACGAAGACCGCATCACCCCGGACATCGCCGACAGAACAGACGTGGCCTGCAACGAGAATGGCCAATGGGCACATGGACAGCATCAGGCCGTCGCCGTTCTGATTGATGCGGCCGATCGGGTCATGTTTGAAAATGTCCGCCTGATAGGCGATCAGGATACGCTCTATTTCAAGACCAACGAACCGCGCGTTACCGTCAAATCCTATTTCAAGGATTGCTACATTGAAGGCGATGTCGACTTCATTTTTGGCAACAGTACAGCCTTTTTCGATCACTGTGAAATTTGCTCTAAGGGCGCAAGAACATCAGACACCTATGTCGCCGCTCCAAGCACCAACATTCATATCCCCTATGGCATCGTCTTTTGGGATTGTGATTTCACACATGATGGCAGCCCGGCGGCTGAGAAAGGCACCTTTTATCTGGGGCGGCAATGGTTCGAGCGCGTGCGGGCAACACCTTACGGCAACTCGCCCGTACCCGGCTACAACTGCACTCTAGGTGATCTCTCCCATTATGAAGAGCCAACAGGCACGATTGCGCTCAAAACACTGGAAGCTGTCGGCAAGATCGCCGTGCTCCATAGCCGCATAGGAAAGCACATAAACCCGTCAGCACCATGGACAGACTGGAATGGCGGCGCGTTCGACAAGAACGGCACCTATCATCCGGCCCCTTGGGCTCCTCGCTTCCGTCCGGTGCAATTCGGCATTGATGACTTCAACCGATATCTCAAAGACTGGCTGGAAGAACAACAACTTAACTATCCAGAGAAAGACTTCGCTCTTCCATTCATAGCAGAATTCAACAACAAAGAGGCCGATTAACCTTGATTGAAAGCGCATCCTGATCGACTATTAGCCGGATAAACTATCGGAATGCGCTTCATTCCCTCCCTGTTGAGCGATCAAGCTCATCTCACTTAAGGACAATGCCTTGGCTGACCCACATATCAAGTCCGAAATGGACTGGCTTGATTACCTGACCGTTATTGTCTATCGGCTCGGCTTTCTGCTCGCCATTCCTTCCATTTTGCTTTTGCCATGGGATACAGCCTTTCCCACCGAAAAGCTTTGCTTTGTCGCTGCGGCCATGTGCGCCAGCTCGCTGCATATCTATATGAAAAATTTCAGACTTCTGTTACAGGCCGCCACTTGGGGTGGGCTCATTTGCTTTGTTCTGGGCTTTGAAACATTTGGCTTGGGAGGAGCGATGATTACACTGGGCGGATTGTGCTTTAAAGAATATTTCTGCTTCAAGGTGCCCGGCCTGCCTGCACAGCCTCTGCTTCTGGCGGCGCTCTGGTTTTCGCTCGTACTGGGCCTTACCCCCATCGCCCAGATTATCGCCGGGATTTCAGCGCTTTTGTTCCTTATCGTCAGCATTGCCAAATGGCGCATGCCACTGCATTTTGACATCGGGGACAAAAGCAAATACCAAGTCTGACCCGCGCGCTCCTGAGAAACACCTAGCCCTATAGGAAAACGGCTGCAAAGCCGCGCTCAACTGGCTCGCAACACCCGCGCCAGAAAATCTCTTGTGCGCTCCTGTTTGGGATTGGAGAAAATCTCCGCAGGAACACCCTGCTCCAGTATCTGCCCATTGTTGAGGAAACAAACGCGATCGGCCACATCGCGCGCGAAAGTCATTTCATGGGTCGCCAAAATCATGGTCATCCCATCTTGCTTGAGCGACTTGAGAACCTGCAAAACCTCATTGACAAGTTCGGGATCAAGAGCGGAGGTAATTTCGTCAAACAGCATGATTTCCGGCTTCATCGCCAACGCCCGAACAATGGCAACCCTTTGCTGTTGTCCGCCAGACAGCTGATCAGGGTAATGCTGCATGCGATCTTTAAGACCAAAGCGCTCGAACAGTTCTTCAACTGCGGGACGCAACTCTCGCCGGCTCTTCTTAAAAATGCGACGCGGAGCGAGCATCACATTCTCTTCCGCCGTCATGTGCGGGAAGAGATTGTAAGACTGGAAAACGATCCCTATGCGCTGGCGAATCGGTTGCGGATCGAGCGCCGGATCGGCGATTTCTTGCCCATCGAGCCAAATCTCGCCATCATCGACCGGCTCTAGCAGATTGATGCAACGCAGCAGCGTTGATTTGCCAGACCCCGATGCTCCGATCAGGCACACCATCTCGCCATCATCAACGTCTAGGGAAATACCGTTGAGAACATTGGTAGCTCCAAATGCCTTGTGAACGTTTTTCACTTCAAGTTTCATGAGCGCGCCCGATTTTGCTTGGCCAGCAAGTGGTCCGCCAGTCGTGTTGCAGGAATGGTAACCACCAGAAAGATCGCCGCAGCAACAACATAAGGGGTGAAGCTTGCAAGAAGGGATTTGAAAACACCTGCCTGACGGAAAATTTCCACCGGCCCAATGAAGGACAGCAGCGCCACATCCTTTTGCAAGGCGATCAGTATATTCATCTGCGCCGGTATCACCCGCCGAATGGCCTGAGGCAACACCACAAAGCGCATGGTGTCAGAACCAGAGAGCCCCAAAGACAAAGCAGCGTTACGCTGGGAAGCATGAATACTCTCGATACCTGAGCGAAAAATCTCGGCGACATAGGCAGCATAGGTCAGCACCAAAGCCACCGTCCCCCACAAATAGGGCGAATTATAGGGGCGCTGAAGCCCTAATCCGGGTATCCCGAACCCGATAAGATAGACAACCAGCACAACAGGCACGCCGCGAAAAACATCCGTATAGAGAATACCGAACAGCCGAAGCGGATAAAGCACAGGATCACGCACGTCCCGCGCCAGAGCAATGGCAAGACCAAGCGCAGCAATGAGAGGAACCGACCAAACGAAGATCGCAATATCAAGCACAAAGGCATCAATGAGCTTGGGGAAGGTTTTGACAACGACATCCCAGTTAAAAAAGCTTTGCTTCACCCTCTCCCACCCCGGCGTTAGCGGAATGAGGATCACCAGCGCGGCAACAACCACGCTGGTAGACAAAGCCGCAAGCACCATTGAGCGACGCTTGAGCCTGCTTTCATAAATCTGTCGACGGGTTTGCCCCGTTTGGCGTTCCGACATTATTTTATGACCGGCACACCAGTGCTTTCAGCAAGCCATTTATCTTCCAGTTTCGCCAACGTCCCTTCCTCCTTCAACGCAGTGATCGCGCTGTCGATGCACGGTTTCAGTGGGCTTCCCTCTTCCAGCAACATGCCGAACTGATCCGGGTTTGTCGACCGGTCTGCAGGAAACTGCCCCATGACAACGCCATCTTTCACGGTTACTGCAGCAAGGAACAGCGCCGTCGGCAGATCAAACAAGGCAGCATCAATCTGACCGGCCTGAAGGGCAGCAGATACGTCCGCATTGTCGTTATAAAGCAGAGGATCACTTTCAGGGTGAACAAGGCCAATCAGCATGGGAACTGCCGTTGTAGAGGCATCGGCCCCCCACTTCAGTTTCTTGAGCGAGTCAAGGGTCGGCTTGGCACCGCCCTCCACAATAGCTTTCGTGGTCAGAACAGCCATGGCTGAGGTGTAATAGGGTTCGGAAAAATCGACGACCTTGTCACGATCAGCCGTAATGGAAAACTGCTGCATATTGACGTCGAAATTTTTGGCCCCGGGTTGGATGGATTCATCAAAAGAAGCACGCACCCAGTTCACATGCTCAGCGTCAAACCCCATTTTGTCGGCAACTGCATAAGCAACAGCAGCTTCAAACCCCTTGCCACTTTCCGGCGCATCGTCAATGACCCAAGGGAAATAAGCCGGATTGCCGGTAGCAATGGTCAGCTTGCCTTCTTCCAGTGTCTTTCCTGCCGCGCAATTTTCAGCAGCAAAAGCAGAGCCCGCGCCGATAGCAAAAGCGGCAGCAACTGCGATGAGTTTCAACGGTGATGTCATGAAAGCTTCCTTCGATAGAAAATAAGATAATCTCGGTCTGCAATGGCACAAATGGAACATGTCCCACCGCTCACGCATATCCGGCTCCATGACCGTCATCAGAACGATGGGAAACACCCAACAAATACTGAAACAATTTATTGGGCCACGTCCAGTATGGAAAGCGATTTTTTGCCCCACCCCGCATTTCTGTTTTAATCGAGTTTCTGCTTCCAAAGTTTATCTTTTCAACTCAGACCTGCAATTTCTGTTTATATTTTTTCAAAAGAGACCTATACAACTTTAGTAGGCCACAATTTGGTTATAATTGCGGCAGAAAGGACTGTGGCGCTCGTATGCCCAATATATGAAGAGGAGGTTACAGTGCCTTGTAAAGATGCAACCATCGAGAGCGTGGTTTCTTTGAAACCAGATCAAACGGTAGGGGACGCGATGCGCATCCTTGAAGCCGCACGGATCAGATATGCTCCAGTTCTCTCCGAAGACAATACGCTTTTAGGCATGTTTGGCTTCATGTCCGTCTTAGGAGAAATGCTCCCCGTTTCAGTTACGATGGCCGACGGCCTTGACCATCTTGACTTTGTACGAGGTGCCAAACCCAGCATTGCCCAACGTCTTGAAGCGATCAAATCCAAGACTGTTGAAAGTGCGATGGACAAAAAGCCAGTCACTCTCAGCCCAGACCTTGCTGTGTGGGAGGGTATCCTCAAGCTGACCAAACACGGCAGCCCCTTGCCGGTCGTCGAGAGCGGGACTAACAAGTTCCTCGGCATTTTGACGGAACAATCCGCCATTACCGAACTGGAACGCGTTGCGTCCAGTTCTTCCTGATCGACAGCTTAGCACATTCAACAATTCCGACGCGGTGAGTCATGATCTTGATTGCTCATCCGTCTTCAAGAAAAAGCGATAGTTGATCAATGGAAAATGCCAGTGAAATAGCCTCAAGTGTTATTTTTGGATGGCCGCCGATGGTGGTGGCAACCGTCATACTTGTAGCCGCATACTTCTTCATCATCACTGAAAAGATCAACCGAGCGATCGTCTCCCTATTGGGTGCTGGTCTGCTTGTTCTACTCGGTGTCCTTAACTTTGAACTCGTTATTCACGGGATTGACTTCAACACTATATTCCTGCTTACAGGCATGATGGTCATCGTCGCCATCACCAAGGAATCCGGTGTGTTTCAGTTTGTCGCGATTTATACCGCCAAGCTGGTCAAAGCCAATCCACGACTGCTGCTTATCGCCCTTGCCGTTGTGACTGCAGTCTTCTCCGCATTGCTTGACAACGTGACCACTGTTCTCCTCGTCGTTCCGGTTACGCTGCTGCTTACTGACCAGCTCAAGCTCAAAGCCTATCCGTTCCTGTTCTCGCAGATTTTTGCGTCCAACATCGGTGGTACGGCAACCCTCATCGGTGACCCGCCGAACATCCTGATTGGTTCCGCTGTCGGCCTCAGCTTCATGGATTTTGTCGAATGGGTGAGCCCGATCGCCATCATTGTGCTGATTGTCTGCCTCGTAATCTTCGACTTCATCTGGGGCCGCAAGATGGAAGCTGCAGAAGAAGACAAACAGGCAATGATGCAATACAACGCCTTTGAAGCGATTGAAGACAAGGTCCTGTTGACCAAATCTCTGATCACTCTGGCGCTTGTTCTGTTCGGCTTCATCTATGGCCACGGCCAGGGCTGGGAGCCCGGCACTATTGCCCTCACCGGCGCTGCCTTCCTCCTTTTGCTGCACACATTTGGTGGCAAACCGGAAGAACAGTCCCACGCCGTCCATAGTGCTTTCAATCAGGTAGAATGGGAGACCATTTTCTTCTTCCTTGGCCTGTTTGTGCTCGTCTCCGGCGTTGAACATACCGGCCTGCTGAAAATCATCGCAGGCAAGTTGCTCGGTATCACAGGCACGAATGTCGAACTTGCTGGCATGATCGTTCTGTTCGCATCGGCTATCTTGTCGAGCATCGTGGACAACATTCCGTTTGTTGCAACAATGATCCCTCTGCTCAAGGCCATGCAGACCGATCTGGGTGGCCCACAAGCCATCGAGCCGCTATGGTGGTGTTTGTCATTGGGTGCTTGCCTTGGCGGTAACGGCACATTGATTGGCGCCAGCGCCAACGTCATGGTCGCCAGCTTCTCTGAACGCGCAGGTCAGCGCATTTCATTCATGCAGTTCCTGAAGCTGTCATTCCCTCTGATGATGCTGACAACGGTAATCTCGGCTATCTACGCCTATATCGTTTATTTCTGAGATTACCTTCCAATTCGGCTAAATCCGACAACCATGAAACCCGCCATTGCACAAAGCTATGGCGGGTTTTTTGCCCTACTGCCAATGGGAAAGCCGCAATGACTCATGCGGAGAAAGGAATGGGGTACTATTGAGGGGAATGGTGGGCCCGGAGGGACTCGAACCCCCAACCAGACCGTTATGAGCGGTCGGCTCTAACCAATTGAGCTACAGGCCCTGAATTCAGGTGCAAATGAACTATACTGATTTGACACATCAGGCAAGCCCCGACAACCTAATCAGTGGATAGCTTGACACATTATTCCAAGCCTTGTTTCACACCTTTCGGAGACATCACCTCACTGCGGCCACAAAGCAAAGCGAAACTGCATTTCTGAATGAAACATGCCAGACTTGAAACCAGCGCCCAGATAGTGCCAGAGTTGCCATATCTGCTGTAGGGAGCAATAGATCATGAAGAAAAGCCTCATCATTGTCACAGCACTTCTTTCCCTGACCATCCTGCCTGCACAAGCTCAGGACGCCAAGGTAGGAACGATCTCGGTCACCGGCGAAGGCAGCCTGCACGCCTCCCCGGACATGGCAATCCTGTCAGCTGGCGTAGAATCCATCGCCAAGACGGCCAAAGAGGCCCTTGCTGATAACAACGGCAAAATGGCAGCCCTGATGGCTGAGCTGGAAAAGGCCGGTCTGCAAAAGAAAGACATCCAGACAAGCAATTTCAACATCTCCCCCCAGATGGTCTACCCCGACAACCGCTCCACGAATAAGGCACCCGAGGTCGTAGGCTATGCCGTCAACAATCGCGCGACAATCCGGATACACGATCTTGCCTCTGTAGGCTCTGTTCTCACAGCTCTGGTGAACGCCGGAGCAAACGATATTTCAGGACTGAGCTTTGATATCTCAGACAAGGCAAAGCTGCTCGATGAGGCCCGCAAAGAGGCGCTCGCCGATGCGCGTCACAAGGCTGAACTTTATGCGTCCGAGCTTGGCACCAGCATCGACAAGCTGCAGAGTCTATCTGAATCCGGCGACTTCCGATCCCCTCAGCCGATGATGATGCGCGCGGTAAAGCTGGAAGCGATGTCCTCTGATGTACCCGTTGCAGAAGGGGAAATGGAAGTCTCCATCACGGTCAATACCAGCTGGTTTCTCGCGGAATAATAGACTGATTCAAAATCTGAAGACCTTGACTCCAAGCATGAGGCACCTGAATCAAACTCTCAGCTCAGCTTGACTCTCTTGTTGAGCTGAACCGATTTCTGCCGGACATAAAGCCCCATAAAACACTTTAAGTGAAGACAAAAAACAAAGGCCGGACAACAACTTGTCCGGCCTTTATGAATCAGATTGGCAGAGGGTTAAACCTCGTCATCAGCGTCTAAACTAGTATCGGCACCGTCGTCAGACGGCTCATCATCTTGGCTAGACCTAGAGTCGGTCGTATCATCCAATTTTTCCGAGCGGTCTTCTTCAGCTCCCTTTTTCAACCACTTCATGGCGTAACCAAGCATCTTATCAATTTTGCCAAACCCTCCAGCTGCAGCTGCCGCTCCTGCAGCTGGCCCGAACAATAAAGCAACCATTCCCGAAATCGCCAAAATTGTTATCGGACGCGCCATGTCTCCCAAACCATCGCTTGCACCTTTGACAATCTTTGGACGTGCTTCCTTGTAAACTTCCGTCCCTAGACGCTTGGCCTCTCGCGTAAAGGCATTGTCCAGAGCGGCGCGAACAACGGGATCAACATAGTTTCGAACAACAAGGCCGTATTCTGCGATACGCCTGTGCCTGACAGGCTCAGCAGCTTCCTCTTCCGCGATTTTCTTGACGGTTTCAAGAGCCTCTGTTGCAGAAGCGCCGGAGACCTCCGGAGCAGTTTCTGCGATATCGACAATCTTGTCGAATGTCTCTTTGGCACTGTCGGCTTTCCGCGGATCAAGCTCCAGAGCAGCGACGGAAATATCTAGCTCAAGCAACTGAGGATAGAAGCCTTGCAAGCTCCGCAAGGTTCCTGACAGATCCAACAGCCCTGACACAGCATCAGGAAAAAGATCCAACTCGTCCGACGGTTTAGAATAGGCTATTGCGTCCGCCTCAACAGACATGGCCCGGGAACGCAACAAATATTCATTGAGGTCATCAAGTGAGGGAGGCAAAACTTCCATCAAGCCATAAATGGACTGCCTCACCCTTGGAGCAGCATTAGACTTTTCTAAGCGTTCAGCAAGTGCTTGTCCTTTCCGCCTAGCTTCATCGAGAAAGGCTTGAGCACCACGAGAATTAGTCGAGACATTATCAATTGGCACAGCCTCAACCTTGCCATTTTGCCAAGCAAACCGGTACGCGGCAGGGGCTTGAGGCTCCACATTCTCTATAGCTGTTTGGATATCGGCTTTGAGCTCTTGTATGCGCTCGGCGTCGCCTGATGACGATGCTTTTGCGAAATTCGGATGAATATAGACGCCCTTTTTTATCCGCACGATCAAACTACGTTTTGCGAGGTCACTTAACCGACCTCGAAGAGTCGTATCTGCTGGGGCTGGATCGAACATTCTGAAGTGCGCCCTGATTTCTCCAAGAGTTGTTGATTGTCCCCTTTCCAACAAATAGCTAACAATCCGCTCAGACCAGTTGAGTTCTCTATCATCCGTCTCATGAGGCGTCAGCAGCTCCTCAGGAGAGTTCATATCAATCCCGGCGACCGCCCCAACCTCGCGGAGGATTTGCACAGCGCTGCGGTTTTCGGATATGGTCCAGAAATCATCGGGCTGCGTTGCGATCTTGATGTCGGCCTTTTCGCCGAAATAGCTGCGAGGCTGGTATTCCATACTGTCAGGCAGGAGCGAGCGATACCATGAGAGAATGAGGCCCCATTCTTTCTGCCTCCCCCATTCGTCGCTTTTGGCAAAGCGATCAAACGGACGGCGAACCCAGACGGGGTAATTCGACAAAGTGCGTTCATTGCCGCGTACATCGTCAAGCCAGATCGGCTGGTCAATGAGACTATTCCCCCTTTGCTCTAGCCATTCACAATCCGCACTGATGGCCACCCAAACCCGAGCAGCATCGGCATCGGCAAAGGCGGCAGCTATGGCCGCGGCATTGGCGGCATCGGTAGTAGCTCGGGCTATATCGATGGCTTGGGCGGAAAAAGTGGCCGCACGGATGGCTGCATTGGCTGCATCAGTGGCACGGATGGAGGCACGTGTAGCTACATTGGCAGCACGGGAGGCGGCAACGCTCATATCATGGGCCGGATATTTTCGCGCAGCCCATGAGATGAAAGTCGCGCGATAGACCTGTAAGATCAAGCTCTGCTTTTGCTGCAGAGACAAGCTTTCAGCCGACACAAAAGTGTCTTCGAACACCATAGGAAACACCCTGAGCGCAGCACGAACGGCAATCGCCTGCGCCCAGTCCTTTGGCTTACCCTCAAGCCAAGCTCTCAGTTCTTCTCGAGAATCGATTTCCAGCGCCATAAATCCGCTCCGCCTTGTGCCCTCCAACAATGGCAAGCAGAAACACTTTGCGCAACTTTTCCGCGCAGTTACGCACGATTATTCAGCCCCGCACACATTCATTCTCAAGAGCAGCAAGATGGAAACAAAAAGCCCGGCCTCTCCGCCGGGCTCTGAAAGGTTCAATCGGGCAAATCGCTTAGCTGTCAAGGAAGCTTCGCAGTTTGCGCGAGCGGCTTGGATGCTTCAGCTTACGCAGGGCCTTTGCCTCGATCTGGCGAATACGTTCGCGGGTCACCGAGAATTGCTGACCAACCTCTTCTAGCGTGTGGTCGGTGTTCATGCCGATACCGAAGCGCATGCGCAGCACGCGTTCTTCACGCGGGGTGAGCGAAGCCAGAACGCGGGTCGTGGTCTCGCGCAGGTTTGCCTGAATGGCCGCATCGATTGGCAGGATCGCATTCTTGTCCTCGATGAAATCGCCAAGATGGGAATCTTCCTCATCCCCGATCGGGGTTTCAAGAGAGATTGGTTCCTTGGCAATCTTGAGAACCTTGCGCACCTTCTCAAGCGGCATTTGCAGCTTTTCGCTGAGCTCTTCCGGTGTCGGTTCGCGCCCGATCTCGTGAAGCATTTGACGTGACGTGCGAACGATCTTGTTGATCGTCTCGATCATGTGCACAGGAATACGGATCGTGCGAGCCTGGTCCGCAATAGAGCGGGTGATCGCCTGTCTGATCCACCATGTGGCATAGGTCGAGAATTTGTAACCACGGCGATATTCGAACTTATCAACGGCCTTCATCAAGCCGATGTTGCCTTCCTGAATGAGATCGAGGAACTGCAAACCGCGGTTGGTATATTTCTTGGCAATCGAGATAACCAGACGCAGGTTGGCTTCCACCATTTCTTTCTTGGCCTGACGTGCTTCACGCTCGCCCTTCTGCACGGAAGAAACGATGCGGCGGAATTCAGCAATCTCCAGACCGGATTCGGTAGACAGCATCTGGATGTCTTCGCGCAGGTCCTGAATCCGATCCCCTTCATGATGGACGAATTCTTTCCAGCCACGGCTTGTCAGTTGAGAAACGCGCTCGATCCAGTTCGGATCCAGCTCGTTGCCCTGATAGTTTTTCAAAAATTCCGAACGGTTGACACCATAAGCTTCTGCCAAACGCAGAAGGCGCCCTTCGCGACCAACCAACTGCTTGTTGATTTCATAGAGCTGGGATACCAGAGCATCAATACGGTTCTGGTTGAGCGACAGGCTCTTGACCTCGACGATAATGTCTTCTTTCAGCTTGTCATAGCGGCGTTCCTGACTTGGTGACAGGGATTTGCTTGCCATGCGTTGCTCATTGAGCTGATCCTGCAAACGGCGCAGCTTCTTATAGTCTTCAGCAATCTGATCAAAGATAAGCAGAACTTTCGGCTTCAGCTCAGCTTCCATCGCAGCGAGCGAGAGGTTGTTTTCGAGATCATCATCGTCCTCGTCATCCTCTTCTTCACCAGAGCCTTCCCCCTCCTGATTTTCTTCACCATCTTCAGAAGCAGGCTTTTGCGCGGCAGCTGCCACAGGCTTTTCAGCAGCGTCAGAGGCAGGAGCCGGAGAGGCATTTTCCTCTGCCCCTTCACTTTCCTCGTCACTATCTTCCTCTTCATCTTCTTCATTGCCAGGGCCAGCATATGTGGCCTCAAGGTCAATGATGTCACGAAGAAGAATATTGCCTTCCAGCAATTCATCGCGCCAAATAATAATAGCCTGGAAAGTCAATGGGCTTTCGCACAAACCGGCGATCATGGCCTCACGGCCAGCCTCGATACGCTTGGCAATGGCAATCTCGCCTTCGCGGGAAAGCAGCTCCACCGAGCCCATCTCACGCAAATACATGCGCACCGGATCATCTGTGCGATCCGTTGGTTCCTTGCTCGTGGTCGTCTTGGCAACCGCAGTGGACCCTTTTGATTCAACAAGCTCCTTGGAGTCACTATCTGAATCATCATCTGAAGAAGCACCAGAGTCATCGTTATCGTCAGCTTCTTCCGACTCGATCACATTGATCCCCATGTCTGACAGCATGGACATGGTATCTTCAATTTGTTCAGAGGAAACTTCTTCCGACGGCAAAACTTCGTTTAATTCATCATAGGTGACATAACCGCGCTTCTTTGCGGTTTTAATCATCTGCTTGACAGCAGACGCTGTCATATCCAACAATGGAGCATCCGAGCTGGAGCTTTCGCTGTTGGTCTTATCGTCGTTTTGCATTGCCTTTGTTGCCATTCCTGTCTCCAAAGACACCCGCTTTGCATGGGCGTCTGCTTCGGCATCCACTCGTACGGACAGTGAGTCATGCAATTACGCCGGTGCCCGCATTAATCGCATGATGTTCAGGACTCACGTACATTCATATAGATGGGTTCGTTAAACGCCTCTTAACCCAAGCCTGCCAAGTGCAGTCACCACAAATTCCTGCACAATTTTCCACAAAAACAGGCCGGTTAGACGGCAAAGTCCCCGGCTTCAGATCACGTTCGAATATCCGCAGCAAAAATCATTTCGTCGCCAACTTGACATTTGGCGCATGGGGCTGCCGGAACTAGATATTTAGCGCAGCGATTCGATTCGGCAACCCCCAAGAGCGGAAAAAACATCAATTTTACGGCTTTTTCGAATCATTTTTTTAATTTCGAGGCCGCAAACCATCACAAATGTGAACTTAAATGCTTCACGATGTGATTCGAACGCCATTTCCCAAAGCCAGCTCAAGCCGATTCTGGAGCAGGTTCTGCAAGCAGCAGCAAGACATCTTCCAAAGAAACTTTGTTGCCAGCGCTTTTCATCTGATCATAAAGCTCGCTCAATTCCTGCTCTTCGCGCAAATTCTCTTCTCTTCGACGATGCAGCTCATTGGTTAGATACTGGATACGATGAAACGCCCCCTCATCCACCCCAACTGAAAGAGCCGCCATTTCCCTTTCCAGATCCTTTTCAGTCTCCCGCACCTCAAGCACGTTGAGATAGGAAAGGAAAAGACGCTCAAGAAACAGACGACTGGGTTTGTAAACCAGCTGATGCACACGGCGGCGACCAGCAAGTCGCCAGCCCCAGGGGTGGATCACCTTCCCCTCGGCGTCGCGCACCTCGATTCCATGCATGTCATCCAGCAGTTCCTTGAGGCTTTCCGGGCAAAGAGAATAGATATCCCTGTAGGTGCGGGCATTCTGATCAAAGATCAAATGAGAAAGAACATGCTTGAAGGCCTCAAGGCTCTCTTTCTGAAAGGGCACAGCCAGAAGCTGCTCGGCGAACTGCTCGAACAGATAGGGCATATGGATCGACAGACCGATCAGACAATATTCATATTCGGTCGATTGCCCGATTTCTGGCGCTCTGGAGATATTTCCCGATGCCTGCAGGGCACTTGAAGGCCCAGCCCCCTTGCCCGCTTTCGCTCCACCACCAGTAAAAAACCGATTCCGGTTCTGGTCTCTTTTCTCCCTCTCCTGCTGCCAGAAATAGTTTGAAAGAGCCGATTTGAAGCTCATCTGATATTGGCGTTGGACACGCTCGTCCTTGATGAGCCGCACAAGATCTTCAATCCGCTTTTCAAGAGCAGCTTTTCTTTCCGGAGTATCGGCAGGTTGCGCTTCCAGCTCCCGCTCCCAGATAACATCAAACAAGCTACGCGCTTGCGCCAAAACCGATAGGAAGGCATCCGGACCGCCTTCCCGCACCAGATCATCAGGGTCCTGACCATTGGGCAAGAAGACAAACTGGAAAGAAAAACCAGCTTTCAAATTTGGCAAGATACGCTCGATGGATCGATGAGCCGCCAACCGTCCGGCCCGGTCACCGTCAAAACAGATGTGCGGTTCATTGGAAAAACGCCACATGCGAGCGATCTGCTGCTCTGTGAATGCGGTTCCCAAAGAGGCGACCACATGGCGTATTCCCGCCTGATAGAGCGCGATAGCATCCATATAGCCTTCAACAACAATGGCAGAACCAGCATCATAGGCGGCTTGCCTTGCCCGATGTGCGTTGAAAACCATATGCCCTTTAAAGAAAAGGCGCGTCTCTGGAGAGTTCAGATATTTCGGCTTGCCATCCTTATCCAGAATACGGCCACCAAAGGCCACAACCCGCCCTCGCTCATCCTCAATGGGAATCATCAGACGATTTCTGAAACGATCATAGGTTGGCCGTCCATCATCGGGCTTGATGATCAAACCGGTATCGAGCATATCCTGCTCACTGACCCCATGCTCCAGCAAATAGCTCTTAAGATGATCCCGACTGTTCGGGGAATAACCCATACGGAAGGTTCGCATGGTCTCATCGGTAAGACGACGGCTCTGCGCATAGGCCCTGGCTTCACGGCCCAGATCGGAATGAAATTGCAACTGGAAAAACTTGGTCGCCATCTCCATGACATCATAGAGGCTGGCCCGCTCACGCTCGCGCTTTTGCACCTGCGGATCCGGATCAGGCAGAGGGACTCCAGCCTGATTGGCCAGCAGCTCCACAGCTTCAGGAAAGCTGAGACCTTCGGTTTCCATCAGAAATTTGAAGATATCGCCATGTTTGCCTGACGAGAAGCAATGATAGAATTGCTTTTGGTCGTTGACAAAGAAGCTCGGGGTCTTTTCCTTGTTGAAGGGAGAAAGCCCTGCATATTCCCTGCCCTGCCGACGTAGCTTCACCTTGCGCCCGACAACGTCAGACACCGGAATACGCTCACGAATTTCTTCAAGCAGGCTTTGCGGAAACTTCATTGGCAAAACTCGAAACCCATCGCTTGTTTAAATGCCACATCTCGCACGCACCCATACAAGCACATACTCTAAAGACCATCCCAGCGGCCCCATTGACAACAATCAGGGCTTGCGAGATCAGACGATATTATCAGATATCATAAAAAATCAGCGTCCACCATCAAAGCCAATAAGGCACCATAGACAATTTCGGGGTCCCTCGTTGAGAGACCCCTGATAAAATGTCAAGACAGCAATGGTAACCAGACTAGAGCAACAGGCCCTTGACAATGCAGCTCGCCTTGCCGAAATCCATCTGACCGGGATAAGTGGCCTTCAGGTGGTTCATCACCTTGCCCATGTCTCTGAGCCCTTCAGCATCAAGCTCAGCCACGGCCTTGGCGCATGTTTCAGATACTTCTTCTTCATCCATCTGCTGAGGAAGAAATTCCTTGATGATGTCAGCTTCTTCGCGCTCTTGCTGCGCCAATTCTTTGCGACCAGCCTCTTCATAAATACGAATAGACTCTTCTCGCTGTTTGATCATCTTTGCAAGTATCTGCAAAATTTCATCGTCCGAGACCCCTTCTTTGCCCTGACCGCGTGCTTCTACATCACGGTCTTTTAAAGCGGCAGTCACAAGACGCAAAGTCGCCATACGGCGTTTGTCCTGAGCCTTGATTGCTTGTGTCAGGCATTCGGTAATCTGCTCACGCATATTGCTGGCCTCTCATCTCTGTTGGCCTTTATCGTCAGGAAACGCAAAAACGCTCTCGGCAAGAAAGCGATTCCCATCAAACGGCCAAGAGCATACTTCCTGTAAAGTGGCGGATTATTGCCACATAATTGGCGGTCTCAAGCCTTACTTGCATGGCTTTGCCACCAAAAAAACTTATTATCTGATACAGCGACTTTCAATGCTAGGCAAGTCGGCATTGCACTTACGTCTTAGCACGCGCTGGCTCAAATAGCCTCATCAAGGGCAAAAATAGAAGCTTTCTGTTCGCCTGAAGACATTGACGCCAAGCTCATAAGGCCTTGATAAACAAGCCTTGCACGCATTTTCCCAGCTTGAAATCACCCCTGACAACAAAATTTCCAGCAAGTCATGCAAATTTAGCAGCACAAAAGGAAGAAATATGCATATTTGAAATAGGCAAACGCAAAACAGCACAATATTTCAAATTAACAAGCTTTCAAAACATTTTTATCCGAAATATTTATACTCTTCGCATTGACGCTAGGGCTCTTTTGTCATAGATCATCACCTCTGAGAACAAGCATTTCCCTGTCTCCATCTTCGCACAAAAACCGTCGGGCCATTTGGTCTTCTGCGCAACAGCGAAAACGGATACAGACATCAGACAACAGCATTTTCAGGACACCCACGGCATGGCTCAACCCGCTTCTTCACCGGCTCAGACGAAACCGGCCCCTTGGGAAGACTTCAAACCAACCGCTCTATTGGTTCTGGCTGACGGCACTGTCATAGAAGGACAGGGCATCGGCACAGCAGGTTCAGCAGTTGCAGAGGTCTGCTTCAACACCGCGATGACCGGGTATCAGGAAATTCTCACAGACCCATCCTATGCAGGACAGATCGTGACCTTCACCTTCCCGCATATAGGAAACGTTGGCACCAATGAGGAAGATGTTGAAACCATCGACCTTGACAATGACGCAGGTGTCCGAGGAGCGGTGATCAAAACCGACATCACCGAACCATCAAACTATCGCGCCACACGCCACTTTGACGCCTGGCTCAAATCCAGAGGCATTGTCGGCATCGCCGGTGTCGATACGCGCGCGCTCACTGCCTTGATCCGTGAAAAGGGTCTGTCAAATGCGGTGATTGCCCACGCCCCGGATGGCAAGTTTGACGTCGAAGCTCTCAAGCAGCAAGCAGCTGGCTGGAACGGCCTCGTAGGCGCAGATCTTGCCAAAGATGTCACCGCAGGAAAAACCTTTGAGTGGGACGAAACCACTTGGGTCTGGAACGAAGGCTACGGCAAGCTTAAAGATCCGACATTCCACGTTGTCGCCATCGATTACGGCATGAAGCGCAATATCCTGCGACTGCTTGCCGATCAGGGCTGCAAGCTGACCGTCCTTCCGGCTTCGGCCACGGGAGAAGAAATTCTGGCGTTGAACCCGGACGGGGTCTTTCTTTCCAACGGCCCGGGCGACCCTGCCGCTACGGGAGAATATTCGGTTGATGCAATCAAGGCAGTAATCAAGGCCGATATCCCATTGTTCGGCATCTGCCTTGGTCACCAAATGCTGGCACTGGCTCTTGGCGGCAAAACCACAAAAATGCATCAGGGGCACCATGGAGCGAACCATCCGGTTCAGGACAAGACCACCGGCAAAGTGGAAATCACATCCATGAACCACGGTTTTGCCGTTGATGGCTCCAGCCTGCCAGCAGGCATCGAAGAAACCCACGTGTCCCTGTTTGATGGTTCCAACTGCGGCCTAGCCGTTTCCGGCAAACCGATCTTCTCGGTCCAGTTCCATCCGGAAGCCTCCCCCGGGCCTAAAGACAGTCATTATCTCTTCACGCGCTTCACAAATCTGATGCGCGCCCGCAAAGGCATGGAGCAAATCGCAGAACGCGATTTCTAGACCAGACTTTCCAGACAGATAAAAAGAAACGGCCCGATTGAAAAATCGGGCCGTTTCTTTGGGAGACTTTAGTTCTGTCAAGGCTTGATAGCCTTGGAACAGCAAGACACTATATCACGCGCCAAGACTTTTGAACACGTGTGCAAGAAAGCAGCGTAACTGAGCAAATTTGTGCACGTCGCAAGAACGACGAACGCCCAGTGTTTCACGGCTTACCATAAGGTCGACTAACATTGGGGACACTCCATCATTGGGCTCTTGAAGAAAACCCGATTTTCATCACACCCTTATGCAGCATCATCCATTGACCTTGTTGCCAAGGTAGCTTTAAATAAGCTAAATAGGCTGCACTCAGTGCGCTTACACATTAAATATGTGCACATAGTGCGCAAATGTCAATAGCAAAGCGCACATTTTGCGCAATAAGAAGTTAGCCGTGCCAAAAACTGAACAAAAACAAAAAGATGTCTCCATGTCCGCAGAGCAGTTTCGCGCCTGGCGGAAAGAAATGGGACTCAAACAAAAAGACGCAGCCGAATTGCTCGGCTTGAAAAAGCGAATGATTCAGTATTACGAGAAGGGCAATCGAGATGGGAAGGCTGTGACCATTCCTAAATCAGTGCGTCTTGCTTGTTATGCTTTGACAATCGGGATTTCCGATTTTGACGGGGTAATCGTCAATAAATATGACACCTCGGAATATAAAAACCGAGAAGACACCCTGATCGAGCCCCTGTCAGATATCCAGTCAGATATCCCCAGAGAAGAAGCCGTTGAGTAGGTCACACAAGACTCGGTTGCTTCACGACAAATCACCACTACGTATTTTCCCCAGAAAACACGTAGAAAGCCTCGATCTCGACAATTAATTGGATATTTGTTGGGCTCAGCCAAACAATCATCCGAAAAAGTGCAAGATAGAGACAAAAAAACGCCCTTTGCCTATGGCAAAATGATCAATATTTCGCTATAGCGATCCAAATCTCATCTGCACACCCCGACCAGCAACGGCCAAGCTCCTCTTTTACCAAGGGTGAGCAGTGCCTTGACGTGAGCGCGAAAAACGATGCCAAAGCGGACAGACATTAAATCCATTCTCATCATCGGTGCCGGACCCATTATTATTGGTCAGGCCTGCGAGTTCGACTATTCCGGAACACAAGCCTGCAAGGCGCTCCGAGAAGAAGGCTACCGCATAATCCTGGTCAACTCGAACCCGGCAACGATCATGACCGATCCTGACATGGCGGATGCGACTTACATCGAACCGATCACGCCTGAGATCGTTGCCAAGATCATTGAGAAAGAACGCCCGGACGCCCTCCTGCCCACGATGGGCGGACAGACGGCCCTGAACTGCGCACTGTCCTTGCGCAAGATGGGGGTTCTGGAGAAATACAATGTCGAAATGATCGGTGCTACCGCCGAAGCAATCGACAAGGCTGAAGACCGCGAGCTGTTCCGTGAAGCGATGAACAAGATCGGCCTTGACACTCCAGTCTCCCGATTGGCGCACAACATTCCCGAAGCTCTCGAAGCTCTCGAAGTTGTTGGTCTGCCAGCGATCATGCGCCCGTCCTTCACCATGGGCGGCACCGGCGGCGGTGTGGCCTATAACCGCGAAGAATATCTCGAAATCATCGAGCGTGGCCTTGATGCTTCTCCAACCACCGAAGTGCTGGTTGAAGAGAGCATCATCGGCTGGAAAGAATATGAGATGGAGGTTGTTCGCGACAAGAATGACAACTGCATCATCATCTGCTCCATTGAAAACCTTGATCCGATGGGCGTCCACACGGGCGATTCGATTACCATCGCACCGGCCCTGACGCTGACGGATAAAGAATACCAGATCATGCGCGACGCCTCATTGGCAGTTCTGCGCGAAATCGGGGTTGAAACCGGCGGCTCCAACGTCCAGTTTTCCATCAATCCTGAAAACGGCCGCTTGATCGTCATTGAAATGAACCCGCGCGTATCGCGCTCCTCGGCTTTGGCATCCAAGGCAACCGGCTTCCCGATCGCCAAGGTCGCCGCCAAGCTCGCCGTTGGTTATACTCTGGACGAGCTGGAGAACGACATCACCGGCGGAGCAACACCGGCATCCTTTGAGCCTTCTATCGATTATGTCGTAACCAAGATTCCGCGCTTTGCATTCGAGAAGTTCCCCGGCGCCGAGCCAAACCTGACCACAGCCATGAAGTCTGTAGGCGAGGTGATGGCTATTGGCCGCACATTCCAGGAATCTCTGCAGAAAGCCTTGCGCGGCCTTGAAACTGGGCTCACAGGTCTTAACGAAGTCGAGATTGAAGGACTGGGCCAGGGTGACGACAAAAACGCCATCCGCGCTGCGCTGGCAAAGGCAACACCTGACCGTCTTCTCAAGATCGCTCAGGCGATCCGCCTCGGTGTCAGCCATGAGCAGATTTTCGAAACCTGCAAATATGATCCTTGGTTCCTTGAACAGCTTCAAGGCATTATCGACATGGAAGAACGGGTACGCGCCCATGGTCTTCCAAAAGACGCCCACAATCTGCGCAAACTGAAAAGCATGGGCTTCTCGGATAACCGTCTGGCCGAGCTTGCTGATATAAGCGCCAAGGAAGTATCCGATCTGCGCTATGAGCTTGATGTCCGTCCGGTCTTCAAGCGCATTGACACTTGCGCTGCGGAATTTGCCTCGCCTACCGCCTATATGTATTCAAGCTACGAGCTGCCCTTCAACGGCGCTCCTGCTTCTGAGGCCATGCCGTCTGATCGCAAGAAAGTTGCCATTCTGGGCGGAGGTCCGAACCGTATCGGTCAGGGTATCGAGTTTGACTATTGCTGTTGCCATGCCTGCTTCGCCATGTCCGATGCAGGTTATGAGACCATCATGATCAACTGTAACCCGGAAACGGTTTCAACCGACTATGACACCTCTGATCGCCTCTATTTCGAACCTCTGACAGCAGAAGATGTCATCGAGATCCTGCGCAAGGAGCAGGAAAATGGCGAACTGGTCGGCGTTATCGTGCAGTTTGGTGGCCAAACGCCACTGAAACTCGCTCAGGCCTTGCAGGATGCCGACATTCCAATTCTGGGCACGTCACCGGACGCCATTGATCTGGCAGAAGACCGTGACCGTTTCCAGAAGCTTCTGCATCAGCTGGATCTGAAACAACCAGAAAACGGCATCGCCTATTCCATCGAACAGGCACGCATCGTTGCCGACCAGATCGGCCTGCCGCTTGTTGTGCGTCCATCCTATGTGCTTGGTGGCCGGGCGATGGAAATCGTGCGCACCCCTGAGGCATTTGAGAAATATATCCAGCTGACTTTGGCAGAGCTTGTACCACCGGATATTCGCCTGAAATATCCGAACGACAAAACCGGTCAGATCAATGCTGTTTTGGCAAGCAACGCGCTGTTGTTTGACCGCTATCTTGAAAATGCCATTGAAGTGGACGTCGATGCTCTTTGCGATGGCGAAAAAGTCGTCGTTTGCGGTATCATGGAGCATATTGAGGAAGCTGGCATTCACTCCGGCGACTCAGCTTGCTCCCTGCCACCTTATTCTTTGTCGCAGGACATTCAGGACGAGTTGAGACGCCAGACCGAAGCCATGGCTCTGGCTCTGAATGTCGTTGGTTTGATGAACGTTCAGTTCGCCGTCAAAGAGGGCGACATTTACGTTATTGAAGTCAACCCGCGCGCATCCAGAACGGTTCCGTTTGTTGCCAAAGCAGTCGGCAAGCCGATCGCGTCGATCGCATCCCGCGTAATGACGAAAGAGAAGCTGGGCGACTTCAAAGTTGAAATGGACAAGCTCAACCACATCGCTGTCAAGGAAGCCGTCTTCCCGTTTGCCCGCTTCCCGGGTGTTGATACCATTCTCGGCCCGGAAATGCGCTCGACCGGTGAGGTCATGGGGCTGGATAAAGAATTCCCGGTCGCCTTTGCCAAGTCACAGCTGGGCGGAGGCACTCAGGTTCCGTCAAGCGGTACAGCCTTCATTTCCGTCAAGGATGATGACAAGCCAGCGATCCTGCCGGCAGTCCGTCGCCTCAAAAATGTTGGTTTCCGCATCATCGCAACGGGCGGAACCCAGCGTTTTCTTGCGGAAAACGGAATTGAGTGCGAAAAAATAAATAAAATGCTTGAGGGTCGGCCTCATATCGTCGATGCTCTTAAGAATGGCCAGGTGCACCTTGTCTTCAACACAACCAAGGGCGCAAAAGCAATTTCCGACAGCCGGGATTTGCGCCGCGCGGCACTTTTGCATAAAGTACCCTATTATACGACCGTTGCAGGGGCTCTGGCAGCCGCGCAAGGGATCGAGGCTTATAAGAAGGGAGATATTGAAGTCCGGCCTCTACAGGACTATTTCTCCTGATTAGCGAGAGGGTTCTCTCGCCAGTTATTCATGTGCGTCTCGAAGGCACGAAGCCTTCGGGACGCTTAACTTTTTTGTGGGGCTGGGGCCCCGTTTGAAGCAGGAGGCTTTCCGAAGGCTATGGAAAAAATCCCAATGACGCCAGCCGGATATCAGGCTCTGAGCGAAGAATTGAAACAACGCAGCAGCGAAGAACGCCCACGCATCATTGCGGCGATTTCCGAGGCACGCGCCCATGGTGACCTTTCAGAGAATGCCGAGTATCATGCAGCCAAGGAGCAGCAGAGCCACAACGAAGGCCGCATTTCCGAGCTGGAAGACAAGCTTTCTCGTGCGGAAGTGATCGACGTCTCCAAAATGAGCGGCGACACCATCAAATTTGGTGCAACCGTTACTCTGGTTGACGAAGACACTGACGAAGAGAAAACCTATCAGATCGTAGGTGATGTGGAAGCCGATCTAAAAAAAGGCAAGATTTCCCTGTCTTCTCCGATAGCCCGTGCCTTGATTGGCAAACAGGTCGAAGATTCCGTTGAAGTAACGGCTCCGGGCGGTTCCAAATCCTACGAGATTTTGGCAGTCAAATACATCTAGCAAGCCTAATCGGCCTGCCTGCCCCAAAAGCGGGACAAACAAAAAGCGCATTGAGCAAAAAGCAATGCGCTTTTAAAACCTTGCATTTATCCGAAACAACCCTAATCGCCAAGATTGATCGGAACATTGGGAGCATTCTTGCTCAAACGAATGGTCAGCGACGTGCGTACGCTATCCACATTGGGAGCAGATGTCAGCTCATTGATGACAAAGGACTGAAAAGCCTGCAGGTCTGGCGAGACACAACGCAAGACAAAGTCGATATCCCCTGAAAGCATGTAGCATTCACGAACTTGTGGCCAAGCCCTGACACGCTCTTCAAACGCAACAAGATCCGCCTCGGCCTGACTATGCAGCCCGACCATAGCAATGGCGGTAACATCAAAACCGATCTGCTTTTCATCAACAATGGCGCGATAGCCCTTGATGATTCCGGCTTCTTCAAGAGCACGCACGCGACGCAAGCAAGGCGGAGCAGAAATCCCCACACGTCGCGCCAACTCTACGTTTGTGATACGTCCGTCATCCTGAAGCTCTTTCAGGATCTTCCAGTCAATTGGATCAAGTCTTGCTTTCAAGGCAAAAGGTCTCTTATTTTCGAGAAGCTCATGAGAAAGTGAGCCTACCATCTGTACTAAGGTATAGCGCTCATATGCAAAGGATCATAGCGCTAATTGGCAGTTTCTGGAAAGTTTAGACATATTTCTTTGTCTATTTAGGACACAGATTAACATTTCTGTGAATTATTTGAAAAGATCACACAATTTGGGAGAACAGAAGTGACAAGCCAAGAAGGCTTAAAAATCTGGGTTTTAAGCGACGGCAAAGCGGGCGATGAGAATCAGTGCCTGAGCGTTGCTGAGCGCCTGAATGGACAAATTGAAACGCGACATGTCTCCCCGAGTGCGCCTTGGGTATGGTTTATGCCCTATGGTCCGATCCCCTTGAAAGACAATCCCCTTAATTCCTCTTCCCCGCTCCATGGCCCCTACCCGGACGTCGCCATTGCATCAGGGCGAAGAGCCGTAGCCTATCTGCATAAGCTCAAGCAGATCAGCCCAAGAACAATTACAGCTTTTCTGAAGGACCCGAGAACCCCCCGCCTCAATGCAGATCTTGTCTGGGTTCCCTTTCACGACAAGCGTCGCGGCAGCAAAACCATCGTCACTCTGACCGGCCCAAATCGCCTCACGAGCGCAAGATTGAAGGAGGCGCGCATATATGCTCAGCAGGAGCTGCTCCACCTCCCTGCACCGCGCCTTGCCCTTATTCTCGGAGGAGACACGAAAAAGGAAAAGTTTGGAGAAAAAGCCTCTCGGAGACTGGCGTCTTTTCTTCAGCATGACTTGCCCGCAAACATGTCTGTCATGGTGACCCCCTCACGTCGGACACCGGCCCATTTGAAAATGGCAGTCAAGAAAGCTCTGCAGCCTCGCCCACACTGGATCTGGAATGAAAAGGGTGACAATCCGTATTTCTCAATGCTGGCGCTGGCTGATGCCATCATTGTCTCCGCTGATTCTCACTCCATGCTCTCTGATGTGCTGGCGACGGAGGCTCCGGTGTATATTTTTGAACCGGATTCCTATCCAAAGAAGCTAAAACAGACAATCAATCAGCTCATTCAACAACCATTCGTCAAACTTCTGCCCTGCCCTCTTGAAACAGGCACCCGCCCCACCATAGATTCAACAGAAGTAATAGCAGATGAAATCCGCCATTTGCTAAACCCTACCTGAAGGATTGGCGTGCCGGAGTGAACTCCGCATCGCGCGCCGCCACCAAAGAAAGATACTCCGATGCATAGCAAAGTCTTGATCATTGGCTCTGGACCGGCAGGTTACACAGCCGCCATTTATGCTGCCCGCGCCATGCTTGAACCAACGCTTGTCGCTGGCATGCAGGAAGGTGGTCAGCTGACCATTACCACTGAGCTGGAAAACTATCCGGGGTTTGCTGAAGAGATTCAGGGGCCGTGGCTGATGGAACAAATGAAAGCGCAGGCCAAGAATGTCGGAACCAATCTGGTATCCGATATCATTACAAGCGTAGACCTGTCCTCACGCCCGTATAAAGCCGTCGGCGATTCCGGCACGGAATATACCGCAGACAGCATCATCATCGCCACAGGAGCCCAGGCTCGCTGGCTGGGCATGGAAACAGAAGAGAAGTTCAAAGGCTTCGGCATTTCTGCCTGCGCGACCTGTGATGGCTTTTTCTATCGCGGCAAGGAAGTGCTGGTCATTGGCGGCGGCAACACTGCCGTGGAAGAAGCTCTTTATTTGACCCACCACGCCAGCAAGGTAACCGTCATTCATCGCCGAGATGAATTCCGAGCGGAGAGAATTCTACAACACCGCCTTGAGAAGAACCCCAAGATTGAGGTTATCTGGGACACGGTGGTTGAGGAATTTGTCGGCAAGGAAGGCTTTCCTCCCAGCGTAAGCGGCGCCAAGCTGCGCAACGTCAAGACCGGTGAGATTTCGGAAATCACGGCAGATGGCATCTTTGTCGCCATTGGCCACGCACCCGCAGTTGAGCTGTTCAAAGACACGCTGAAGATGAAGGAAAACGGCTATATCTGGACCGCTCCTGATTCGACAATGACATCGATTCCGGGCGTTTTTGCCGCCGGAGATGTCACAGATGACAAATATCGACAGGCTGTAACAGCTGCTGGCATGGGCTGCATGGCAGCTCTTGAGGCCGAACGCTATCTGGCCGAACAAGAAGACGCTGAATAATAACGGGTTTTGTCTAAAAATAACTGTTTAAGACCTCCGACTATCTTGTTTTGCGTTTGAAACTTCTTAGACTAAGGGCTACGCTTGAATCCGCATATCTGGCGTAGCCCAAACGCATACCATTTGAGCTATGCCGACTACGGCTCATAAAGGCTCTCGAAGAATCAGACATCAACATGAATTGCCCCGAAGGCAATTCAGCCGGAGGAAAGAATGGATTGGGACAAACTACGCATATTTCATGCGGCCGCCGACGCTGGCAGCTTCACGCACGCCGGTGACAAATTACATATGAGCCAATCCGCTATTTCCAGACAGGTGAGCGCACTTGAATCCGATCTTGGCGTAACCCTTTTTCACCGACATGCGCGCGGGCTTATTCTGACCGAGCAGGGCGAGCTGCTCTATCGCACGGCACACGATGTTCTCATGAAGCTGGAGACGGTGCGCACGCACCTGACAGACTCCAAGGAAAAGCCAACCGGCGAATTGCGCGTTACCACGACGGTTGGCCTCGGATCGGCCTGGCTCACCCAGCATCTGGCCGAATTTCTTGAGCTCTATCCGGGCATTTCGCTCAACCTGTTGCTTGAGAATGACGACCTTGATCTTGGCATGCGACAGGCAGACGTCGCCATTCGCCTGCACCAGCCGACGCAGCCGGATCTCATTCAGAGAAAGCTGTTCACGGTGCACTTCCATTTATATGCATCAGCAAGCTATCTGAAAAAATTCAGCCAGCCGCGCTCTATGGATGAGCTGGAACAGCATCGCCTTATCTGCTTTGGTGAAAACCATCCAAACTACCTCAAAGATGTCAACTGGCTCGAGACCGCGCAAATGCCTCCTGGCAAGAAGCGCGAGATGGCTCTCAAGGTGAACAACCTGTTGGGCATCCGCAATGCGGTGATGCGCGGCGCGGGCATAGCGATTCTTCCCGATTATGTGGTTCACCCGCGCGATGAGCTGATTCAGCTTTTGCCTAGTGTGGAAATGCCAAGCTTCGAGACATATTTTGTGTATGCCGCAGAATTGAGAAACTCGATGCGCATTAATGCAGTGCGGGATTTTCTGCTGTCAAAAGCCGCCAGCTGGCATTATTGACCCTATTTATCACCATTTCGGAAATTTATATTGCACCCATGAGTGAAAGCTCATGGGTGTATTAGTACATTCCCTATAGGCATGCACATTCCGCATAACAGGACTGCACCTGAGGTTCTTGAAAAACGACTATTTAATAGGCATATATGCCTCAGCTGAAGGCAATAATCGTTACTAACCTCCTCCCTGTGACGATGTTTGTAGCCAGCTGTTCCCCTCTGGAAGGTGATTGCTCCGCACTTTTGTGCGGAAAAACTTTATAAGCCGGACTTCGGTCCGGCTTTTTTTCTTTCCGCAGCTCAGCCAGCAACAATCAGAAAAATTGATTAAATATTAGGCATGACCATTTATTCAACATTTGTTGTCATGCAGTTTTGTCAAATCTGAATAAAATCTTCCCAGCTCCACACCAAGTGGTTTCATTTGAAAAAACACTTACGCAAGAACGCAAGTTTACGTCCATAGGACCAGTTGGCCTCTGTCGAACCAGACAGCCGCAAACGATCCTGCTTGAGAAGAAATGCGTCCCGAAACTCGATTAGCGATAAAGCATCTCGGTCTTGCCAAGATCTTTGTATAAATGCGCAACCTGCTCACCATAGCCGTTGAAGAGCCGCGTGGGCACCGTCTCATTGGTTCCCAACAACCGTTCCTTGGCCTGGCTCCAGCGAGGATGGGGAACCTCGGGATTCACATTCGCCCAAAAGCCATATTCCTTAGAGGCCAACTGTTCCCAAAAGCTGCTGGGGCGTTTATCGGTAAAGGTGAAGCGCACAATCGACTTGATCGACTTGAAGCCATATTTCCACGGCAAGGCGAGGCGTAGCGGCGCCCCAAACTGATTGGCGGCGGGCTTGCCATAAACGCCGGTCACAAGGAAGGCAAGTTCATTCATTGCCTCTTCCATCGTCACACCTTCACTATAAGGCCATGGGTACCAAACCTGCTTTTGCCCGCTGGCCCAATCGGAATTTTGAAACGTCTCCATGCGAATATACTTGGCACCAGACAAGGGCTTGGCCAAGCGCACCAAATCCGCAAGAGGAAAACCTGTCCATGGAATGGTCATCGCCCAAGCCTCGACGCATCTGTGGCGATAGATGCGCTCTTCAAGCTCCATAGATCGGATGAGCTTGTCGATATCCAGCAGCATTTCCTTTTCAACCATGCCGTCGATGGTCACGGTCCAGGGGCGGATCTGCATCCGCTGGGCAGCATTTGCAATTTGCTTGTGAGAGCCGAATTCGTAGAAATTATTGTAGCGTGCCGTATAGTCCTCTAAAGACAGGGCTCGCTGTACCTTGTAAGCGTCGTTGCGCAAGGCGGGGTAGAGATCCGACGTCGGATCCTTGAAATCAGACGTACCCGTTATCTGGCTAAGTGAGCCATCTTCGCCACGTTCGAGCGCTTCACTCTTGAGGCCATCGTCGCAGCCAGCAAGACCAAAGGCCGCGCCACCAATCAAAAGCGAAGAGCCTTTAAGAAAGCTCCTGCGATTGAGATAATGCTGCTCGTCAGTAACAAGATTTTCCCGGATCGCCCAAGACCTGATGCGCTTGATAAACACGCTCTCCCCCCCCTTGCTATGGATCTCTCCGCTATTTACGGAGAATCCTAGCGGGAGGGATGAACACATGCAATTCACCATCCTGTGTTATGAAGGGACCATTTTGGGGGACGTTCCACGCAGAATGTTAGCCAAATATTGTTGACCACCCCCAGGAAAACGGCATAACGACCCACAGAGCCGGTATCATATTGGCGACAGGGAACTGTTTTATTCCACAAATGCGCATGCCAACAGCAAGCATGAGAAAGCCACCACAAGCAGAAAAGTCAGCCAGCATATCAGGCGTTGTCAGGGGAATGATCAATACAGAAGCAAAGAAAAACAATGCCTGAACGATCAACTGCGGGATAGCAAGAAGAGCAATTATATACCCCATTGTCGCAGCAAAGATCATGGCGGTAAACAAGTCGAGAATGGCTTTGACGACCAACAGCGTTGTGTCTCCCGTCATGCCCTCGACCATTGCACCGTAAATGCCGGTCGCACTCATGGAAAATAAAACCAGCAGCGCCACAAAACGGCTTAAGAACTCATCCGCAGGCAAAGCGCCATCAGAAGGCGTCAGCTTGGAAAGAACAGTCTTGGTTTTGGAAGACATCTTGTGAATGGATTTTTCGAGATCGAAAATCTCACCGAACAACGAACCGATGATCAGAGCCAGCACGACAGGAGCCAAAGCCACCACCTTGCCAGCCATGGCAACACCAAGACCCATGGACGCGATGCCGAACACCATGGGCATATTTTGTTTTACATTCTCTTTGATTTTGGAGCCGATAAAAGCGCCGGCTAAAGAACCGACCACAATGGCTGAACCATTGATGAGAGGACCAATCATAGTTTTTCCTTTTGTGGCTTATAGCTGCCACTGCTTATGGCTTGAAAACGCCAATAATTTGCTGATTTGAATAACAGATACCGCAGCGAAAACTTCGTCCTCCCCTTGGTTTTCGTCGCTTTAGTTTTCTATCTTTAAAAGGAGCAAAGCAAGAGGCTCCGTTCCAGAGTAATGTCAGTCTTCTGAAGTGAAACCAAACTCAATATCTGCTTTGGTGTAAAACACCTTGAGCTTATTTGACTTCAGAACTGCCGACATTTTATCCCATTCTTCCGCCGTCACCGCCATGGTCAAGCGTTGCGGAGGATCCTGCATATCGAAATATCCATTGGAATGATAGCGACCATCATGGCCAAATCCTTCCTGATTAGTCGAAAGCGTCGCACCACTAATACCCAATTGCATGGCTTGGTCAATGATCCACCGCGCAAGCTGTCGATCACCAAACTCGCGACTACGCTGCGTAAAGAAGGTAATTAGAAATCCTTTAGTCATGAGATTCCTGACTTCCGTTATAAGTTTACAATGTCTGTAAGGGCTCCCAACTGCCAAACACCTTCAAGAGATGTCACCCGAAACCAGATGGATCGGTGCCTTTGCAAAGAGCTAGTAGTTGGAATACGACCACTATCGGTCCGAAACGCTCAAAAGGCAACCAACAATCAGACAAAAGTCAGACTATTAACCTTGTAAACTACATTAGGATTAAAAAACGGGACCCGAAAGCCCCGTTTCACATCAAGCCTCGATCAAAGGCTATTTGTCTTCTTTGGCAGCTTCAACGACGAGATCAGCCTGACGACCAGTCAACTCCTGCATATGATCAAACGACGCCTCGAAAGAGGCAACACCGGCAGAAATCGACCTCAGTTCAATGATCAAGTCGCTGATTTCGGACTGTGGCATGAGACTTTCAACCACGTCCCAGCCTTCCCAACCGGGGCGAGCATCATAGCCCATCAATTGCCCACGGCGACCAGCCACAATGGTGTTCACCTTTGCTGTTACGTCATTAGGCACTGCAATCTTGACCTTCATGATCGGTTCCAGCAAGACCGGACCGCATTGAGGCAGACCTTCACGCATGGCCAAAGTACCGGCAGACCGGAAAGCCTGATCGGAGCTATCAACCGTGTGATACGAGCCATCGCTGAGATTGACCGCCAGATCGACGACCTCAAACCCGAGCGGGCCTTTGGCGAGCGCGTCTTTAACGCCATTTTCTACCGAGCCGAAATACTGTTTGGGCACAACCCCACCGGTAATCGTTTCGGTAAACTGGAAGCCTTCACCACTCGACAAAGGCTTGATTTCAATGACAACATCGCCAAACTGTCCATGCCCGCCAGACTGTTTCTTGTGGCGCCCACGAACTGATACGCCCTTGCGTATGGTTTCCTTGTAGGGAACCGCTGGCACATGGCTATCAATATTGATCGAATATTTCCCCTGCAGCCTTTCCAGAGCGACGCGAAGATGCATCTCGCCCTGCCCACGCAAAATGGTTTCGCTGCTATCCTGATTCTGCTCGACAATGAGAGACGGATCCTCTTCAACCAGCTTTTGCAACGTGGCATAGAGCTTCACTTCATCACGATGTTCCTTTGGCTTGACCGCCATGGCAAAGACAGGAGAAGGCGCATCGAACATATCAAGTTGGTCTACACCCTCTTTGGCCGTGGTCAAGGTCATGCCCGTGTGCGCGGCATCCAGCTTGCCCAGCGCAATAACATCACCAGCATCGGCCGCATTGTCCTTGACTGTCTTTTGCCCCTGCACATGGAACAAGCCGGAAACGCGTCCGATTTCCTCTCCACCGGCAGCATAGAAAACGTCGCCATCCTTGACGGAGCCTTTCAACACCCGCGAAATCGACAATTTGCCACCATGTGAGGTGTGAATGCTCTTCATCACCTGCAATACAGGCTCACCATTTGGCATCTCGGGGCACCCGAGCCGCTCGGCAGTATAGGAAACACCAAGGCCTTCATGGCGCAGCACCTTGAGCAAACGCGTCACACCGTTTTCCTGTTCGGCAGCGCCGATCAGAACCGGCATGACCTGACCGCCGCGCATTTCCTGAACAAGGTCAGTGAAAACCTGCTCCTTTGAAGGCTCCATGTCTTCAAGCAGCATTTCCATCAGCTTTTCATCGTTGTCAGACAATGTTTCCAGCATGGAATAGCGGGCTTCCCACTCCCGTTCCTGATCCTCGGCACTCATGTAAATGAATTCGCTGGGAGCATGCTCATTGTAAAGAAACGCCCGTTCCAAAGCCAAATCGATATAACCGATGGCCTGCTCGCCTTTCCAGATTGGAATCTGGCGCAGCAACAGTGGTGTATTGGAAGCATGTTGCAATGCTTCTACGACCTCGCGCACACGGGTCGTGCATTTATCCATTTTATTAAGAAAGAGAATTCTGGGAATATTGCGCTCTTCAAGCTGCTTGAGAATGACCTGCAAAGCTGGAATCTTCTTTTCATCCGGTTCGCAAACAACGATCGCAAGATCAACGGCAGAAAGCGCAGGAAGACTTTCAAACTGAAATTCAACCGAGCCGGGACAATCTATAAAAGTATATCGATCTTCTAGGAACTCCGCCTCGGCGATATTGGCTTCCACAGACATGTGGTGGGCGCGGGCTTCTTCAGATGCGTCGCCGACAGATCCTCCGCTGTCGACTGATCCGAATTTGTTGATTGCACCGGTTCGCGCCAATAAGGCTTCAAGGAGAGTTGTCTTACCGCTACCAAAGGGTCCGACGATGGCTACGCAACGTGGACCCTCGACTCTTCTGCCTGCTTGTCCCATGGCAAATCCTCCTTTTCTGTTTCTGCATGATGTCCGGCACCAGACCGATCTGCTGCTCACTCCCGATCAGCACATCCTCCCCTGGTGTAGATTGCAAGTTTGACTGCACCCCTCCTGTTTGAATACACGCGCCAAACTGTAGCGAGCGCGGACAATACCCCTTCAGCTTAGCGGAGATTTGATCACTCCGTTTGATCAAACGCAAAGAATCCGGAGATTGCAGAAGGGACTCACTGCAATTTGACAGATTGGTGACAGCCCTTCGTCTAACGACCGCCTTTCGTCTATAAGACGAATTATCTAATTGAATAAAAAGGGAAATTGAAAATGCATGAAGCGGACAGCCTTCAGTCCAGAAGGCCAAGCCCGTGACGCAGGGTCTGCAGAGCGTCTGTCTGAGCTGATGTCGTCATGCTGCGATGACTGCAAATGCGCTTGACCATTTCCATCAGCTCATGCCGCTCGCGATAGGTCAATGTATCGCGCAACATCTCCGCCATGCCATCAATCAGAATACAGACATCTCGCTCGGCATCATTGACGAAACAGGCATAGGCCAGATGATCATCGGCGGAGTCGAGCTGCGCCACCGATGTCAGCAGACGGGTCATCTCTTCACTGTCGGCCTCGGTCATGCCACCTCCCAGCCGCACGAAACCGACCATGAGAATGGCCGCCGCCAATGACGGATCATCCACGCCCGTCAGAGGATCGGGCAAATCGCCACTCTCAAAGCTGGCCCGTTCATAAGCCTGCCGCGCGCGGATCACCGCATCGGGATGCGCATAAAAGCGATAGCGCGTGGCCTTGTCGCGATAGGCCCAGAACAACAGCCCCAACAGAAAAGTGAAAACAATCCCCCAGAGATACATAGCCAGCCCCCTAACCTGCATCAATGACAGTCTACAACTCCCAGACAAAAAGAAAAGGGACGCCGAGGCGTCCCTTTTCAATTTTCCAAACCTGACCCGACAAGAGCCAAGAATGTCGCGCGCCCCTATTTCAGCGAAGCGCAGAATTTCTTGATGCGTGCACATGCCTCGGTCAGAGCCTCGGTAGAGGTCGCATAGGAAATACGGAAGTTCGGGCCAAGACCAAAAGCAGACCCCTGAACAACGGCAACGCCCTCAGCTTCCAACAGCTCGGTTACGAAATCCTCGTCGGTATTGATCACGTTGCCAGACGGCGCGGTTTTGCCAATACAGCCAGAGCAGGAAGGATAAACGTAAAACGCTCCTTCCGGTGTCGGGCAGGAAAGACCTTCACATTCATTCAGAGCCTTAACAACAAGGTCGCGGCGCTGCTTGAATACTTCCGCACGCTCAGGAATGAAATCCTGAGGACCATTCAAGGCTTCCACGGAAGCATACTGCGAAATCGAGCTCGGATTTGAAGTTGACTGGGACTGCAGCTTCGCCATAGCCTTTATCAGCTCGGCAGGACCGCCAGCATAACCGATACGCCAGCCGGTCATGGCATAAGCCTTGGAAACACCATTAACCGTCAGCGTGCGGTCATAAAGCTTTGGCTCCACCTGCGCTGGCGTGGTGAATTTGAAGCCGTCATAGACCAGATGTTCATACATGTCGTCGCTCATTACCCAGACCTGCGGGTGTTTGAGCAGCACATCGGTCAGCGCTTTCAATTCAGCTTCAGTGTAAGCCGCGCCAGAAGGGTTGGATGGCGAGTTGAAAATCAGCCATTTGGTCTTTGGCGTAATGGCAGCTTCCAGAGCATCGGGCGTCAACTTGAAGGTTTCCTGATCGGCTTCCACGATCACCGGCTCACCACCAGCAAGCAGGACCATATCCGGATAGGACACCCAGTAAGGGGTCGGGATCAGAACTTCGTCGCCAGGGTTCAGCGTGCACACCAGAGCGTTATACAGCACCTGCTTGCCACCGGTTCCAACGGTGATCTGGTTTGGCTTGTAATCCAGACCGTTCTCACGCTTGAACTTGGCGCAAATAGCTTCTTTCAGCTCTGGCAGACCGTCAACAGCTGTATATTTGGTTTTACCCTCATTAATGGCCTTAATCGCGGCAGCCTTGATATTATCCGGTGTATCGAAATCCGGCTCCCCGGCGCCCAGACCGATGACATCACGGCCAGCGGCCTTCAGTTCTCGAGCCTTGTTAGTAACCGCAATCGTAGCGGACGGTTTCACGCGCGAAAGCTGCTCGGCGATAAAGCTCATTGAGCCCTCCAAATTTTCAGCTAGAAAAAAGACAAGCGAACCAGACAACTCGACATAATTGCTAAGCCCGTTCGCCCGCGCACCCTAGTTCAGCCCCCCACACAATTCAAGGCAAGTCAAGCAAACTTTGGCTAATTTATAAGCTTTCGAGCCAAGAATCTTGCACACAAATGTACCCAACCAACAAGCGCACGCCTACATTTGTTTCATTCCCGCAATGAGCTTGCCAGATCACCGATTGCAATTTCAAGCAAACACCCCCTAAGCAGCTTAGGCCATAAACCCGATTTAGCGACCTTAGCCACAACTGCGACATTCTGTCCAACATTACAAATCTGTAATTTTCGAAATAAACAATATACTAAATCCCGGACCGGGCGGGTCTGGCGCCCCAATTCCAGATTGCGCAATCGTTGGCTTCATTTGCTCACAAACGATGCGCACAGACTCGAAACCGATCGGTAACAGCCCTCCGACGACCACCGATCGGACATACTGCATCCGTTGGGAGGACCAAATGACGGACCATGCAGCCTTTAGGGGCTTGGGATATGCCATCAGACCCTTGTCTGTGGCGTTCCTACTCACTGCAATAACATCCATATCAGGACCGGTGATTGGATGGAGCAAAGCCTACGCTTCCCCCACCACCCAAAATCAGAATGCATCTACCGCAAAGCAGATCACAGGTAAAAAGCCGGGTGAGACCGCCGATCACAGCAAGTTTGAAATCCTGCAACAGGATTTCAAGAGCGGACCGGAAGTAACCAGAGCCTGTCTCTCCTGCCACACAGAAGCGGCCACTCAGGTTCACGACTCCATTCACTGGAAATGGGAATATGACAATGAGAAAACCGGCCAGAAACTCGGCAAGCGCTATGTCATAAACGCTTTTTGCGGCAATGTGGCCTCCAACGAAGCCCGTTGCACCTCGTGTCACGCCGGTTATGGCTGGACCGATATGCGCGAAGCCCCGCCTTCGGCCCCCGAAGCGGTTGATTGCCTCGTCTGCCACGCAAATACGCATTATTACAAGAAATTCCCGGCCAAAGCCGGCCTGCCCGTTACCGAACCGACCATGTTCAACGGCAAACCCTTCAAGGTCTCGAACCTGATTGAAGCCGCCCAGTCAGTCGGGCTCCCCCAGCGCGACAATTGCGGTGCCTGCCATTATTATGGCGGCGGTGGCGATGGCGTCAAACATGGCGACATCGATAGCTCTCTGGACAATCCCTCCATTGATCTGGACGTGCACATGGCTGCGATGGTGGCAACATGGCCTGCTCGGCCTGCCATTCCGGCTCTGGCCATGTCTGGCCAGGCTCTCGCTATGACATGGAAGCCAAACCACAAGCGCGAGACGAAGAAGGCAAGAAACGGCCCTCCTTTGCCATGCGACGGATGAATGAAACCGCCTCCTGCGAGAGCTGCCACACCGACGCACCCCATCAAGGCAAAACGCTTGAAGCTATCAAGCTCAACAACCATACCGACACGGTTGCCTGTCAGACCTGCCATATTCCCGAATTCGCCCGCGGAGGCGTTGCCACCAAGATGCTCTGGGATTGGTCGACAGCAGGCAAACTCAAAGACGGCAAACCCTACTCCGTCAAGGATGACAAGGGCCATCCCAGCTATGATTCCAAGAAAGGCGATTTCATTTATGAAGAAAACGTCCAGCCGACTTACAGCTGGTTCAACGGCAAGGTCACCTATGTCACCGATGAGGATAGGTTGGATACCTCAAAACCGGTGGTGCTGAACGCCCTCGGCGGCAATGCCGACGATGAAGACGCCCGCATCTGGCCTTTCAAGCTGATGCATACCAAGCAGCCCATAGACGCCGAGAGCAGAAAACTCGTCTATATGCATCTGTTTGGCAAGGACGCCAATGCCTTCTGGAAGAATTTCGACTGGGCCAATGCCATTCAAGGCGGCATGGACTATATGGGCAAGGACTATTCGGGCAAGTTCGAATTTGTCGAAACCCGCATGTGGTGGCCGATCACTCACATGGTCGCTCCGGCAGAGAAAGCCGTTCAATGCGATGAATGTCACGTCAAGGGCGGCCGTCTGGAAGATATCGAAGGTGTCTATATTCCGGGCCGGGATGACATGCCGATGATCAACTGGTTCGGCTATGGCCTCATCATCCTGACCATTATCGGCGTCGCGATCCATTCGATCTTCCGCTTCGCCACCCGCAAGCAACGTCAACATTAGGAGGACAGAATCATGACAGACATCTCCTCTGCCTCCGGGGCGACACCGAACGGAACCACGAAAGAAAACAGCAAGACCTTTGCCCGCAAGGTGAAAAACTACAGCCGATATGAGCGCTTCTGGCACTGGTCACAAGCAGTCCTCATTTTTGTGCTCGCCTTCTCCGGCTTCACTGTGCATGGGACAATCCGTTTCATCCCTTTCAAGGCCGCGGTCATGATGCACGACATTGCTGCCTTTGCCCTGATATTCCTATGGCTGTTTACAGCCTTCTGGACATTCACCACCGGCCAGTGGCGCCATTTCATTCCTACAAACGCGGGCCTTTGGGAGGTGATCATGCATTATCTCGTCGGGATGATGCGAGGACAACCACACCCCTACAAAAGAACCCTGAGCCGCAAACAGAATCCGCTGCAGTCATTTGCTTACTTCTCGATCATGACTGTGGTCGGACCGTTGCTCTGGCTGTCTGGCCTTGCCTACATGTTCTACAGTTTCTGGGAAGGCAACTCGGGCAACAATGACATCTTCAGCACCATTGTGCTGCTCCACCTGATTGGAGCGTTCCTCATGGTCGCATTCGTGATCGGACATATCTATATGGTCACGACGGGCAAGACGCTAACGCACTATACCAAGGCCATGATTACCGGCTTTGAAGATATGGAGCTCACAGAAGCCGAAGTGACCTATCTGGAAAAGCATGAACCCGACCGTATCAAATAGTCGCCGGACCAAAGTGCAAGATACCGGGGTCGCAGTGAAATCTGCGGCCCTTTTTGCTGAAAACTGGCCATTTCAAAACATACGCATATCTACCTAATCTGCAAGTCGTGTGACAACATGCCCCATGGATGCAATTCGGACATTTAAAATAAGCATAATATACTCCTGTTTAAACAGGCTGCTTGAATCGGTCCGGAGCCGACTCTCGCTTTAACAAGAACGAGAGAGAGTTTTCATTGAAAATTCTCTTCCCATTGCCAGTTGCATTTGTTCGGAGGACCACATGGCGAACTTTGCAAATTGGGGCAGATACCAGCTGAAGAGTCCGGCCAACGGCACTCTACAGATGTTGGCTGCCCTATTGTTCATTTCCAGTCTGGTGCTACCAGACCATTTTGCATATGCAGAGTCGAACAACACGCTCCCGCATTCGCCCGTTAAAACAGACGCCAAGGCGGCAGGCTTGCAACTTTCTGGCAAACCAGCTGGTGGCACCGCCGATCATTCCAAGTTTGAAATTCTGCAACAGGATTTCAAGTCAGGCCCAGAGGTAACCAAAGCCTGCCTGACCTGTCACACCGAAGCAGCAGATCAGGTGCAGCACACCCTGCATTGGAAATGGGACTACAAGAACGAGGCGACAGGACAGACCCTTGGCAAGCGAACCGTTATAAACTCCTTCTGCGGCAACGTCGCCTCCAACGAACCACGCTGCACTTCGTGCCATGCCGGTTATGGCTGGGAAGACATGCGCAAGGCTCCCCCTTCCGAGCCAGAAGCCGTGGACTGTCTTGTTTGCCATGCCGATACAGAGCTTTATAGCAAATACCCCACCAAGGCAGGCCACCCGCTCTATGAGCCCATCACGGTTGATGGCAAAACCATCATGCCTCCGGATTTGGCTAAGGCTGCCCAATCCGTCACCAATCCGCAGCGCGAGAATTGCGGTTCCTGCCATTATTACGGCGGCGGTGGTGATGGCGTGAAACACGGTGATCTGGACAGCTCGTTGAACCATCCTGACGTTGCACTTGATGTGCATATGAATGAAGACGGCCTCAACATGGCCTGCACCGCCTGCCATTCCGGTTCCGGCCATCAATGGCCCGGCTCACGCTATAGCACCGAGGCAAAACCAACAATCATCGCCAAGGATGGCGAGGAAACCAAGACAGCCAAGATCCGCAAATTGGATCAACATGCTGGCCTGATGGAACCATCAGCCTCCTGCGAGAGCTGCCATTCCAATCGCCCCCACGACGGTGACAACATCATGGGCATCAAGCTCAATGATCATACGGATACGGTCGCCTGCCAAACCTGCCACGTTCCAGAATTTGCCCGTGGCGGTGTCGCCACCAAAACCCTTTGGGACTGGTCAACAGCTGGCAAGCTGAAAGACGGCAAACCCTACACGGTGATGGATGAGCACGGCCACCCGAGCTACATGTCTCAAAAGGGCGACTTTGAATATAAGGAGAATGTACAGCCTTACTATTCATGGTTTAATGGCGAGACCACCTGGACGCTTCTGGACGACAAGATCGATCCGAGCAAAGTGGTCGAAATCAACGCTCTGAGCGGTTCGGCCACCGATGGCAAGTCACGCATCTGGCCGTTCAAGCGGATGCATTCGCGTCAGCCATATGACAAGGCGAAAAACCAGCTTGTCTATAACCATGTCTTCGGCAAGGATGACACGGCCCTCTGGACCAATTTCGATTGGGACAAGTCGGTCCCGGCCGCCATGGAATTCATCGGCAAGGACTTCTCCGGTGAGTTGGGGTTTGTCGATACTTACATGTATTGGCCAATCACTCACATGGTCGCCCCTAAGGAAGAGGCTGTCCGCTGCACCGAATGCCACACCAAACAAGGACGCCTTGATGGCATCACCGGCATCTACATGCCCGGCCGTGACAATTTCAAATGGCTTGACTGGATCGGTTATGCCGCCTTCGGCCTGACGGTCCTTGGCGTTCTTTTCCACGCCTTGCTGCGTATCATTTTCCGCAATCGCAAGATGAAGGCTTGAGGAGACATTATCATGACGGACATTACCTCTTCTGCCCACAGCGAAGAATTGACCATCAAGCCGGATGCCAAAAAGCGGGCCGTAAAAATCTATACGCGCTATGAACGCTTCTGGCATTGGTCTCAGGCGTTACTGATCTTCATTCTGGCTTTCTCGGGATTTAACCTGCATGGCACGCTTTCGCTGGTCCCCTTCCCGTTGGCGGTCATGGTCCACACCTACGCAGCCATTCTGCTCTTGGTGTTGTGGCTGTTCACGACCTTCTGGAATTTCACCACAGGACAGTGGCGCCACTATTTGCCAAAGAACAAGGGGCTTTTTGCAGTCATCAAATTCTATGCCTATGGCATAATCGTTGGCTCCCCGCACCCCTATTCAAAAGGATTGCACCGTAAGCAGAACGCTCTGCAATCTCTCGCTTATCTGACTTTCATGGTCATCATCGGCCCGGCTCTTTGGCTGTCGGGCATTGCTTATCTGCTCTATGGGCTTTGGGAACAGATCCAAAACAGCCAGCAGATTTTCACCCTGGTGGCGTTCGTACATACGGCAGCAGCATTTGCGATGATCACTTTTGTCGTCATTCACGTCTATATGACAACAACGGGCAAAACCGTGTTCCATTACATCAAGACGATGATCACAGGTTATGAAAAAATCGAGCTGACACCCGCAGAAGAAGCCTATCTTGAAGAGCAGCAACCAAATCTGTTGAAGGACAGCAAGAAGTAAGAATACTATATTGGGGACGAAGAAAAGCCGCGGCACATGCTGCGGCTTTTTTCATAGGGCACACATCCATCAGACAGTGCCTGCTCATTCCTCATCAAAGATGAAGAAGTGGCATTATTCAAAAGCGGTTCCCGGCTTTACACCGATTTTCTTCAAAATCATTGCAGCAGGGCAAAAACCGGTGAATGCAGACTGCATCATGTTCGCGCCAACAAAGACTGTCAGCCAGATGAACAGCGGATGGACATAAACCGTCAGAACAACGGAGAGCAGGACCATGAAGCCTGCAAAAGCGAGAATGGAACGATCCAGAGACATTTTAGAACCTCGTTAAATTAGAATTTGCGAATATACATAACAAATGCTTCCAATAAGGTAAAGTACCAAGATAGGGAATGCTGCTGAGGCAAGCTGTCGCGCCTCGTAACTTGCCTTACGCCCAAAGCATAGGATTGTACCAGCCGCCCAGAAATGGTCACAATATTGTTCTCGTTACGCCCATTTTCCCGCAAATCCGGGCCTTAATCTCATGAGACAGTTTCATTGGACCAACCCACTTGCGGAATATGAAACAATGACATTGCCTGACACTCATTTACAGAACCGGAAAAGAAAACGTCATTCGATAAAGCTGCATGATGCGCCAGCGGATCGGGAAAAAACTTTTTCAAAAGTCTTCAAGCTATGGATTGGAGCCTATGCACTCGTCGTTGGCGTTGCCCTGAGCGTAGCGCTTGGCACACCAGCCCACTCGGCTCCGGCCCCCACGCCAACGATTGATCCCTCCCAAACCCAGCAGCTTCTTTTGGTAACCCCCGACGACATGCAGTCCGGAGGGCTTCTGTTCAAAGCCAAGGAAGCAGGCAAATATATCGAAGCCCCGAAGGTTGCGACAGACATCAAGATAGACGTAACAGGCCCTGTTGCGCGTGCCATTGTAACGCAAAAATTTCTCAATCCGAGCGACGCATGGGTTGAAGGCATTTATGTCTTTCCGCTGCCAGACACCGCAGCGGTCGACCAGCTCAGAATGAAAATCGGAGACCGGATCATCGAGGGCAAAATCAAGCCAAAGGAAGAGGCGCGGCAAATCTATGAGACCGCCAAGCAAGAAGGCAAGAAAGCCAGTCTTTTGGAACAGCATCGCCCGAACCTCTTTACCAACTCGGTCGCCAACATAGGCCCGAACGACTCCATCACCATTCAGATAGAATATCAGCAAACAGTTCCCCGCAAGGATGATGAATTCTCACTGCGTGTCCCGCTCGTTGTCGCGCCCCGATACAACCCTATGGCAAAGCCGTTAAGACCCGTTATCGACCTCAAAGCAAACCAATCTTCAGAAGGCAGCGGCTGGGCAACGACTGACCCTGTGCCAGATCGTGAGCACATTACAGCCCCGGTGCTGGCCCCGGAAAAAGACGGCAAAAGCAATCCGGTCACACTCAGTGTCAAACTCAAGGCGGGATTCCCGCTTGATGATGTGGTTAGCCATTATCACGACGTCGTGGTCAATCCCGAAAGCGGCGACACCATGACCCTTTCTCTTAAAGAAGAAGCAGTTCCCGCAGACAAAGACTTCCTTCTGACCTGGACTGGCAAGCCGACGCAAACACCAAACCTTGGACTGTTCACTCAAACGATCAATGACGATCCGAATAACCGTCAAACCGGAGACGGTCAGAGCAAAGACAGCACGGGCGAAGACAAGGACGATGAAAGCGCGCTAGAAAATAGTGCGGACAACTATCTGCTCGCTTACATCACTCCCCCTTACAAGCTCGCTTCCGATCTCAAGGTTCCACCACGTGAAGTCATTTTTGTCATCGACCAGTCCGGTTCCATGAATGGTCCGTCCATTCGGCAAGCCAGAGAAAGCCTGATCGAGGCTCTGGGACAACTCAAGCCAGAAGACAAATTCCAGATTATCCGCTTTAACAATGAAATGGCGCAACTATTCCCGACCCCACAGCCAGCGGACAAGGAGCATCTCTCAACCGCTCGCTATTGGGTCGCAGCCATAGAGGCAAATGGCGGAACGGAAATGCTGCCAGCCATGCAGGCCTCTCTCACCGACACCAATCCCAACGCGCCAACACTAAGGCAGGTCATCTTTCTCACCGATGGAGCCATCGGCAATGAGCGGGAATTGTTTGAAGCCGTCAAGCAAAACAAGGGCCGGTCACGCATTTTCACTGTCGGCATTGGCTCGGCTCCAAACAGCTTCTTCATGTCCCGCGCAGCAGAAGTGGGCCGTGGCACATTTACGCAAATTGGAGATATCACTGAAGTGAAAGGCAAGATGGCAAAGCTTTTCACCCAGCTGACAACCCCGGTTGCGACAGATCTCAAGATTACGTTCTCTGATGGCGAAGACATCGAAGCCTCTCCGAGCGAACTACCAGATCTTTACAAGGGGGAACCTGTCGTCGTTGCTTTCAAGGGCAAGAAGCTTGGCAAAGAACTGACCCTGACGGGCCGCTTTGACAACCAGCCATGGTCCATGACCGTTGACATCAGCAAGGCAGCGTCATCTAGCGCCATAGACAAGCTTTGGGCGCGGGGCAAAATCCGCCAGCTTGAAAATGAAAGACTGCTCAGCATGGAGCCGGCAAGCTTCGATAAATCCATCGAGCAGCTTGGCCTTCGCCATCATCTGGTTACACGCCTGACCAGCCTCGTTGCCGTGGACGTCACTCCATCCCGCCCTGAAGGAGAGCAGCTCGACAGCAAGAAAGTCCCCCTCAATCTTCCTGATGGCTGGAAAATGGACAGCGTCTTCGACGTCGACGGGAGAATAGATGCGGCTGTTGCACCGACAACGAGCGGCCTTGCCCCAAGCCTGAGACCTCACAAATCCAGAGTGGCGCGCCTCATGGCCACGCCTCCGCAAGCCATGCAAGAAGCCATGGCGACAAGTGCGGCACCTAGAAGTAACCCATCGTCCGTTGCTGTAGCTCCGACCGGAGGCAATCAGATCCTGCTGCCGAAAACGGCGACACGCGCGGATATCATCATGCTGATCGGTATTGCCCTATTGACGCTGGCAGGAGCCTTGATGGCTTGGCTGCAATGGCGAAAGATACGGCAAGACCAGAGATAGCCGCCAGCCAATCATTCCTATGTGCGGGACGCCCCTCTCACACATAGGATCCAGAAACGAAAACTACACAGAAGCACAATGAGACACCCTGACCTCAGCCCCACGCAGTTTACATTAGGCACATTCGTTGCCACGGCTCTTGGACTGCTGGGGCTGGGGTTTCTTGTCTGGGGCAGCTGGATTCCTCTCAAGGCACAGCTCGCCCAGGTTCTGTTGGAACGCGCCTGGCAGCAGAGCCGACTTGATGGTTTGCCACATCGTGCATGGCCTTGGGCAGACAGCTGGCCCGTCGCCAAGTTGAAAATTCCGGCGCTGAGTTTCGAAGCGATTATCCTGAAGGAAGCCGGAGGCGAAGGCCTTGCCTTTGGCCCGGTTCTCCTCGACCAATCCGCCCCCTTGGGCACGCGGGGAACAACCGTTATTGCGGCCCACAGAGACACCCATTTCAAGGCACTGGCCAATCTGCGCATGGGCATGCAACTTGTGCTCGAACCGATGGACGGCCCTGCCCTCACCTATATGGTGGACAAGAACCGCATTGCCCGATGGGACCAATCCGGCCTGGTCAAGAACACATTGGCCTCCTCACTCGTCCTTGCTTCCTGCTGGCCATTTGATGCCATGACAAGCGGTCCGATGCGCTTCATTGCCGAAGCAAGTCCGAGCAGAGCAACCGCCAAACTGATCCAGTAGCTTGTCCAGACACAACACCTGAGCAACTTGCCATGCGGACCAGACATCTTGTTTGATGGGTCAATAAATCAGTTGCAGAAACGGGGCTTTTTGCCTTAGAAGTCGATCATTCATATCGGACACTCCCCGACTGTCTCCCATCGAAATCTGGAAAGCCGCAATCGATGCCAAGAATGACCGCCAACCTGTTGTTGCTGACTGCCGCCATTGTGTGGGGAGCGGCCTTCGTCGCCCAATCAACAGCAATGGACTCCATCGGCCCAATGAATTTTACCGGTGTCCGTTTCATTCTGGCGACACTTGCCGTCGCACCCTTTGCCTATTTTGAAAGACGCCGGGTGAGCAACCCTATCCCGCTGCCGGTCATCGGCAAGGGTATTCTGGTTGGCGTCATCTTCTTTGCTGGCATGGCATTCCAACAATCCGGTTTCGCAACAACATCCGTTACCAACGCAGGCTTTCTAACCGCACTTTACGTTCCATTGACCCCGGTCATTGGTGTCCTGATATTCCGCAGCTGGCCAAACCCGATTATCTGGCCAATCGTCGCAATATCTGTGCTCGGCGCCTACCTGCTGGCGGGCAGTCTGGAAACGATGAAACAGGGTGATATCCTGATGTTGTTCAGCGCTCTTTCATGGGCACTGCAGATCATCTTTGTGGGCCGTATGGTCAGCAAATACGGTAATCCCCTTGCTTTTGCTTTTCTGCAATTTGCAACGGCTTGCGTACTTGGTTTCCTTTGTGGTCTTCCCTTTGAAACCCTTGATCTTGCAAGCCTTGAAGGCGCGTGGTTCGAAATCATCTATACAGGCGTTTTCTCCGGAGCTTTTGCCTTTGGCTTGCAGGCCATCGGACAACGCTACACCCCACCGGCAGACGCAGCAATTATTCTCTCGGGCGAAAGCCTCTTTGCAGCCATCTTCGGAGCAATCATTCTTGCTGAACGTCTGACCCCAACCCAGTATCTTGGCTGTTTCCTGATCTTCTCATGCATTCTGCTGGTTGAGCTTCTCCCCCAGGTCCAGAAACGCCTGCGCCGTTCGAAAAAAGCAGAAGAAGCTTCGGCCGATATTCCCGCCTAGCTGCACCAAATAAAAAATGCCGCTGCCCAAAAGAACAGCGGCAAGTCAGCCTTCAAAAGGGAACCCGAACTCCCTCAGATCACTTCTTGATTTTGGCGATATCGAGCAGGCTCAACACGGCCTTTTCATAATATGGCTCTGTTTCACCGATACGGATCTTGCGCAGGAAATATTTCTCAAACGCGATCTTAGCCAAATGAACCCACTTGCCCTGCCCCGAATAGTTGGTGTTGCGTGGCGGGATCTGAGGCATAGCCACAAAAGCAAGCCCTGAGTCACCGAAGTCTGCAAGGCAGATCGCATTCCACGTCGCTTCGTGCGTCGGCTCCTGACCACCCAGAATTTCTTTCAGGTTCTTGGCAGACGCAGTCACCATGGACTCGATCATGTAACCGGTCTTGGGAACGCCCACTGGAACCGGGGTCTTTTCATATGGTGGAATGGCTATACAAACGCCGATGCCGAAGATATTCGGATATTTCGGGTTGCGCTGGTGCTTGTCTACGATAACGAAGCCACGCGGATTGACCAAACCTTCTATGCCCCGAAGCGCCGGAATACCACGGAAAGCTGGCAGCATCATGGAATGCTTGAACGGCAGCTCGTGCTTCTGCTTTTCCGATCCATCCTCGTTGCACTCGGTGACATGCATCACACCGGCTTCAACCTTGTCGACCTTGGCGTTGGTGATCCATTTCACCGTGCGATCACGCATCGCCGATTCCAGCATGCCTTTGGTATCGCCAACACCACCCAAACCCAGATGCCCGACATAGGGCTCGGAGGTCACGAAGGTCATCGGCACCTTGTCGCGGATCTTGCGTTTGCGCAGATCCGTATCGAAAATCATCGCAGTTTCATAGGCCGGACCATAGCAGGACGCACCCTGCACAGCACCTACGACAATTGGCCCCGGATCAGCGCAGAAGGCTTCCCATTTCTCAAAACCGGCTGTTGCATGATCAACATCGCAAACAGAGATCGTGTTGCCTTCCGGGCCGAGGCCTTCAATCTCGTCAAATGCCAACTCAGGCCCCGTCGCGATGACGAGATAGTCATAGGAGACAGTCGATCCATTTTCCAGACCAACAAAATTGTTGTCAGGATCAAGACTGGTTACGGCCGAACAGATAAAATCGACCTTGTTTTTGGGCAGCACGGTCGCCAAATCAAGGGTGATATCCTTTTTCTTGCGCCATCCCACAGCAACCCAGGGATTGGACGGTGTAAACTGGAAAAAGGGTTTGTTCGAAACAACGGTAACCTTATCCGCCTTAGTCAATTTTTGACGAATTTCATAAGCAGCAGAAAGGCCACCCAAGCCTCCGCCCAAAACCACTACGTGAGTCATTTTATCTCCTCTTCAGCACCATCTCTCCCCAGACACTTGGTGCTACTGGCAATCTGTTGCGCCTCTTATTTTAGTAAATTCGAATATTAGGACCATTTAATAAAACGGGAAATAGTCAATTCGACTGAGATAATTCATCAATAGGGAGATGGTTGACCGTGAATTTTTGCGAGCCCCTCTTCATATTCCTGCTTTGTTCCCTTACATTGAGCACACACAGCGCTAAGAGGCAGGCACATGGCATCGAAAAAACAGAAACAGGACGACAAACAAAGTGGTTTCGGAGAAGCGCCGCAAGCCAGCTTTGAAGGCACCCCGCTTTCTGATTCGATTGCCGATTGGGCAGACGAGATTGCTCAAGCTGCCAATCTGGAAAAGAAACCCAAATCCAAGCCGCAAACTGAGGCTAAGAAAGCCGCACCGAAACGCCCAAAGAAAAAATCTGACGACACGGTGTCAGCCCGAGAAAAGGCTGCGGGTGGCCTCAACCCCATAGCCGGTCTCGACATCTCGCTGGAGAAGGCCGAAGAGCTGGAACGCGTCACCCGCGAGCGCAAGAAGGCCCAGAAGAAAAAGGGCAAGAATGATGATCGCTCCGGCGTGACCGAAACCGTTCGCGCCCTTGAGTCCCTCATCGAACATGGGCGACCGGAATTCATGGATTCCGAACCATGGACGCCCCACCGTCCCGATCGGCCGGAAAAATCCGAAGGCGGTTTTTCCTTCGAGCTGAAAACCGATTATGAACCCGCAGGCGATCAGCCGACGGCCATTGCCGATCTGCTCGAAGGCATCAAGGATGGCGAGGCAACACAGGTTCTGCTCGGTGTCACCGGCTCGGGCAAGACCTTCACCATGGCGCAAGTCATCGCCCAGACCAACCGCCCCGCCCTGATCCTCGCCCCCAACAAGACACTGGCCGCCCAGCTCTATGGCGAGTTCAAGAGCTTCTTTCCCAACAACGCGGTGGAATATTTCGTCTCCTACTACGACTATTATCAGCCCGAAGCCTATGTGCCGCGCACCGACACCTTCATCGAGAAGGAAAGCACGGTCAACGAGCAGATCGACCGGATGCGCCATTCGGCAACCCGCGCCGTGCTCGAACGCGACGACGTGATCATCATCGCTTCGGTTTCCTGCATCTATGGTATCGGCTCGGTTGAAACCTATACCGAGATGAGCTTCAAGATCGAGGTTGGCGACGAGATCGACCAGAGCCAGCTGATGGCCGATCTGGTGGCGCTGCAATATAAGCGCAACGACATGGATTTCCATCGCGGCTCCTTCCGCGTCAATGGTGACGTGGTAGAGATTTTCCCGGCCCACTATGAGGACCGCGCCTGGCGCCTGTCCTTTTTTGGCGACGAGGTGGAGGAAATCAAGGAATTCGACCCGCTCACCGGCCAGAAGATGGGCGAGCTTGAAATGATCAAGCTCTATGCCAATTCCCACTATGTGACCCCGCGCCCGACCCTCAATCAGGCGATCAAGAGCATCAAGAAGGAATTGAATGAACGTCTGGCAGAGCTGGAGGCCCATGGCCGTCTGCTTGAAGCCCAGCGGCTGGAACAGCGCACCCGCTTCGATCTGGAAATGATGGAAGCCACAGGGGCCTGTCAGGGCATTGAAAACTATTCGCGATATCTCACCGGACGTCTGCCCGGCGAGCCACCGCCAACGCTGTTTGAATATCTGCCCGATAACGCCCTGATCTTTGTCGATGAAAGCCACGTGACCATCGGTCAGCTCGGCGCGATGTATCGCGGAGACTTCCGCCGTAAAGCGACGCTCGCCGAATATGGCTTCCGCCTGCCAAGCTGCATGGACAACCGGCCCTTGCGCTTTGAGGAATGGGACGCCATGCGGCCGCAAACCGTTGCCGTCTCGGCCACTCCCGGCAATTGGGAAATGGAAGAATCCGGCGGCGTCTTTGCCGAACAGGTCATCCGCCCCACCGGCCTGACCGATCCGATTATCGAGATCCGCCCGGCCAAGACACAGGTTGATGATCTGCTGGGCGAGGTCAAGGAAAAGGCCAAACAAGGATACCGCACGCTGGTCACCACTCTGACCAAGCGCATGGCCGAGGACCTTACAGAATATCTACATGAACAAGGTGTGCGCGTGCGCTACATGCATTCCGACGTGGACACCATCGAACGCATCGAGATCATCCGCGACCTGCGCCTTGGTGCCTTCGACGTACTCGTTGGCATCAACCTGCTGCGTGAGGGCCTTGATATTCCCGAATGTGCCCTCGTCGCCATTCTGGACGCAGACAAGGAAGGCTTCCTCAGGTCTGAAACCTCGCTGATCCAGACCATCGGCCGCGCCGCCCGTAATGCCGACGGCAAGGTAATCCTTTATGCCGACAAAATGACCGGCTCCATGGACCGTGCCATTTCGGAGACCAACCGTCGCCGCGAGAAACAGATGGCCTATAACGAAGAGCATGGCATCACGCCGCAGACGGTCAAGAAGAATATCGGCGACATTCTCGGTTCGGTCTACGAAAGCGACCATGTCACCGTCGACAAGGGTCTGGCCGAAGGCGCTGAAGAAGCAGGCATCGGCCACAATCTCGAAGCCCATATCGAGGATCTGGAAAATCGCATGAAGGAAGCCGCCGCCAACCTCGAATTCGAGGAAGCGGCTCGCCTGCGCGACGAGGTCAAACGCCTGCGCGAAACCGAACTGGCCATCGCCGACGATCCGCTGGCGCGCCAGTCCAGCGTCGATGCCAAAACCGGCGGCTATCGCGGTGAGCGTAAATATGGCGCATCCGCCAATCTGCCCAAATCAGGCTCGGCAAAAGGCAGCCGGATAAAGAAGCCCGATCTCGACGACATGGGCCCCGGAACCGACATGCCCAGACCAAAGGGAGCCAGCGCCGCCCCAAGACCGAAACGGCCTAAGAGCTAGGGCAAGTTCAATTCGATCACCAACGCGAAAAGGCTCTGCTTCCAATCAGAAGCAGGGCCTTTTTAGATTCGCGCCGAAACCGGCACCGAAACACTTATCGCCCCGGCCACATGAGCGACAATTTTGCAACAAGGTCCTATTTTCCGCCTTGTAAACTTGAAGAAACAGCGCCAGACGCAACTTCGCCATGATCCCATCACACTCCCGCCCATTTGGCGGTCAAAAACAGCTCAGAAAAGAAATTGAATGTGACAAAGCGTGAGGCATCGAACTTGAACAAGATAGTAGCAACCGGCGTCGGCTTGGTAGCGGGCGTATTATTCTTGATGGTCCTGCAAGAAGTCAGTCACGCAGCAGAGATCAACCAGTGTGGCGAAGCTTCTTGGTATAAGCTAACATCAAAAACGGCTTCTGGAGAAAAAGCAGATCCATCGGAGATGACGGCTGCGCACCGCTCGATCAAGTTTGGACAAGAAATCGAAGTGACCAACATGCGCAACGGTAAAAAAGTCATCGTGCGCGTGAACGATAGGGGTCCGTTCATCAAGGGGCGTATCGTGGATGTCAGTAAAGAAGCTGCCAAACGGTTAGGCTTCATAAAGGCCGGAGTGACCAAAGTCTGCATCAAAGTCAAATGAAGGCCCGAAAGGCGGCTCACGGGCTGCCCTCCACGATAGATTTTTCACGCTCCACACTACAGAAGAGATTTGTTCACTGGCTCGCGTTCGCCTGACGAATGCGTTTCTTTGCCTTGTCCAGAGAATCATCGAGAATTTCAGCCAATTCCTCGGCTTTATCATTGACGAGCCAGCCGTAATAATTTTCTTTCGGCCAGACAACGCGCCCCGTCTTTTTGGCTTTGTCGCGCAGCTCTCTGGCATGTTCGTCGGAATTACCGATATTGTAGAGCGTCGCGGTAATGCCCGGATTTTCAGAAATATCAACGCCAGCAATGGTGCGATAGTCATCAATCGACTTGCGAATAACTGCCGCCATGAAGGCAAGAGAAATATCGGGTTTCATGATCGCATTGTAAACATGAGCCGCATCGGTTTCGCTCAGTTTTGAAATGCCGGATTTTTCATGCACCAGATCGGTAAGCTTGAGTGCAGTCAGAGGGCTGATTTGTCCAAGTCCAAAGGTCTGCCCAGCATAGATGGGCTGAAAGAATACCTTGCTGAAACGATCTTTCGGGAAGGCCTTGCCATCGACCGTCTTGCCCATGAAGTCGCTCTTCCACACAGTTTGGCGACAGGACCAGAGTTCGTAGGAATCCGTCTCGTCTTCGCAAACTTCAAACTGCGGCCGCTTGAGGAACGTATCGATATCTTCCCCGTCATAGGCAAATTTCAAATCCATCCCCGAATAGATGGCCGCCTTGGTATAATATGTCTGCAAATAGTCAAATACGTTGATGTTGTAAGTGTGCTCACCGACAATCGCACCAATCATGTGGATGGGATCAATCGAATAAACCCGCGCCGTTTTCTCGATTTTTGCAAGAAGCGTCTTGTCTTTCTGCAACAGATCCCGAACTTTTTCGTATTTCTTGTCGAACGACGTCTTTTGTGCAGAGGTGCGCAGTTGCGAACCATTTGGAATCTCGGGCTGAACCTTCTGACGATTCCCTGAAGGCACCACTTGAATTGACTTTGCAAAAGCGGATTGATCAGAAAGTGAAAGCAAGCCAGCAAGAAATGCGAAACACATTACCCATATGAGTTTCATTTCATTGTCCCAAAAAGATTAAAAGAATCGAAATCGTCGTGATAGGCGACAAAGTAACAGCAACTCGCAAAATTTCGTAGTGTATTTATGCAACAGCACCACAAGAACTGAAGTTGGAATCACCGTTTTCAAACTTTCTCCAGTCCGTACAAGTCGTCATTATAGCTTTCTATGTGCCTCTCCAGCAAAGCACGCGCATCCAGCAAACCCTTGTTATAAAAAACAGGCCCGAAATGCTTGACGATGTGATCGAGCAAAAACTCGGCATCAAAGCGCCCAAGTTCCTGCCCGAGTTCATCACTGAAATAGTCTTGAAGAATTTTAACCAGCTCAAACTTTTCTTCGATAGAAAAGGAAATATCACTCATCATGCCCCCTATTCAGCAACAACACGGCCTCTATCATTGCAGATTTTGACATCACAATCCTTGTAAAAACGGATTGTTTTGTCTTTCCTGACCGAATGTTGAGTGATCTCCATGACCGCAAATGAAGGCGACATCGTCACCAAGCGGGAAAAGCTTGTCACGAATTGAGGCGATCAATGTGTCATAGTCTCCGCCCGGCAAATCGGTTCTGCCGATGGAACCATTGAAAATCACATCACCAACGATGGCAAAGCGAGCTTCTTCACTGAAATAGACCACATGCCCTGGCGCATGCCCCGGACAATGCAAAACGGAGAATTTCATACCGGCAATGTCAACCTCGTCTCCCTCATTGAGCCAACGATCCGGCTCGCAAGGCTTGGCCGCAGGAACGCCAAACTGCAAGGCCTGATCGGCAACACGCTCAATCAGCATTCGGTCGGCTTCGTGAGGGCCTTCAACATCCACGTCCAGAGCGTCACGCAATTCGGCGGCTCCCCCGATATGGTCAAAGTGACCATGGGTGATCAGAATTCGTTCAACCGTTATCTGTTCATGTTCAAGCACCTGCATGATCTTTTCGACATCGCCACCCGGATCGATCACAACCCCTTTGCCCGTTTCTTCATCCCAAATAAGGGTGCAGTTCTGCTGAAATGGTGTCACGGGAACAATGGCGACTTTCATATAACCGGTCCTATTTGTTTTTTGGAAAACTGGAAAGCAACAGAAAAGACTGCCGCGAATGCTTCTTGCATAAACCACCTGTCAGTAAAAGCAAGCATGAACGATAAACTTGCTTCTTAAAAACAACTATGACCAATAATATTGGAGTGAGAAAAAAGGAAATCAGACAAGGCGTTTGGCCATAGGCTGCGAGTCAGCTATTTTGTTTGACATTGACCTTCTGCGTCAGGAGAAACAGAGATGCAAACCGGACTGAAGAGTTTTGTTCAAGCGATTGACAACAATCTCCGCCTTTCCAAGCGGAGGTTTGGCGCATCCGGGCGTATGATTTTACTCGCAAGCCTTTTCATCACAGGCGCTTCAATTCAGGGCAAGGCGCAAGAAATTCCCCAGAACATCCTTGATAATCATCGCGCCACCATGGGCTGTTGGCTGGCAGAATATGATGACAGCGATCTGGCAGAAAGCGCCCTGATCATTCATCTGGGCGTTCAGACCTTCTACGGTCTGGTTTGCGCCAGCAATCTTTATGGCGATAGCTATCGCATTTATCAGGTAGAAGATGGTCGCGCCGAATGGGCCAATCTGATCAGCTTCCCGCAGCTGGATACAAAACTGGGCTGGTACGCAACGACAGAACTGCAAAAGCCAACTTGGGATGAAGGTAAAAAACTCCTGCGCTCCGAATTTCCCAAACAAGGCAGCACCAGTTCTTGCCGACAATATAGCATATATTCGTGGCAGAATGGTCGCTTCTACATTGCCCAAATCGGCCTCTCTGGAGATTGCGAAGAAAAGGAAAGTGACAAGGACTTGATCATCTATCCCTTTGTTGACGAGGTGGAAAAGGGCAAAGCCTCTGGCATTGCGGAGCAAAAACCAGACGATTCAAAGGACAAGTCGGACAAGAAATAGCGAAATTCAGGCACGCTGGCTAACATGCCCATGCAGGCAATAACATCTCCTGTAAAAAGCAGTGTTTGACAGAAACGCCGTTGTGATCCATAGCAGCGTCAACTTTTTCCATTTGATCGGCACTCACGCGATGAACTACCGTCACATCTATCACGCAGGCAATTTTGCAGATTGCCTCAAACACATCATCCTCACGCGCATTCTGTCGTATCTGCAAAAGAAAGACAAAGCCTACTTCGTCCTCGATACCCATGCGGGCATCGGGCAATATGACCTATCGAGCGAGGAAGCCCAGAAGACCGGCGAATGGCAAAATGGCATAGGCCGCTTGCTGGCGATGGACAAAGCAGCAATTCCCCCTGCCATTCATGCAAGCCTGAGCGATTATCTAAGCATCATTGAGCGCCTAAATCCTACTGAAAACACAGAAAACAGCTTGAGGCTCTATCCCGGCTCACCCAAACTCGTGGAACAGATGGCGCGCCCAATTGACCGGGCCTTGTTCATTGAGAAGCACCCTGCAGATGCGGAAACCCTGATGTACACTATGGGCAGAAACCGGCAATTGCACGTGCGGCAGGATGACGGCTGGCAGGCCCTGCGTGCAGACTTGCCTCCCAAGGAACGCCGCGGCATGGTGTTGGTTGATCCGCCATTCGAAGAACCAGACGAATATGTCCGCATGGTCGACGCATTTCTGCAAGGCTACCGACGGTGGGCAACCGGCATCTATTGCCTTTGGTATCCCATCAAGGCCCGCAGAGATGTGGATGATGCCGCCGAGATTTTGGCCAATTCCGGCATCGAAAATGTACTCAGGGCCGAATTGATCATTCACAAGCTGGACACAGCCAAAAGACTGAACGGAACCGGCCTGTTCATCATCAACCCGCCCTACACATTGCACGACGAGCTGAAGCAGCTTTTGCCATTCCTCGCAAATGTCTTCGGGCAGGATGCGCGAAGATCAAGTCTGGAGTGGATTAGCCCAGCACAATAAAGTCCTCGCTGACGCGACTGAAATGGAGCAAGAAATGCCACTCATAGGCGAAATTCAGAAGACTGTTTTTGCACTAGCTGTGCTGCTAACCGCTCTCACCATTACAGGACAACGCGCTCTGGCTGACAGGGCCGGAGACTTTGATTATTACGTCCTGACCCTGTCATGGTCACCCACCTATTGTGCTGATGAGGCGCAGCGGAGCAGGGATCAGTTGCAGTGTTTCTCAGAACGCTCCTATGGCTTTGTCATTCATGGTCTTTGGCCACAATATGAGAAGGGCTACCCTGATCGGTGCCCAACCAGTTTCCGCGACCCATCACCCAAGCTGGTTGACCAGATGCTGAAATTTTCCCCCAGCAAAAGCCTTATCCATCATGAATGGGACAAGCATGGAACCTGCAGTGGCCTCAAACCACTGGACTATTTCCGCCTCGCAGTAAAAAGCTTCAAGAAGCTCCAAAAACCCGAAACCATCGAGCAACTTGACCGTCCGCTGCTCATGACGGCAAAGCAGATCGAACGCGCATTTTACGATGTCAACCCGGCTTTACCCAAAGACAGCCTCTTCGTAACCTGCAAACGGCAGAAACTGCATGAAGTGCGCCTATGCCTGAACAAAGCAGGCGCTCCGCGTCGCTGTAGCCAATCTGCGTTGAAGGGAAGATGTAACTCGAAAGACAGATTGCGCATTCTGGCAACACGCTAATTTTTCCGCCACAGTCAGACAAACGGGCTTCTTATGCCGCAATTGCTATTTCGTCGGCGAAAACACGAGAAGCCAGACACCGAAAGTCCATTCTAGCCATTTTGCGCCTTGACGGATTCGCGGGAAACGGGAACATTGTGACTGTTACCTCATTGTCAGATTCTGATTTTATGCATAGACCCGACGCACCAGCGCTCACTTGGTCGATGTTTTAAAATCGCCAATTAACTTTTCACCCGGTCCCTGCCCGTATCTGCGGGATATCCGGACTTAAGGAGCCGATTAAATGAAAAATCTATTTGCCAAAATGGCGGGCGCCTTTTTGCTTTCGGCGCTTGCAGGAACAGCCTCTGCAACGACATTGCCAGAATGCGACGGCGCAGGCGTTCTCTCTCGCGTGAACAACAAGCTCTCTATCGCCGAGATGAAGGTGATCCGTTCAGGCGACCCGGTGATTTCGATTGACCATATCCGCCACTCGAAAACCCTGGAAATCAACGAACCCTATTTTCCTCGCCGCTACTGTCACGCAACAGGTTACACCTCGCAAGGCGATAAGAAAACAATCTACTATCTGATTGAAGCCAAAGCTGGCTTTGTTGGATACGGCTATAATGTAGAAGCATGCATTCTGGGCCGAGATCCATGGCGCATTTACGGCGCATATTGCCGGTCACTGCGCTAAGCCTTTGTTGAAATTCTCAGATTTTGATGGCTCGCATCGGCAGGTGCGGGCCATTTTCTTGTCCATTCGGCCTCAAGCCTTGAAAGCGGTTTCGGCAAAAGCTGGTACGGTCTTGTCAAACTCGACAAGCCATTGAGCCAGATTGGGATGCGCCGAACGCCAGTCTTCACTTGGGAAACGCAGATCGCGATAAGCCAAAGCGCAGGCGAGAGTAATTTTGCCGACATCAAGCGATTGATCGAAACCGGGAACCATTGCCTCCAGATGAGCCAGAGCGCGCGCGACCTTTCCCGCTTGCAAGGTCATCCATTGCTCACTGCGCATATCTTCTGATCGAAACCTCTGTTCGGCAACCAGCAAAACGCTCGCCTCAAGCACTCCGTCACAAAGAGCTTGCAGTGTGAGCGCTCGTCTGCGCGGCTCGGGATCGGTTGGGATAAGGCGGTTCCCCCCTGCCATTAGATCAAGCGCGTCAACGATGACAGCAGAGTCAAAAATCACCTCCCCGGTTTCCAAGATCAGAGCCGGTATTTTCCCCAAGGGATTCTGAAGGGGCAAATCTTCCGATGGATTCTGCAAATTGACGTCTTGCAGATGAATGGCCTCGAAAAGTCCGAGCAGCTTCGCAGCGATCATCACCTTTCGAACGAAAGGTGATGTTGAAGATGAACGCAAGATCATCATGAGGCACACATCCTTTGAAAATGAGAGAAAATAGAGTGTCGGCCGAGAAGCGCATCAAAAATCCGAAGAACTTCGGTAAAGACCTTTTTTAGAAAAGCAGAAACGGCTTTGTTTCTCTATTCTATGAGGGAGACATGGGCAGAGCAAGGTAAATTGGCGCACCAGCAGCCAGACGACCCGCCCCAACATTTCTCGGAACACAAGGACAAGGAAACAGAACTGGATAGAAGCAACCAAAAAACGCAGCTAATTTTCGAAACAGTACAAAAAATTTGCGAAAATAAATAAACTTCAAATCTTTAAATAGGCAGTTTCCCTTCTTATATAGTTCAGACAAGTCACTACACCTAAGAAAATCCTTCGGCCAAATAGACAATAATAAACGGATTTAGCCCAACTCATGATGATGTACCTGTACCTAGTTGGAGGTCTGATCCTGCTCCTTGTTGCAGGTGACCTACTTGTCCGTGGCGCCATAACCCTGGCAACACGGCTTAGCATTCCTCCGCTGATCATCGGCTTGACCATTGTCTCTTTCGGCACCTCGGCACCTGAGCTGATCATCTCCATGGATGCTGCCTTCAAAGGGCTCGGAGGCATCGCAATCGGTAACGTTGTGGGCTCCAACATCACCAATATTCTGTTGGTTCTCGGCCTGCCTGCACTCATCCGACCGACACAATGCTCAGAGAGCGGCACACGCTCCAGCACCGTGTTCATGATCGCCATTTCCATCGTGTTTTCAGCACTTTGTCTGCAGGGCGTGCTTGATATCACGTCTGGCATCATTCTCCTTGCCTTGCTCGTTTTCTTCCTCACCTGGACAGTCTGGACGTCTCGCAAACAACGCGGTGAACCCAGCACCTTGATGGACGACGACCTTCTGGAGGAAGCCCCCTCCAATCTTGGTGTTGCTATCGCTTTTGTCATCATTGGCTTGATCGGTTTGCCTCTTGGCGGGCATATGACCATCGAAGGCGCAACCTCGATAGCCAGAACCTGGGGCGTTTCAGAAGCCGTAATCGGCTTGACAGTCGTCGCTCTGGGCACGTCTTTACCCGAGCTTGCCACAACACTTGTTGCAGCAATTCGCAATCAGGGTGCCATGGCCTTCGGCAATGTTATTGGCTCCAACATTTTCAACATTCTGGCCATCATGGGGTTAACAGCAACCATCATTCCGATTGAAGTGCCTGAAAGAGTTATCGGACAAGACCTGTTGTTCATGATGGCGACAGCAATGCTGATGCTGCTCTTCACAATCTTCAAGATGCCGCTCACCAGACTGGGAGGGGCATTGATGGTAATTCTCTATTTGGTTTATATCGGCCTCGCATTTATCATCAGCTGACCGCTTTCCTCGCTAGGGCTTCAACCGTCACTGAATTGACTTTTCCAACCGAGTCATGGCCTGTAAGATGCCACAATAAACGAAACGGCAATTCCATCAGGCCAACGAAGACCATGAGTGAAGAGACAACGACAGATCCGACCGATGATGCGGAAGCACCGTCAGCTTTGACAGAAGCGGACGAAGATTCTGTGCCCCAAAACGGTTTCGAGGTCATTGGAGATTTTGTCCGTCGCCTGCCGAACAGTCCCGGCGTCTATCGCATGTTGAACGGCAACGGCGACGTTCTCTATGTCGGCAAGGCAAAGAATCTCAAGAAGCGCGTTACCAATTACTCCCGCCATGGCAACCAGACAAACCGCATTTTGCGCATGATCCAGCTGACCCGCAGCATGGAATTTGTCACGACCGCCACCGAAACCGAAGCGCTGCTGCTTGAAGCAAACCTTATCAAGCGCCTTCGGCCCCGCTTCAACGTGCTGCTGCGCGATGACAAGAGTTTCCCCTATATCCTCATAGGAGAAGACCACAAAGCGCCTCAGATCGCCAAACATCGCGGCGCAAGGAAGCGCAAGGCTAAATATTACGGCCCCTTTGCCTCAGCAGGAGCTGTAAACAACACCATCAATGCGTTGCAAAAGGCTTTCCTTCTGCGCACCTGCACGGATTCCGTCTATGAAAGCCGCACCCGCCCCTGCCTGCTACATCAAATAAAGCGTTGCGCCGCTCCCTGCACCGGAGAGATTTCCATTCAGGACTATGCCGCACTCGTCAAGGAAGCGCACCTGTTTTTGACGGGCAAAAGCCAGACCGTGCGCAAGGAAATGTCCGACCGTATGCAACAGGCATCCGAGCAACTGGACTTTGAACGCGCCGCAGTCTACAGGGATCGTCTGGCTGCCCTTAGCCACATTCAGTCTCATCAAGGCATCAATCCGCAAAATACGGAAGAAGCAGATGTGTTTGCCTGCCATCAAGAAGGGGGCCAAACCTGTATACAGGTCTTCTTCTTCCGCACGGGCCAGAACTGGGGCAACCGGGCCTACTTCCCCAAGGCTGACAAGACACAGGATGAAGCAGAAGTCCTCGGCTCTTTCCTCGCTCAGTTCTACGACAACAAGCCCTGCCCGCGGCTTGTCCTGCTTTCTCATACCGTCGAAGATCAAGATCTGATCGCCCAAGCCCTAAGCAGCAAATCAGACAACAAGGTTGCCGTCATCGTGCCTCAGCGCGGCGAAAAAAAGGAGCTGGTCGACCACGCTCTGACAAATGCGAAGGACGCGCTTGGACGGCGGCTTGCCGAGACCTCCAGTCAAGCCCGTTTGCTGGATGGCGTGGCCGAAGTCTTTGGATTGGCAGGCCGACCAAATCGCATCGAAGTCTATGATAACAGCCATATTCAGGGCACGAATGCCGTCGGCGGCATGATCGTCGCCGGGCCTGAAGGCTTCATGAAGAACCAGTATCGCAAATTCAACATCAAGTCTCAGGACATCACTCCGGGCGATGACTTTGGCATGATGCGAGAAGTGCTTCAGCGACGGTTTTCCCGTCTCCTCAAGGAGAATGGCCCTCGTCCCTCCACCAGCGAAGCGGCCGAAGCGCGCAACGAGGAAAAGAACGGTCATGTGCCCGATCCCTCCTGGCCGGATTTACTGCTCATCGACGGTGGCCTTGGGCAAATGAATGCCGTTCGGGAAATTCTGGCCGATCTCGGCGTACACGACCTGCCCATTGTAGGCGTTGCAAAAGGGCCCGATCGCGATGCTGGCCGAGAGCATTTCTTTATTCCCGGCAAGGAAAGCTTCATGCTCCCCTTGCGCGACCCTGTGCTCTATTTCATTCAGCGCCTTAGAGACGAAGCCCACCGCTTTGCCATAGGAACCCACCGCGCGCGTCGCTCAAAAGCGATCTCCCAAACAGGGCTTGAAGACATTCCGGGCATTGGCCCAGCACGCAAGCGCGCCCTGCTCCACCATTTTGGAACAGCAAAAGCAGTTCGCAGCGCTGCTTTGTCAGATCTACGGGCAGTAGAAGGCATTTCTGAACAAATGGCACAAAATATTCACGCCTATTTTCATGAAGATAGCAACTGACTGCGGATCAAGCGGTTAGCCGCATTGACGAGAATGCATTGGACGTGCTTTGAAAGAAACGAGATAATCCCCTTAGGAACAGTCCAAGAAGGAAGGCGCTTGTTATGTCCGGCTCAAAAACCTTCAATATACCGAACATCTTGACAATCGCCCGGATTGTAGCTGTTCCGGCAATTGTTGTATGCATGCTTTGGCCAACCCATGATTGGGCCAGATGGACTGCTTTGGGGCTTTTCAGCGCAGCGGCAATCACTGATTTTCTGGATGGATATCTCGCCCGCCGCTGGAATCTGCAGTCTGCTCTTGGTCGCATGCTCGACCCGATTGCAGACAAGCTGTTGGTATCTGTCAGCATTTTGATGCTCACAAATGACCATACTCTAGCGGGCTGGCAAATCTGGGCTGGCGTCATCATCTTGTGCCGCGAAATACTCGTTTCCGGCCTTCGCGAATTTTTGGCGAGCCTACAAGTCAGTGTGCCTGTAACCAGACTGGCAAAATGGAAGACCACCGCACAGCTCGTCGCCATAGGCTTTTTGCTCGCCGGCCCTGCTGGCGACAAGATTTGGATTTATGTGTCAGATCTGGGACTTGCCTTGCTCTGGGTTTCCGCCCTGCTAACCCTTTACACCGGTTACGACTATTTCCGCGCGGGCCTGAAATATTTGCTTGAAGACTGATAAAGCTCCCAACCAAAGCGATTTTCGTTTTGGGCTGGCGTTCACGCCTCACAAGGTCAATAGACCTCAACAAAACAGGAAGCCTCGCCATGAGACTTATCTATTTCGCTTGGTTGAGAGAGCATATCGGCATTGATGAAGAACAGGTTGATTTGCCGGAAACCATCAATACGGTTGCGGACCTGTTGGCTTGGCAAAAAAGCCGAGGCGATGGATACGCGCTCGCTTTCGCCGAGACAGAAACGATAAGGGTCGCTCTGGATCAGTTTCACGCAGAAGACATCGACCCTATCGGTGACGCCGTGGAAATCGCGTTTTTTCCTCCAATGACCGGAGGCTGAAACCTTTATTTTCTGTTTCCTTGGCCAGCATCTTGACGCCTCACACAATGACAGGCTTTTTCTCATGAGCGTAACCCTGCAGCTAGATGACTTTGATATTGCCAAGGAAGTTGACGCTCTGATAGGCAACCGCACCTCTGTAGGAGCGGCAGTCACCTTTACGGGGCTAGTCAGAGACATGGTCAAGGATCAAAGAATTGAAGCCATGACGCTGGAACATTATCCGGCCATGGCACAGGCCGAACTGGAACGCATTGAACAAGAGGCCCTCACGCGTTGGCCAACCCTCACCGACAGCCGCATCATCCATCGCTACGGCACCCTCAAGCCGGGCGAGAGGATCGTTCTGATCATAACGCTCTCTGCACACAGACAAACCGCATTTCAAGCAGCAGAATTCATCATGGATTTTCTCAAGACCCGAGCCCCCTTCTGGAAAAAGGAAACCCTCGAAGGCGGACAGAGCGATTGGGTGAAAGCAAAAGACGAAGATGATGAAGCCCTCAAACGCTGGCAATAGCGTTGACGCCAAGAACGGCTCCTTTGCGGACATCTGAGATTATTCCTCCACCGCCATAGTTTGCCCCATATTTCTATACAAGGTCATCGGCAATTGGACGTTTCTGTCCAGATATCTTTCGCCTCCCTCAGGGGCGACCTGAAACAATCATACTAAGATTACGGAACAATCAGGGCTCCGAAAGAGTTTGTATAACAACGACCAAAACAATGATTTTTGAATTAAGGAGTGAAGTTTTGAAAAGCCAGTTCTTTAAATCCGCATTAGCGATTGTGGCGGCAATTTTATTGCCTGCTCTCGCACAGGCAGCAGAAGGCTACGCCACGGCAAATGTCAACATGCGCGCAGGCCCCAGCACGGATTTTCCAGCAGTAACAGTCATTCCCAACGGTCGCGCCGTGGAGATTCATGGCTGTCTGAGCGATTCTCCATGGTGTGATGTAAGCTTCGCGGGCAGCCGTGGCTGGGTTTCAGGCCAATATGTGCAGGTCATTTATCAAAACAGGCGTGTGCAAGTCAGACCCGACCACTATCGCCCGCTGGGCATTCCATCCGTAGTATTTAGCTTAGGAAGCTACTGGAACAACAACTATCGCAACCGAGATTTCTATCATACGCGCGATAAGTGGAGCAAAAGACCGCGGGTTCATGCTCAACAAAAGCCTGTTATTCGTCAAAACAATAAGCCAGCCCATGCATTTAATCCGCGCCCGAGCAAAAATCAGCCCGTAATCGGCAAAAAACGGCCAAATGCAGGAAAAGTTCAGCCGAACGCAGGTAACAAACGCCCTATTCCGAACAAAAACCGTCCGGCTGCCGGAAAGAACAACCGCCCTGTACAGAAGGTAAAACCTGTCATCAAGGGAAAATGCAGCATGGGCGTTGTAAACTGCAACCAGTAGGGCAGCTTTGGCACAAACGAAGATTGGGCATTCCGGTTCGCTTTGCAAAACGGGCGCTAACAACACTGCCAATGCAAAGCCCCATGCCCAATCGCGGCTGAACGCCAGCGAAATGAGCAAAACAGCGTCATGCTGATTTACCCGATACCAAATCAGCCCTTCCAACAAAAACGCCCCCCAAATGAATTGGGAGGCGTCTTCTACTTCAGGAAGGAACTGCTAATTTTGTAAAACTTATTCTGCAGCGACGGCTTTTGGCGTTACTTCGTCTGTATAGTCATGGATCAGACGTTCGGTCAAAGCACCTGGCTTGAAAGTAAACTCACCAATAGAGGCAACCGGGGTCAGTTCAGCTGCCGTACCGGTCAGGAAGCATTCATCCATATCGGCCATTTCCTCAGGAAGAATCTTGCGTTCCAGCACTTCCATACCGCGTCTTTTTGCCAGCTCTATAACCGTCTGTCGGGTAATACCATTCAGGAAGCTATCCGCACGCGGAGTATGGACAACACCGTCCTTGATAAAGAAGACGTTGGCACCGGTTGCTTCCGCAACATAACCTTCATGGTCAAGCATGATGGCATCGGTGAAGCCCTTGTCGTTGGCGGCATGCTTGGAAAGCGTGCAGATCATGTAAAGCCCTGCAGCCTTTGCCTTGCATGGAATGGTGCGAGGATCCGGACGGCGCCAATCGGCGATCATCAGATGCAGGCCCTTCATGCGTTCTTCCAACGTGAAGTAAGAAGGCCATTCCCAAGCCGCAACTGCTACATGGATCTTGCAGTCATGCGCACCGATACCCATGGACTCAGCTCCGCGCCAAGCAACCGGGCGCAGGTAACCGTTAGGCAGATTGTTCTTGATCAGAACATCTTTCTGGACTTGCATCAGCTCTTCCAGACTATAAGGCAAATCAAAACCAAGAGCCTTGGCCGAAGCAATCAAACGTTCGGTATGTTCTTTGAGCTTGAAAATCTCGCCGTCATAAGCGCGCACGCCCTCGAACACGGTTGAACCATAATGCAGACCATGGGTAAGAACATGTACTTTCGCGTCTTTCCAGTCTACATATTCACCGTTATACCAGATTCTTCCTTCGCGTTGATCAAATGCTAATTCGGCCATCGTTTCACTCCTGACAAGTCCGTCGGTTCTTCGCCGATGGATATTTAAAAATCGGAAAATGAGCTTTATTGATGTTTTTAACCCAAACCGACCTAATTCCATTCGTTCCGCAGCAAGATTGAAATGATATGTTTTTTCGTCGATATTTATTCAATCATTACCCGGATTGTGAGATACGTGTAACAAATGAAATAAATTAAGTCAACAATGCTGACGTATCTTACCCTTTGCAACGCAGTAGTGACAAAACGGTTTCAACCGGATATTGAGTAAAGTTAGAAGATTTTTCCCAACTGAGGCCAAAGAGACGAACCGTTGATCGCCCTCCATTCGCAACAAGAGAAAAAACAAAATGACCGAGAAAAAGGTGGACAGTGAAGAAATTATCACATTTCCCATGTCCGAAGAGGATGGCATATCCTTCGAGTTGATCGAATTGCTCTTCTTTGCCTACCGGGATTTCGTGGCCGACCCCGACACCAAGCTTGCAGCTCTCTCTTATGGCCGCGCCCACCACAGGGTTTTGCATTTTGTCAACCGCATACCGGGCATCACCGTGGCAAACCTTCTGGACATCTTGAAAATTACCAAGCAAAGCCTCGCGCGTGTGCTAAAACAGCTCATTGAAGATCGCTTTATAACGCAGCAACCAGGAGAGACCGACCGGCGTCAACGCCGCCTTTACCCAACAGAGAAAGGCAGAGAATTGGCACTGGAGATCTCCAAAAGTCAGGCACGACGCATTGAGGAAGCATTGCAAACTCTACCGCCAGAAGTCAAAAAGGCAAGTAAAGCATTCCTCTATGCGATGATGGAACCGGAAGGCCGCCCGATAATACGAAGCCTCAACCATGGTCTTGAGGCATTTACCGTGTTCGAGCCGGACGCTTCCAGCCGCCGAAAATGAAAGACAAGATCTGATGCCAACTGACGCACAAGCTCTACCCGATAACGCGCAGCATTTGCTGGTCATTGACGATGACAGCCGTATTCGCACATTGCTGCATCGCTATTTGACGAAAAACGGATTTCGGGTAACGACAGCACAAAATGCACAGGAAGCACGCAAGACAATCGCGGGCCTGACCTTCGATCTTCTCATTCTCGATGTCATGATGCCCGGAGAAAGCGGCATGGAACTGGCTGCGGATCTTTGCAAATCAAATCCGGTCCCGATTCTGATGCTGACAGCACGCGCCGAAGTGGAAAGCCGCATCCAGGGGCTGGAAATCGGCGTCGCGGACTATGTTTCCAAACCGTTTGAGCCTCGCGAATTGCTATTGCGCATTCAAAACATCCTCAAGCGCAACGACTATCAGTCCCAAAACCCCATTGATGAAGTAACCTTCGGCCCGTTCCTTTTCAAGCTTGAACGGCAGGAACTTATCTGCGGTGATGATGTCATTCGCCTGACAGATAGAGAAAGAGAGTTGCTCTATTTGTTCGCGTCCCAACCGGGAGCGACGGTTACCAGAAGTGCGCTTGCAGGAGAAGATGGCACGGGAGAGAGAACCGTTGATGTGCAGATCAACCGGCTCAGGCGCAAGATTGAACCGGATCCATCCAATCCGATTTATTTGCAGACCATCCGAGGCATCGGTTACCGATTGTTGACGGACTAGCAACATATCTCACATTAAAAGGGACCTGGAGCAAACGGGCAAGGATCAAGCATCCATGGGAAACGGGCAAGACAACAACGACAAGGGCGCGAAGGAAGCTGAAAAGCATCTTTTGGCGACAGTCCTTTTCCGCATTATTCTGCCCCTTAAACTGCTCTATCAAGGCTACCGCAAGGGCGCTAGGGTCATCGCCAAGACCATGCCGAAAGGCTTGTTTGCCCGGTCGTTGATCATCATCGTAGCGCCGATGGTCATCTTGCAGTCTGTGCTTGCTTTCGTCTTCATGGAGCGCCACTGGCAGACAGTCACGGATCGGCTTTCAACAGCGGTAACTCAGGATATCGCAGCAATCATTGCTGTTCTGGAAACCTACCCGCAAGACAAGGACTATAGCCAGATCATCACACTGGCACAGGACAAGCTCAACCTTAATATATCAATCCTTCCTGACGGACCACTGCCGCCTCCCGGCCCCAAGCCGTTTTTCAATTTGCTTGACCACGCCCTTTCCCGCCACATCACCGCGCAGATTGGAAGGCCATTCTGGGTGGATACAGTAGGCCGCTCCAATATCGTCGAGATTCGCATCAAGCTCGACCAGAAAGTCCTTCGTGTCTTTGCGCGTCGTTCACAGGCCTATGCGTCCAACTCCCATATCTTTCTGGTCTGGATGGGGGGCACCTCTCTGGTTCTTCTGGTCGTCTCCATTCTGTTTCTGCGAAACCAGATCCGCCCCATCCAGCGTCTGGCAAAAGCGGCCGAGCGGTTCGGCAAAGGACAGGACGCACTCGACTTCCGCCCCTCCGGTGCACGCGAAGTACGCCAGGCGGCCCATGCCTTTCTTGAAATGAAGCGCCGTATCGAACGCCAGATAGAACAACGAACGGTAATGCTGGCTGGCGTCAGCCACGATTTACGCACCATTCTGACCCGCTTCAAGCTTCAGCTTGCCATTCTGGACGAAAGCCCCGAAACCGCAGAAATGGAGCGTGATGTCGATGAAATGCAGATGATGCTGGAAGACTATCTCGCTTTTGCCAGAGGCGCAGCCTCAGAGAAAGCCGACGTTATCCAAATCCAGCAGTTCCTCGATGAGCTAAAGTTCGATATGCAGCGCTCCGGACACGACCTTTTGGTCGAACATAATGGCGGAAAAAGCATTGAAGTGCGCCCGCAAACCCTCAAGCGCTGCCTGCTTAACTTGTTGAGCAATGCCACCCGCTATGCCGAACATGTTAGCCTGACATCGGAGCGTCTTGGAAATTGGTGGCTGATCCTGATCGATGATGACGGGCCGGGAATACCTGACGAAGAACTGGAAACCGTATTCCGCCCCTTCTACAGGCTCGATACGGCCCGCAACCAGAATACACCGAACACAGGCCTTGGGTTGGCGATTGCACGTGACATCGCGCGCGCCCATGGTGGAGACCTCAGATTAAGCCGCAGCCCACTTGGTGGACTGAGAGCATCGTTGCGACTTCCCTCCTGATCGGCAGCTATCTCTTGTATCTCTTGCCAAGTTTCCAATAGCTCTCGTCAACTAACAGAGGCGTGATCCGTTCGGTACTGGCTTATCGACCCCGGCCAGCACAATCGCCCCGTCTTCATCTTCATAGCCAAGTGTCAGAACCTCCGACATAAATGGCCCAATTTGCCTTGGCGGGAAATTTACTACCCCCATAACCTTGCGGCCAACCAATTCTTCGGGCGTGTAATGCACGGTTATCTGGGCTGAGCTTTTCTTGATACCGATCTCATCACCAAAATCGATCTTCATCTTGTAGGCAGGCTTGCGTGCTTGAGCAAAGACCTCAGCCTCCAAAATTGTCCCGACACGGATATCAACTTTCAGAAAATCGTCAAATGTAATCTCGTCAGCTGTTTTGCTCATCATCATTCCCTTTTGCTAAAAAGGGAATGATCAAGGACCAACCGTTGCAGATCAAGACGGCATCGGTGCCGTCGAACCATCATCCACAGATGGTCCATCACTGAAAACGGTCTCTTCGTTCACAGATTCAGCGTGATGCTTTTTGGCGCCAGTGCCACGGCGGGATGTTCTGCATCGTTTACTCATGCGCGGCAGCATACTGGCAATCTTCTCCGCCCGATGCAGCGTTTTCTCTCCGGTTTTGAGAAATTTATCCAGCGTTGCCATCGTTTTTGAAAGATCGGCGCTATCGTCATTCATCCAGCTTGCAAAGGCTCTCGCATAGGCAATGAGCGCCCCTTTGCTCCTCGCCATTCCCGAAAACCCTGCTGGCGAGATATGGGAAATATCAAGGAACCACTCGCCGGTCAGCCGAGACAAGGCAAGAAGATGCACCGCCAGCATAGGATCCCGACGTGCAGCCTTGTTGAGTTCCAGAATAAGATCTCGATGCCCCTGCATCGCATCAAAACGCGCCATGATCACATCGAAAAGACGCTCTCTGGCCGGCTCTTCCCCCATAGACGGGTCGTACGCTTCCAGCATGGCGCGATCAATGCGCCGAACAAGATCCGTCACATAGGCATAGCGATCATGATATTCCAGAAAGGCAAGCTTGATATCGACCTCAGCTCTGGCCGCAATATCCGCGCAAGACACAGTGCGCCAGCCTTGCGTCATAACCACCTGAGAAAATTGCTCAAACAGGTGCTGCCTGATTTCTGGATTGTGATCCATGGTTTTTCCCTCCAAGAAGCCTGACTACCAAAGCTCTATACGGTTTCCAACGCTTTCAGGATCAAATGGACCGCAAAACAGAACGAACCATCGATCATATGAACAGCCTTGAATACTCTACTTTGTAAATGTGGCGCCAAGAGGGACATGTCAAGTTTGGCAATGACACAAAAAGACAAAAGCCGCTCAAAGAGATTGCCCCCCCGAGCGGCTCTTTGACTATACCTATTTGGCCAGTTCGACTGAACGATCTCTTGCGGCAACAGTTGCCTTGGCCATGAGGTCATCCAATCCGCCTTCGTCAGCCATCAGAACCGCAAGCGCTGCAGCGGTTGTTCCTCCCGGAGAGGTAACATTTTCGCGCAGAGTGGCAGCTGACAATGGGGATTGATTAAGCAATTCCCCCGCGCCAACGATCGTTTGGCGTGCCATCAAACTGGCAGCCTCGGGCGCCAGCCCCAAAGCTTCCCCAGCCTTTGCCAAAGCTTCAACCATATAGAAGACGTAAGCAGGGCCTGAGCCAGAAACAGCCGTAACAGCATCGATCAGAGCTTCCTCGCCAACCCAGGTGAATTGGCCCGTAGAGGAAAGCAACTCGGCGATGATGCCGCATATTTCAGCATCCACGCCTTCAGAAGCAAAGGCTGCAAACATGCCCCGCCCAACCTGAGCCGGAGTGTTTGGCATAACCCTAACCACGCCGACATTGGCACCCAAATAGGATTGGAAGGTCGCAATCGGCGTACCGGCTGCGATGGAGACAATGACGGTCTTAGGCCCAACCAGGCCAACCAGCCCCGGCAGAACCTTGCCCATCATCTGGGGCTTGATCGCAATCACGAGAATATCAGGCTGATCCACACCTTCGGGCGAGGTGACAAGCTTGAACCCGGTCTTTTCAGACAAGGCCTTCATGTCTTCAGGCTGGCCCGGATCAATCACGGTTACATTCTTGGCATCCAGATCCATACCCAGCCAACCGGTGAGCATCGCCCCACCCATTTTGCCAGCACCAACCAAAACCAGCGACAACGCATTTATTTTCATTGCATTCGTTCCATCAAAATCTTCATTCGATCCGAAAATGCGGATCTCGCTCTTTTCCAAGTGCCCCCGCTCTCAGCTGATTTAAAACCTTCGCAGAAACAAACTCGAAAGCCCGCCGATAATCCGGCAGGCTCGAATGGTTCACCATGCAGCGTGGCTTTGGCAATCAGAAAAGCCGCACACTACTCTTTTTCTGCACCGTCAAGATCAGCCCCGTCGATGGCAGACAAATCATCCAGCGTACCGAGCTTTTCTTCCAAAGCAGAAATCCGTGCTGAGAGCTTGTCATTTTCATCACGAGCGGCAACAGCCATGGCCTTAACAGCTTCGAACTCATCGCGGGTTACCAGATCCATGTCCCCCATGAAGCGTTCAAGCTGAGCCCGAATCGCGGTTTCAGCCTCATCGCGCACCCCTTGGGCAACACCGGCGGCGTCATTCATCAATTTGGCGAATTCATCAAAAAGCCGATTGTTCGTCTGTGTCATAACACTTTTCCCTCGCTTGGTGCGGCAAGCCCATGATTTACAAGCTTGCAACCCTCCTGCCTTAGATCTGTCTTTATCTCCAGATATAGTCACCTGAACATATTTCACAATGTATATTTGCAGTTTCCCTTGACTTGCGGTCAAGAAACAAACAAATCCAAACCAACCGAAGCATTTGCAAAAGGCAGAACAGTGACACTTCTGGCCATTCCCTTCCCTATGATCGACCCGGTACTCATCACCCTCGGGCCTCTTCAGATCCATTGGTATGCCATCGCCTATATCGTCGGCATCATACTGGCATGGCTCTACACCAAGCGCCTTGTTACCAAGCCGCAACTATGGGCAGGAAATGAAGGACCACTTTCAACCCTTGAGCTTGATGACTTTGTCCTGTGGGCAACCATCGGCATCATTTTGGGCGGGCGTCTTGGCTATGTCGTCTTTTACAATCTCGACGTCTACCTGCAGCATCCGGCGCAAATATTTGCGGTTTGGACCGGAGGCATGTCGTTTCATGGCGGCTTCCTTGGGGTCACGATCGCCATGATCCTGTTTGCCCGCGCAAAAGGCATCTCGGTTTTATCGATGTTCGATCTGGTCGCGATGGCCGCCCCTATCGGCCTCTTCTTCGGGCGCATTGCCAACTTTATCAATTCCGAGCTGTGGGGTTTGCCGACCAGTCTGCCTTGGGGCGTTGTCTTTCCAAATGGAGGCCCGGAGCCACGCCACCCGAGCCAGCTTTATGAAGCAGCGCTGGAAGGATTGCTCATTTTCCTCATACTGCGCATCATCAGCCACACAACCGGCGCATTGAAAAAGCCGGGCACCATCGCGGGCACCTTCGCCATTTTATATGCCATTTTCCGCACGCTGGTTGAGCTGGTTCGCGTGCCAGACAGCCAGCTTGGCTATTTCAGCCTCGGCACGACAATGGGGATGTGGCTCTCGGTTCCGATGATACTTGCCGGAATTGCCATGATTATCTACGCTCAGACCAAAAAGCAGTCCGATGGCTGAAGCTTCGCCCCCAACCACATTGGAAGACCGCATCAAGCGCATGATCAGGGCAACTGGCCCCTTGAGTGTGGCGGACTATATGAGCCTGTGCCTTGCCGATCCTCAAGCAGGCTATTACACGACACGCGCACCAATCGGCACCAAAGGCGATTTTGTCACCGCACCAGAAGTCAGCCAACTGTTCGGCGAGCTGATTGGCATCTGGATGCTAGCCATTTGGCAACAATCAGGCCGCCCTGCACCCTTCCATCTTGTGGAACTAGGCCCCGGACGAGGCACCCTGATGGCCGACATGGTACGCGCCATTGCCATTGATCCAGAAGCCACAGAAAACCTTATTCTCCACCTCGTGGAAATCAGCCCGTCACTCCGAAAAGAGCAGGAAGCAACCCTCAGTGCTTTTGAGATCCCGAAACAGTGGCATCAGAGCTTTGAAACTCTGCCTAAAGCGCCTCTATTCATTGTCGGCAATGAGTTTTTCGATTGCCTGCCAATCCATCAGCAGGTGTTTCACCATGGCCGTTGGCATGAGCGTGTGGTGGGCCTTGATGACAATGATCGCCTCAGTTTCGGCGTCGGCCCCGTTCGAGCGATTGCAGCCCCTGAAGAGAGCACCGAGGAAGGTGTCATTCTTGAACACTCCCCGGCAAGCGAAGCCATGATGAGCACAATTGCAGCCCATCTGGCCATCCACGGGGGAGCCGGACTTTTCATTGACTACGGCTATGATGCTCAATCTTACGGTGACACATTCCAGGCCATGCGCAATCACGCCTATGCGGATCCCTTGCAAGACCCCGGCGCATGCGATTTGACCGCTCATGTGAATTTTTCTGCCCTGAGCATTTGCGCCATCGACGAAATTTCCAATACATCCGACAGCAAAATATGCACCTCACCCATCATGTCCCAAGGAGAATTTTTGCTCGCCATGGGGCTTCTGGAACGCGCAGGACAATTGGGAGCGGGCTGCACACCGCGAGTTCAAGACGAGATTTCCAAAGCAGTTGAGCGGCTTGCAGCGCCTCAACAAATGGGCTCGCTTTTCAAGTGTCTGGCCCTGATGCCAGCAGTATTACCCCTCCCTCCACTCACGTTCAAATAGTGAGCATTCGGGCCGGGCAACAGGAAAACTGGCAATTTACATGTGACAGGGCGTCTCACTGGAGGCTTTTTCCTGTTGACTTCATGGGCAAAGCCAAAGACTCTTCGGTCAGGCATTGTGCGACAGACACAGTTTATAAGCAATTGGGAGAGAGCATGCGCATTCAACATCCGTCATTGCAGGCTATGGACGGTATAGCCCACGGATTTTTTACGCGCAGAGGCGGCACCTCAAAAGAGACCTACCACAGTCTCAATTGCGGCTATGGCTCCGGCGACGAACGCGCTCAGGTGCAACAAAACAGAACCCTCGTGGCCCAAAGCCTGGGAGTTGAAAGCGACAAGCTTGTCACCGCCTATCAGGTCCACTCTCCCACGGCAATGATCGTCAATGAACCATTTGCAGAGGGCGGAGTGCCAAAATTGGACGCCCTTGTGACCAACAAACCCGGTCTTGCCGTCGCTATCCTTACCGCAGATTGCGGCCCCCTTCTCTTTGCAGACCCGAACGCAGGCGTGGTCGCTGCTGCCCATGCCGGCTGGCGCGGTGCATTCGAAGGGGTCATCGCGGACACCGTTGCCAAAATGGAAGAACTGGGAGCAAAGCCTGCCTCCATTACGGCGATCCTCGGCCCCACGATTTCAAAGAATAATTATGAGGTCGATCAGGCCTTCATGGACCGTTTTTCCGACAAGTCTCCCGACTGGGCTCGTTTTTTCAGCGCAGGCAAAAGGGATGGACATGTTCAGTTTGATCTGCCAGCTTTCATATTATTCCGCTTGCAACAAAGCGGTGTCGGCAACGCGCTCAATCTTGATCGCTGCACCTACGGCGAGGAAGACATGTTTTTCAGCTATCGCCGGACAACGCACCGTAATGAACCTGACTATGGCCGTCAGATTTCGGCGATTACAATCGTCTGATCAATTCAATTAGGGCTGACCTTGAGCCAGCCAAGCAAGGAGCTTCACATGGCGCTACACTTTTCAACGGATGAATATGCAAGCCGCAAGGCCTCTCTTCTGGCGAAAATGGCTGATCGCAAACTGGACGCCATGCTGATCTTTGCTCAGGAAACAATGTATTGGCTCACAGGCTATGACACGACCGGCTTCAACCTGTTTCAGTGTCTGGTCCTGCGAAAGAATGGTAGCACCGATCTTCTGACCCGCTCCGCCGATGTAAGACAGGCCGAACAAACCTCTATTATCGACGAGATTCACATCTGGGCCGACCGCAAGAAGAAAAAGGCCTCTCCTGCCGTACAGCTACGCGGGCTTCTGGAAGAGTTGGATCTGCTGGGCTGCCGTATCGGTATTGAATATGATGCACATGGCTTGACGGGGAAAGACGCCAAAACCCTCGATGACTCGCTTAAATCCTTTGCCGACACAGAAGATGCATCCAGAATCATCCCGCCTCTCCGCTCCATCAAATCCGGAGCTGAAATCGCCTATGTGCGCAAGGCCGCCGAGCTGACAGACCTTGCCTTCAGTGAGGCGCTGCCGCTGATCAAGGCTGGTGCGGACGAAGGCAAGATACTGGCAACAATGCAGGGGGCGGTTCTTGAAAATGGCGGCGATTATCCAGCCAACCACTTTACAATCGGTTCGGCTGAGTCTGCGTTGTTATGCCGCTATAAAACCGGCAGACGAACTCTTGATGCGCAGGATCAGCTGACACTGGAATGGTCAGGTGTTTTCCGCCATTATCATGCCCCAGCCATGCGCACACTCGTCATCGGTCAGCCGACACCCCGACATGTCGAATTGTTCGACATCGCCAAGGAGGCCCTGTCCGCCGTTGAAGAAGTGATGCGACCGGGCCATGTCATAGGCGACATTTTCGATACCCACGCCAAAGTGATTGACGAAATGGGCGCCCATTCCCATCGGCTCAATGCCTGTGGCTACAGCGTTGGAGCAAGATTTGCTCCCAACTGGATGGATTGGCCTCTGATTTATCGCGGCAATGAATATGCCATTTGCCCTCATATGACGCTTTTCGTGCATATGATCATCATGGACAGCGATCAGAATGTCGCCATGACCCTCGGCCAGACCTATCTGACGACGGATTCCGAGCCGGAAGCTCTTTCCAAATTGCCTATTGAGCTATTGGTTCGGTAAGAATTTGTTGTTCTTAAAGAAGAGTTAAAACAAATCCTGTTTTATAGAGGAGCAATGCAGCTGGCTGCTTTCGCTTGGCGTATGCTTTTGCGACGGCAGTTCTGGCGTCTATTCGTCCCCGGCCGGAAGGAACGGCATTAAAAGCAAAGAAAATGCGGAGTAAGAAGAATGCATAGTCAGCGCTTGAGTGTATTTGTCAAATTTTCCACGATGACACCACTGGTAATGTTCCTGGCCGCATGTGCAGGTGGAGGTGCGCCAACCCCTCCAGGCGCGATTGGTAGAACGCCGCCATCCATTTTGGACAGTCTTCCGCCAGCAGAAGATACCGACACATTGCCAGATACCGGCGACATGAACGAGCCCGTAATCGGACAAAATGCAGATTTGCCACCGGCATCGAGCTTCCCGGCAGCAGGCGCAGTACAAACCACCCAACCGGCACAAACAACGCAATATCAGGCTCCGGTTTCCAAAGCAGTCTTGACATTTGAGCCGATGGTCGGCGCCCCCGCCAGTGTTGCACGCGAGCTTTCACAAGCATTGGGCATGCGCGTTGCACAACAGGCCTTGCCAGTCGTTACTCGTAACGACAAAAAAGTGACCCATCGTATCAAAGGCTATTTCTCAGCAAGCCAGTCAGGCTCTGATTGCGTCATTTCTTATGTCTGGGATATTTTCGACGCCAAGGGAAAGCGCATCAACCGGATCAACGGAACCCAGAAAACCAAGATGGTCTCTTCCGATCCCTGGGACAGTGTAACCGGACCGGTTCTGGATCAAGTTGCAGCCGACACGGCGGCCAAACTGAAAACCTGGCATGCCAGCATTTAGTTTATGCCTGCCTGCAACAATACATTTACTTGCAAGAAGAAGAACACCTCAAAATTCAAACATAAATATACATTTTATTACCGCATAAAATTGATTAAGAAATCATATTTTAAAAAATTCTCAACTATCTCATCAAATCAATTCAAAAATATACGTATAAATAACAGGTCAATAAATATAGAATCAATCAGAAAAACCAAAAATACGCGACATATCGCCACACAATATTGCTTTTACATTTTTGTTAACCACGAATAAAAATCAGATAATTAGCATTTCCCCTAAAAAATATATCCATTTCTTAGGGGACTTAAATGATGAACTTGCGATTTTTGTTCAGACAAATATTGTTTAGATATTCGAATGTAATTATCGCAGCTTCAGCTTTTCTTATTTCTTTATTCGGAATTAATACTGCCTTTGCAAATCCGACTCTAGAAGCGAGAATTACGGAGCTGGAAAACCAGATCGCACAGGGCATTCAGGCCCAGCAAGTCAACTCCGACCACATCTGGACAATGACGGCCGCTGCCCTGGTACTGCTTATGCAAGTAGGCTTTCTTCTGCTGGAAGGCGGCATGGTCCGTTCCAAAAACTCCATCAACGTTGCCCAGAAGAACATTCTCGACCTGCTAATCTCGGTTTCGCTGTTCTATCTGCTCGGCTTCGGACTGATGTTCGGAACCAGTCTGGGGGGCTGGATTGGATGGCAAACTGATCTATTTGCATGGGATTCCTTTCCGGACTGGAACTACACATTCTTTGTATTTCAGGCCGTATTTGTCGGCACCTCTGCCACCATCGTATCGGGCGCCGTCGCCGAGCGCATGACCTTTACCGGCTATCTGGCCAGCTCGGTTCTCATATCCATGATCATTTATCCGGTTTTTGGGCATTGGGCCTGGGGGAACTTGCTCGACGGCAATAACACAGCCTGGCTCGCAGACAAGGGCTTCATCGACTTTGCCGGCTCATCGGTTGTCCATTCGGTCGGCGCATGGGTCGCCCTTGCCGGTATCATCATCATTGGCCCGCGTATCGGACGTTTCAACAAGGATGGCACCCCGAACAAAATTCAGGGCTATTCCATCGTGCTGGCATCGGCGGGCGCCATTATCCTGCTGTTCGGCTGGATCGGTTTCAATGGCGGCTCCACAACAGCTGGCACGCCAGATTTCGCCCGCATCATCGCCAACACGCTGCTAGCCGCTGTCTTTGGAGGCACGGTAGGCTTCCTGTTTGGCTGGATCCACGACGACGTCTTCGAGCCTAGCCGCTCCATCAACGGCATGCTTGGTGCATTGGTGGCCATTACCGCAGGCTGTGATGCAGTCAATCCCCATGGCGCGGTTATGATTGGTATCATCGCAGGTCTTGCAGCCTGCCTTGCAGAAGATTTTATCGCCAGCAAATTGGGCCTTGATGACGTTGTCGGCGCGGTTTCAGTTCATGGCGTTGGTGGCGCATTGGGCACATTGCTCGTCGCCCCCTTTGCCATTGAAAGCAAATTGGCTGCAGGATCGCGCCTTGACCAGTTCCTGGTGCAAGGGCAAGGCGTCGTGCTCTGCTTTGTCTGGGCCTTTTCGGCTGCCTTTGTCATGTTCAAACTGATCGACATGACCGTTGGCTTGCGTGTCAGCGCTGAAGACGAACTGCGAGGCCTTAACATTTCAGAGCATGGTGCAACTCTTGGCACAGGAGAACTGCAACGTCAGCTGATGAAAATGACCGAAGGCACATGCGATTTGACCAGCCGTTTTGACGAGGGGTCCGGGGATGAAATGGGCGAGCTTGCCCAGGTGATCAACCCTTTTGTCAGCAAGGTCCATCACCTCGTCTCGGAAATATCCAAGCAGGCAGTGGCAGTGGACGAGACCTCGCAAAATCTGGTTGAAATCTCACAAGAGTTCACTGATAACTCGCAGTTATTGGCGAGCCACTCATCGAGCATGCACAATGTCGTTTCCGGCGTAGAAAACCGGATTGGCTCAACTCAGAGCACGTCCTCACAAATGGCTCGATATGGCGAAGAGATTGTTTCATCAGCCAGAAACATGTCCAACGAAATCCGCGAGGTCTCCAACACGGTTGGCCAATTGGCTCATTCCGTTGAAGAAATTGCATCCAGCGCCGATAACGCTTCCGAGATTTCCCTAAAGGCAGCCGACCTTTCCAGCAATGCCAACAAGACGATGGAAGCATTGGTCGCGGCTTCAAAAGAAATAGACATCGTCGTTCAATTCATCATGAATGTGGCCAACCAGACCAATCTGCTCGCCTTAAACGCGACGATCGAGGCCTCTCGTGCAGGAGAAGCCGGCAAGGGATTTGCCGTGGTCGCCAGCGAAGTCAAACAACTTGCCATCCAAACCTCCAAGGCGGTTGAAGAGATCAAAGACAAGGTCAGCCGCATCCAGAATGGCTCAAACAGCGCCCAAACCGGAATTGACGAGGTCTCCAAGATCATCGAAGCAATCCGAGAAGGCGTTGACACCATCCGCGAAACCACCCACCAACAGAGCCAGTCCACCTCCAACATTGCTCAAAGCACGACGCACATCAGCTCGATGGCCGAGGAGATGACGAATAGAATAACGGGGCTCTCCACGGGTATCAGTGAAATCTCGACCGCAGCTACAGATATGTCTGTAGCGTCCAAGGGCCTCTCGGAAACCAGCTCGATTCTTAATCAGAAGGCGAAAAACGGCGAGAATAACGCAAGCCAGACCAGAGACCGGGCACAATCCCTGAAAACGGTTTCACAAAGCCTCGTCAAGTCAGTCGCAGAATTCAAGGTCTAGGTTGCAGAAGACACAAAGGCGTAAGACTTTCATACCCCACTCGACCAGAAAATGGCCGGGTGGTATTTTTAGCGGTACTTTTTAGAGAAAAAAGCACTTCTCAACGTCACATAAACTTTACAAGACGGGTATTCCTTGGTTACAAGGCCCTTGAACATTGCGCATCCTTGATGGAACGCGACAACCAATCCAATAGATTTCAGTCAACCGGTTTTCCAACTTTTGCAAGTTCAAATGTTGAAAGGACGATTGTCAATCAGGGGCTCATAGGAGCCATCCCCCGACCAACGGCTCCCCCAATCTTGCGAAGCGACAGGGCATAAGATTCATGAAACTCCTCGCCGGCAATTCCAATCCGACCCTCACAAAACGCATTGCCGATTATCTCGGCATAGAAATCAGCGACGTTTCCGTAAGACGATTTGCGGATCAGGAAATCTTCATCGAGGTTCACGAGAATGTTCGTGGACAGGATGTATTCGTGGTTCAGCCAACCTCTTATCCTGCCAACGACCACCTGATGGAACTGTTGATCCTCATCGACGCTCTGCGCCGCGCATCAGCACGCCGCATCACCGCTGTTGTTCCCTATTTCGGCTATGCCAGGCAGGACAGAAAGCCCGGCCCGAGAACTCCTATCTCGGCCAAACTGGTTTCCAACCTGATTTCCAACGCTGGTGCTGACCGTGTTTTGACGCTCGACCTTCACGCAGCCCAGATTCAGGGCTTCTTCGACATTCCGACCGATAACCTTTATGCCGCTCCGGTTTTCTCGCGTGACATTCTGGAACGCAATGAAGTCGAAGACGTCATGGTCGTTTCACCAGATGTTGGCGGCGTTGTTCGCGCTCGCGCATTGGCCAAACGCATCGGCGCTCCACTGTCTATCGTTGACAAACGACGTGAACGCGCAGGTGAGTCCGAAGTGATGAACATCATCGGTGACGTCTCCAATCGCAACTGCGTGCTGGTTGACGACATCATCGATTCCGGTGGCACGCTCTGCAACGCGGCCGAAGCCCTGATCAACAAAGGCGCGGCCTCTGTTACGGCCTACATCACACACGGCGTCTTGTCTGGCGGTGCAGTTGCCCGTATTACCTCATCGAAACTGCGCGAATTGGTAATCACCGATTCCATCGAGCCGACAGAAGCCGTTCTGAACGCCAATAACATCCGCGTTTTGAGCGTCGCCAACCTGCTCGGCGAAGCCATTTCCCGCACGGCAAACGAACAGTCGGTCTCATCCCTGTTCGACTAAGTCATTGCCCCGCAGAGTTCCTGCGCAAGACGATGAATTGCCATCCGAACAAAAGCCCGTAGCATTTGAAGTTGCTGCGGGCTTTTTTCATACCCTCTTAGGAAAGGCATCAATAACCACTCAAGCCAAACCTCTCAGACCGGAGTTGAAAAACCTTCGGCCATCTCAAATGCTTGTTTATTGTTGAAGAGCAGTTGTTGTGATACTACAAAACGGAAAAAACAACTTAAGAGAGCAACACGATGCGCATTTCCATCGCAGCAATGGCACTCATTCTATATTTAGCCTCGCCAATTCCTGCAATGGCCTGGAGTGGCAATGCCCTGATGGGAATATGCAAAGACCGCCAGACAAACACCCGATCTGCAGATGCTTGTCGGGGCCTTATTATCGGCGCCGTTCATGGGCTGAATGTTGGCGCGCTTAGAACCCTTTATGAGCAAAACAGCGATAAAACCTCATTGGATATAGCTGCCAACGAGATGAAGGAAAAAAGGGTTCTGTTCTGTCCGCCAGACAGTGTCACCAATGAGCAAGTAACGGATATGGTCCTGAATTACCTGGAAGAACATCCCGATAAGCGAGATCAAAATTTTGCCGAGAGTGTTTTTGACGTAGTACGCAAAGCTTGGCCCAAATGCCAATGATGTAATATTGGCGAACTCGGATGCGCCTTCGCAAAATTCGCGGATTTCTGCCCTATCCCCGCTTGCCAATAGCCCTGTGATGTCTTATAAGCCCTCCAGCTGCCTCTACACCCTTGGAGGAGTTGCAGCACCGGGGCCGAAAATTCGGCCTTTTTTCTATTTTCTCAGGAGTAATTCCAATGGCATTTGAATTCAAAGCAGAACGTCGTGACCGAGCCGGTAAGGGGTCCGCTCGTGCATTGCGTCGTGAAGGCAAGATCCCTGCTGTCATCTATGGTGACAAAAAAGACCCTATCTCCATCGCTATTCCTTTCAAGGAAACCAACCTGCAGATCCTTAAAGGCGGTTTTCTGACCCACATCGTCACTGTTGACGTAGATGGTGAAAAAGTTCAGGTGATCCCTCGCGACTACCAGCTCGACGTTGTCCGCGACTTCCCTATTCACGTTGACTTCCTGCGCGTTTCCCGCAGCACCCGGATCACCGTTGGTGTTCCTGTTGAGTTCATCAATGAAGAAGCTTGCCCAGGTCTGAAACGCGGTGGCGCACTGAACATCGTTCGTCGTGACGTTGAAGTCGAATGCCCGGCAACCGAAATTCCGGAATCCTTCGTATTCGATCTGAAAGAAGCAGATCTCGGCGATTCTATCCACATTTCGGCAATCACCCTGCCAGCAGGCGTGCATCCAACCATTACAGACCGCGACTTCACCATCGCAACCATCGCAGCACCAGCAGGCTTCAACGAGCCAGTTGAAGGTGAAGGCGAAGGCGAAGCAGCCGCAGAAGCTGAGTAATCAGATCTGTTGATGCAAATCGCACAAATTCAGGGTTCGGGAGATTAAACCATGTATCTGCTCGTCGGACTTGGAAACCCCGGACCCCAATATGCAGGCAATCGCCATAACGTCGGGTTCATGGCAATTGACGAAATCGCCCGCCAGCATAATTTCGGCCCTTGGCGCCGCAAATTTCAGGGTGAAGTCAGCGAAGGCCAAATCGGCCGAAATAAAGTCCTGCTGCTCAAACCAGCCACATACATGAATGAATCTGGCCGTTCGATCTCTGAAGCCTGCCGCTTCTATAAGATCGCACCAGCAGATGTCTATGTCTTTCATGACGAGCTGGACCTTAACCCCGGCAAAGTCAAAGCAAAGCTGGGCGGAGGCGTCGCCGGGCACAACGGATTGCGCTCAACCGGGGCCCATATCGGCAACGAGTTCCATCGGGTCCGCATCGGCATCGGCCATCCGGGCCGGGAGCGCGTAACCCAATGGGTTCTTGGCGATTTTGCAAAAGCGGACAAGGAATGGCTGGAACCAATTCTGGATGCGCTGGCCTACACGGCCCCAAGCCTCATTGAACATGACCTGGGACGCTTCATGACGGATTTCAACCAACGACTGGCCCCTCCGGTCAATGGCCACAAGAAATCCCGTCAACAATCGGCAAGCGCAGAACAGAAGCAAGAGACATCTGACGCCCCAAAGCCCCAAACGGGCAGCAACAGCGCCCGCTCTGACCAACCATCAGAGCCACCAAAAAATGCGATGGCCGAAGCGCTTATGCAGTTGGTCACCAGAAACAAGGATCAATAGCAATGGGTTTTAAATGCGGTATTGTAGGGCTGCCCAACGTCGGCAAGTCCACCCTGTTCAACGCGCTGACCAAAACAGCTGCGGCACAGGCAGCCAACTATCCATTTTGCACCATCGAACCAAACACAGGCGACGTTGCCGTTCCGGATCCTCGTATGGATGCCATCGCCAAGATCGCCACATCCAAGGAAATCATTCCAACACGCCTGACCTTCGTTGATATCGCAGGCCTCGTGCGCGGCGCATCCAAAGGCGAAGGGCTTGGCAACCAGTTTCTAGCAAACATCCGTGAAGTTGATGCAATCGTTCACGTTCTGCGCTGCTTCGAAGATGATGACATTACCCATGTTGAAGGCAAGATTGATCCGGTAACCGACGCGGAAACCGTGGAAACGGAATTGATGATCTCGGACATGGAAAGCCTTGAACGCCGAGTTGTCAATCTGCGCAAGCGCGGTCAGACCGGCGACAAGGAAGCCAAGCTTCAGGCTGCCCTGATGGATCGCCTGCTCGAGTTGCTACACGATGGCAAACCCGGCCGGATGCTCGAAGCCGCAGACGAGGAAGAGCGTAAGGCAATCGATGGCCTCAATCTTTTGACGACCAAACCCGTTCTTTACATCTGCAATGTGGATGAAGAAAGCGCAGCCACCGGCAACGAATTTTCCAAAGCCGTTGAAGAAATGGCCGAAAAGCAGGGTGCCGGTGCTGTTGTGATCTCAGCTGCAATCGAAGCTGAAATCTCCCAGCTTGATGCTGAAGAGCAGGAAGAGTTTCTGGAAACCCTCGGCCTTGAAGAACCGGGCCTTGATCGCATGATCCGCGCCGGATACGACCTCTTGCAACTGATCACCTATTTCACCGCCGGACCAAAAGAAACCCGCGCATGGACGGTCACCAAAGGCTGCAAGGCACCACAGGCCGCAGGTGTCATTCACACCGACTTCGAGCGCGGCTTCATTCGCGCCCAGACAATCGCCTATAACGATTATGTAACTCTGGGCGGTGAAACGGCAGCCAAGGAAGCAGGCAAAGCCAGAGACGAAGGCAAGGAATATGTCGTTCAGGACGGCGACGTGATGCTCTTCAAGTTCAACACCTAGAACTGAACAACAGGAAGCCGCTAAATTCAGGCATCGGCAAAAATGGGCAGACTAAGGCCGAAACCCATTCGTGCTTCGGAAACCCGGTTTCATATAGAGAAAAGCCTGTCTGAATTTCAGACAGGCTTTTGACGGTCAGAATTCACTTAAGCCTTGGCATGCAGGGCAACCCAGTCAGCGAAGGCTGCTGCAAACTTCTTCAGGAACCCTTCCGTTCCCTCATTGGTAATCTTGTCATTGTCATCAAACAGATCCCCAAACGCCCCAATATAAGCTTCAGGCTGTTGCATTGCTGGCATATTGAGGAACGTCAATGACTGACGCAGATGGTGGTTCGCACCGAACCCGCCGATCCCGCCCAGAGAGCCCGTAACAACGCCCGCCGGCTTGCCATCCCAAACACTTTCACCGTAAGGACGCGAGCCAACATCAAGAGCGTTTTTCAACGGAGCTGGCACCGAGCGGTTATATTCTGGCGTTACAAACAGAACGCCATCAGCAGATGCCATGGAAGTCCGGAAGGATTTCCATGCCTCTGGTGCAGAGGCATCATCAAGATCGGGATTGTAAAAGGGTAAATTGCCCACTTCAACAAAACGGAATGACAGGTTTTCAGGTGCCAGAGCGACAATGGCATTGGCAACCTTGCGGTTGATGGAGTCTTTTCTCAAGCTGCCGACAATCACCGCGATATCATATTGTTCTTTCATTTGAATCTCCTGAAATCATATAGTCAAAAAGCGATCCTCCTTGTCTTTCCATATCAGGAGGAGGAAGTCTCTGTTCTGTCCACTTATGTGGTGTCAGGAGGTCAACGTTTCAAACGCTTGCAGGTTCCACGCGCAGCATGGTTTACATGAAAAAGAATCATGATTTGAGGAGATTTGTCTCCTTGCAAAACAAAAGTGAGCACCATGCTTGACCAAGCCAGAAGCTTGCCCACTCATGCATCGAAAGAAGCCTGACCGTAAGCCTTCATGAAAGTGTCCACCGCAGAATCTACAGCTTCATCAAAAGGCATATGCGGAGGACAGCGATACATGATCGGCTCTGCGATACCACATTCAAGCAATCCCTTTAGATGCAAACTGATAATTTTTGCTGATGGCCCGGACAAAAGCCCCTGCGCCATCTTGGCCGCCATGAAGTCTTCAACTTCCCCCCAGCCTCTCACCTGGCCATTCTTGTAGAGTTCCTGAGAGAGCTTGCCGGAAAATTCCTCCGAAACAGCGCTGCGATATAAGGCAAGCGTATCCGGCTCTGTAATGAATTTCAGATAAACACGACCGAACTGACGCAACAGCCCATCAATATCCTTGTTTTCATGATCGACAAAGAATTCAAAGACCGCAGTCCCGCGATCATCAAGAGATTGCATCAGGACCGCAGCAAACAGCTCTTCCTTAGAACTGTAGTAACCATAAAGAGTGGCTTTTGATCCCCCCAACTCCGCTGAAATGGCCGACATACTGGCCCCGTGATAGCCGTTTTGACCAAAGACTTTGGCGGCTACCTGCAGAATCTCAAGTCGTTTTTCATCTGTTTTAACACGCATGCGACACCTCTCATAAGTGAACCCAATCGTACAGTTTTGACTTGACGAACGCAAGAGAAGAATATAACTAAAACGAACTGTACGGTTTACCTATATCCCAAGTTATGGACCTTCCAAGCCATGTCGCATCAAACTCAGAAAGCAAAGCGCGCCACGCCCGTTGCTCTTGGCATCCTGTTCCTTTTAGCAGGTTGCGCAATACCACCAAAAGACACCCCGCTCGCCGAAATGAAGCCTGTCAGCAGCTATCAGACCGGCAAGTCCTTATTGGCTAACAGAGCACAATGGCCTTCTGATCATTGGTGGGAGTCATACAAGGATCAGCAGCTGAACAATCTCATGAAGGAAGGGCTGGCTGAAGCGAACGATATTCGCCTTGCCAATGCTCGTCTGAAATTGGCTCAGGCAGCAACAAGCATGTCCAAATCGACTCTCTTTCCGAATCTGGGAGTCAATGCATCCGTTGATCAGGAACGTCAGAGTTATCACTATCTGATGGATGAGGCATTCGTGCCCCAAGGCTGGAATGACGGCGGGATAGCAACCCTCAACCTCAACTGGGAAATTGATTTCTGGGGTAAAAACCGCGCGGCTTTGGCTGCTGCCAAAGGAGAGCAAAAGGCCGCAGAGGCTGAAGCAGCAGCAGCACGCCTCGCGGTCTCTTCCAGCATTGCCCAAGCCTATGCGGGCTTGGCAACACTATATGCCAGCCGAGATGCTGCAGCCAGCGCTTTGCGTGTTCGCAATGATAGCCTGAAGCTCATGCAATCACGCTTTAACCAGCAACTTGAAAATGAAAGCGCGCTGGAGCGGGCCAAGTCCAACCAGCAGAGCACCATTGCACGCCTTGCTGCCATCGATGAACAAATCGCACTGGCCAAGAATCAGATGGCCGCCCTGTTGGGCAAAGGGCCAGACCGGGGTCTCTCCATCAAACGCCCGCGCGTCAGTGGTGGTCACTATTACGGTCTGCCAAACCAATTGCCGCTTGATCTGCTTGGACGCCGACCAGACATCGTTGCCGCCCGCTTGAGAGCAGAAGCTGCTGTCAAGCACGTCGATGAGGCAAAAGCCGCATTCTATCCGAATGTGAACATCACGGCCATGATCGGACGCCAGGCTCTCGGGTTGGACCTTCTGCACAAACCAGACGCAACGCTTGGCTCTGTCGGGCCGGCTGTATCCTTGCCCATTCTGGACGGCGGACGTCTTCGCGCAGGCCTGAGCCGAACCAAAGCCAGCCAGGAAATGGCTGTCGCGACCTACGACCAGACGCTGGTCAGAGCGCTTAAGGATGTGGCTGACGCGGTTGTCAGCAAACGCCAGCTCTCTGTGCGTTTGAACGCAACAAGTAACGCCGTGAAAGCGGCCCAAAATGCATATGACATTGTCAAGAACCGCTATGAAGGCGGCCTTGCAACCTATCTTGAAGTCCTAGCCGCAGAGGACGCCATGATCGGCGCCCGAGGCGAGGCGGCAGCTCTGAGAGCGCGTAGTTTTGCTCTCGATGTACAGCTGGTCCGTGCTCTTGGTGGAGGCTTTCGCGAAATGGAGAAAACCAAGTGAACGATATGAGTAAAATTTCATCCGACGCAAAACACGATTCTAAGGTCGAAAAAATCTATAGTGACCGCGAAACAAGCGCGCCAGAAAAGAAAAGCAAGCGCGGGCCTCTGTTCTTCGGCCTCTTCGTTGCCGTCGCAGCAGTATCCGGAGCTTACTATGCCTATGACACGCTCTATGCATCAAAGCATGCCATCACGGACAACGCTTATGTTGGGGCAGACATTGCAGGCATCACGCCGCTCATTGCAGCTCCCGTATCTGAAGTCCGCGTAAGCGACACCGAACATGTTGCAAAAGGCGATATTCTGGTGGTGCTAGATGATACGGACGCCAAGCTGCATCTGGCTCAGGCGGAAGCTGGCTATCAGCAGGCATTGCGGGCAGTGAAAGCCCTCAATGCAACGGACAAGACTCTGCTGGCCCAGATTGCAGGTCGTAAAGCCGACCAGTTGCGCGTCGAAGCACAATATACAATGGCCGAGGCTAACTTTGCCAAAGCCAAGATCGACCTCGAACGTCGTCAGACGCTGGTTGAAAATGGTTCTGTTTCCGGCGATGAGCTGACCATGGCAGAAACAGCCTTCAAGAATGCCGAGGCCAATCTGGGTGCTGCAGAAGCAGCCCTCACCGCAGCCAAGGCAGGACTGGAAGCCGCTCAAGGTCAGCAGCAAGCCAACGCCGCCATGATCGAGGGCGCATCCGTCGAGAATAACCCGCAGGTTCTCGTCGCCAAGGCGCAGCGCGATCAGGCACAGGTCGAACTGGACCGCACGATCATTCGGGCACCGGTTGACGGCGTGGTCTCCATGCGCCGTGTTCAGGTTGGCGAACGGGTTCAGCCCGGAATGCGCTTGATGGTCATCGTGCCTCTTGATGAGGTTTATGTCGACGCCAACTTCAAGGAAGTCCAGCTTGAGAAAGTAAAAGCTGGCCAGCCAGTAACCTTGCATTCGGACCTTTATGGGGATGATGTTGAGTTTCACGGCACCGTCGTCGGCTTCTCTGGCGGCACAGGCGCGGCCTTCTCCGCGGTTCCCGCCCAGAACGCAACCGGCAACTGGATCAAGGTTGTTCAGCGCTTGCCGGTTCGTGTTGCTCTCGATCCAGAACAACTCAAAGACCACCCTCTGGAAGTCGGTCTGTCCATGGAAGCAGACATTCGTGTCGCCGAGTAATTGGACGTAAAGGACAATAAAATGACAATGGATGACAGCAAAAGCGGGCCCCTCACCGGGGCCAGCCTCCTTATTGCTGCTCTGGCGATCGGGACGGGCAACTTTCTTGTCGTGCTTGACAGCACGATTGCGAACGTATCCGTGCCCACAATCGCCGGATCATTGGGCGTGTCCATGTCGCAAGGAACGTGGGTCATCACCTCCTATGCGGTGGCTGAAGCCATTACAGTGCCTCTTACTGGCTGGCTGGCAATGAAATTTGGTGCTGCACGCACCTTCATTTTCTGCTTCTTTGCCTTCGCGGCAGTCTCGCTTTATTGCGGCATGGCCAATTCTCTTAACTCGCTCATTCTCGGGCGCGTTATGCTTGGCCTCGTCGGCGGCCCCATCATGCCGCTTTCCCAAATGCTGCTAATGCGCATCTTCCCCAAGGAGAAGGCAACAGCTGCCTCTGTGCTTTGGGCCATGACGACCCTCATCGGACCAATTGCAGGCCCGATTCTGGGCGGCATCATCTGCGACAGCTATGGCTGGCAATGGATCTTCCATATCAAGGTGCCACTCGCCATCATTGGCGGACTGGTCGTCTGGTTCTTCCTGCGCACCCAGCCAGACCCGAAGCAAAAGGCCCGCATCGATGCTGTTGGCCTTGGCTTGCTGATTGTCTGGGTCGGTTCGCTTGAAGTCATGCTCGAAGAGGGACGTGACAAAGACTGGTTCTCATCGCCGGAAATCTGCATCCTCGGAGCCGTCGCTGTTGTCGGTTTCCTCGCCTTCCTCATTTGGGAGCTGACGGACGATAACCCGATTGTCGATCTGCGCATCTTCCGGCACAGGGGCTTTACAGCCGCATCCGTGACCTTTGCCGGGGGCTTTGCAGCCTTCTTCGCCTCGGTCGTGATCCTGCCTTTGTGGCTACAGCAAAATATGGGCTACACCGCCACATGGGCAGGATATGCTACAGGCATCATGGGAATTCTGGCGATGGTCTCGGCCCCAATTGTCGGCAAGGTGGTCGAGGTTGTTGATCCCCGCATCATCCTCTCGACCGGACTGCTGGGGCTTGGTGCAATGATGGCTTGGCGCATGACCTTCAACGGTGACGTTACCTTCATGCAGATGGCTTGGCCGACACTCTTCACCGGCCCCTTCATGGTGATGTTCTTTGTCCCGGTAACGGGTCTGGCGCTTGCCACCGTAGAGCCGCATGAACAGGCCAATGCCGCAGGGCTTTCCAACTTCATGAGAACCCTCGCTGGGGCCTTTGCCACCTCGCTCGTTCAGACTGCATGGCAGAATACCGCCCGCATCAAGCAGAACGAGCTGGTAAACATGATGCCGAACACGGACAGGGTCATCAACGACATGATGCAAAGCGGCATGTCCCATGACGCAGCCATCGGCAGCCTCAGCTATACGATCTATTCGCAGAGCGTGCTGCTCTCCACCTTGGAGATGTTCGGGATCATTACCATCGTGTTCGGATTTGCAGCCCTTCTGCCATGGTTATCGCCAAGGGTTCACATCGTCCCGCACTGATAATTCCCCCTTCCAAACCAGCAAGGAAAAGCCCGCCCCGAAAAACAAAAAACAGATCGGGACGGGCTAAATTTTATCAAGCTATCAGACTTGATCAGATGTCACCGCATAGGCAAACACTGATACCAAGTTCTTCAGCAAGAGCCGCACGGGCCAGAATGGCGCGCTTTGCTGCGGCTTCGTCGTCAGCATAAACAACCTGAATATGGTTGGCCTTGTGGCGCCCCATCATGGTGTCGCGGGTAACACCACTCAATGTGGCATTCATGATCGGCCATGGATAGTCGGTCGCACGACTACGACGTTCACATTCCTCAGCACTCAATTCATGAGCCTTGCCGCGACCAATATCCAGATGCAGCTTGTTGTCTTCGACAAACACACGGCTCCAGATAATATCTCCGGCCTTGGAATAGCCCTTAATGGTGCCACCACCGGCAGGGAAGAACATCGGGGTCTGACGATAGCTTTCCGAGCCAGCCCAACCGCCCTTGTTGTGAGCAGGAGGGACTGCGCCGGAAATCTCGAACACCCAGACAAACTCATCCACGGTGCCGCCTTCGTCCTTGTCGCCCCAGCGGATGTCATGCAGCGTTGTTTCAATCGGCTGTCCCAGTTCCTTATGGAGACGATTGATCATCATCGCATCAAGAGCAACGCACTCGTCCACTTCGTTGAAGTGCACAATCGGCTCACCATCACGAATGATGGAACCATCGGCACGAGCGACCGGAGGACGATCACCATTGTTCAGCATGCCTTCGACGAGGTCGGAAGCTGGCCACAAATCCTTGAGGCCTTGCTGGTACTGAATGCCAAGAGCGGCACAGCCGAACTGATCGGCCAAACGAACAGCAGCGATATACATGCGGCACTGGTCGACAACCTGATCTTCGGTCAATTCCGTTTTCGGATCTGTGCCAAGATGGAATGTCATTCCCTTGTCAACCATCCACTGATAGGCAGCCTTGCCTTCTTCGACAGGCACCTGAGTGGCAGCAAAATAGAGCGCAGACTGGGACATGCGTTCCTTGAAAATGCCCATCGGCATCAACAATTCATCCGGGATGAGCGCATTATACATGCCCATGCAGCCTTCATCGAAGACACCCATGATCACCTTGTCTTTGCGCCACTCGGCAGCAATCTTGCCAGCGAGAGCTTTGTCTTCTGCGGCAACGACGGAACCATCGTACGGCTTCACATGAGACTGGTCATGTTTGACTTCACCGGTTTCAAGCCAGCTCTTGAGGCCATCAAGGAAGAAGCTGTCTTCGAAATCCTTACTCCAGAGCGAAGAATATTTGATGCCTGCCTTGGTCAGTGAGCCATTGAGGTTGAGCATGCCGACAAGGCCGGGATACTGGCCAGACCAGTTGGCAACCGTCAGGATAGGCCCCTTGTGGGTCGTCAAGCCCGGCAGCACATGGTGAGAATATTGCCAGACGGCTTCCGCAACGATCAAAGGCATATCCGGATCAATGCCAGCAAAGACATCCATACCCTCGCGTTGAGACGAAATGAACCCATGCCCTTCCGGCTTTACCGGATGTGCCCGCCACAGCTCATGCCCCATACCGGCAAGAACCGCCGTCAACTTGTCTTCCATGGCCTTCTGAGCTGCCCAGCAGGTCGTATTGGCGCTTTCGCGCAAGTCACCGCTCACTACGAGCGCTATCTTGGTCATCTAAACACTCCTCTCCAATAGCTAAGACACCCGGCGAGCAAAATCGCCGAGCGTCTGTTTTATCCACCCTTGTAAATAGCCGGTCTTTCCAGCTTATTATCACCAGCTGGTAAAGCCACCATCCAGTACAAGATTTGCACCGGTCATGTAGGAAGATGCATCAGAACCGAGGAAGTGAATGATCGGGCTGAATTCTTCCAGATTGGCCTGACGGCCCATAGGTACGCGTTCAAGGAAAGCATCAATGAATTCCTTGTCGAACGAACCGGTTTTCACGCCACCATAGGTCACAAGGTTCACACGAACGCCCTTTTTAGCCCAATAGGTGGCCAGATAACGGGTCATGTTGATCAGGCCGGATTTGGAAGCGGCGTAGGAAATGGCCTTGATGAAAGGCTTCCCATCACGTTCCTCACGATAGGCATAAAGAGCCTGGTTCGGGGAAACCATGCCATACATGGAACCGATATTGATGATCGAGCCTTTGCCTGCTTCAGCCATCTTCGAGCCAACGACCTGTGAGGTAAGCATGACACCGGTCAGGTTGGTTTCGATGATATCGTCCCAATATTTTTTCGGATAAACTTCGAACGGAGCGTTCTGATCTGCATCGCCATCGGGCTTGGAGTCTATACCGGCATTGTTGACCAGAATATCAGGCACGCCCCAATCCTTGATCAGCTGTTCGGTTGCAGCTTCCAGAGCGCCCTTGTCTTTCACGCTGGCTTCATAGACCTTGATACTGTCTTCAAGGCCCGGAAATTTCTCTGCAATCTGTTCCTTACTAAATGGACGACGAGAAAAGATGGCCACTTTGGCACCGGCCTGAGCCAGGGAAGTGCAAAGCTGGGTTCCGATCTGACCAAGGCCGCCGGTCACGATGGCGACGCGTCCTTCAACGGAGAATGGATTATACATTGGGATGTCCTTTCGATATTGATGTCCGGGCGGTAATCCAGCCCGTGTTCTTTTGGTTTCACGCGCCGCCGGAGCGTGATTGTGCAACGTCCTTTGCATCTTCCAGCAACTTGGACCGCCTGCGCTGCGAGTCACCACTCAGCCAACGCTTTACCGACTTGATCACTGCAAACAGGAAGATACAGCAGATGAGAATGCCCAGCCCGCAGGCGATGGGACGAGAGAAGAAGCCCAGCAAATTGCCATTGGAGATTTGCATGGACATGATGAAGTTCCGTTCCAGAACAGGCCCAAGCACAAGGCCCAGAATGACGGGAGCAATCGGAAAACCATTGCGCTCCATCAGATAACCGACGATCCCGGCAATCAGCATGATCCAGACACCAAACATGGTGTTGTTGACCGCATATGAACCAAGGAAGCAGCAGATCAGGATGATCGGTACGATCACGGACCGGGGGATGGAAAGCACATGCCGGGCAATCTTGATGGCCACAAACCCGAGCGGAAACAGCAGCAAGTTCGAGACGAAGAATGTCATGATAATGGCTGTCGGCATGGTCGGGTTCTCAACGAACAGCCGCGGTCCGGGAGCCACGCCCTTCATGAACAGAACACCAACAGCAATCGCCGTCACCGCATCGCCGGGAATACCGAACACGAGAGCAGGAATCCATGCGCTGGACAGGCCAGCATTGTTGGATGATGTAGCTTCCATCAAGCCTTCAGGATGGCCCGTGCCATATTTCTCAGGCGTCTTGGTGAAGCGCTTGCTCATGCCATAGGCAATCCATGCGGCAAGGTCGCCACCAACGCCGGGCAGAGCACCAACGATCGTACCAAGAGTTGCGCCGCGCAGCGGGGAAAACGGATATTTGCGCAGCAATCCTCCGATACCCTTGAAGGGAACAATCTTGCCGAGATCGGGCATCGCGCTCTCACCGGTCTTGTTGGTGGTGAACCCACGCAATATTTCGGAGAAGGCAAACATGCCAATCATCACGGGAATGAAGGACACACCGCCCATCAATTCGATTTGGCCAAAGGTGAAGCGGGGGGCACCTGTGGTCACATCAAGTCCGACGGTAGCGATCAGCAGGCCAAACATCAGCGAGACAAATCCGCGAGCCATGTTACTGCCACTCACCAAAGCACAGGTCAGGAGACCAAGCACCGCGAGCCAGAAAAATTCAAAACTGGAGAAATTGAGCGAAATCTGAGCCAACAGAGGGCCTGTGAACAATAGGACAATCGCCCCGAACAGCCCGCCCATGGCAGAAAAGAAAAAACCGAGCGACAGCGCAAGACCAGCCTTGCCGTGAACCGTCATCTGGTGGGATTCATCGGTATAGGCGGCAGAAGCTGGCGTACCGGGAATGCGCAGCAAGGTGCCCGGAATATCACCGGCAGAAATGGCCATTGCCGTACTGGAGACAATCAGTGCGATTGCCGGAAGCGGGTCCATATAGAAGGTGATCGGCACCAGCAGAGCCGTCGACATGGTCGCCGTCAGGCCGGGCAATGCCCCGATGAACAGCCCATAAATGGAACCACAAAGAATGGACAACAGCACAGTTGGCTGTATTACGATCAGCAAAGCCGACCCGAGAATGCTTAAACTCATCATGGAAGGATGCCTCCCAGCAGGCCTGCGGGCAGAGGCACCAGCAGTCCTTTAGAAAAGCCGATATAGAGCACGGCCACCACCAGAATGGAAACTGCAGCTGTCGTGCGAAAGCGCGTACCCATAAGGGTCATCAAGACGGCCATATAGATGACGCCCAGCAGAGGAAAGCCAATCACTTCGAAAAACAGGCCACCAATAATGAGACCACCCAAGCTCCAAATCGCAGCAAGCTTGTTGCGAAGCGGCACACTCCATTCGGACACATCAAGAAGCTTGATTTGATCTTTAGAAGTGAACCCGCCAATGGCAATGGAAAGGCCAAGCCCGATCAGGCAGAAACCGATAAGAGACGGCATAAGGTCCGCCCCAAATCGCACTCCGGGGATAGTGGGGAGCTGAAGCGCCCCCCAAATCACCACTACTCCGAAGAGTAGTAACACAGGTCCAACGACCCGGTCGCTAATTCTCATGAGATAACTCCACGAGCGGCATTATTTAGCCAAACCGACAGCTTTCATGGTTTCACCAAGACCTGTGTAGTCAGCCATAGCGGTTGCTTTGAATGTATCAGCATCCTGATAAGCAACCGAGAAACCACGGGATTTCATAAATTCCTTGAATTTAGGATCTTCGGTGATGCCTTTAAGAGCGCTGGACAGCTCTTCAATGACTTCTTTTGGCATACCATCAGGACCGGCAAGACCGCGGAACGGCATTGGAGACCATTTGATGCCAAAGACTTCGTCTGTGGTCGGGATGTCCGGGAACAACTCGCTGCGTTCACCAGAAATCAGGGCCAAAGTCTTGACTTCACCAGCTTCTACCAGAGAGCGGGCTTCAGCAGGAGACGTGGAGACGACATCAATCGCACCGGCAGCAATCTGCTGCATTGCAGGAGCAGAACCGGCAGAAGCAACCCAGACACTTGCATCAGGAGCAATGCCGAGGGTGTTCAGCAGGCCAGCCCAAGCCAAGTGGGAAAGACCACCACGGTTTGCACCAGATGCGGTAATTTTGCCAGGTTTTGCCTTCACTGCATCGATCAGATCCTTGGCGGATTTGTAATCAGCCTTGGTTGATACGTTGATGCCGATAGCATCAGCATTGTAACGGCCAATATAGTCGTAATCTTTTGGTGTGACACCAGGCAGCCCCTGGCTCTCATACATGGTGTGCTCAATGGTAACAACGCCGAGCGTATAGCCATCAGGCTTGGCATTGGCGATTGCTGCATGACCAACCAGACCACCACCACCGGTGCGGTTCACAACGTTGAATGGCTGTCCGAAATGTTCCTGCAGATCTGCAGCGACCATACGGGCCGTAGCGTCGGTGCCACCACCAGCAGACCATGGCACGATAATGGTAACGGCACGTTCTGGCCAAGCAGCGAATGCACTGCCTGCCATGGTGCACAAAGCCAATGCGGCAACAGATGTACGAACGACGTGGTTGAATTGTAGGCTCATATAATTAACCTCCCATAAGTATCCTCCCATACATGTCGCAACCAAGACGCGACACGTATAGATAACACTTGACTTATGACTCATGTCATGAGTATTGTCAACATAACCAAAAGATGAGATTCACGGAGGCCAGATAGCTGGCATGGTTGATATAGGCGAAACACTCCAGACACCAATTAAGCGCGGTCGGCTGCATTCAGTGGTTTCATCCGTCCTTGAGAGCCGCATTTTGAATGGGGAACTCAAGGTTGGAGACCGCCTTGAATCTGAAAGTGCCATTGCGCGCGAATTTGGCGTCTCTACAAGAGCGGTCCGCGAAGCTGTGCAAGAACTGGAAGTGAAGGGACTTGTCCAACGCAGACATGGAGAAAGAACCGAAGTTGTTCGCGACGACGTCAATAACTATCTTGACGCTCTTGCAGTCACCGTTCGCCAACAATTCTACTCCGATTCCAACTATCTCCTGCAGTTAATGACCGTTCGACGCATGATCGAAACGGAATCTCTGGTAATCCTGACCAACCTCGACAAGCCGGACTATTCCAAGATTGAAGAGGCACTCGCAGCGATGAAAACCGCCCGCGATACCAAGGATTTCCCCGCATTTGTCAATGCCGACGCGGCATTCCATCTGGCCATGGTCCATGCAACGGACAATCAGGTGCTTATGCGGATCTATGACAATTTCTCTGGCCTGATCAACGACGTCATTCACGTTACCAGCCGGGTTCCGATCAAATCTCTCAGCAATGCTTATGATGAACATGCCGAGATTTTTGACAAGATCCGCAACAATGATGATGTCGGAGCCAAGGAGCTTATTCGCGCGCAAATCGACAAAAGCGCCAATTATCTTCGTCAGGCTATTGAAAAATCAAACATGAAACAGGCCAAGAAAGAGGATTAACATGGCTGACTTCGATTATTCAGATACTGATTGGGAGGCAATCGAACGTCTGAAAAAATGGTATTCTGGCGACATTCACGACAGCATGGAAGCCCTCGGGCTTTGGGGTTGCCTTGAAGGCATCTCTCTGCTGGGTGCACTGGAACCGGGACAAATTGTTTGTGGCCCCGCAGTAACCGTGCAGTTTGCGCCATCGCATCGCAAAGGCCAGCCGCAGGATGTCTATCACAACGCCATAGACAACGCTCCAAAAGGATCAATCCTTGTTTGTGAAGCATCTTGCACCCCTGGCTCCTGCTCTGGCGAGCTGATGAGCACCGGTGCAAAAACCTCTGGTGCAGTTGCCACCGTGGTAAACGGCACAGTTCGCGATCTGGCTCAGGTTCGTGCACTTGGTTACCCACTTTTCGGTACGGCTCCAAGCCCGATCGGCGTAACCGGTAAGAAAGAACCTTATAAAAATCAGGTTCCAGTAACCATCGGCAAAGCAACCGTGAAACCCGGCGATGTTATTTTCGGCGACATTGATGGCGTTGTTGTCATCCCGAAAGAGCATGTCAAAGCAGTTGCCGATCAGGCTGATGAACTTGGCAAACAGGAAGCTGCAGCACGCGACCGCATTCTTGCAGGCGAAAAGCTCCAGCAAATCTGGCCGGTATAGCTCCAATCCTCCCGAGCAAAAGCGGAAAAGCCACACTGTCCCCCAGTGTGGCTTTTCTTTTTAGTCCAATTAATTCCCTTGCGGGCAGACGTCATCAGACATCCGATTTTTCGGATACATCACAGGTATTGATACCGATGATCGTGTAAAGCGGGCAGAAACGGAACAGGCCCGTAGCCAGTGGCACAATACCAATCAAGCCCCACAACGTCTTGGGCCCGATAAAAACAATAGCCAGCAACACGATACCAACAATAACTCTGAGTACGCGATCAAGTTTTCCAACATTAACAGTCATAACAAAACTCCCTAGGCTAAACGGTTCTATATTACCCTAATATAGAACCAGTTCTTAGGTGAAACACCTATATGCGCCATCAGGTCGCAGCAGGAAAGTAGCCCGCTCACAAAAACTAGTGACCTTCAAAACAGATTAGCGTGTGGACATCGATTCCGCGCGCTCTCAAAAGGTCTGCCCCTCCGATATCGGGCAAATCGATCACGAAAGCGGCCCCTTCCACCACAGCCTCAACGCGCTGTAGCAGCTCGATCGCAGCAATAGCAGTCCCTCCAGTGGCGATCAGATCATCAACAACGAGAATCTTCTCCCCGGCCGAGATGGCATCAGCGTGCATCTCGATGCAATCGGTTCCATATTCGAGAGAATAATCCTGCGAGATGACTTCGCCGGGAAGCTTGCCCGGCTTGCGCACCGGCACAAAGCCAACGCCCAGAAAATCGGCCATGGCGCCACCAAAAATGAACCCTCGGGCCTCGATCCCGACGATCTTGTCAATCCCCTTATCCACATAGGGAGTTGCCAGTTCGCGAATAGATTGACGAAAGCCATCTGCATGCGAAATCAGGGTTGTAATATCCCTGAAAATAATCCCGTGCTTGGGATAATCTGGAATGGATCTGATGAGGCTCTTCAGATCGAGTGGTTCACTAGTTTGCATTGATTCGGCTCCGCTTATTCTGCATCAGGTCGAAAGAGGGTCTTGTTTGGGCAACTGAGCTTCACGTCGCCAGCAGATCTATATAAGCGACAAAGCAAGCCGGAGTCACCCTCTGGACCAACCTCATTTTGAATATTGAACCGTTTCAAGCAAATAGGAGACATGAAACAGCGCTTAACACTCTCCTGGAAGCGCATGCCCGTTCAATCGGAATGTATGAGGCAGATAAACAGGGCCGGCAATCCCCTGCCCGTCCCAGATCTTCTTCAATGTCACGACCGTCGCCTGACCATATCTCTCGGCAGGCACTCCAATGGAATTCAACCACCAGCCAATCCATGGATTGAGCGGATTTTCATCAAACCCGATAAAGCCGAAGTCTTTGACAGGATCAAACCCAGCCTCGATCACGCTCCGATAAGCGCCATAAGCGAGCATATCGCTCATACAAATTATAATGCGCGGCGGATTTTTACGGCGCAGAACTTGCTGCATCGCCAGATAGCCCACTTCCAGATGATTTAATCCTTCGACATGGGCATGAAAAACATCCCCCTCGGAAATTCCTATGCGCGCCAGACCATCAAGCACCCCCATGCGTCTGTAGAACGCAGACGTTCCCTTCAAAGAGGCGTGGATAAGCGCAATGTCATGCAAACCACGAGAGATGAGTAGCTCGGCAACATCCTGCCCTGCCTTATAATTATCGAGCCCCAAATACGGGCTGGACCGGTCACCGGGGTCTGGCCGGTTGACAAACAGCATCGGCGACCCGCTTTCTCGCATTCTATCCAGCACAGGACTGCTTACCGCACCAACAATGATGACAGCGCGTGCTAACTGAGACTGCATCTCGAGCAAATATTCATCCTGAACATCAGCACGATCATGGGTGTCGCAAAGCGATAACACATAGCCTTCATCGCGCAAGGCCAATTCAATCGAGGCTGCGATAGCGGCCATTGTCGGATTTTCAATGGCAGCCGCCAACAAACCAACGATACGGCTTTCCTGACACCGCAATGCCCTGCCAATACTGGCGGGGCGATAATTGAGCCTTTCAACCGAGGCCTTGACGCGGATAATTGTGTCTTCTGATGCCTTGTTGGTTATTCCATTGACGATGCGGGAAGCTGTTGCAATAGAAACACCAGCATCAGCTGCAACCATTGCAAGAGACACTCTTCCACTTTTCTTGAATTTCATTTTTTTGTCATTATCAAAGGACATTCTGTCTTTCTATAGCTAGAATCTATAAATTCATATATTCTATTCCGTATTACTACAAGTCTCCCAAGCATCTTTCCCTTGCACAACCGTCACAAAACCTAAGTCTCTTTGGCACAAAAGTGCCCAAATACAAAAAAGGCCCCCGATTTGGGGGCCTTTTTCGTTTACATTCCATTGCATCGTCCCGATCAATGCTTGACCTTGGACCACAGCTTGCGCTTGGTGAAGAACATCAGCAAAGAGAAGACAACAAGGAAGATCAGGGCATTGATGCCGACTTTCTTGCGCTCTTCAAGCTTTGGCTCAGCAGCCCACATCAGGAAAGCAGTAACGTCCTTGGAATACTGCTCGGTCGTCATTGGAGTACCATCGGTATATTCAACCAACTCATCAGAAAGTGGCGGTGCCATACCGATTGCCACACCGGAGTTGAAGGCCGGGTTGTAATATTTATCCCCGACCGTCTCAGCCAGCTCTTCGGGCGTTTCTTCATAGGCCGTCAGCAGCGCATAGATATAGTCCGGACCATATTCCTGATAGGCCGTTATCGGATGCCAGATCAGGCGCAGGATGTCATTGAAGACTTCGATGCCCACATCCGGACCAACCGAGGCAGCACGCGCCTTGGCAATCAGGGAAAGATCAGGCGGAGCCTTGCCGCCATTGGCAGCCGCAGCCGCTTCCACATTGGGGAACGGAGATGGTATATGGTCGAACGGCTTGCCCGCACGGGTGAACATGTCCCCGTCGGCATTCGGGCCGTCTTCCACTTCATATTCAGCAGCAATCGCCTTGACTTCCTCTTCGGTAAAACCCAAAGCCCCGTCCTGACCTAGATTGCGAAAAGCAATATAGTCCATGGAATGGCAGCTCGAGCACACTTCCCGATAAATCTTGAAGCCACGTTGCAACTGTGCCTTATCGAACTTTCCGAACGGACCAGAGAAGGTCCAGTCCTGCTTTTCATAGTGATAGCCGCTTTCGCCAGAAGCCATGGCGCCGGCGGATGTAACCGCCAGAGCACCAGCAACAACGAGCGCGCGAACCGCATTTTTGGTAAGCGTAATCATGTGTCTACCCTTTCCTCGCTCGTTCAGGCTTTTGCCTCTGCCGCAGCAGAGTCAGCATGTTTGGCCAAGACCGCCTCGTTGATCGATGCTGGCAATGGTTTCGGCTTTTCGATAAAGCCGAGCACTGGCAGGATCAACAGGAAGTAGGCGAAATAGTAGACCGTAAAGATCCGAGCCCAGAGAATGTAGCCACCTTCTGCAGGCTTGCCCCCCAGATAGCCAAGGCCAATGCAGACGACAACAAAGATCCAGAAGAACTGGCGTCCAAGCGGACGATAGTTCATGGAACGAACCTTTGAAGTGTCGAGCCATGGCAGCACGAACAACACGGCAATTGCACCGAACATTGCCAGAACTCCACCCAGCTTGTCCGGGATGGCGCGCAGAATGGCATAGAATGGCAGGAAGTACCATTCAGGCACGATGTGCGGCGGTGTCACCAGCGGATCTGCCGGAATATAGTTGTCCGGATGCCCCATGAAGTTGGGTACCATGAACATCATCCATGCAAAAAACACAAGAAACACAACAATCGCGAAGATATCCTTGACCGTGTAGTAAGGCGTGAACGGAACCGTATCGTTGCTGTCTTTCACTTCAACGCCGGTCGGGTTGTTATTGCCAACCACATGGAAGGCCCAGATATGCAGGGCGACCACACCAACCAGCATGAACGGCAGCAGATAGTGCAGCGAGAAAAAGCGGTTCAGCGTCGGATTATCAACCGAGAAGCCCCCCCAGAGCAGGGTCACGATCGGATCACCGATAACCGGGAATGCCGAGAACAGGTTGGTAATAACCGTTGCACCCCAGAAGGACATCTGTCCCCAAGGCAGAACATAACCCATAAAGCCCGTAGCCATCATCAGAAGAAAGATGACGACGCCGAGAATCCAGACCACTTCACGCGGTGCCTTGTAGGAACCGTAATAGAGGCCACGGAAGATATGGATATAGACTGCGATGAAGAACATGGAAGCGCCGTTGGCGTGCATATAGCGTAGCAGCCAGCCCCAGTTCACATCACGCATGATATGTTCAACGGACGCAAAGGCGATTGCCGTGTTGGGTGCATAATGCATAACCAACACGATGCCGGTCACGATCTGCGCCACGAGGCAGACGGCGAGAATGGCGCCGAATGTATAGTAATAGTTGAGATTCTTTGGAACAGGATATGCGATGAAGGAAGAATGCACCAAGCCAGCAATTGGCAGGCGGCTTTCCATCCATTTCAAAAACCCGTTCTGCGGCTCGAAGGTCGAATGTCCGCTCATGACTGGTCTCCTTAAGACATTTGCGGGCGTCAGCCGATTTTGATCAGGGTGTCGCTAACAAACTCATAGGGTGGCAACTCCAGATTCAGTGGAGCAGGCCCCTTGCGAATACGCCCGGCGGAATCATAGTGCGATCCATGGCATGGACAGAACCAACCATCATAATCGCCCTTTTCCCCTTCCGGTACGCAACCCAGATGGGTACAGATACCAATCTGGATGAGCCAGTTTTCCTTGCCCGGCTTCACACGCTCATCATCGGTCTGAGGATCCCTGAGCTCTGCCACATCGACAGCGCGGGCCTCATCAATCTCACTTTGGGTTCTGTTCCGGATGAATACCGGCTTACCACGCCATTTGACGGTTAGGCTTTGCCCCTCTTCGATGGAGGAAATATCCACTTCGATGGATGATAGCGCCACAGCGCTGGCATCGGGGTTCATCTGGTCAATAAACGGCCAAGCGAGCGCAGCTGCGCCGACGGCCCCAAACGCTCCTGTCGCGATATACAAAAAGTCGCGGCGGTTTGGTTCTTCCCTTTCGCTGGTAGCCAAGACGAGGTCCTCTTCTAGCCAGTGTCCAACAGCAGCCCGCATGCTCCTATACCAGAGCCACCACAGGAAAAGGCAGCACGGTCCCACGATAGCAGCGAGCCAATTAAACCGGAGTGACCAAAAGTTACACCACCCCAGCGCTTAACTTTTTGCATTGATTACGAGTATTGTCTAGAGCAAGCAGAGCCGCAGCCAGTCAATAGCCACCAAATCTATCTGACTAATTGGTCTTAGTTTGTGAAAAACCACTTGGATTCAAGAATTGAATTAGACTTTATTACAATACAAACCACTGAATAGTGGCACTTATTCTACCAATTATCGGAAATACACGACAGTTCTAATACCTTAGAATGATTCTAGTGGAGAACATCCATCAATCACCCCCACCGGAGAATGAGAGCCCCCGAAACGGGCGTGATCAGGCGATAAAGCCGCCTGATTGCCGATCCCACAAAGAGGCATAAATCCCACCTTTGGCAAGCAATTCTTCATGGCTCCCCATCTCGACAATCTGGCCACTATCCATGACAATCAGCCTGTCCATTGAAGCGATCGTAGACAGCCGGTGCGCGATGGCAAGCACGGTCTTGTCCTTCATCAGAAGATTAAGGCTGTCCTGAATGGCCGCTTCCACTTCAGAATCAAGAGCAGAGGTTGCTTCATCGAGCACCAGAATAGGAGCATTCTTGAGCAAAACACGCGCAATCGCGATACGCTGGCGTTGCCCACCGGAGAGCTTGATACCGCGTTCGCCAACTTCAGCATACATGCCCTTTCTGCCGTTGCTATCTTCAAGTCCCTTGATGAAATCAAGAGCCTGCGCCTGCTCGGCAGCTTTATAGGCAGCCTCCTCGCTCGCACCTTCAAGACCATAAATAATGTTTTCCAGAACAGAGCGATGCAGCAAGGAGGTATCCTGCGTCACAACGCCGATCTGCGCCCGCAAACTATCCTGTCTCGCGTACGCAATATCCTGTCCGTCGATGCGGATAGCACCCGAATTAAGGTCATAAAAGCGCAAGAGCAGATTGATCATGGTCGACTTGCCAGCGCCTGATCTGCCGACCAGACCGATTTTTTCCCCCGGACGAATGGTCAGATCGAGGCCATCGATCACCGGTTCGTCCTTACCATAGTCAAAGCAGGCATTATCAAAAACGATCTCGCCCCGGCTCACGACCAACTGCTTGGCATCCGCTTTGTCCTGAACCCGTTGCGGCTGAGAAATCGTGCCTATACCGTCCTGCACGGTGCCGATATTCTCGAACATGCCGCTAACTTCCCAAAGGATCCATTCGGACATGCCGCGCAAGCGCATGACAAGACCAGCCACCAAAGCGATGTCGCCGGGCTGCACCACGCCCTCCTGCCAGAAATAGATTCCAACTGCCACAGAACTGAACAAAAGCAGATTGTTCAGCGTCTTCAGGGTGATCTCCATGATCGTGACCAGACGCATCATGGTATAGACATTGTCCATGAAGCCGGTCATAGACTGCTTTGCGTAAGCGTCTTCGCGGGCCGCATGAGAAAACAGCTTCACCACGGAAATATTCGAATAGGCATCGACAACCTTGCCAACCATCTCGGAGCGAGCATCAGCCTGCGCCTTGGAGATGTCGCGCATCTTGGGAACAAAAAAGATCAGGGCAGCCAAATAGCCAATGATCCAAAGCAGCAACGGCACTGCCAACTGCCATTTGGCCGAACCGATCAGATAGAGCGCAGATACGAAATAGACGCAGACATAAACAAAGACATCGGCCAGCCGAGAAACTACCTCGCGCACAGCCAGCGCCGTTTGCATGACCTTCTGCGCCACTCTGCCGGCAAATTCGTCCTGATAAAATTCCATCGACTGGCGCAGCAAATAGCGATGCAGCCGCCACCGAATGGACATCGGATAGTTACCCATCACCGTCTGATGGAAGAGCACCTGCCAGATTGCCTCAAGGCCCGGCATGATGACGAGCAACAAAAGCCCCATCCAGATCAGCTCGCCACCATGGTCAGCAAAAAAGGTTGCCCGCTCGCTTTGCGCAAACCAGTTCACCAGATCGCCCACAAATCCGAACAGGCTCACCTCGATAATGGAAATGAGCGCAGTGATGATTGAAACAATCACCATATAGGGAGCAACGGGCCGTGTGTAATACCACATGAAAGCCCAAAAGCCGCGCGGTGGCTGCTCCAGACTATAGTCGGCAAATGGATCAACGAGCTTTTCGAAAAAGGAAAACATCACGTGGCCCCCGGCAAACCGGTCCTGTTACGACGGTGAAAGGTTGAAAAACCGCGCACGCGATCAACCAGACCAGCAGCACGCAATATGCAAGCATTGAAGAATGTTGAGAGCACCTTATAGCAGCTTTGATGACAAACTAAGCATGAATAATTCTATATACAGTTATGAACTGCTTTGTGATATTTTTCACACGCGTGACCAGTTACTCAAATCCTCGAGACTTTATTTACGCCCGCCCCATTGAGCCTTAGTCGTAGCCTTTTCCATTTCCTGCAAAAGACAAAATATTTTCATTGTCATTCACGTTGAAGATTGTAAAACCATGGCCATGATCACCAGCAATAATACGATAGATATCGCCCTTTTTCAGCCGGACATACCGCAGAACACGGGAACCATTCTGAGAATGGCAACCTGTCTGGACCTGCACGTCCATATCATCGAGCCATGTGGCTTCACCCTGAACGACCGCACTCTGCGTCGGGCGGGAATGGACTATCTGGAGCGATCGAGCTTCACAAAGCACATCTCTTGGCACCATTTCATGGACTGGCACAAGGAAAGCGGTAAAAGGCTATTGCTGGCAACAACCAAATCAAGTGCCTCCTTTTACGACATGACCTTCAGGGCGGGAGACATTATCCTGTTCGGAAGAGAGTCGGCTGGGGTTCCGCAAGACGTGCATGACTATGCAGACGAACGAATCACGATCCCCATGCGAGAAGGCGAGCGCTCGCTGAATCTGGCGATGTCGACCGCCATGATAACCACCGAAGCCCTGCGGCAAGTGAGGTCTTATTGACGATGAGTGAATCTGTGAACGCCACCATCCCCGAGGATCTTCCAGCCGATATCGAAGACAAAAAGCGCCGCGCGACAAAATGGTTCAGCACCTTGCGCGATCGCATCTGCACCGAATTCGAGGCCATAGAGCAAGAAATCAAAGGGCAGAACGCGAATTTGGAACCGGGCAGCTTCACTCGAAAGCCATGGCAGCGCACCGATCATTCCGGAGCGAAGGGTGGTGGTGGCACCATGTCCATCATGAAAGGCAGAGTGTTCGAGAAAGTCGGCGTCCATGTCTCCACAGTGCATGGAGAATTCGCCCCACAATTTCGCGACCAGATTCCCGGAGCCTCCGAGGATCCCCGCTTTTGGGCATCCGGCATTTCACTCATCGCTCACATGCACAATCCCCATGTGCCAGCGGTGCACATGAACACGCGAATGATCGTCACGACCCGCCAGTGGTTTGGCGGCGGAGCGGACCTGACTCCGGTTCTGGCCAGCCGTCGCACACAACAGGATCCCGACAGCATAGCGTTCCACAGTGCCATGAAAGAAGCCTGCGACAAACATTCGGTTGCCGATTACCAGGCCTATAAAGACTGGTGCGACCGCTATTTCTATCTCCCTCATCGCAATGAGCCACGCGGCATCGGCGGCATATTCTATGATCGCCACAATAGCGGCGACTGGGAAGCAGATTTTGCCTTCACTCAGGATGTCGGCATGGCGTTCCTCAACATCTACCCAAAACTCGTCCGCCATCAAATGGAAGAACCATGGACTGACGCAGAGCGCGAGGAACAATTGATCCAGCGCGGACGCTATGTTGAGTTCAACCTACTTTATGACAGAGGAACGATTTTCGGCCTAAAGACAGGGGGCAATGTGGACTCAATCCTTTCGTCCATGCCGCCAGAAGTCAAATGGCCATAAGGTCACGTCCTTGAAGCGCAACAGCTTATGCTTGGCTCAGCTCCAACAAATAAGGCAGCTGTCGCATATCATGAAAAATATGCGCCCCATGGGCGGATAGCACCTCGCCGTCCCCCTTCTGGGCAAAACCAAAACAGCGCATGCCTGCCCGCTTTGCGGCCAAGGCCCCGCTAGCACTGTCTTCCACGACCACACATTGCTCAGGAGAAAAACCCAACGTCTCTGCGGCCGCCAGATAGAGGCCGGGTTCTGGTTTGGCAATTCCTATTGTCTTGGCTGAAAAGCGCCGCCCCACGAACCTGTCCCACAACCCTGTCTGTCCCAAAGTGATAGACATCTTCTCGTCAGAGCCATTAGAGGCCACACAATAGGGCACATTCTTTCCATCAAGCAGATCGAGGACATCGATCACGCCATCAATGGATTCAATCCCTTCGCGTAATCTGTTGTGCAGCTCCTTGCGATATTCCATGCACCAGTCATCGGGCAGTTGAGCCCCCATGGCCTTGAGTTTTTCAAACTCGGTCTGCAAGGTCCCTCCAACAAAATTCTGCTCGGCATATTCGATGGATATCACCATCCCGTGCCGCGCCAGATTGGCCACCAGCACCTCATTGGCGGGTGTCTCGCTATCAACAAGCACACCATCACAATCGAAAATCACCAGCGCAGGGGACACAGGCTTCACTCCTTGCGGTTTATGGAATTTGATACCAAGTCAAAAGACAGGAAAATTCAAGAAAGCTTACCGAGCCGCTTTGCCATGGAAAGCAATTGTGTCTTGCTTAGTGCAAAACCACTAGAAACCCAAGCCTTTTCAAGTTCAATCAAACGCTCACCCAATTCAGGCCCCGGTTTCATACCCTTGTTGATGAGATCACGCCCGTTAAGGGGAAAGGCAGGAACGGTCCAAAGCGCCATATCCCTGAGCAACATGGAAAGCTCAGTGAGATCAAGATCGAACTGACGCCGAACAATCGCCAATAGAACAAGATCCCGCGCATTGTCCTGACCGTGCACATAGGCGAGCCGTTCCAAAACCGTTTCATCAACCTTTGTAATAGTCCGAACAGCCGGAGCCATTCGCGCCATCGCGTCGCGATTATGGTTTGGCAAGCGGAGGCTTTTGGCGAGCCGAAGAGCGTCTTCTCGCACATCAACACAAAGCGCTGTCAGCAATAGATTGAGATCGGGCTTCAGGTAAAGCTCCTCGGCCAACGCCTTGATGCGAGCAAAGCGCGTCAGATGCGGCACGCAAGAAAGCAGTCCTGTGAGCATGCCCCCCTTATGCATCGCATCAATGGCCCTAAAGGCAAAAGGTCCCTGTATAAGCTTGGACATTTCTGCGCCAACCCGTTCGGGTGAAAGCGTAGAGAGCATGCCCTGAGCCGCAATACATGCGGCATAATCAGTCGGCTCGAACCCCTTGCCATACTGGGCAAAAAAGCGAAAGAACCGCAACACCCGAAGATAGTCCTCAGCAATCCGCTTATGCGCATTTCCGATAAAACGCACATGGCGATTCTGCGCATCTTCAACACCATTGCCAACCGGATCAAATAGGCGCCCTTCAGCATCCATATAGAGCGCATTCATGGTGAAGTCGCGACGATGCGCATCCATATCCCAGTCTCGCCCAAATGCGACCTCGGCGTGACGCCCGTCGGTTGAGACATCTGTCCGCAGGGTTGTTATCTCAAATGGCCGCCCCTCGACGACCAGCGTCACGGTGCCATGCTCGATCCCGGTTGGAATTGCCTTGATACCGGCCTCGCTGGCCCAAGCCATAACCTTTGAGGGCTCCGCTGTGGTCGCGCAATCGATATCGGACACGGCAGCGCCGAGCAACGAATTGCGCACAGCTCCACCGACCACACGCACCTCTTCGCCATCGCGATTTATGAGGGAGAAAACGGTTTGCAGAGCGGGATCGTTCCGCCATTCGAAAGCCGCATCATTCACCAGAAGACGGCTTGGCTCTTGCGTATTCATTGCCCACTCTTGATCTGTCCAGGCACCACCTTGTCGCCATCGAAATGGGCTGGAACATACGTTCCGCTCAGCGGATTGTTGTTGACCACCGACATGGTGATGAAGCCGACAAGGCAGAAAACGATACCCGCCAAGACGAGCCAGTATCGGGGCGCATCAATCCATGCCTTCTTGTGTATCTTTCGGGTCAGAAAAAGATAGGCCGCATAAAGGACGAACGGCAGCAAAAACAGAATGATTTGCGTTATGAGTACCCGAATCATGAATGATAGACCGTCTCGTAAAGGTTTCGGAGAATTCCTGCGGTAACACCCCAGATATAGTGATCCTTGTAGGGCATTGCAAAGTAGTGTCGTGTTTTACCCCGCCATTGGCCACTCTTTCTTTGATGATTGGCAGGATCCATCAGAAAACGCAATGGAACTTCGAAAATTTCTTCGACTTCACAAGGATTTGGCTCCAAACTGAAGCCTTGACGAACAGTGGATAGAACAGGAAAGATCCGATAGCCCGTCGACGAAATATACGGCCTGAGCAATCCGAAAGTATCAACGAAATGAGACGAAAGGCCGATCTCTTCATGCGCTTCCCTCAGGGCAGCCCCTTCCGGAGAGGCGTCACCTTCGTCCAGTTTGCCACCGGGAAAAGAGATTTGCCCCGCGTGGGAAGGCAAATGGCCGGTGCGTTGGGTCAGAATAATCGTCGCGTCATGCCCCCGGTCGACAATGGGAATGAGAACAGCGGCATCCCTGAGCGCAGTAACCTCTCCTTCATGCCAGGCAAGATCCTTGATCGGTGTCTTCTCTGTTGCAGAGCGATGGCTCTCGGCATCCCGCGCCAACGCATCAACAACCAGTTGGCGAAACTGCAAAGCTGAAAAATCTGTCATTCCACCTCCCCTAATCGGCAAAGCGCATCCATCTTGCAGATAGGAAAGAAGATCCCTCCACTTACAATGCCAAAGTAACCGACCTCCTCGCCCTTGCCTTCCTCGGCCAGAGCAACAAGATCATACATCAGCGACCGTGTGACCAGAGCTTCAAGCCGCCCCCGCACCAGAAGATAAGCTTTAAGCCCGTCGGTTTCTGCCTCCACCTCAAAGCGCATGGGATGGTCAGCGTCAAGCGGAACGAGATCGCCGATATTGGTACGGAATATCAGGCATCTGTCAGCCCCAGCCTCATTGGCGGCTTCATCGGCCATTTCAACTGCCAGAAAGGGGGCATCATCAACCGTAATACCAACCTTTTCGACAGGCGTAACAAGATAGGTTTTCCCGTCCTCGTCCTTGCGCAACACGGAAGCAAACAGGCGAACCAACGCTTCGCGTCCAATCGGCGAGCCCATGTAGAACCAGGTACCATCGCGCGCAATGCGCATATCCAGATCGCCACAAAAGTCAGGATGCCAGAGATCAACCGGCGGCAAAGAACGCTTCTCCCCGGCACGCTCTACAAGAGCGGCAAGCCCAGCAGGCATAGCAGAGAGCCGAGCATTGCGACGCTCTTCACGCTTTTGAATGCCTTGCTTATCTTGTTGATGTTGCTTGCTGTTCATTACGCCTTCAATCCGGACCGAGCGTGATCGGACGGGCAAAGCCCGCCGTCAGCACATGGAAACCGGTATGAATATAGGTCTCCAGTCAGCAAGCGCAATGGAAAAGTTATTCCAAACAGATAGCCCGATCAGGCTCTAGGCGCCCGGTTTGACCGGCCCCATACATTGACTGGCAGCCTCTTCACTGAAGGGCAGCAGAAGCAGACGCAGCGGATTGACCGGCCCGGGCATCGCAATTTTACCCATGGGAACACGTTCGAAACCGAAGCGAGAATAATAGTCATAATCGCCAACAAGCAGGATAGCGCAATAGTCGAGCATTTTGGCGTCGCCAATCGCACGTTCCATCAACAGCTTGCCAGCCCCCTTGTTCTTGAAATCAGGATGCACCGCCAGAGGCCCCAATAACAAGGCCCTGCACGCCCCGATCTTGATCGGCGACAGCCGGACGGAACCTGCCAGATGACCATGAGATGTCGCAACAAAACTCAAGGATGGCTCAGGATCAACAGCTTCACGCACGCGAAACGCGGTTCTGGCAAAGCGCCCGGGACCGAATGCATCACGATGCAGTTGCTCAATAGCGCTGACATGAAGCGGTAGCTCACGCTCCAGAGTGAAGTCTAGCTGACACATTGGGAATTTCCGTTTTTAGCCGCACATACGGGCAGGTCTTGTCTGATGTTCGTTTCCTGTGACGAAAAGCTTGCCCGGTCTCTTTGATTACAGAGCCCAAAACTGGCACTCATCCGCCCATGCATTATCAGGTTCGTCGTCGAAGCATCATCAAGGCTCTCTCCTCATCGTCAGGCCTTCAGCTAACACAGTCTACAAAGGCTGTCTATACATCATTTTCTTTTTCAAACAATAAAATAACAGCATATTGTACTATTAATGCGGATAAAATTGAAATTATAAGTCGAAATACGAAGTTCAAAGCAAGCATCACCGAAGCAAACACCAACAGTCGCAACAGCCTATGGAATCGACAATGCCGCCCCAACGGGTCAACTAACCGGCCAAACCATCCATAATAGGCACATTGCGCTTCTGCCCTTCCCCTCAACTTCGCCATAGCGACAAAAACAACAAGGTTCATTTTGCCAAATCACAGAGGCTCCAACGCAATCTTTGAACCGCTTGAGCACGATAATTGAAACAAGCTTGCAATCGTGCTGATAAGTGCAACATAAGAGTTCCCAAAGCGCTCGAACACACAGTTCAAATGTTAATCAAAACACAATCGATATTTGCACAAAATATATGCATGACGGTTTTATAGTCATCAGAGCCACCCAAATTACACATTCAAAACGGCAGGACTTATCAACCAAAGGAAGAATCTGGACACAGCCCATATTCTTTCTTAACAATTTGATATTAAGATATTTTTCAGAAATTTAACGCAACGCATATCAGCCATGCAAAATTTCGACTATATTCCTATTGGTTTATAAGGAATATGAGCGCAAATTCCAAATATGTGCTGCTTTTTTCAGCAGTGAATGTCTAAATATTCATCAAACCGGAGTAGGGCCATGATGAAGTTTCTGAAGAAAAGCAAGAAGACTGCACGTTATCACTGGCGTCCAGCTGTCAATATGTCTGACCGTAAAGTGGTCAACACCCTCATCAACCCGATGGGCTGAGGCATTCTTGTTGACTGACACCTAGTCGGTCGAAAGACAATGAAATGCGGTAACAAAACGGCAAGAGCTTGCGCAAGGCTCCTGCCGTTTTTGTTTTTCAGCAGCCAAGAATACGGAGTTCTTTGGGTGAAGCGCAAAAAGAATCTGGACGCAAAGCGCAAAAACAATTAAGCGCTATCTTATGTTTAGATTGGCGCACATATCCGACCCCCACCTGGGTCCTCTCCCCGAAGCAACTGCTTGGCAGCTGGCGAACAAACGCATCTTCGGCTACGTCAACTGGCGCCGCAATCGCAAAGGCGTCCTGACAACAGATATACTCGATAATCTCATCAAGGATCTGCAAGCCCAGCAACCAGACCATCTGGCGGTTACCGGTGACTTGGTCAATCTGGCCCTGCCTGCCGAAATAGCCAACGCGAAACGATGGCTGACCACGCTAGGCACACCTGAAGATGTTTCCGTCATTCCGGGCAATCACGACGCCTATGTTCCCAATGCCCGCATGCGAGCCGAAGAAGCCTGGCGCCCCTTCATGAGCGGCGACATCGTGCACTCCGGCCCCCTCACCTTTCCCTATCTCAGAATTCGCGAGAATGTGGCCATCATCGGCGTCAATTCCGCCCGGGCAACGCTGCCCCTCTTGGCTACAGGGTATTTTCGCAAGCGTCAGGCCAAAAGCCTCGCCAAGATTCTTGAAGACTGCAAGAGCCTGGGCCTCTTTCGCGTTGTGATGATCCATCATCCCCCGCTGAAAAAATCAACCCATTGGCACAAGAGATTGATTGGCGCTTCCCTTTTTCGCAAAACCCTCGCCCAGCATGGCGCAGAGCTGGTGTTGCATGGCCACACCCATCTGTTGACCAAGGAAGCAACGAACGGCCCTCACGGACCAATCCCTGTCATTTGCGTCCCGAGCGCCTCGCAAGGCCTCGGCAGTGAACGCAAGCCACCAGCACGCTTTAATCTGTTTGAGATTGAGGGAAGCGCGAACAACTGGCGTTGCAGGCTCATTGAGCGAGGCTACTCCTCGGAAGACAGAGTCATTGGCGAACTGGGCAACCAGATGCTCTCCATTCCCAATGGCTAATGGCTAAGAGCAGACGCAGCACACCAACCCCGGCACGCTGTCCACACGCCAAGGCAACACACTTCTGCTATCAATAACTAGAAATTGGTCGGCAAATACCAGGCATAGAGGACCAGTCCAATTGCCCCTGCCAGAATACCGCAAAGAAACCACCAAATGGCATTGGAGCCCCCTCGCTTGCGTTTGGCCATGGCAGCGGTTTCAGGATTGATTGCCTTTTCAGACATCTTGGCAAGCAAATGGTCGGACTCGATTGCCTTCTCCCGCTCGATAATGCGCTCAGCCAGATAATGGGTCACCGCATCGGCCACATCATCTACATCTTGGCTCTCGGCAAGCACAACACGCCCCAACCGCGTATCTTTCAAGAAGCGATAGGTCCGCTTGTCACGAGCCATTTCGACAAAACTGGTAATATCGATCCAGAAACGCGGCTTACGGCCGGGAACGATCTGAAAAGTAAGCATTTCCATATCTTCCGGCAGCTCTTTGGAGACATCTTCAAGCGCATCGTTAAGAATTTCCAGTCGCGCACGCTCCGTATCGCCAAGTTCAACAACAACACTGTTCTGCTCGACATCAGCTATTCTGACATCACGAATGGCACGGTCAAGACTACGTTTCTTGTTAACAGGTTCTTGCTCTTCCATGTCCGCTTTCCGTTCGTAAAATTGAAGTCGCCATCACCAGCACTACAGCGGCAACGCATATCTCTTATTACAAGTTCAAATGAGCCCACCGAGCGAATCGACTAAAGAAATGACGATTGCCATACATCTAAAGATCGCAAATAAAGACTTCTGTCATCTCCCGAATTCACCCTATCAATATAAGCTCTCGCTTAACGTTAAGCAATTGTTAAGAAGTCACTTCCGCAAATCATGGTTAAGCGCCAAGAAAGCACAACCCAAGACCCTCAGCCCCTAGCGGGCAGAGCGGATACACTGGCGAATGAGAAACAATACTTCGCGACTGGCCTCCAAATGAACCATATGACCAGCTTTCTCGAAGATATGGACCGCCATCATTGCCGGCAAGCCAACGCATTGGCTGACCGGAATAACACGATCCTGCCGCCCCCAAATGACCTTTATGGGAATAGACAAACTCGCGAGATCTTCAATTGGCAACGTCTTTTGGGTTTTGCCATCAAGAATGGCCTCTGCAGTCATTTTCAGGCTCTCGCAGACCCGGGGATCTTGTCGTTGCAGAGCAGCATACTTCGCCATGGCGCGCGGCAAACGAAACTCCGAACCGAAAAACTGCTCAAGCACAATCTTCAAACTCTCTTCGTCTTTCTGTTCGGCATACCGGCGTAGCAAAGCCTGATTGATTTCAGATCCAAACCCACCCGGAGCAATAAGGCTCATGGAGGCGACAAGTTCAGGTCGTCGCAACGCAATTACGGCTGCCGTCGCGCCCCCCATGGAGTGACCAACCAGATGAAACCGTTCAACGCCCATCTGCTCCAACTCATGCAGCACAGCCTTGGCCGCCACCACCGCGTTGCAAGTGTCAGGATAGTCAAGAGACCCTCCATGGCCGGGCAGATCAAACGCAATGGACCGCCAGGTTCCCGAGAGCCCGACCTGAAAATTCAGCCAGCTGCTTGCATCTCCGCCAAACCCATGCAGAAAAACCACGGGGAAACCATCCACCTCTCCCATTGAAACAAAGTTCAATCTGCTTTGCACTGCCAAGTCTCCCGATAAGGTTGAAGGATTCGCCATGATGTTAAGCCAGAATATTTTACCCGAAGAAGGGGCAACCCATCAAAAATGGCACCCAAGACGAATGCCTCACACTCCTGGAATTTGCGCGACTATGGCGCAGTTGAAACACTCTATCAAGCGAGAAGCTACAATTCACATTAGGCAATAAGATTGCATATCCATTGCCCGCGCGAGCCTTGCCAGTGCCATCTCAAACAAGAAGCTGCAGTGCCCCCAGGCAGCAACGAACAGCCATTTCCCCCTAAGAGAAGCGCTCATGGTCAATACATTTATTGTGAAACTGCAGCGCAACCATTCTGATGCCCCTCCCAACGGCCAATCATTGCCAACATCTTTATTCACAACGGCAATTTTTCTGTCCACTTGCAGCAAAGCCAGCTTGACAGCCAAACTCACGATGCCTATAAGCCTCACACACCGCGCCCAAACGGGCTGACGGACGGTATGGCGGAGTAGCTCAGTTGGTTAGAGCAGCGGAATCATAATCCGCGTGTCGGGGGTTCAAGTCCCTCCTCCGCTACCAAGATTTCCCATTAAAATCAAAAAGCTAAGAACATTCCACTTTATGAATATAAATTGGTTTTACAGTTTTTCTGCAAAAGTTTTACAGTTTGATTTTGAATTACCGTCTATTCCAGTCATCCAACTGCTTCTGCTTAATCTTGATATCGAGCCTCCTTTGCTTGATAAGCAGGACCGTAGCCCAAAGCGAGGCGATAAGCGCAGCGCCGATCAGTATCGGGTTGATGTAGTTTTCCCAGTAGATTGAAAAGCCACTCACGGTCCACCCCAATGTCGCCCGGATCCATACCCAGAAGCTATTAGCTTTTGAAACCATTTCCGAAGGCACGAGGGTCATCTGCTTTTGACCTCCGCATAGAGCTGTCTAACCTGATTATAGAAAGCCACAGTGTCGCGATGTCTGTTGCGGCAGAGCGCCAGAAACTTCCTTTGTATCGCCAGTTCCGCTCGCATATCACGACCGGCTTTGACGCCGGGATCTTCGCAGAGCATGGCAAGATCAGCAGGGATAACCGGCAAGGATGGATCGAGCGGCTTACCTGATCTCTGACAGCCGCCGAGCATCAGAGGCAGACAGAATACAACTGCCAGCATTTTCCAATTGGGCTTCATAGGCCTCGACCTTCTGTTCAAGGGTGGTTGCTTCTGCGTCCCGCGCCTGTGCCCTTTGCACAGACGCATCAAGAGCGGTTTCACTTATCTGGATGGTCCGCTTCAGATTGCCGATTTCAGCTTTCAGTGCGGCGGTCTGGCAAGCCTGAGAAGCACTCGAATGGCCTTTCCAGTAAGCGAAGGTATGGGAGCCTATGAGGGCTAGGATGCAGCCCAAACCGATTGCAACGCGCCAGTTTTTGAATAGAGAAAGAATGAAGCTCATCGGATCCCCTCCATGCAGTATGCCTTCTCACGAGCACGTCGAGCGACAAGTCCACGGATCACCCTGCCCCCGGCTTTGTTCCACCATGTAAGCGCCTGACACCCCCCTTTGATGTTGCCAGCGTTAAGCCTTCGCGTTGCTGTGCTCTTTCCGATCGCTGAGACACCCGCGTTATAGGCAAGGCTAACATAGGCCGTGTCACGCTTGGCAGTCAGCCGCCTTTCCTTGGTCGTGCTTGTAAAATAACGGTGAAGTTTGCCGCGATATTCAGCCACTTCAGCCCGCAGCAACTCCCGACATTCAGCAACTGTTTTGCGCATGCCTTTGTGAACACCACGCGTCGATCCACTGCAGATGGTCCAGACACCAACGATGTCTTTATAAGCAACAAGCTTCTCCCCTTCCTCCTGGGCAATGAAAGGAACTGCAATGGCCAAGGTGTCCTCTTCGCTCGCCGGAGCGGCAAAAGCGCGGCCAGCCAGCAGACAGGCTAGCAGGACAACAATCAACGCAATGGCGCTAATCCGGAGCCACTCGCGCACCATGGAAAGCTTCTGCCTGTAGACACGGCCAACAAGGCCAGCGACCAGAAACAGCACACCGAGCCACCAAGCAAGGACGGGGTCATAGTCCTGTCCCGTCACATAAAACCGCATCTCCGGAGCAACGAGGATCAATAAGCCCAGTATTTGCATCCAGAAGGAAAGTGAAGTAACGACCACGCGCCGCCAATCATTTACGAGTTGCATTTGCTTACTCCATAAAAAAAGCCGCCTTACGGCAGCTCGAACAAATTTAATTACAAACCAGGTCACTCATAAACCGGACCGCAGGAACCGGTTGCTACAGAGTTTCGCCTGTACGCCACATAGCGTCCATTTGACCTTTAGAAATACCAAGGGTAACCCTGAGTTGGTCGATTAGTGGATTCTCCGGATCATACTGAGTAGCAAAGCCCCACTCGATCAGGGCCTCTTCACGAGCCTGAACATCTTCGATTGCCTCCAAAGCAGGCTTCACTTGAGATAAGTAGCCATGGCGGCTGAGTGTTAGTCGAAGCTGGCGTGGAGTGAGCGGTTGAAGGGCTGGAAGCGGGATCTGCCCCCAATGGTCTCCCGACCAAATCTGGTGTGCATCCTCTGGCGGAAATGGAACCTCTATCCATCCCGCTTCAGGCTGATGAAAACCAATAAAGGCACCAATATAAACACCATTAACATCAACGTAGATTGTTTCTTCCATTATTCTCTCCTCATCGATGCAAAGTTACCAGCAGCTTCCAGCTGCTTTCGGTAATCGCTGTTTTATTGCCAGTGGCTTTGTTAATGATGGTGAAGGCATGGGTGCCATTTGCGAAACGTCCGGCAGCCTTGGTCGAGGTGAGAGCGAGCGCAACACCCGTCTGACCCCAGTTGGTGTCATGACGATAATTGTGATGTAGAGGGACAACGTCGCCCACGGCATACCCTGCATCTGCAACTTTGCACTTGATGAAGATATTGGCGATGGTCGGCACCCCGCCGAGGCTATGCGTCAGAGTAAAAGAGCCACCAAGTACGATGCTAATTTCATTGCTTACATACTTGTCGACTATACCCAACTCAGACAAATGCTTGCCATCGAGCTTGTCACTGTCAGCAGCCTTTGAAGACTTTCCAAGGTATCGACCATCCGAGGTGGTCTTGTTGTAATAGTTTGCTGCGATCGCGTAATAGCTCGCTAGCTGGCCATTCAGCTTGTTACTGTCAACAGCCTTAGAAGTCTTACCCAAGAACCGCCCGTCCGAGATTGACTTGGTGTAGTAGCGGTCATCGTGGGTATGATTGTTTGCCGATCCGGCTTCTGCAAAAAGCGACCATTTAGTACCAAGAGATCCGGGAGGCGCGATATTCGAAGAAGAAGAAAGCGCAATGTAAGTGGATCCGTCATACTCGGCCAGATCATTGACCACATAGGCGGTTGCTGCAGACCATGCTCCGCGCCAGACGGCACCGCGATCCCCTTTCGGCCCCTGTGGCCCTGTCGGTCCAGCCGGACCAATTGGACCTTGAATACCGGTCTCGCCTTTAACTCCCTGAATGCCTTGAGGCCCTCTCGGGCCAACAACACCTTGCACCCCATCTGGTCCCTGAGGGCCTTCAGGCCCCCTTGGCCCTGTTGCTCCGGTCTCACCTTTTACCCCTTGAGGGCCTTGTGGTCCGGCAATCCCTTCAGGGCCGATATCGCCTTTCTCGCCCTTTACACCTTGTGGACCTTGGGGGCCTTGGGAACCGGTCGGGCCACGTCCAAACGGGATGCCATCGGTCCAATGGGCGATTTCGTTGGACCGTTTCCAGTAGATCTTACCTTCATCAATGGCCAGATAGGACCACATGTAAGGCTTGGTGTCATACTCGGCACGATTGGAAATGAGCCCCATGCTATCGACTTCATAGCTTTCCCCCATTGGACCTTCAGCACCTTGCGGCCCCTGAGGGCCTTGGATGCCAATTGGTCCTTGAACGCCTTCCGGACCACGAGGACCGGTCGGCCCTTGAGGACCGACGATACCCTGAGGCCCGACAGGACCGTCTGGACCAGTGGGGCCGATTGGCCCGCGTTCCCCTTGTGGTCCCTGAATACCTACCGGTCCTTGTTCGCCCTGATCACCTTGCGGCCCCTTTGGCCCGATGGGGCCTTGCGGACCGACGGGGCCTGTTGGGCCTTCCGGCCCTTGATCTCCATCAGGGCCTTTTTCGCCCTGAGGACCGGCAATAGCAGAGCGTTTCAGAACCCACCCCAGTGTTGCCGCTTCATCTTCCTGGGTAGGTTCAGGCAAATTGCGGATGGACCGACCGGCAGCATCAAACTGACCATCTGCGGCTTCATGCAACGTCTTTCCGTCGATCTGGCTAGATACCTCTTGTTCAACCCAAGCCTTATTTGTGGCGTCCGTCCCCGCTACCGGAGCTGCAACATTTTCAAGCCGAAATCCTCGTGCATCGAAAGCTGCTACATCATCACTAACCCCATCAGGAATAATGAGCGCACGCTCAACCTTATTCTTAAGTACTTGGGCGATGAGCGTCAGGCGATCAAGACCACGCTCGATCAGGTTAAGCGCAGCCGCTCCACCGCCAGCATTCGGCAAGTCCAGCAATTGCACAACAGCCGGATCAATCTCACGTATGACGCTAACTCCATCTCCGGGCGGTTGCTCAAACACGACAGTGCCCCCCGTGAGGCTCCCTGCCCCTTCCACGGTGAAACCGTTTGTCACCTTCTCTCCATCAAGATAAACGGAGATGTCAGCAATCTGGTCAAACTTGGCTTTGACGACAAACCGTTTTGTCACCCCGTTGCCAATGGCTTCCCATCTGTTTTCTTCGTTGGTTACTGCCATTCTTCGGTTCCCATAAAAAAAGCCCGCCGAAGCGAGCCCGTTAGACAAAATTGAATTTGTAATCTCAACGAACAGCATCCTTGAGCGAAGGCATCACGCCATATTCAAGGACTGATCTGATCCCCGGTAAAGTGCTGTAAGGAACAAGACGCCGGATTGCAGTTATGTCCCCCGGTGTCAAATCGCCCTTATTCATTGCATAGAGAAGACGAGCAAAGTCTTCAGCCGGTCCCATCGAAGGGCCGAGCATCGAAGAGACTACGTTGCGTGAAGCATAGCGGGACGCCCTGCCTGTCTGATCCAAATCCGGGAACGCCTTTTGCAGCCCGCCATAGATCCCGGTACCGCCCACCTTTTCATAGATATTGTTCATCTCGAAAAAGACTGTCAGCAAGCCAGATCGGTCGATGCCCTCGGCAATCCAGGTACCAGGGTTATCTGAAAGCTCCCGATTGCTCTCGATGTTCTTTAATGCAGATACAGCCGCACCAATAGTGGTGGCAAACACCATGCCCGCAGTCAGACTCTTCGCGTCTTCCTGCATTCCCCGCATCAAAACCCTTTGATGTGAAGCAAGCCCGAAGCTCTTGAACTGAAGCAACAGGCGTCCGGTTGGCGTGTGAGCAAACACAGGCACGTCCCCAATACCTTTGGTCACAATGATGGAATCAACATCCTTGTTCAGCGCCGCCCGAAACATACGAACAGCATGCTTGTCTTCCCACTTTTCAGTGTTAGCCACCCAAACCCCGTCGATCTCTTCAGCGTGGCGGTTAAGTTCCTTTTTCAAGGCAGAACTGGTCGCATCATCTATCCCCAGATAGGCCATATAAGACCGCTCCTTGCCGTCCAGCCTAGAGATAGTTTGCATATTCTCGATCAGACGATTTTGCGTCATCACCGAGGCCACCGATTTCATGAAGTCATCCCAATAGGTCAAGCCATTGACCTTGGAAAAGACACTCGCCGCATTCTGCATAAAATTCTCAAAGGGCGAAAACTGTGCGTAAGGGTCGGCGATCTCACTCCAGTTCGCCAATCTCGACTGAAGCGTCTTTTCTACTACGGTCCCGGCAAGGTGAGCCTCCTTAACGGACATCTTCCAAGCCTTGCTATGTGCCATGAGCGGCTTTACCCCGTCTTTCATATAACGGGAAAGGCCATGCACCATCATGGGGCGAGCAATATCCGGTAAGCTCGAAATGGTTACGCCACCGAGCGTGCGCATGTAGTTGAAGATGTTTGCCAGGTTCACGATCCGGGCGAACATTGTTGCTTGCTTTTCTGGCTCGAACTGACCTCGCAACAGATCCCGCATCGCATTGATATCATCAATATCGCTCTTCTCACGCTTGCTCAAAGCCTGTCTTTTCTTCAAATCAGGTTCTAAGGCCCGGAGCTTTTCATAGTCATCCGAAATTTTCTTGACCAATCCCTCCATGTTGGAGCTTCCGAAATTCCGCGTCAGCTCGATATCGGCAGACATCATTCGCACATAGCGCCGAGCCACAGCTTCAACGTTATTTTCGAGCCAAGGTTCAAGCGTAATATCATCAATATCAAAGGTTCGGGACTTCATCGGCCCGCGTCTGCTTTCCGGCAATCGCTTTCTGAAGGCCGTAAGAGCGGTTTCTTCTTCCAGATCAGGTCGACCGGTTACCTTGCGCCAAATGCTTTCCACGACATGTTCGACCTCTTCCTCCAATTCCATCTTGGAAAGGTCGTCAAAATCGATATCGTCTTCGATCCGGGGCCGCTGGCCAAGCGTTCCCTCAATCCGGGCCAAGCGCTCTTGAAGCTTATTAATCCGCATTTGCATTTGATGCTTTCGCGCATCGACAAACCGACGCAAAACGTTCTCTGTTGCCAGATCCTTTTTGACGTTCCGAAAGCGCTTGAGGGGATCTGTTTCGCCGGCATCAATGCCCAACTCATCCAGAGCACGGATCAATTCATCATAATTGTCCGCCGCCTCAGCCAATTCATCATCAGCTTGTCGTACCACACGACGCATTCCGGAAAAATCATCTGACAAAGCGTCCAGGAACTCGGCCACGGTCGGACGATCAGGAGACCGGATGAAGCCCTCTTCCCAAGCCATACGGGCAGCGGTATCAAGATCCCAACCGCCTTCCTTACTCATGGCTCCTCGACGCGCTTTTCGCAAAAATCCCGGCTGGCTTTTGTGGTTGATACCGAGCGCTACCAACTCACCATCAGGATCATAAAGGCCACCCCGTCGCCGTAAGAATTGCATGAGCGTTTCAGGCTGTTGCGGTCTCGGGCCTTGAACCACATTGACCATGCCTTGAATGTCATCAGGCTCCAGCCCGTCCGGCAAACTGTCCGGTTTGCGCTGCTTACGTCTGTTGAAAGCCTCTTCTTCGCGCAACTGATTGACCTTGAGTTCCTGTATTTCACGGTCAACATCGCCAAGACGCCTGTCTCCTGCTGCGCGAGCTCTTCTGATATCTTCCCGCACAGCACCATTGGCCCAATCACGTACCATCTTCTTGAAGCCAGCTTCATCGGCCTCTATCAGTGGTTTGTTATAGACCCGCGATAGATAGGAAATCGCGTTTGCTGGCTGAACATCTTCGGGCAAAAGACCTGCCTGAATAGCCATATCTTTCAGAGGATCAAAAACTTTCTCTCGCCAGATCTTGGCTGCCTGCTCGACGTGAGGATCTCCTCCGGGGTCAACATCACCGCGCCGCATGGCCTTTGCCACCCGCTCGGCAAAGTCAGCCTGATTTAGTTTCCCTCCGGCTTGACGGTGCGCCTTATAGGCCCCCTGATATCCTTCCATCCCTTGGGCCAGCGCACCACGATCCCATTCTTTGATTGCAGTCTCGACCGCCAAAACAGAAGCGTGACCATCCAGATTCTTTTTCAGATAGATCGGGTTTTCAACCAACTTGGTAACGGCGTCCCGAACCACCGGACTTGGAGATTGAAGACCGCGCAAAAGCGGATTGGAAAGGGTCAACTTTGCAAGCTTCTGCGCAGCCCTCCCGGCAATGGTGTTGTTCTCGATAGTCTCGATGCTGTTGGCCGCAGCGCCAACAGATTGATTACCATTCACATAGCGTGAAATCTGCTCACCGATATCTTCATCCATCGGAACCGACAACATGTCGTCAAAAACCTTCTTGACCTCTGGCGTAGGATTGACACCGAGCTCCTTCAGGCTGTGGTAAATCTGCCTCAGCCAATCGGCAAACCGCTCGAAGACACCCCTCAAAGCCTCGTTTGGAGCTTCACCAGACGCCAGATAGTGTTCAAAACTCCGGGCAAATTGTTCGTGAGTAGCTCGATCAATGGCCTCGTCTTTGGCCCTACTGCCTGTTGTGCCATCATCCAGCCATTTCATAACATCGACGTCAGAAACCTTTGCGCCCGCCTCAAACCCATCCTGAAAATACGGACGCGCACCCTCGGGGTAATCATTGATGTACTTCACAAGATCTGCTACACTGTAGCCGTGCGCAGCCGTGGCCCCCGCGCTCCCTGTTGAAGGTTGCCCCTTGGGCGTACTCACAGAAATAGGGGCCACTTCAATCCCCTCAATCTGATGAAGCCCATCCTTTAGACCTGGCGTTTTTCTGATGACAAACCTGACGGCAATGTCTTTACCGTCCAGATTGAGGTGAGCAACCGAATATTCGAAATTCGGATTGCCCTGATTGTAGATCACTGATTGTTTAAACAGATCAGACAAATGTGGTGCTAGCGCTCGCTTGGTTTCATCTGCATTCTTTGAAAACCACTTGCCGACATTGTTTTTCGAAATACTGACGGTCTGGCCAGAAGCATTGGTGACCTCACCGCGCACAACCGCTGACCGTGCATCTGCATGATTGGCAATTGGTGGAAGGTCATTGAGCCAAACAGTCTGCAATTCAGCATCACCATTCACCGTGACGGGTGCAGTACGCCCTCCCTTATCGATCTGGGATTGTTCCAGCACAGACCGAGACAAACCGCCATGGTGGGCATCCTTTGCCACAGCGGAGGCTTCCTGCCGCCACCAATCGCGCAGACTAGAACGCATCTGCACAAAATCAGAAGCATCATCCGCATTCGCGGCCAGATCATCCAGAACAGACAGAAAGAAATGCCCGCTCTCATGCATGAAGGTGGATTTGTCGGCAGTCTCAAAAAGACTGATAAGCACCCCGCCTTCGCGATGTGTGGACAGCTCGATTGAACCGCGCACCTGCGCGCCCGTTTCTCTGCGCACATCCGGCAAGGGGTAAGCTTCAATCATCTCATCGACGGACTTGCCCGCCCGCTGGCTCATTGCGTTGTAAAATGCTCCATAGATGATGCTATTCGCTTTTGCTTCGTCCTCCCCAACTCCAGCCTCCAGCAACCGGGCAGCCATCTTGTCAGTGACTTCGCGGGAAACCGGCTCGCCTTTCCTGTAAACATGATCCTGCAATTCCATCGCGAGAGAATTGATTTGATGGTTGTTGAGATATTTTGCCATCCCGCCACCGAGCAAGGCACCCAACAAGACAGACCCTCCAATTGCAGCGGCACTTTCACCTGTGCTCCGATCAATCTGGAACTGATTGAGCGCCACTTCATCGATTGCGGCAGCTGTACCAGCCCAAGCGCCAACCGAGAGGGCCGACTTGCCAACAGACAAACCAAGTTTACCTGTCTTCACCAAAGCCCCGCCTGGAAGAAATGAAGTGGGCGATATAAGCCCGGCACCAAACTGGGCAATGAAGGCGGGAATCCCGCCAGCCGCTAGGGTACGCTCGTCTCTTTGCTCCTGCTCATATCGGTTCATCCAGATATCAAAGCTCTTCTGATTGTGGATATGCATCACATCGTCAAAGTGATCTTCAACACCGGCTTGTCTTGTGGCCTCAACGATATCGAAGCCATCCTCGACACGATCTGGTTCATAGCCATTTTGGAAGCTGACATCCGTTATGAAAGCACCAATCGGGCTTTCAGACCTGATCGCAGCGCCTCCAATCGCCGCATAGGAAGGGTTTTCTTCTTTACTAGTATCATCAGACATACTAACCAGTGATTGCCCTTCTCCGGCCTTCAGGACCGTTCCATTCTGCAATTCAATTGCCATGCTTACTTGTCCTGTTTCCCGGAGCGTTTTTTGCGGCGCTCATAGCGCGATCTGGTCGGCGCACCTGCTGGCTCCTTAGTTGCTTCCTCTGGCTGTTGCGTGATTGCTGCGTCTGGTGCGATATCTGCCAAAGGCGCAGCCTGAACGGCGTCAACACGCCGTTTGATTTCTTTGCGCGTAGCATCTTGGTCGTTCAGTTTTTCAAGCCAACCCGCTTCTTGTTTCTTCTTGGCAGCCTGTTCATCAAACCGGAAATAGGCCGGAGTTGTCTGGATATAGTCCTGACCGTCTTTACCCTTGAGCCGAACGACAAGCCGATATTTCGGCTTCCCTGCCCGGATTGCCGTTTCTGCTTCACTGTCCACCACGAAGCCTATGTCTTCGCGCTTGATGCCTGTTCCAAAAACTTCTGACGCTTCCGAGGCCGCTTGCTCTGCAATCTCTTCAATGTTGCCACCGTGAGCGATGAACTGCGCATAGACTTTCTCGGGCGGAAATCTCATGACGGTCTTCGTGCCATTGATTTCAGTCACCCCGTAAATGCCGGTAGGTCCGGTCAAATCCTGTTTGGCGAGATACTTTGAAAGCTCCCAGTCTCCAGTGTCGAGAAAATGCTCGGTAACTGCATCCTTATAGTCACCTTCAATCGACTGTCGCTGCCCTTCGGTAAAACCAACATCGGGATTGCCGAAGAAACCACCGAACTCGCTGGCAACCTCCTTTTTTCCCAAAGTTGCGAGATAGCCGGTTTTCCCATTCAGCAGCTTTTCTCTACGATCCCGCTCATGCTGAAATTCGGGCGTTAGCCGCGCCATGTATCGAGCCGTTGCCTTTTCGCCAGACATGCCAAGGTGATTGACGTAATAATCATATTCCCGTCCGGCTTGAGCGAGAGGCGAGCCGCCTTCTCGTGCCTTCAATTCGACTTCGCGGTCACGAGCAATATAGGCAGCTATTTCCAAACCACCTTGCACCTTTGAGGCATCATCGGAAGCCAACATCTGGCGCATCTCAGCGATAGCTCCTTTTGGAACCATACCGGTCTGTTCGGCTAAAGACAGAACGAAGGCCATAGAAGCATTACGCTTCTCACTATCCTTGCCGTTCATGCCGCCGGAAACCTTGGTCTGATACTCGTAAAGGTCGTCAATTGCCTTCTGATCATCACTCAGGAAGGGATTGAATGGTGTTCCGTCCGGATCCTCAAGCCTTTTGATAGTTGCGTTAAGCGCAATCTGTTTCTTGTTATCGGCAGTGACACGCCGGATCAGCGTTGCTTTCTGGCTGTCCGTCATCACCTTGTCTGCATTGATATCCGCAATGCTCACCACATCACCATTGGCGACCTTGAGGTCCAGAGCATTGAACTGTTTAAGCCCTTCTTCTGTTTTCTTGCTCTCTGCCGTTGAAATTGCCTTTTCGGTAAGCTGCCCCCACTGCCCCATACCCGAGACAGGATCAGCAAGAACAGGAGCCCCTTCGGCCTTGCGTAACCCCACACCATCGGTCACGATCTGGCGACCATCACCAGCACTCGCCACACCGGCTGCATTCATAGCATTGGCAAAGGAGGCATCCGAAATCTTTTGCAGGCCTTCCCAAGTCGTATCGTTGCCAGAGCCACCAAGACCAGCGCGAACCTTGTCATAAGCCTCGGCCTTCAGATCAGCCAACAAGTCTCCACCTGTCCGCGCTTTGTAATCGCGTTGAGCAAGCCACCATGCCGCCCGGTCCTGATTTTCAGGGCTGAAATCATTGAGACCAAGCGCTTTGGCTGCTTCATCCCAAGTCCCCGCAAGAAACTGATATCGGCCAGCCGCAGAGCTGGTTTTCCCGGCATTGCGACCGCTTTCAATGGGAATAGCCTTGCGCGGATGATCCCCATAACCATCAAAGGAACCTCCTCCATAGAGTGTATTATAACCAGCCCCTTCAATACCGGGAGATGAAATAGCACCCAGCAGCTTTTGCGCTTCACTCGGCAAGTCCTTTGCGGTCACCGCTATATTGCCAACCGGAGTATCTTCAGCATCCCATTTCCGGGCGAGCGTGCGGGCTTCGTCATCCCGTCCCGCCAAGGCTAGACCCTGCAGAGCTTGACCACGCAACACCTTGCGCACATTCTTCAAGGCTTCGCTTTTTTTCCATTTGGGCAAACCAGTTTGATTGATGCTGGAAACCAAAAGGCTTTCTGTCTCATCATAGCTGTCAGGATTTTGCAGAACGCCATTTTTGAGCCGATCAGCCATGTCGTTGATACCATCAACATAGAACTGATTGCGCCGGGCAAATTGTGTGCGAGAGGCTTTTTCAGCCACATCACCGCGCAGCGCCTCAAGCTTTGGAGCGTATGCGGCCTGCATAGCTGGCGGCAGAGTATCGAGAAACTTCTTCGATTGTGCACCGAAGTCAGCCAATCGCTCCTCGGCAAACTTGCCACCATCTGCGGGCATGCTTTGTTCGGCCTCCAGCATCGACATGTTGAGGTCATTACCAAGCTTTATAAAACCCTGCTGTGCCTTAAAGCCCGCTAACTTGGTTTTCTGTTGCTCATACATGCTAGAAACATCGCCGACCGCATCCGCAAGACTGTTGAGCCCTTGTGCCAACATAGGTGAGTTACTGATACGGGGCATTGTGCCTGCACCGGTATCAAGCCCGCGACCGGCATTTACTTTCTCAAGCTTCATGCGTAGGCACCCCTACCGAAATATGTCTGACTAACCCCTTTGATGATGGGAGAGATTGCACCAAAGATTCCTCCAGCCATGGCTTGCCTTCCCTGCATGCGGCTCACGTCGGCTTGCATTTCATAGTTTGTAGCCTTGACCTCAGCGCCGTATCGGATCGCTTGAACATCAAGCGCCCCCTCTACCGCGTTATCATCAATCACATCTGCGGGCGTGCCGGTCAGTGCCAGGCCGTTGGCTAAAGCTGTCGCTCTATTCTTACCAAGTGTCCGGGTAAGAGCCTTGTCTTGCAGACCAGCCTCATATTCTCCCCTGTCACGCTCCATCTGGGCTTGTCGCTCATATACCGCAGCCTGGGCATTGGCCGACTGTGCCGCCATAGCCCCTTGCATCACCGAAGCAACTGCCCCGACGATTGCACCAACAATCGCACACATCTTTACAGATCCACCGTTGTTTTGATTGCCCTGATCCGGCAAGGCAAAGGCTTTTCAGACCAGAAATGGAAAGATCCGGTATCGCTCCAACCGTCCTGACTGACAGAGAGCAAGCCGGTTTGGAGCCGCACCGAGTTTGAAACCAGCTCATCACCTTCCATGGGTGTCAGATCTTCAAAATCACCTGTTTCCAATGCCTCATCAGGCTCATTTTGCGAGACTTGCAAATCCGCTGTCCGGATCACATCCATACCGATCTGCTGGACACGCTTTAGCTCGCCCATTGAAGTGCCATCCGCCCGACCATCAACAATCTGCAAAGTCTTGCCGTGCGCTCGGAATGGAAAGCCGAAATGAATTTTTGAGGCGACCTGATTGTTCGGAAGCGAAAACTTGTTTGCGACCACCATTTGCCGAGGCATAACAACACCATCAGCAAGGATCGCAACTTCTTGCCCTTCAAAGAAATCAGGTAGATTGGTGACTTCGTTGATCGGGTTGCCTTCATAGGTCATGCCACAATCCATAAAGAAGCCATCTTCGACCGTTTGATCTTCAAAAGGCGGATCGAGGATTTCTATCGTCCGAACCTCTTGCCCGTTGAGGGTGCGCACAACTTGCAACCAGACTTCATCGCCAGTCTTGCCCGGTTTGGTGGCTACGGCCTCAACCTTGCCACCACCACCAAGCTCTACCCCGACGGCGCCAACAATCTGTTGGTCTCTCTCATAGGTCAACGCTGCAATAGAGCCGTTTTCCATCCTGATCCAGTCGATAGAATCCGGCAACTGCTGGAAAGCCTGTTCCGCAATCCCCGAGCGGAAGAAATGCTCATTGACCACCGTCAGATCAGGGGCAATGAATTTATAGGCGCTGGAATCATAAATATATTCATGCAGGTTTCGGCCATAGAACCCGACATAGAGTAGAGCGTCACCCACTTGCACCGGCCTCACCGCTCTTGAACCGTAGGTCGCTTGGCGCTTCTGGCGGCTATTGGTTGGCCCGAACACCTCAGAGCTATCAGAAGGACCGACAATCCGGGCACTCGACGCAGTGCCAACCAGCATTTCATCCCCTTCTGCGATCCAGTTGATTTCATTGACCTGCCCGGCAAGGATCGAGAGATACATCGCGTCATCAGCAGCCAGCTCGCCCGCTTCACCCGTATATTTCAAAACTTTGAAAGCGCCTGATTTTGAATAGGCAATGCCTTGGGGATCGGCTTTCCAATTGGCAAAGGTAATCCGCTCGTTGAAATAGCAAACATGTTGTGGCCAGCTCTCTTCGCCCCACCCGTCCAACTGACTATCAAAAGTGATAGTATCGAGATGCCAGTCAACGTCGCCTGCGCGTCTCAATTCAGATGGTTTGTGCGCCCCGTGAACAAGCGTCAACACATCGCTCGATTGGGTATAATCAAACTCGTTCAATTGGCTCTGCGCAAAGCTATTGGCAATCTCATAAGCGCCAGATCCGTCAGAAGCTTGCAGTTGTGCTTTTTCAGAATAGAAACGAATGAAGCCCGTTCCGAACTCCAACATGTAGTGCTGTTTCATCGAGAAAACAAAAGGCACCAATCGGCATGGAGCATTCTGGTTTTTAGCCAGATCGATAAAGCGCGTACCCGATCGCTTGTAGATCCCGCCATGACGCATCAGAAGATAATTCCGGCAAACCTCAAGCCCCTTGCGGAATTGCTCAAGATCAGATCTGGAATGCAGATAAGGGGATATCTCCCCTTGAGACATGGTGACTTGAAGAAATTTGACAGTCATCAGTAGAGAGCCTCCAAGGGCGTACTCTGCTGATCTTCAAGAGTGGTATTCCTCTCGAAAGCGTCGTCAAAGAGCAACTGCATTGTTTGCGCATAAGAATTTTTACCCGTCACTTTATGCGCCATACCAAGGGCTAGATAAGGCACCAGACAGTTGATAAAATACTGGTTGAACTTAGCCGGATCATCCAGCCGCTTGATGTATCGGAACTTCAGCGGTCCAGCATGATTGGTCAGGACTTCATCACCTTCATACTCGACCTTTATTTCAGCGCCGTCATCATCATAGATTGGTATCCCAGACAAGAAATCTTCAGGAAGCCGGTAGGCAAAGTCCCAATCGAATGCAGGTTTCTCGGCAGCCTCAGGCAATAGCACACGCGAACGGGCACAGTTCCACGGATAAAGGCTCAGCAGCTCATTGCGATAGTAAGCGTAATTGGTCTTGAACCACCGCGCGTTACTATTACCGGTCTGATCAAAGTCAGCAATCGTCTTCTCATTGAGGTGCCCCAAAGCCAGATTGGCAATAGCAGTATCAGTGTACCCGCTCGCCATGACTTATTCGCCCCCTTCGATCAGGGCTTTGGCCTCGGCAATCCAGCCATCATCGATCGAAAGCACTTCGATCTGTTCAGAGCTGGCATTGGCAAGGGCTTCCAGATCAGCAATCCCATTTTCCTTAAGCTTGCTTGCTTTGGCCGGACCAATGCCGTTGATATCGGTTAGATCGGGAAACAAATGTTTGGGCTCCAGAGCTCCTGCCAATTCGGTTTCAGCCATAACGACAGCGAACACCTTGCGGGCTTGTTCAATATCATCCCCCTTAAGCGTGGGGTTCTCCATGATTTGCTCAAGTGTCACGGCAGCATTCAGAGCCTCGGAGGGTAAAGCTCCATTCTCTCCAACGCTGTCATAGGCTGCTTTCAGTTCCTTACCGGCCAGAGCAACCTGTTCTTCACGCGCTTCATCGCGTTTTCTTGCAGCCAGAGCCTTACGGCGGCGGGCCTGATGGGCTGTTGCACTCATCTGCATGTCTCCAGATACGACAAAGGCCGCTCTGAGGCGGCCATTTGTCGGGTTTAGATGGAAGAAAATCGCAGCTTAGGCGGCGATCTTGTGTTTCAGCGCAACCATGCGAATGTTCTTGGGCTCATAGACGCGGTTCCAGTTGGCTCCGTCCGCAATCTGCTCATCAGTCGGGCTGGTGTCATCGTCTGGAACATTGGTTTCAGTCCAGGCAACACCACGCGGATGCATCACGAAGTGACTGCGGCTGATCAGCAGATCATCGCCAGCAAGCTTGTCGCGATCAGTCTCGAGCGCTTCATCATCTTCAAGAGATCGTTCCTGATAACCGAATGCCCCTTCTCCGAAAAGCAGAGAGGTATAAACACCGCCTACCGGCTGAAGCGCATCAGTGACAATCACACGCTTACCCATATAGAAAGGCACCCGATCTGTCTTGCCTTCAACGGTCTCATATTCAATAGCCTTGTCCTTGGCCAATTTGGCTTCAACAGCCGAGTGCATCAGATAGCCCGAGACGTTGCTCTTTTGGTCACCCAGTTTCTGCCCAGCGTCAACGCTTGATGCAAAGTCAATAATAGACGCCCCAGCAGCAAGAGCCGAGATATCATGGGTCAGCACAGCCATCGAGGCGGCCGCAAAAATACCCTTGATAGTCTGCACAAGAATATTCTGGCGCTGGTCAACCCAGTATCCGGCCACTTCCGTTGCAATCGCCTTCATTGGATCATCACCGGCCAGATACTTGGAGAGATCGTTAGAAGACCAGGCATCACCAAGCATATGCAGTCGCGCCATATCTTTACCGGAACCGATCTTACGAGGAACAAGAGGATCAGTGTCAGAAAGGCGTTGTGCGGTCATGCCGCTGTTACGCAAGTTCAGCCAGAACGGCATTTTGAAAAGAAAGCCGCCGCCAGACAGATTGAGCCCGTCGATCCCGTTCGAGACAATACCACTGGCAATCAGCGTATCCAGTTTTACCGACTGCTCCAGAACATAAGGATTGAATACCTCTGGAACGATCACATCACTAATTTTCACCTTCGCCATAACTTCTATCTCCCGCTATTGACGTTGCTAAGGTTGGTTTATTGCCTTGCGACTATTTGCGCTTGGCTTTGGCGGCGGCTTTCAATCGTTCCGCCTTTTCAGGGTTCGCCTTGTAAATCTCACCCTGTTTGGTGAGATTGAATGTGTTGGCATCCCATGGGTTTTCATCCGTTAGGATGTCGCCGTTCAAATCACCATCTTCCGAGTAAAGGGTCTGTCCAATGGCAGCGAGCGCCTGCGCAAAATGCGGCATCAGCACAGCCCCATCTTCGGCAAAGACCCCGTTGCTCTTGAACTCTTCCATGAGCTTGCCATCAGGCACCATTTTGTTCAGCGCCCGATTGGCTAGAGCCAGATTTTTGGTATAGCTTTCGCTTCCCTCTTTGCCCCACGCTTTGACAAGGGCATCATGGGAGGCCTCGGCCTTGGCAGTCTTCTCCGCCTCAGCCTGTTTCTGGCCTTCCATCATCGAGGAAGCTTGCGAACCAACCGCTTCCATCTGGAAATCGTGCAGGGCTTGCGCCTGCATTGGTGTCAAACCGATCTCTTTGGCTTTTGCTTTAAAGGATGTTGCCAGCTTCTCGTCATATTGGACATTCTCCGGCATCTTTTCCGGCAAAGAAAACTGATAGCCGTCTGCGGTGTCTGGCACACCAAGCGCTTTGGCAAACGCGGCGCGGTCTTCATCACTCGCATCTTTACCGGGCACCTTGATCATACCCTCCAGTCCAGACCGCTGATCCTGATAAGCCTTCACAGCATCATCAGCGCTCTTCCAACCTTGTTCTTTGGCAAAGTCTGAATACCCTTCGCCGGTCAAACTGGATGCAAAGGCATTCTCTTCACCTGCCCCCGCATCTCCCGTCCCCGTATCACCACCACCGGTGCCACCATCTTCCGGCGCATGGGCAATCATGCCACCCGAAATCAAAGCCCAAAGCCCTCTGTTCATTCCTCAATCCCTTATTCTGCTCTCGCCTCTTCCAAGGCAGCTTGTGCAAGGCCAACCCGATCAGCCTGCGTCATGGTCAAAAAGGAAAAGGCCCGCCCGAAGACAGACCTTTTTCCCTCATTAAACTGTGCTTCCGCATTATCTGGCGGGTGATCACTAAATCGGTCCCATCCGCTAAAATTGGCCAGATCAACCATGATGATTTCAAAATCGTCCTTGGTTGCCTTGCCGTTGCTGAAACGGTGCCAAGCATCGATCAGCCTTTGCCTCGAGTGCCGCGCTTTGCGGCCCTTACTGGCTCTGTTCCATAAGCGCATTCAATTGCTCCATTGCAGGGGCGCCCTTGTTTACCACATCAGCCGCCTGACCGGCCATATCAAGACCAGCTTGCATCTGCTGCATTTGGGCCATTTGCTCCTTCTGCTGGCGTTGGGCTTCCATTTCTTCTTCGCTGTAGAAGATCTTGCGAGAAGCACCGCGAACATCGGCAACCAGATCACCAACTTCGTCTTCATTGATCCGCTCAAGCAGCTTGGTTTTGCCTGCCTGCGCAAACTTCAAAGCCGTATCGACAACATCGTTCGCCCCGATCAGTTCTTCGGTTCGGCGCAAGCGATCCATCGGAGAGGTTGAAGACGCCCGAATGTCATGATCATAAATGCTGTCTGGCGCTTCCAGAGCAGAGCCGGGAGTGAAAGCGTCCTTGCGCTCCAGTATTTCAAGCTCCCGATCCACCTGAAGCGATGACGATTGCTGAAAACTCGTACCGACAGGGCCGAGAAGATCCCCCTTCTCCTGCGCTCGCTGTAAAACCTCAGTTGCGGTCATCTGCGGATTGTCTACGAGGATCTGGAACAGGTTGATGTAAAGCATGTCCTGTATCTGGCGGCGCTTTGCCTCCTGAATGGACAACATAAAGCTCAGAGCCTGCCCGTTGCTCTCCAACATCGGCTTGACATAGAGCGCCCCTGAAGGATCAAGGTAGCCCTTGTTGTTGGCTCCGGGTGCAAAACTGGGAGGACGTAAAGGGGCTTGCTTGCCATTGATCTTTCCGGCAACCGTGGCAATAGGAGGTCTTCCTTGTTGGGAAACCCCGCGCGCAATATCTTCTTCTATGATCTGGGAGCGGACGATTTCCCGCATAGCCAGCATAACCGGGCTTTCCCCATAAGGGCTATCTGCCCGTCTTACCCAACGATGAACCACATAAGGAAAGGTGAAATAGCCACTTTCCTTGACCAGCTTCTTTTCTCCCACCTCGACCCAATAGGACGCAACAGAGCTGTCCCGATTGCTTGAAGCACGGCTTCCGGCTTCTGCCCTTGGCATTGCCGCATGGATAAACTGAAATGGTGTGTCTTTGTGCCGTGGATCATTGGCAGCATCGAGCAATTTGGAAGAGACATTCTTCTCCCCGAACTTCTGGACAGCCTGCCGCGCCTTGTAATTGACCCGCCGATAATTGGTGTCATGAATTCCTTGCGCATTCTGCCCGAGAAAGCATTCAGCCAACGGCGCATAGCTGTATTTGAATGGCATCTGCGCTTCACTTGCATGGGCATCTCCGAAGCTTTCTTCCAAGAAAATGACACCTGTCCCAAGCCCACATGCTGCCTTGACCGCCATTTCATTAACCGATGCAAATCCCGCCCTTGGCGTGTAGCGCACAGCAAACAGATAGTCGGTCACTCGGCTACACCAGTTTTCTGCAGCCTCATCAAGGTCAGGCGCTAGGGGATCAACAGACCCCAACCCATGCCACTTAGAGGACTGCGGCATTGTCAGGCTTAGAATGCCAGCAGCCAATCGTTCAATCGAATAGATTGCTGTGCCGTCAAGCAATTGTGTTCCGGCTTTTTTAGAACGGGGCCCTTGCGTCAAAAAACTCTCGGCACTGCCAAGCCGGTTCATGCCAGAGACGCCCTTCTCATAGGGCAGAGCGAAGCGAATAACAGCATCCCACTCACTCTCCCACGGCATCCGATCAGATGCTAATTGCGTCTGACGATCAAGTATGTCCTGAACAAGTCCCATTTCCTAGACACCCGCTGCACCCAATTTGGTGACTTTCAAATTTTGCCCGTAGTCCGAGGCTCCAGACATACTGGTGAGGATTGTTGCGCGACGGCCCTGTTGCTCCCGCGTCTTGCGCTCCTCTTCCGCCTTACGTTGCTTGACCTCTTTGTCATCTTCGGACGGAGTGGAAGGCGCAGGACGTATCTTGGGTGTACTGAAAAAGCACATTGTCTATTCCTCATTGATCCACGCATAGCGATAGAATGTTTCTCCGCCCAAACCCAAACGAGGCATGACGGCTTCCCGGTGAGCGCCCAAGCGTTCAAGCCATTTATGGGCATTGACGTGCGTTGAAATAGTGTCGGCATGAATGCGAGTGATCCCGCTTTCGATACAGGCAGGCTTGACCACATCGAGCATAAATCGGGTAGCTTCGGGAAAGGCGCGAAGCTTGCGAACCGTCCCCCATGCCCAGGCAAGACCGAGGCGGGAATGCATCAGGCCAACGCCAAAAGCCAGTACCGGCTGACCATCAAGCCAAGCCACATATCGCCACAGAGGCGAACCCTGATATGCCATCTCTGCAATCAAACAATTATCCGGCTTATCCATCTGGCAATAGATTTCGGCCTTGTCCTCATCGCTCAGATTGGCGGCGACGAAACTCAGATCGCGCCGTGTCGCCGGTTTGATGACAACTCGTTTCAAACCTCTCGCTCCTCAACGTTTTCAAGAATGACCTGAATGCTTGCCTGCAAGGCTCCAACAACTGGCCAACTGGCATGGAAACCATAATCCCAACGGGAAACGGTCTTGTCATTGCGTGTTGTTACCGCAATGAACCCCTGTATTTTTCCCGCTCTGGCCTCTTCATGCAAGCGTTCAACAGCTCCAACGAGTTCGGCGTCAGGTTCGCACTTGGCTTCCGTCTTGCTTCCCGTTGGGAAGCTAACGATCGTCCCCATGTCACTCATAGCCCCACCCCCAACCACAAAAGAAAGCTGAAGGGCACCATGGTCAGAATGACACTCACCCACATCAGGATCACTTCATTGAGCAGGTCCGCCAGATAGGCCGCAGCAACCGCAAGAATGGACACCAGAGCAACCAGAAAATAGCGGTGATCAACCGTCACGGCCAAAGCCAGAAAAAGCAAAAGGCCCATCAGATTGATGAGCCTTCCGTTCGAAGCAGCGCTATAGGCGGCCGCCAATTCGTGCAAATCTTGTTTGTTCATTGCCTATCCAACATCTCCCAGGGCGCTCCATTCGTCCTCTTGTTCATCCATCAAAGGCTTGAGCATGCGATACTGTGCGGCATCCCGCAGATCCCAAGCCATGATCACGGCATCTGCTTCATCGGTAGAAGATCCGAGACGCTTTCTGACCTCGTCCTTCTCTTCAATTTGGATAACCCCTTCATTGGAAGAGCCACCCGATTTAACCATCCAGTGAACCGCTGTCAGTTCAGCAAAAAGCTTCTTGCTCGGAGGTAAAGCAATCTTGTGCTCTCCGTTCGGGTCCAAGGCTTCGCGAAAACGCCACCAGAGCCGCGCACGCTCGTTTTTGAAGCCTAATGACCCGTTAGCTTGCCTCTCTGTCGTTCCGCGAGAGAACACCACCGAGTAGGCCGTAATGTTGTTGTTTGTCTCAAGGTGGTCCCGTGCCGAGTTGCCCCAGCCACCAGTGCAGTCAATTCCGATATCAGCACCGTCCCGGCGTTCCCTGAGGATCAGAGCCGCAACGATTGGACCGTTCTTGGTATCAATACCGCGCTCTGTCGTAAGGCGCCCGAAGCATTCGTCATAAAGCGGGGCAAGGGTCGTCTTATCACCGCCACCTTGGGCCACATCGACACCCATGGCCCACATTCGCTTTTTCAAATGAGGATGGTCTTCACTCCATCTCTCTTGCGCCAATCGCACCCACTCGGACGGGATGACCTGCCAGGCATGGTCCTTGCGAGCCATCATGAAGTTACCCGTCTTCAGTGCCGTGCGAAGAGGCTCTGGCAGCTGGTCAAGCTGACTTCCATAATCGGTATCGCGCAAATAGGCATTGTCAGCCAAGGAAGCCGGAACAAAGGTGCGAGACTTTGGCGTTCTCACCTCACCCTCTATCTCTACAGGCTCAGGCCCATCCACCCAAACTGAATGCATTTCCTCTTCATCACCAACAAAGACAGCCCATAGCAATTGACCCGGTCTGGCCGGATAAAGCGGATGCATCGGATCAAGCCAAGGCCCGAACCATTCAATCAGATGGTCTCCGTCGCCAGAGAGAGGCGGGTTAGAAGCAATCACCACACGGCAACGCTGATCAGGATCGACCGAGCGTACCCAGCCCATCAAGAAGATCTGCTTTTTGGCCTGTTGCTGCGCCCCTTCATCAAAGCCAAGGAAATCCTTTGGCTGGCCTTGGTGACCCTTTTCCGCTCCGGGCTTTTCCAGATAACCAAACTGAATGCGTTGCTCTCCATCCTTCCAGACATGATCCGAATAGTTCATGCGCCCGCGCTCACCGACAATCTCGGACAAACGCTCTTCCATCGACTTTGCGTCTGATAGCTTCTGGCGGAATATCGCTGATTTCCTATGCTCGTTTACAGCTAATCCGAGTAGTAGATCACTCTTACCACCGCCTGCCTCGCCTCCATACAACATCAAGTCTGCACGAGAATAATAACCCTCAGTCTGAGGGCCGTCTTGCGGCTTCCAGAGGCGATTAAACATCGGGGCAAGAGCGGCCTCCAAATCAACACGCTGTTGACCGTAAAGGCTTTCAATCCATTCCGTCAAGGCTGCATCATTGTCAAAACTCATTGGTCTTTGTTAGCCTTGCTTTGCGCCATCAATTCAATGATAGCCGCCCTGATTTCTTCAGTAGACCGGGGCTTGACTGTTTCGCCATCCCCGTCAGGTTCTTTCACCACCACCATTTGTGCAGGAGCACCATATTTCTTGGGCTTGAGCTTGGAGGCTTCCCATTGGCGGGCCTCAATCCGAAGCTTGGACCGCTGGATATGCTCGTGATCAACAACAGACACCTTGTCACCACTTGCAGTCAGGCGTTCCATCCAGTCGTTTGAACCGTCATCTGCAATATCTATGATCTCATCAAGCCGCGTCTCAAGGCGGATATCACAAGCGAATTGGTATTCTTTCTGCTTTTCCGGATCTTTCGCCAATGCCTTATAGACTGTCGCCGTTCTAGGCATGCCATCCTTCTTGCAAATGCAGCTAAGGCTCTGGCCTTCCATTATCTGGATCAATATTTGTTGCCACTTCGCCTTTGAAAGCACATAGGGCTGTCGTGGTTTTCTCTTCTTCACCAATTCCCCGACACCTCATTACAGTTTAGCCCGCGCGCGTGCGCGATAGCTGTCAACTTTTGCAAGTTTCCCAAGCGTCCTGTCGATCGATACAAAAAGGCCCGGCAGCCGTTACCGGCCCCGGGCTATACTCGTTTTCTTAACCAACCATACCAAAGGTTGTGAAATGAAAGAGAGTATTAAAAATTGCCACTGAAATTTTTTCTATAATTAAGTGCAAACCAACTCGTTAGGTGCACTATGAATTTTGATTATTTCTCACCCGAAGCTCGTGATGCATATGTCGACCTGCTTCTCATACCGTCGCTCATCATCTTTGCTCTGGTGGCAGCACGCATATTCTTCAGCAAATCTCATGTTTTGAGCTTTACCAACATCCTGTTTTACCTATTCCTGCCCGCATACATCGGAATGTGGCTCGCCCTTGCTGCTTGCCATTCACGCACAGGGTATTGCTCCGTAATAGGAACCGGACTGTTTATCCTTTTCAAACCAGCCGCTTTTCTTGATCTGGTTTTAAGAGGATTCTTTCCGCCTCTCGCATACGTGCTCGCAGCACCTGCAGGATGGACTATTGGGGCTATCTTGAGACTGTTCAAACAGTCCCCGTCCATTTCGGCAGAGCGACAAAGGCAGATTTTTGATCGCTAGCGCAAACAATGCGAACATCAAAAAGCCCGGCAGCCGTTACCGGCCCCGGGCGCATTTCTTGATTATGCCTCAAGGGTGCCCCCTGAGTGCCGGTCATGTCAATGACGGCTGATATCGGCCTGTGAATTTTGCTCCCGTCAAACTCGTACGGTTTAGAAGTTTCTTGTCGGACTGTTCTGACCGGTTGTATTCGCGATAGGATCCATCAAATAGAACCCTTTAAGATACTCTGCCAGAAACTTTTCAGGATCTTCTTTTCTGAGTTTCCGAAGGGCTTCACAATCTGTCAGTGTTGAAAACGTTAAATTAAGTTTCTGTCCTTGAACCGTTTCTTTCTCAGCACCACCGCCAAGCTTGAAGACGTAGAACTCGATCTCTCCAGAGCCGGAAAGGTTCGTCCTTACCCCCACATTCACCTCAAGACTAAAATCTTCAAGACAGAATAGCGGCCCTGTTTTGCTCTTGATCGATCTTAATTGAGCTTCCAGTATCTCGGCTTTTATCTGGGCTATGAAATCCGCCAAGCCTATTTCCGGCACTTTATCCGAAGCCCCAGCTTTACCCACTCCAAACACTGCGACAAACGCCATAACAACCAATAGCTTTTTCATTGCTCTCTCCCCAATGAGGACAACTTATAATAATTAATACTTATACCACACCACCGAAGCTTCACCCAAGCAAAAGCCCTAGCGCCATTCGTCGCAACGAGCAGATTTCGGAACCCAAAAGACACGCGACACTTGATATAACCCGCTTACTTTGTTGCATTTTTCTCATTTTCTTTATTGACAATGTAGCCTAATTAGGCTACATTGTATTTATCACCGGGGCATCGCGCCCCCCTCTCGAAGGAATTGAAAAATGAAACTTGCAGACGCTCTCTCTATCCTCGATCTTGCCTCCGGCGCAACCAAGGAAGAAATCACCAAAGCATACAAAACAGCCGCGAAAAAATATCATCCAGACATCAACCCGGCAGGCGCCGAAATGATGAAGCTGGTCAATGCTGCTTACGATGTTTTGAAAAGTGCCGAGACCACCGAAACCAAGGAAGAAGCCCAAGCAGACTATGGCGAAGCGCTCAACACAGCGCTAAATGCAATCATCAATCTGGAAGGCTTGGAAATCGAAATTTGTGGCGCTTGGATCTGGGTTTCCGGCGACACCTTCCCCCACAAGACAACCCTGAAGTCGGCAGGCTTCCGCTGGGCAAACAATAAGAAAATGTGGAACTTCCGCCCGTCAAACTGGAAAAGCAAAAGCCGTGGCGCAACATCAATGGATGATATCCGCGAAAAATACGGCAGCGCCCGCCCATCTCGTAAAACATATGAGCAAGTGGAGGCAGCATAGTGCCCGGCCTTGCAAAGCAAATCGCAGCAGTTGTCGGGCTCTTGCCCGGCGACTTTGTCATTGAAGAACGCAACGATAGTCAAGCTCTCGTTCCTCATCCGGTTTATCCATTCAATATGTTTTTCTCCCAACAAAAAGACCGGATTGCCGTTTCAGCATTTGCCAAGCGCGTTCCAGCTCCTAGCGGATACTTTTACAGCCTCTCTGACTTTGCCAAAACAAAACTTAATCGCACATTTGGCGCATCCAGATTTGAGACACAGCCTCAAAGGATAGCAAACGAGATTGAAAGCCAGATTGTCGCCCCTTCCATATCGGCATCAATCGAAGTGTTAAAGCGAATAGCAGAAGGCCACCACCTGGCAAGTCAACAAATGGACCTTGCCGACGATATCGCTCAATTGCTAAATAGACCTCGCATTGACCGGACCAGATCAGATGACACAATGTATATTTCTTTGGGATATGCTTTTGAAGGCGCTTACGGAAATATAGAAATTCGCAAAAGCGGCTATATTCAAATGACCCTTAGAAGCCTCTCACCAAAGCAAGCCAGAGCCGTTGCCAAGGCTCTTTCACAAGCACAGGACAAGCCAACATGATCAACGAGAATGACTACCCCCAAGACGGAATGACCGGCGAAGACCTGAAAAAAGCGCGTGAAGCCCTTGGCTTGTCTCAATTCGGACTTGGCTTGATGCTCGGTTACAAACCCACCGGCAACATGCGCCAGCAAGTCAGCCGCATGGAGCGCGGAGAGAAGCCGGTGAACAATGTCCACCGGCGCTTGATTGAGGCCTACCTATCCGGACACAGACCGGAAGATTGGCCAGAAGAATAGATTGAATCTGGTATTGCTTCCCTCAAGCGACAAGCTTCATCTTTCAATGTCGATCTAGGTGGCAATATATGGCTTCAGCCCACTGCTCCATCGGTTGAAATACGCGCTCTTTTAATAATCAGAAACTGCACATAAAAACACCATTCAGTTTCTCAAACGAATGGAGGACTTAATGTCTAAGAACTATGACCCATAGTTTAAAGCTCCGACCATTATCAATCTCACTCTACTCCTGACAGAAAAGCACGAAGAAAGTGCTGTTCTGCACTACTACATCCTGTAACAGGCAAAACGAGAAGCAGAAACGCCGAGAAAAAGGATTTATATTAAGCAGATCAAATATCACCATCTCAGGCTTGCTCGCCGAGACAATGACGCCAACGCGAAAGCCAAGCCCAGATCCTAAAGAACTTTTCGCGTGTTGCCGTGAAATGAAGGTGACGGCACTTGACCCCGAAAGCTTATTTGCCAGTATTCCTGACGACGCTCTTACAAATCCCTCATTTTTGATCAAACACTTCCTAGCAGATCGCTTTTCAGGAACATATTGAGAACAATTTGATTTTGTGAGAACCTTCCCCCATAAACATTTTACGATTCCGCTTTTTGAGTCGGACCGAGCATCCCCAATCGAGGAAGACGAAGATGCCTACATTTTATGAGTTTTTCGCTGGTGGAGGAATGGCGCGTTCTGGCTTAGGCGCTGAATGGAAATGCCTATTCTCAAATGACATCGATGAAAAGAAGGCTGCCAGTTATATCTCAAATTGGGGCAAGGATCACTTAGCTATTGAAGACATAGCGAAAATTTCTTCAACTGTTCTTCCTGATATCGCCGACCTAGTTTGGGCATCTTTCCCGTGCCAAGATTTGTCTCTAGCAGGAGCAGGAGCTGGGCTAAACGGCAAACGCTCTGGAACTTTTTGGCCTTTTTGGGAAATCATAAAAAGCCTTTGCTCCGAGGGCCGCGCACCTAAATTGATAGCTCTTGAAAACGTCTGTGGAGCTTTGACGTCACATGGAGGAAAGGATTTCGCAGCAATCTGCGAGGCACTAAGCGCCCAAGGCTATAGATTTGGAGCGGTAGTGATTGATGCTGCCTGCTTTGTTCCCCAATCCCGTCCTAGACTGTTCATTATTGGCGTGCACTCAAGCACTGAGATCCCGGATAACTTAGTCCGCGCAGATCCACAACCTCCGTTTCACACTTCCAATTTAATTGAAGCGACCAAACGATTGAATAGAGCAGCGACAGCTTCACCGGTTTGGTGGGATCTGCCCTTGATCCCCAAACGAAATTCAATTCTCTCAGAACTTATCGAGGATGAGCCCGTAGGCGTCAAATGGCACTCGCAGGAAGAAACCAAGCGCCTACTAGATATGATGAGCCAAGTGAACGCAGAAAAAGTTCTGAAAGCCCAGAGCTTAAAGAAACGCGTTGTTGGAAGCATTTATAAACGCACAAGAATTGATGAATATAAGAAACGAGTGCAGCGCGCTGAGGTACGCTTTGACGACATCGCCGGATGTTTAAGGACCCCTACCGGTGGGTCAAGCCGTCAAATCATAATAATCGTCAACGGAAATACTATTCGCACTCGCTTATTGGCCCCCAGAGAGGCCGCTCGTCTTATGGGCCTTTCCGAAGACTATAAGCTTCCCCCCAAATACAATGACGCTTATCATCTAATAGGCGACGGAGTAGCTGTTCCGGTTGTCAGATACTTAGCAAAAAGTGTATTCGAACCGATTCTAAAGTCAAACACTCGTCGGAGACAAAAGGCTGCCTAAAATGACGAAAGATCTGTTTGAAGAACTGAATGCATTTACGAAGAAAAATCGTTTTAAAAATAAAGGTCCTCTTTGTGTAGCTCTCGTATTAACTCAACATGCGAAGACAAAAGGACTACCTTTAGACGATAAAGAACTGCTCACAAAAGGGGGAGGTCAGGTCCTCGGTCTCGGCAAAAGCGCAGTTCAAACAATACTGAACCGACATGGTATCTCAAAAGTTTTAGCGGAAGAAGGCGGCCGTACAAGCCGCGGAAGCATAGGCAATATGCAAAGGTATGTTGCTCTTCTAAATATGCTCCATTCAAGAGGCACCATCGATCTAAATGTTATCGAAGAATTCTGGATAAACCGAGTAAATGAATTCTTTGCCGCTAAACCTTTCAAAATTAAGCTGGATGCATCCAGAAGCCTACGTACCGTAGTGCGAGACGTCCTTGGTCAAGCAGAAGAGCGCCAGAAATCATCTTCAGGCACGCATTATATGGGAGGGGTTCTGCAGCACTTAATCGGAGCAAAGCTCGATTGTGCCTTGGGCAAAGGTCTTTTCCAACATAACAGCTTTTCAACTTCAGATGCCCAGACGGGCAGAGCCGGAGACTTCTTTATTGGAGATGCTGCAATCCATGTGACAACCTCCCCAGGAGAGGCTGTTGTTGCTCGTTGCAAAGCCAATCTTGACGACGGATACAGACCTATTATTGTAACGCTCCAAAAAGGCTTACTCGTTGCTGAAGCATTGGCTGAAAATGCCGAAGTTGCGGATAGAATTGACGTCTTTGAAGTGGAACAGTTCATCGCCTTGAACCTTTACGAATTAGGAAAATTTGCCGCGGCAGGACGCCGTGTTGCCGTGACTGATTTAGTGAATAGGTACAATGAAATCATCGACACGGTAGAAACCGATCCAAGCCTAAAAATTGAGTTCAAGAAATAGTCCAAATTCCACCGCCACATGGTTCAGCCCCAGCTGTAACGCTCGGCTTGCATAGGCAATCGCCTCCCGGCTCACACCGCCATTTTTGGTTTCCTCTGCCGAGACGATGAAATCAAACGCAACCGCTGTCAGCGTCTCTCCATCGCCAGCCACTCGGCGAACCACGTTCCAGCCGTCGCGCCCCATTTCCCGCTCAACCGCATTTTGCGCTCTTTTCAGCAAAGCACCCGCTTCCATGATGAAAATCGAGCTATCCCCCGCTCTTGAGCAATCCACGCGAATTCGCTCAGGATCGATCGAGCCCACACTCTGGGCCATCCCTTCAACAGCCTTGCGCACCAAGTGAGCCGCCCGATGCTGCATGTCATCAAGCCGCCCCCGTGCAAACAGATTTTCAATCGGATCAATCACGCGCCTTTTCACCCTTTCCATTTCGCCTTTGCCGTAAGGATTCTCGACCATCACGCGCTTGAAGGCTTTATGCGCAGGTGCCCCGCTCAGGTCTTCTGTACAAGCTCTTGTTACGCTGTCTTTGAGCTTGCGTTTGCCCTTCAGGCCCTGTTCCTGATTGCGCCGAAACAACTCGCTGCCCGGCAAAGGATCTCGCTCGACTGTTTGGCTTGCTGCCCGCTTCGGCCGTCGCCTTGCTCTGGCTCGTACTGCCTCGTTCTCGGCTTCTGACCAATCCATTATCTGATCACCCTCAGCGCCCATGGAAACGGTTTGACACAATCATCAGGAGCCTTGAACGCATTCAAAACCCGGTCGACATGGAGCTTGAGGTGGTAGGGGGTGATGTGGATCCGGCTCGCGATAAGCTTGAGCGGTAAATCCGAAGCCATCATGCGGAAGATATCGGCGTCTAGTTCGCCGTGCCTAAGCGCTTTCATGCGCTCGTTGTATGCGCTATTGCGCTGCAGTTTCGCTGCTGTCATGTCCCAAGCCTTCTGATTTCAGGTCTTGGGTGTGCCGGTTCCGTTGGTCTCGTCGGGCGGGCTTTGCCTCTTCCCGATTTTTCTAATCGGCGCTTATCGCGTCGTTAGCTCGCTTTGCTTTGGTCCTCATTGTGACCCGGTGGGAAAAGGCTGTCAAACCACCATCCCGGTTTTCCCGTCTCGGGATGGTGACCAGTGGGAATGGCTTTGCCGCGATAGTTTCGCCAGACATCCCACGCCGGAGACCCTTGCAAAACAAAAACCTGCTTGCGCCCTGCCAACCCGACATTCGAGCGCTCGAACCCCTCCCAGAGATGCTGGCGGAGATAGGTTCGTGCCGCCGTCTTGCGGCTGTTGCCCTTCGCTGCCGATTGATATCGCTCGGCAAAAGTCACGGCCTTGCTTTGCTCGAACACATCAAGCTTCCGCCAAGCCCGCTTGGCCCTCTCGAAGCTATCGCCCGGTGCCAAGATCCAGCTTTTGCAGAAACGATCCCAATCAGAACCCAATCCATCTCCGGCCAGCGCAGCGCCCCTCCTCGCCCCCTTGGGGGGTAAGGGAGTATTATTTGTTATATTATCCTTATTTGTTAAGGTGCGGATTTTCAGGTCACCTGATGATCTGGTCACCAGGTTTTCAGGCTGCTGATCCTCGGAAGTACAAATTTCCTCTTCGTTCCCGTCCAGTTCTGCTTTGTTCTCATCAGCAACCGGATTTTCAGGCTGCAGAGTATCTTGTGTTTCACAGGCTTTGATCGGCGTGTCGAATACATGATATTGCACCGCGCCAAAGGTGCTTTCATCATCGCTTCGCCCCTGTCTGCGCTCAACATATCCCACCAAGATAAGCTCGCGCATAACCCGCTGGAATTTATCGCGCCCAAAGCCGAACCGCTTTTTCAGATGACTTTGATTGACCTTCCAGTCTCGCGGACGAGAAATCAAATAGGTCAGCAAACCAAGAGCTTCTAGCGAGAGCTCTTCATGCTCGAATATCTCGTTGCGCAAGACGGTGAAATTCTCGTGCGGTGTCCCTCTGTGAATAGTTACCTCATTCATTGGCACCACCATTTTTGACCGCCCGGCCAGCGTAAGCCTTTTCTTTCCATTGCTCTGGATGCAAGCCTATCTCGTCGGTTCATACCGTCCTCCCCTCTACCGCCCTCATGGCGAGCGTATCGATAAATCGGGTGCAGTCAGCCGTAGATGAGAAGGCAAAGCCTACCGTCTCCCTGTTGCCCAATCCGCTTTGCAAATAGCTCACCAGAAGAATCGAACCTGCAAACCGCGTTATCTTCGGCTCAGTGCGCACAGACCACCACTCAATTGCATCCGTAACGCTGTTGCAGATCACAAGCTCTCTTCTGCCTGCCTCCTGCCGGAAAGGTCTTTCAGCTCTCATGATTGCTCTCTCCCTTCCGCCAGTTGTGAATGTTCTTGAATAGAGCTATTGCCCCGTCACCGAGAGGGAGAACATTTCCCAAATGGTGCGTGTAGATCGAACCAACATCAACGCTCGTCTTCGCGTCTATCAGCTCCTGACAGGCGTCAAGAAAGGCCTCATTCGTTACTAGCCCAATCTCATTGGCACGAATGACAAGGAACTTGTTGTAGATGCTCATATCGCACCGCTCATTCCGAAAACCCTCTCACAAGAGGCAGCGTCACCCGATTGAAAACCTCAAAGCCCCCGAGCTTATAAACAAACTGAGGGCGGCCCTTGTCGTCCGTCCCTCTGGACTTGCTCCAAACCTGTTGGATTTTCGGAGTTGCAGGCCGTTTTACCTGCTTCTTGCGCCGGGCCATCACTTCGCCTCCAACATGCGTTTGATGTTGCGGCCCGCCTTTTCTTCAATCACAGCGAAGGCATCCTTGGCGTCAGCAGCTTCTTTCTTGATCGCCCGCCATTCTTCCAGCGTCAAAACACCGTCGTCTTCCGCTTCCAGAATGGTTTGGTGTGCCCCAGCACTTTCCTTTACGCTCCTTTGCATCAGTGAAAGCAGGCTTTTGCCCCGCCCGCAGTTGCGTTTCACCAAATCGTAGCCGTGAATGTCAGCAATCATCTGGGTAAGCGATGGATGACCAAGCATGGTTTCCAGCTCAAGCACAATATCAAGCGGAATGATCAGCGGATCGCCCTTGTCTTCATAGCGCTTGATCTGGGTTTCACTCACCCGCGTAACAGCCGCCAGAGCTGTCCGCCCTCGACGCCCACCGTGGCGACAAAGCCGCATCAGTTGCCCTGTCCGCTCCGAAATCTCTTCAACATCTTCCAGCGAGATCAGCCGCTCGCTGCCATCCGGGTTAATTATCGCGGTCATCGCGTCCACCGTTGCTTTTGCCCTTGGGGTGGCCGGTGACAGGCTTCCTCGGGCGTGGGATAAAAAGCTCAGGCTCAAAGGGTAAGTTTGAGCCTGAGAGTTGGAGGGGCCATGCGGAACCGGCACACCTCAAATCAAAAGGTCCGGCAGAGTGGCGGGAGGACAAAACCAATCCGCCGGACCAGCGCAGGCCTCAGGCCCGCCGCATTCAGAATTCGATTGATGACTATGCCGCAGAAGCATCTTCCCGCTCCGCCACCGATGGGCGTGGAATATCAGAAGGCCATTCCAGATCGCTTGGCCAGTTCGTATCGAAGTAGGCTAACGCTGCCTGATAGCGAGCTGTGTAGAGGTCATGACCATTTGATAGCTGTTGAATTTTCTTGCTATCCTTGAACAAACGCCGGGATAACGCGGAAACCTCAATCCCAAGATGTTTCGAGAATGTGGAGGCCAAATCAACTATGTGGTTCGTCATCATCATGGGGTTATGATGGAGTAAATCTACTCTTTTTTCAAGAGTTAAATTACTCAGTTTCAACATTGATAAGCTAGTGTAGAATTACTCTTATGGAAAATGGCTTCAAGAATCGCATTCAGATCAGACTGGAGGAACTTGGACTAAATGTGACCGAGGCGGCTAAACGTGTCGGCAAACGCAAAGACTTGTTCAATAATATCCTTCATGAGAAAACCAGAAGTGCGAAAGCCGAAACACTAGTTCTCATGGCTCAAGCGCTGGAAACTTATCCAGAATGGCTTCTAGAAGGCAAAGGGCCGAAGGAAGCCACCGACCGAGTGGTTCCAACCAATCACGATCATTTCTTCGAGGAACAAGTAACATTGCCACGTCTCGGCACCGTTGCAGCCGGGCTGTGGCGTGAATATCAGAATACCCAGGAGTTACCGGGAGAGCATCGTTCACACATGTCTCCCAACCCAAACTATCCGCTCAACGCGCAATTCACCGTCATGGTCGAGGGGAATTCGATCAACAAGCAATACCCGCATGGCTCAGAACTGCTCTGTGTGGAATTGGCAGGATATGGCACTGGCATTGAAGACCTGAAAAACAATGACCTCGTGATCATCGAACGCCACCGAGAAGATGACGGCACTTTCGAATACACGGCCAAATTTGTTTTCCTGAACTTTGAACTGAACCGGATAGAGTACCATCCTTGGTCCACAGACCCCCATTACCAGAAGCCGCTTGTTCTACCAGAGCACTATCGCAACGCCCCGGACAAAGAACAACTCATCCAGGTCAAGGATTATGAATCCGTTTTTGTGAAAGCTATCGTGATAAGTGGCATTGTGCCTGCCAACACAGCTAGGCCATTTGGCTGAGCAGCCCTCCGCCAGCGGATATATCCCCCGAGCGGCTTGCCAGCCCCTGACATTTTTTAAAATCGCTGCAGTTGCAGCAGCAACTTAAGGGTACGCAGCCTTTTCTGACGAGAATGGAACCTAGAAACTCCGCTACCATTGAAAATGCTAAAATTCCATATGCCTTTTCTAAACAAATTTTCTAAGGGATTGTGATGGGAATGCTAAACCTTTTTGGTATGAGAAGCATTGATCAAGAACTCTTGTCCGCAATCGACAACAATGCAGGCCTCTACAAAATTAAGCAATTGTTAAATGATGGAGCTAACCCCAACATTGCGGATACGCGCAGTCATATTTCTCGAGGTCGAGTTGGACAAAGGCCTCTTCACTACGCAGCCCATTGGAGAGGAAACCATAGAACCGAAGAATTAGTGTCAACACTGATAAAAAAAAATGCAAATCCCAATCTACCATCAAAATTTGGACATTTACCGATTCACTACTTCGCTTCCGAAGGAGATTACAATTCAATTGATTTGCTATTAAAGGCAAAATCTGACGTAAACATTTTCAATTCGGTTGGACATACACCTCTACATAATGCTGCTTGGTTTGGACACCCAGTAGCAGTTGAGCTACTAATCAATCATGGAGCTGACGTGAATGCTAGAGTGGCTCACAAACCTCCCCTGTGCCATGGCAACACACCAATGCACTCTGCTGTCTCAGCGATGGGAAGTCTTGATGATTGCTTGACTACAATATCGCTTTTAATTTCGGCAGGAGCAGACGCAAGTATTTCTACAGGCAACCCTAGTTTGACCCCGCTACAGTATGCCGAAAGCCTTCTTCTCCTTGCAAAACATGGCTACTGCAGAAATGAAGAAGACAGAATAACGTCTATCCACAAAATTGAAAAAATAATACAGCTTCTGGCGCCATAGCTAGTCACCATCTCCCGACATTCGAACGAAGTGTAGCATTTGTAGTCGGCCGATGGCTGGTTGGCAGACAAAGCGGGCATTCGTTCTTTTGCATTAGTAAGATGCAAGCGAACTGAGTAGACGGTAAGCAATTATTTGGTGTATTGTCTATAACAATCCCTTAAAGAGGGAATGTTAAATTCATTGGGGTGCTGAAGATTGTTGGAGCTTTCATATTCAAAGCTGACGAGTTTTACAGGGAAAATTGACTTAGACGGTATATCGTTTGATGTGCATGTTATGCTTTCTGAGGGAAGACTGGAGGCAGAGCTTACATCAAAGCAATACTACAACTTTACAGAGGTTTCATATTTATCTGGAGTTACCTCTGATCAAAAATTCTTTTGCTTGGACAACATCATTTGGAAGATGCTACACGGTGAAATATCAAATATTCGCGCAGGAATATCAACTCACCGGTTTAAATGTGCAGCGCAGTATCTAGCAATCAGCCATTGTCGATTTGACTTAAGAAAAGAGCAGATTGAAAGCATCTATATTGTAAACGATAACACATCAGCAATTTGTCATGATCCAAACCGAATGCCTCATGTTTCAGCCCCAGAAAAGGCGATAGATTGCTTGGTTAAAGCTGGCTATATTGACATCGATAGCAAGGATTTTGGTTGGAAGTCAGATATTCATATTAAGCTCGATACAGGCCCTTCGTTCTCTGCAAATTCTGAAACTGGCCAAATTATCGGCGAGCAGGCCGGACCTGATTTGAACTTCGGGGCTTATTCGCGCTGTTTAGACTACAGTTTTACTGTTGGAATTGAGTTTTTCTCACCTCAAAACTTTTCAAAAGCAATAGCTGAATGCTGTAAATTTATAAGGTTGTGTGAGTTTTCCTACGGAATGGAAATCCATCCAACCCGATTTCAAGCGGTACTAGATAATAAAGCTGATCCGAATTCAGAGGTAAGTGAAGAATCAATTGATCATGTTGATATTTATACTTTCGATTTAGGATTTGGAACGCGGGGCGTCTCTTCTGATGCTTGGTCAAATAGTCGATTAGGAGATTGGAGAGATGCATTGGTCGCTCCAGCAAGAAATCGTTGCGAATTTGAACAAGTAACAGAGTCATGGTTTGAGAGCGAGGGGGAGAAATCTGAAGCTCGAGCAAGGCTATTGGATGGATATAGGTTGGGTACAGGTTTTTCGCGCGATAGGCTCATTGGTGTGTGTGCAGCTTTCGAGCTTCTGCCTAGCATCGATAGACCAAAGCCCAATCCCCCTACTCAGGTTTTGAACCTAGTCAAAAAGTTCAAACAAGAGATAAATGAGACAAACCTCGACACAGATTGGGCAAATCGCTTCAAAACTGCAGTGGGAGGAGTTAAAAAATCTTCAACCACAGATACAATTCTCAGCCGACTAAAATTGATACAAAACTCTTGCAGCAACATTTCATCAGAATGGAACTTGGTTGTGATTAACGCCGTGAAATTGAGAAATCGTTTCATCCACGGCTCTCAGACCAAGTTAACAGAACAACAAAATTCTGAATTTCTTCCCTTTTTTACCATGACGTTGGAAACCATTTTTGTACTATCGGAATTGATCGAATGTGGCTACGACTTTTCACAATTGAGGCAAGGAAATTATCCGCAAGGAAACCCTGTAGTGATGCTAATTCAATCGTTCAACTGGCATAAAGACAAACTAGATAAAGCCTTAGCCATTACGAATTAGTGGCTCGCAGAAATGTTGCACTTTGTTGAGCATGCCAACAGTCGATCATTTTCAAAGTCCATCTTGGGCTCATCTGGGTCGTGAGTTGCAATCGCGGCCCATTGCCTCCATAGGTCCCTCCTAGATATATGGCAGCTTCGCGCCGCCATTTCGCACGTTCATCCCTGTAGCCGGGCGTCCCGAAACTGGAGATTTGCGGCAGGTTTTCGGCCAAAGCCATCTAATCAATTTAAATATTCGTCATGACGTGCTCCCCTGCCACACCTAGCCATTTCAAATGCTGAACTAAGAACCGTCTAAAATCACAACAGTTGGCATCATTATGAAAATAGAGTAGTTTTACTCTAATTTGTTGACAGGAGTAAAACTACTCCTTACACTACCCCCATAGAACGCAACCGATGGGGGTTTAAATGCTTGCCGCAGTCGCTACGGAACAGACAGCTGAAAAGCTTGTTACGAACCGGTCTGAATTCTCCAAGAAGACAAAAGCAGCAGCCTTCCTGCGTGATGGTGGCTGCTGTGCAAAATGTGGCGCCAAGCTGCATCCGGATACGACCGAGTATGACCACATCAAGCCTTGTGGTCTGGATGGCGACAACTCCCTCGATAACTGCCAGTGCCTCTGCTGTGACTGCCACAAGGGCAAAACCAAGGACGATGTAAAGACCATCGCCAAGGTCAAGCGCATGCACAACAAGCATGTGGGTGTTGAAACCCGACGCAAACAGAAAATCCCCTCTCGCCCCTTCCCTAGCACACGTGCCTCAGGCTGGAAAAAGAAGCTGGATGGAAGCGTCGTCAGGCGCAGCAAAGAGAAGGGAGCCCCGATCCATGATCGATATTGAAACCAGCGTCACTGGAAGCCAGATCGCTTCCAGCATGCTCTTTGATGAGGAAGAGTTCTTCTACTTCCTTGAGAGAATGGCCAAAGACGCTTCTGAAGATTTCATCGGAAGCTTGAGCGGATATGCCGGCTCAACCGAAGGCGAGAGCATTACCTCTTTCTGCGAGAAGATTATCGCAGCCCTCAAGGATGAATAACCCAATCAATTCCCATTGCTGTCCCCACAGCATAAAGGAGACAGGCTCATGAGCCACCAGAGAATGAAACCAGCAATGAAAGAGGCACAAGAGCTTATCGCTTCCCTGCGCTATCTCCCTGAAGCCCTCTTCGCATTCTCAGGCCCTCTAGCCTGTCTCCTGTCCGTCTTTCTTTTCACAGGAGCAATCTGATGCAAGATCCCTACACCTTCCGCACTTTCTCGGAACTGCTGCAATTTCTCGAAGACGGAGATTTGCATCAGGATTTGAGCAACACAGTCAAGGAAATCAACGACGCCTTGACCAACTACGTTATCGAACATGGCGGCAAACCAGCAGCAGAACTCAGCCTGAAGATCAAATTCAAGGTTGATAAGGGCGTTGTCACCATCACCCCGGAAATGAGCAAGAAGTTGCCGCCTGCACCAAGACGCCCGGCTATGGCTTGGCAGACAGCAGGCGGCTTCAGCCCTCAGAACCCGAAACAGATGCACATGTTCGACAATACCCCGCGTGTCGTTCAGCAAGGAAATAGCGACGTGCGCACCGTTTCGACCAACGCCAACGAATAGGAACTGCAATGGACATTTCAGCCGAAGCCCTCAAGCATCTGGAAATCATGGCAAATCGGAAGCAAAAGCCGGAAGTCATCACCGTTGATCACTCTTCCGGTGAAAAGCTTTCTTTCCTCGTCACCTATCAGGGTGATGGCGGCATGGACGCAAGGGACATCACCTCTGCACTCGCAACATTCGACGAAACGCCATTGCGCCGCAAAGGCACAGCTTGCTTTGAAACCCTTGATAGCTTCATCGATCATGCAAACCGCTTTCAAAACACAAATAGCGCTCTGTTCGCCACCAAGCTTTCAGGTGAAATCTCGATCCAATGCGTGATTGATTATCATGATCGGGTCAACGATCTGGATGGAGAAGAACACGCGGACGCAAAGCCACGCCACGGCAGCCACCGAGGACGCCACGACTTCCCGCTCTCCGAAGAGTATAAGAAATGGCTCGCTATTAGCGAACGCAGAGAGCCGCTTGATACGAGGGAATTTTCCTACTTCCTCGAAGACAACATCATCGATGTGATGTTCTTGCCGGATTTCTTGCGGCCAGACGGTAAAGCGCCGGAAACGCCAGCCGATAAGGACTTGCTTGCACTGATCCAGAAGCTGGAAGGGAAACCTTGCGGCCCAGAAAAGCTGATGAACCTTGCCAAAGGTCTTCAGGTCAATGAAGACACAAAGATCAAAGCCTTCTATGACCGCAACAGTGGCCAAAGCAAAATCGGTTTTGAATCCGAACATACCGACGCAGAAGGCAATAAGCTGGACGTGCCGAACATGTTCCTGATTTCCATTCCGGTGTTCAATGGTGACCAGCACTACCGCATTCCTGTGCGCCTACGCTATCGCCCACGCGCCGGAACTGTTGTCTGGATGATGGAACTGCACCGCCCGGACATCTTTCTTGAAGATGCCTTCAAACTCGCTTGCAGCAAAGCAGCCACCGAAACAGGCCTCCCCCTCTTCTACGGCAACCCCGAATAACCAATTCCCCGCGGCGAGCATCTCCATGATTGTTTTGCCGCATCAACGCCCGTCGCGGGGAGCCTTCAGAGGAAATAGCAACAAATGACACCTCGCCTAATCAGCACAAAAGATGCCGCTCGCTATTGTGGCGTGACAGTCGAGTACTTGCGTTGCAATTACCCGGGCAGACAGATTCAGATTGGCAGATACCTCAAATGGGATCGCAAGGTTTTAGACCGCTGGATTGATGAAATGTCAGGTCTAGGCAATAGTGCTCCAGCAACAGAGAACACGGTTGAAGACTATGGCTGGGATGAATAGGGTCAAGAACCTTCACATCATTACATCTAAAGGAAAGCGGTACTACTACCACCGTAAAACCCGAGCGCGGATTACCGCCGAGCCGGGAACAGCCGAGTTCTATCATCAAATAGCCATAGAAGACGCAAAGCTCAAAAAGCAAAAACCGATCAAAGGCACTCTGGGAGGCTTGATTGAAGCCTATCGTCAAAGCCCGGATTTCAGGGGTTTGGCACCTCGCACCCGCAGTGATTATGAAAGAGTTATGCTTTGGATGCTGGAAGGCAAAAAGAAAGACACACCCCTTACCAGCTTCAAGCCCTCAACCATTACAAAGATCCGCGATCTGGCCTTCGAAAAGCACAAGCGCACCTTTGCCAATTACGTCGTTACGCTTTTCTCAATTCTCTTCAATTGGGGCATGCAATACGATTTCGTAGAGAACAATCCTGCATCCAAGGTGAAGAAGATCAGAAGATCGAGTAAAGAAGGTACAGCCAACAGGCCTTGGACGGTAGCAGAAAGGCTTGCCGCTTTCGAGATAGCTCCTCCACAGCTCATCCTGCCCATGGCATTGGCGCTTTATGCAGGCTTACGAGAGGGAGATGTTGTGCGCCTCACTTGGGCAGCCTATGACGGCACCTCAATCAATTTTACTCAAGGCAAAACAGGAGACATGGTCTGGATTCCGACAGGCCCCGTTCTCAAAGCCATCATCGATAGCACAGAACGTAAAGGCACCATCATGTGCCTGACAACACGCGTTACGTCCTGGACAGAAAGCGGCCTACGAGCCACCTTCTTCAAACACATCCGTACCCTCAAGAAACAGGAAAAAGTCCAGCCTGGTTTAACCTTTCACGGCCTACGCACCACACTCGCCACAGACATAGCCGAAGCTGGCGGCAGCGAAAAAGAAATGATGGCAGTCCTAGGCCACCGAACCGAAGCAATGGCCAGCCACTACTCGCGCAATGCAAACAGAAAAAAATTGGCAGAGAGCGCTATTGGCAAGACCACTAAGAACAAAAGGCATCAAAACTAACCCACACTCTTTGCTTCGATTGTCAAAAACCGCCATCTCTGGCAAAACCCGCAATTTAAAGCGCGAGAAGTCGGCTAAGCGGACAAAACAGACTTTTGCCTTGTAACCGTGAATGGCTGCTATCTAGATAAAAACGATATCCGGTTGAGAAAAACGATTCTATCTATGATTGTATTCAACTACATATGATAATGTACTTTATCTTATATATACTAGGGCAGTGCGCGCGGAAAAGGAAACTACAATGGAAACGGAAAGCAAGTCTGTGTTTGGAAACTCACCACCACCGCGTGCTGAAGATGTTTTGTTTGGGGGTAATAGTGCTGATTGGAAGTTGAACGCCTGCATAGAACATTACGGCGAGGTCAATCATGCTTATAAGGCTGGCTTTAGAAAGGCCGCTCTTCAGTTGACGGAGAAAGTGTGTAAAGAGCCCGTCTATCAAGATTATATGATTTACCCAATCGCGTTTCTCTATAGGCACCATATCGAGCTGATGCTTAAAGACATCTTCCGTTTGGCGGTCGATCTGCTCGAAGTCTCGATATCGGGGCGTCAGGAAAAGAATCTTGGGCGACACGATCTAGCGAAATTATGGTCCATGATCCGTCCCTTGCTCGATCCAGCATGTCAGAAGGCAGGAGAAAGCCCTCTGCCTGCATCTGACCTCGATGGGATTGATGCCTACATGCGTCAACTAAATGAGCACGACCCAAATGGTGAGAGCTTTCGCTACTCTCGTAGTCGCGATGATACAAGAACGCTTGGCTCTGATGTCGTGCATATCAATATTCGTTCGTTTGCTTTCGCGATGGAGAAGCTGTCGGATTATTTTGATGGCCTAGAAAACTGGCTTGCAATGCTAGTTGATGGCCGTAGTGAGGCGGGTATGTAGTGTCGAGCAATATCCTGATCACCTCCGAGAGTTTGCCGATGATTTTGGCATCAGACACGTCACCCAGCCTTTCGCGCTTTCTTGAATTCTTCACGGCCAATATTCGCAATGCCAATACGCGGCGGGCGTATTTTCGGGCCTCGGTCGAGTTTCTGGACTGGTATGGTGAGCGTGGGGCGTCACCGTCAATGAGCAGACCTTCATTCAAAATGCAGCATCCGTCACTATGGGCTCTAAGCGGTCACTCGACAGAGGATGCATCCCTGATGTCGCTTCCCCATTCCTGCCATTCGAACGACGTGCAGCATTTTCAGTGATGATATTACTGGTTGGCGCCCGTTATCGTAGTTCCGAGGATTACCGCCCCCTTCCAGATAGCAGACTTCCACAGATTCACCGCCTCTTCTTGGTTAGGCCATCTTCAGCTATTCGTCCGTGGCATCCAGCTGTCTTCATTCTAGACGCTCTCTGTCGGTTGAGAATATAGCTACGCCCTCAAAATGCCTAGAAACGCATAATCATAGTAAACACCGCCCACTGTGGAAGTCACATCTTACTAACTGCTGGGGTTTTCAAAACCTGCTGTAGCAAAGCCCGCGTGATGGAATACAACCCTGGTGCCTCGCTTTCGCGAGGGCCGGCGACGTTCAATACTTTCAAGCCACGTTGCCCGTTGATCCAAACTGAGATCTGCTCGACGGCGTCCTCGGCATCGGCATGGATCAACTTGAATGGCCGCCCGTATTTTTCCGCGGCCTGAATGGTATGCTTCGTCCCCGGGGAATTATCCAAACCACAGGTATTGACAATAATGACGGTCGCATCGCTGTCGCGAACATTCAATTCCGTCCGCTCATTCGGCTCGATCGTATCTGTCTCCTGCAGGCACTCGTAATGTAGCAACAATCCTGGGGAGCGGGGCATATCTTCTGCCTTTCCTCCCTGTGGGCACCAGCCACCATACGGCAAACCAAGAGCTATCGCCGCATCCAACGCCGCGCGATCGGCCCCCGTCTGTCCTCCCGAGACAATCTTAAGAGGTTCTCCTTTGATAGGCTTCCTCCAGACCTTTCGCGCCTTCTTGTACAAACCCGTAAAATGCAAGAAAAATTCATAACCAGTCTTATTAGGGGTTTGGTAGTCGCTTAAAAATGGGGTAAGCGCCTCATATTGGTCACAAATGCTCTCACCCCAAGAAGACTCCAAAAACGAGTTAGTTGTCTTTTTGTCTATTGTCCCGTTCGAAATAAGGAGGCCCGCCTGATCATAGCTGGCACAAACACTGTTCGCGTCATCTTTGTCATGGTCATTCCAATTACCGTAAGGCTTTTTGTAAAGCTCCGTTCGAACTCTGCGCCTTGCTGCACTGAATGCATCCTGAGCAAGGTATTGATGGAGATGGAGCAGCGACTGGTGGCGTACGGACCTTCGTTGCCAGATTAGCGCGAGACCCACAAATATGACACCGATGCCGGACAGTATTTCACCGGCGTGTGCGCCTTGTTCCAGTAAATCCGCCATTTGTTCTAGAAGATCCGCCATGATCCCCCGTCTCCCCGTTTATCTGCCATGCCGTATCGCTGCATGGTATCCAGCTGGCATCGCTAGGTCGAGTCCTACCCCAATTAAGCTTAATCTAATGCGGATATACATGAGATGGCAGCAAAGGGGCGTAATATAAATTTGTAGTCAGTCGGAGAGAGCATTCTCTGTGACCGCGTTAGGTCAAACTTTGCAGCAGACTCAGCTTGGCGCAATGTCCGGTATCCGCCCTTGTTACCAATAGCAAAATCAAAAGCAGTTTTACAATTTAGCTTATATCTCTTTGATTTTTGAATAAAGTTTTACGACCGTCGTCACACCTATCTTATTGTATCTATTGCCAAACCCTACTTATCATAATCCGCGTGTCGGGGGTTCAAGTCCCTCCTCCGCTACCAAGATTTTCCAAATGAAATCCGCAAATGGTCTTTAGCCGATGGCTCCGTTTTGCCATTTTATGGATTGGCGAACAGAGACCTGTGCTCATCCTAGGCAGTGTGCATTTATGTGTATCAGGCCACAGCTTATGCGCTGCAAACATTCACCTTTTGCGCACCAAAATCTCGAGATTCTGCATCAAGTCAGCTTCCTTCGGTGCTCACCGTTGCGATTTTGCTTGAATAAGATGAGTGTGCCTTATACCAATTATCATTGGTTGAGTCAGCTGGGATGTCAGATTTATGGAACAAAAGTACCCCATCAAAATTCAGGGATCTTGCGTAACTCGCGACGCTGTCGAATGCGTCATGGACAGGGTTTCAATTGAAACATACAATGCCCGCTCCAGCATAGCATCTCTCATATCTGATCCGGTTGATATCTGGTTTCAGGATCAAAGCGAATTACCTAACTTCGAACGTCGCAACATCTACAACGACTTTGATAAAAGTTGGCGCTTCAAGAAACCTGACAACATTCCAACCATCTACGATTTCACCGATGAACGTTATGGCATATTGAAACTTCAAGACGATCGCATGGTAACATTGTCAACTGGCCTGCGTGCGATGGCGGGTGGGCTTGAACAGATCTTGAAAAAGGGTGTCTGGATAGCTCCAAACAGCGATGCATTCCTTGAATTGATTGCCTCGAAACTGGACCAGTTTTGCGAACTCGTTGACGCCAAGGGCATTTCCGTAATTAATGTCTGCTACTGGGCATCGCAAGACAACAAAGGACAGTCGTACGATGAAAACGAAACCGGCTTCACCGACCGCATGAACCGCATGCTGGACGTGATCTATGATCGCCTGGCAGCTAAGACTAAAGCCACTTTTTTTGGATTGCCAAAATCCGAATTTGTCGGCGATGCCAATCACCGTTGGGCGCGTTCCCCCTATCATTACACAATCGATATTGAGAAACGCATAGCTGGCAAGCTGCTTGAAAAGCTACATGAGTTGGATACGCAATAAAGAAGTTTCCGTCTTCAAAGTCGGTTGAACCAAGTAAGTTCAAACATAAAAGAGAGATAGCCTCATCTGGTTACAGATACTATGCGACCGCTTTTCAAAAGCAGACGTAACAATTGAATTAAGCAACCATATGTAGGCACCCCTCCCCTGTTTCGGTCTTTAGCTCCTGTCTTGGCCAACGCCCTAACATCTGTTCAATTTCTTTGTTTGTTCAACACGTTCTTTTCTCTGCGCAGAACAATCTGTTCCCACATGGGTAGAAGCACTGTCGTAATAGCTAATAGAGCAATCAACACCCTACAAATTGGACGCGTGAAGAGAATATAGTCTCCTCGGACATCAAGCGGCAAAGACAGCCATTCCCAGTCTCACACTCTCTATCAGGAACCGCTTGCGTTCCTCAAGGAGATCTAGAACGCCTCTTTCGTGAAACTCGTTTCAGCATGCTTCATCCGCTCCATCAAAATCGAGGCGGTTTCTCTTGCTCTAGGAGTGCCTTGGTGTAGCCAAGACAAAAAGCGAAAAAGCGCTCCCGGCTTGGATCGACGTCAGAGAGTGGAACATGATCAGGGCAGAGAATGCCCCTATATCCAACCTGCCTGTAGGCACGGATCGAGGCAGCCATATCGACAGATCCTTCATCAGGCATGGCTTCGCGAAAATCCAGATACCCGCCTTTGATATTGCGGAAGTGAACCATGAAGATCTTCTGGCGCGGACCGAACTCGTGTATCGCCTCAAGAACGGCGGCATTGGGATCCGTTGACATTTCAGCGATGGTGCCCTGACAGAAGTTGAAACCGAGCGAAGGGCTTTCCGGCGCGAGATTGACGAACTGCTTCATGCCTTCCAGAGATCCAAGTACATGATGCACACCATTCAGACCTTCCGGAGGATAGGCGGGATCATGGGGATGGCAGGCAAGACGAACCCCTTCCTTCTCGGCTGTTGGCAGCAATTGGTCAACGAGGAACTCGATTGCTCGCCAGCCATCTTCCACACTGATGCCTCCCGCCTCACTGGCCAATAGCTGCCCACCGGTTTCAGGATTGCTCGTGTCATAAACGGTTGGCTTTTCTTCGCCATCCTCAGGCAGCACGGTTCCCCAGTAGGAAAAGCGCGCATCACTTTCCTGCGCATAGTCCTTGGCCCGGAAAACCGAACACTTCATGCCACCTCGCCCATCGACAACACCCGTGCGCGTTATGCCGACCATGGCAACAGTAAACTTGACCATGTCAACACCACCGGCGGCAGCTGCCTCAATATGTTGACGCAGCATCTGGGCCCTTTGCTTGGCTTTCTCCAGATCGCGCAAACTGTCCAGCAGCAAGGAGCCCAGATCAAGTGCCATACAATCCAGACTCATGCCGTAGCCTTCAATCCACTTGCGTTGCTTGGCTATGCGTTCAGCATCCCAGGATCCATCCTGATTGAGAACCGCGCGATTTGGTCGGGTGTCGACAACAATCCCTTCACAACCTAGCTGGGCTGAAAGGCGCAGACGTTCATCAGTGGGATCTATAAGTTGCTCTCCGAGATACATGACATTTTCCTTTGGTAGGCCTCGAACAAGGGAGACGGAGCAGCCCGAGGACCGGGCTGCCCATGGTTGGGCATCATCTGCGCCGGTTAATAGTTGCCATTGGCAAAGTGGAACATGAACCAGATAATCAACGCGCTGGCGATCAGTCCGGCCAAGGATGGCCAGAGGCCGAAATTGAACGGGTCGTCTGTTTGGCCTAACTGGTCTTCGGAACTTTCATGCATGTCCGTATTCATCTTGACCTCCTCAACCATTGATCAATCGTGGCAGGAACAATGCCAACTCGGGGAAGAACATAACCGCCAGCATGCCGATGAACTGCAGAGCAATGAACGGCAGAACCGCCACGAAAATGTCCTGTAGGGTAATATGCTTGGGAGCCACGCTCTTGAGGAAGAAGCAGGCTGGCCCAAAAGGTGGCGACAGATAGTAGATCTGGATATTCATGGCGAAGAGCACGCCGAACCAGACCGGATCAAATCCGAGATCCTTGATGACCGGCGCAAAGATCGGAACTGTGATGAAAATGATCGCGATCCATTCCATGAAAGTGCCAAGCACAGCGACGATCAGCATCATGACGGCAACGGTTGCCAGTGGCGCGATATTCAGCCCGACCAGAGTGTGGCGAACAAAATTGATACCACCGATGAGGTTATAGATACCCACCAGACTGATAGCCCCCATGACGAGCCAGATGATCGAACCAACCGTCAGCGCGGTCTGACGCATGGCGTCACGGGCGGTTTGCCAATTGAGCCTTCGCTGCCAGGCGGCAATGAACAGGGAACCGGTGGCGCCAACCGCAGCGGATTCTGTAACCGTTGCCACCCCGGTATAGATGGACCCAAGCACTCCGCCGATAAGCAAAAGCGGCAGAACCGCTCCCTTCATGTGCGGCAAGCGCTTGTACAAAGGCTCACTAAGCACCGGATTGGTATCAAGCGGAGCCAGCGCCGGATTGAGGCGGACCCGGATCAACACATAGCTGATGTAGAGGCTGGCGAGGATAACGCCCGGGATAAGCCCCGCAGAGAACAGATCGGCAATAGAGACCTGAGCGGCAAGTCCATAGACAATCATCACCACCGATGGCGGAACAAGCGTTGCGAGGGCACCTGCTGCGCACACGATGCCGATCGTCAGTTTCTTGTCATAGCCAAGGCGGAGCATCTGCGGCAGAGCAATGAGACCGAGCATAACGATCTCCCCACCCATAATCCCGCTCATCGCTGCAAGAACGATGGCGACCAGACAGGTCTGCACGGCAACTGAGCCCCGGAAACGTCCCCCAAGCACAGACATGCTCTGAAAGAGCGACTCGGCCACCCCGGATCTTTCCAGCATATTGGCCATAAAAACAAAGAATGGTACGGCGATCAGTTCATACTTCTCGAGTACATGCAGAACGTTGGCAGCAATAAGAGACAGGCCGGGAGGGCCAAAATACAACAGCGCAGTGCCAATCGAGACAACAAGTGTCGTGATCCCCAGAGGAATACCAATGGCCATCAAGGCAAGGAGTGCCGCGACGATGGCGATGGTTGCAAACTCAATTCCCATCAGTCTTGTCCTCACTCTCAGCGCCGATGAACCAGCGGGCTATGTTGGCGAAAAGTTGCAACAGATACAGAACGGCACCAGCAACCAGCACCAACTTTAAATATGTCGGCGTCGGAGCATTAAAGGCGCTTCCACTGCGCTCCATCATGGAAAAAGCCCGCATAGCAGGATGCCAGGTTGCCCAGATCAAAACAGCGACTGCGACAACGGACACACAAAGCGCCAACAAACGCATAAAGCGCCAGGTTGCCGCAGACACGAGGGTTTCCATCATGGTGATGGCAATATGACGGTTCCTTTGTGTGACGAAGCCGGAAGACAAGGCCCAGCTCGTTGCACACAGCACCATGAGAACCTCAAAGGTCCATTGCGTTGGTGCTCGGAACACATAGCGCATAATCACCTCATAGATAGAGAGCGCGATGCAGAGAAAGTAGGGAACGATGCAGGCATAGCCGATGAACACGCTGATGCGATCCATCAAGCGCACCTGACGAATGATTGCAGATTTCATTGAAGAGACCTCCTGCCATTACTGGCGCATCCTTGTGATCAGGGATGCGCCAGAGCGGCAGTCTATTTAAGAAGACCGATTTTCTTCATGTAGGCCATATGCGCATCAAGCGCTTCCTGAGCCTGCGGGGTCTTGGCGGCGAACTCTGCCCAAGCGTCCTTGGCGATTTCGCGGAACTTGTCCCGCTCCGCCTGAGGCCAGTCAACCACATGCACTGTGTCACCTTGACGATCCCGTGCAACCAGCTTGGCGTCTTCCTCATTTGCAACCTTGGCCAGATCTTCCATCGCGGCATACCACCAGCTCCGGAGCCCCTTTTGCGCAGTTTCTGACAGGCTATTCCACTTATCCGTATTGAGGGCAAGCTGCATCACGGCTTGTGAGTGGATGCCCGGATAGATCGGGTAAGTGGCAATCTTGTTAAGACCGGCCGCATCATTGTTGACATAGGCACTCGCATCCGCAGCGTCGACAATGCCCGTTTGCAGAGCTGTATAGACTTCGGAATAGGGAATATTCACTGGCGTGGCACCTGCGCGGCGGAAGACTTCAGAACTCAGTCCTTCAGGTGCTCGGATCTTCTTGCCCTTCATGGCATCGACACTGGCAATCTCAACCGTTGCAGGCAGAGCTTCACGCGTATAGGGACCACAGGCCACCACCGTAATGGAACCACCGAAAACCTCGTCATAGACCTTTTGGTGAACTGCCTCACCCGGCCCATCCTTGCAGAATCCCTGCTGCTGCAAAGGAGAATCATAGGCTGCGGTCAGGTCGCCCAGAATGGCAAAGGCCGGATTGCGGCCGGAAAAATAGATTGGAGTCGTGAAGTCACCATCCAATACGCCGGCCATAATGACATCAACGGTTTCTTTGGCAGGAACAACAGCGCCTGATGGAAGCATTTCAATTTCGACTTCTCCACCCGTCATTTCCGGCACTTTGGGCAACCAGTTCTTGATCAGATACTGATTGGCAAAGTCCCCGGAGTTGAAGGACGATTGAATACGAAGAGTTTCAGCAGCACTCGCGCCGTCAACACCAACGTCAAGCAGAGCGCCGCCTGCAGCAAATATCGTTGTCGCAGCCAAGACCTTCCCCAAAGGGCTGCGCACGAACTTTCTAGATCCTTTATCTGTAAATTTCGTCACAATTGTTTCCTCCCATGAAACGAATGAATGGAGGTCCTCCCACCGCAATTGCAACTTTCATGCGGCAGCCTCCACATCGCAGACAATAAAACGTTAGCGCTAACATAATCATCACGCAAGAAAAAATTGTTAGCGCTAACTTTTGTCGCAGGGACTTCCTTTTTTTTCTAGCTAAAAGTAGTTATCCTGAGTTTCTTTGAAGGATGCCGAATTCGAACTGATCGGGAGATGCCTGTTGGCTAGCCGTTACAAAAAGCCTCAAATGGATGAACCAGGCAAGAAGAAGCCCGACACGGAGCGTGCGGGCCGCACCTCTTCGGGTCGCGTCACCCTCAGCGATGTGGCAAAGGTGGCTGGCGTATCGGCCATGACCGTTTCACGAGCGATCAATCGGCCAGAATCCGTCACAGCTCAGGCGCTGGAAGTCGTGCAAGCCGCGATTACCAAAACCGGATATGTACCCAATATGTTGGCGGGTGGTTTGGCTTCCAGTCGCACCCGTCTTGTCGGAGCCATCGTTCCGACCCTGTCTCACATGCTTTTCTCTGGCTCCATCGAAGTTTTCAATAGCCGACTGGCCGAAGAAGGCTATCAAATGCTCCTTGGATTGACCGGATATAGCCAAAGCGACGACGATCTGATCCAGACCATCCTAAGCCGTTGCCCTGAAGCCATTCTGCTCACCGGCACCAACCATTCCGAAAAGGCCCGCAAACAACTGAAAGCCATGGATATTCCGATTGTTGAAGGCTGGGATCTCTCAAAGTCCCCCCTCGATATGGCAGTCGGATTTTCGCACAAGGAAGTGGGCGCAGCAGTTGCGCGGTTCCTCATTCAAAAGGGGCACGACAAACTCGGCGTGCTGGGAGCGCAGGATGAACGCGCTCGACTGAGGCGAGACGGTTTTTTGTCGATGGCAAATCAGATGGGTATTGAAGACACCATAACCATGGACACGGCATCACCCAGTACACTCGAAATGGGGCGCCTCTGTCTGGCGCAAATGGTTGAAACAGGGGTAAAGCGCGCAGCAATCTTCTGTAACTCCGATTGGCTCGCACATGGGGTGATCACCGAGGCTCTGGAGCGGGGCTACAGGGTGCCGAAAGATTTTGCGGTCATAGGCTTTGGGAATCTGGATTTTGCCGCCTATTCATCCCCGTCCCTGACCACCATTTCAATCAACAGGAATGCGATTGGCATTCACGCGGCAGACATGCTCATCACCCGCATGAAGAACGAGCCGGTTGACAAGAAAATCATTGACGTAGGCTTCGAAATCATCGAACGCGAAAGCACATGAAGGCGGGGTGGATCATCAGCAAGCAGTCGCTCTCGCTGATAATCCCGAATTTGATTATGAGCTATGCCTTAGCCTGCTTGTTTGCTCTATGAAACAGAGGCTTGACGTAAGGCCAGAGAATGCTGACGAGAGCGATCAAAAGAAGGATCGCCGATACCGGTCGCGTCAAGAACATCATCAGGCCGTGCTCGTCATAGGTGAGCGAGTTGCGCATGTTGAGTTCAAGCATGGGGCCCAGAATATAGGCGAGCAGGAACGGGCTGATGGGCAGCGAAAACCAGTCCATCAGGAAGCCGAAAAGAGCGAAGCCAAGCAGGAAATAGAAGTTGAACTCGGTTCCCGCATAAACAAAGGTGCCCGTAAAGCACAGCACGATAATCGCTGGATAGAGGATATTGTGCGGAATGCGCAGGATATAAGGGAACAGGCGAATACCGAAAAACTGGATGATAAGCACCAGAATGGACGAGAACAGCGCGGTTGCGAAGATCGTATAGATGATATCGGGATTGCTGTCGAACAGCAGCGGGCCGGGCTGCAAACCGTGGATCATCAGGCCACCAAGCAGCAAGGCGGTGGTACCATCGCCGGGAATACCAAGCGAGATCATCGGAATCAGCGATCCGCCGATTGAAGCATTGTTAGCGGTCTCGCTGGCAAACACGCCATCAATACACCCCTTGCCAAACTCTTCGGGATGTTTGCTGGCGCTTTTGGCCTGAGCATAAGCAACAAGATTGGACAAGGCGGCGCCCATACCGGGAAGGAATCCAATCCAGAGGCCGATCATGAAGGACCGAAACATATTACTGGCGTTCGAGCGATATTCTTCAAGGGAAACACCCAGTCCATGGATTTTGCCGATATCGACTTGAGGAAAGCTGCGCAAACCACGAGCATATTCTGCGGCAATCTGTTTGATGGCGAACAGACCGAGCATCAAAGCAATCAGATCGAAGCCACTTCCCATATAGACCGAACCAAAGGTAAAGCGCTCCGAACCATCGATAGGAGCAAAGCCAACACAACTCGCCAACAAGCCAAGAGCGGCCGCCGCAAAGCCATGGAACACGCCGTCTTTGGCAAGGGAAGAAACCAGCGAAATGGCACAGAGGCCGAGCGCGAAATATTCCCACGGCCCAAGGCGCACCGCCACACTGGCGAGCATCTGGCTCATGAAGGTGGCAATGATGATGCTGAGCGCAGTACCGATGAAGGATGCCGAAATGGCAGCACCCAAAGCCCGTACGGCCTCGCCCTTTTGCGTCATGGGATAGCCATCAAACGTTGTTGCAACCGCTGAAGGAGAACCGGGAATACCCAGCAGGATAGAGCCAATCATCGCCCCGGACTGACCGCCGACCCAGACAGAGATCAGCATGGCAAAGGCCATTTGAGGATCCATGCCAAAGGTCATCGGCAGAAAGAGGGCAACGGCTATGCCTCCGCTCAGACCAGGAATTGCACCAAATACAATGCCGACAACGTTTGAGAGGAGGACTATTGCGAATGTCGTGGGCAGGAAAAGGGCCCCGAAACTGGTTAGAAACATGGTCATCGCGGGGCCTCAGAACAGAATGCCTTCCGGGAGATAGGATCCCAGAACATATTGGAAGAACGAATAGATGATGGCGAACGAGATTGCCGTGTAGATCAACGCTGCCAAAAGGGAGAACTGCCCCTTCTGCGACATCTGCCAGTAGAAGAAGAAAAGCATGATGGGCGTTGCAATCTTGAACCCGATGAGCCAGAGCATCAGACCATAGGCAATCAGACCGGCAAACACCAATGCCAGCTTGATCCAGTAACTCTTGTCGACGATCAGCTCCTGTCGTCTTGGCTTCGATTGGATGAGCAGCCCCAGTCCGCAGAGTATGAGGATGGCGCAAGCAAAAAGCGGGAATAGCTTTGGCCCCGGATCATCTGTCATTGGGGTATAGTCGATCTGGATGGTCACGATACCCAGAAGAAGGGCAGCGATCATCAGTAAAATACCAAGATATCGGTCTCTAGTCATGGTCTGTTCCGTGCAGGAAAAGGGCAACCATCTTGAGATGCGGGAACGGCTGCCCTGCCCTGTCTGTGTTGTCTGTGCTATTCACTATCTTTAGCGAATTCGATCTCAGCCTTCTCAATCAGGTCATCGATGAAGCGACACCAAAGGTCCGGGTCATAGAATGGATTGTGATCCTCGGAAATCTCCGAGACACGATCCAGCATGCGTACATGGATCGGGTGGGAGCCAAGAGCAATATCTACAGGCATATCCCGAAGAATGTGCAGCGACTGGAGATAGTCCGACTGGTAGCTTTTGGGCAAAGAGTGCTCTTTCAAAAAGGCATTTGAGAGCGTGTTTAGGCCAATACCTCCATGCAAGCCACAGCGGTAGGTCTTGCCGTCTTCACTTGTTGCATCGAAGAAGAACGATGTTGTTCCCGGCGTGTGGCCGGGCGTCAGGACGGTTGTGATTTCCCTGTCGCCCAAGCGGATCGGCTCGGCATCGTCGTAATAGGCATCCACTTTGAACTCCCCATAGGGATAGCCGAAATCGAACAGCATGTCGGGCCGCCGGTTCAGAAAATCGTGGTCCACACGGCTCAGCATGGTTCGAGCACCAGAAAGTTCGGCAATCACGCGCGCGCCACCAACATGATCATAATGCATGTGGGACAGGAGCAGAAGCTTGATATCCTTTGGATCAAATCCGAGCTTTCGGATATTCTCAAGAACGATATGGACCTGAGGCTGCATTGTCGAGTCGATCAGGATCAGGCCCTCGGAGCTGCTAAGCAAATAGCAACCGACCCAGCTGTTTCCAACATAATATGTATTTGGAGCAACCTTGAAGGGGTCGATATCGACTTCCCATGGGCGTTCGCATCCCTGCCGCAACGAGGCGACGGGATCCCTCCGAACCGGAGAGACTGTCTGCTCGGACATATCTTTATTCCTTATTGATTTTACTGAACTTTCGGAGCACTACCAAGCGAAGGAGGCGAGTTTGACTACCAGATGGCATCCCCCGTCTCCTTCATTCTCGGGGGGATCACTCGAAACCGAGCTCTTTGGCAAGTTCGGCAACCACAGCATCCTGTTCGCCAAGAACTTCTTGGCTTTCCGCCAGTGGCAATGTTGTCATTGGGATGCGCATTTTGGTTAGCTGTTCTGAAATCTCCGGATCCGCAACAGCATTTGCAAAGCCCTTGTTGATGGCCTCAGCCAGAGCAGGATCCATGTCTTTTGGGCCGAGCAGCAGAAAGTCGAGACTGAAGAGCACGCCCGGATAACCAAGCTCCGTGAAGGTTGGAATATCAGCGACAGTTTCGTCTTTCTCCGAGGTGCGAGAAACGCTGGCAAGGATCTTGAGTTTGCCAGCTTGCTGATGCTGCACAGCCGTTGAACAGCTAACAAGCCCTGTGATGATATTGCCACCTTCTATGGCAACAGTCAGATCAGAATCGCCGCCGCCCTGAACAAAACGGTAGGCTGATCCCGTTTCGCGCTGAATGAGGGCTCCACCGAAGTGAGTACCACTTTTAAGCTGCACACCAAATGTAAGACTGTCTGGCGTTTCTTTGGAGGCATCGGTCAGGGCTTGCAAACTGTCATAAGGCGACTTCTGGTCAACAACCAGACAATAGCTTGCCTGAAGCGGGAAGAAGGCAAGGGTCGTGAAATCCTTCGATGGAGATGCCTTGATCAGTCCGGTGTGCGACCGGTGAATAATGGCCGAGTTGAAGAATAGCAGCGTGTTGCCATCCGGACGGGCACGCTGAACCGAGCTGGCAGCAACACCACCCCCGCCGGCAGGCTGGTTGACAACGACAAACGGCTTTCCAAGCTGTTCATGCAGTTTGCTCGCAATCAGGCGAGAAACGGCGTCCGTACCACCGCCCGGCTTGATTGGCACGATCATTCGGACAGAGCCTCTGGGCCATTTGACGGCAGCGGCCTCAACCGTCGACACGCTGGCCGCAATCAGACCACTGGCGAGCAAAAGGCCACCTGCGGCGCATGCAAGAAAGGTGCGTGAGAGATTAATTCCAAGGGTCATTCTATTCCTCCCGGTAAGATTGGGTGCTTTCCTCCAAAAAAGCACTTTTCAATATGACCTCACAAATTTGATAGAATTAAAAATTAAAAAATTGCCATTTTCATAAGCATCTCTTATATCGAAATCATGTCCATGGATTCTACTTCGCTGCTCAATCGATTGCTGACGAAAGGAAAGTTTCGTCATCTGCAAGCTATTGTTCGCCTCAATGATCTCAGAAATATCAGCAGAGCGGCCGAGTCGATTGGCATAACTCAACCAGCCATGTCGCAGCTTGTCTCAGACTTGGAGAAGCTGTTGGAAACAAGGCTTTTCTTGCGACACACGCGGGGCGTTGAACCCACGCCAGCAGCCATGGAACTGATCACTGTTGCGGGGTATATCATCAAGCATCTGGAAGACGGGGCGGAAGCTATAAGCGCTCAAATCTTCGGCGCTCGCTACTTCGTACGTGTCGCGGCAACCGCTTCGATGATTGAAAATCTGTTCATTCAGGCGATGCCTGAATTCACCCGAAAGCATCCCGAAATTCAGGTTGATCTGAACGAAATTTCAAATCGTGAATTGGACGAAGGCTTTGCGGGTGGCGAATATGACCTGATCTGTTGCCTCAAGAAAGAAGTGCTACCAGAGGGATGGGACTTTTATCCCTGTATAAACGACAAACTCGTCGCAGTTTGTTCGGCACAGTCCCGATTGGGACAGAGCGGCGATTTTGCATCGCGAGATTTCGGCAAAGAAACCTGGTTGCCCAATCATGCCCGAACAGCCTCAAGACGAGGCTTTGACTATCTGCGTAACCAAAACAATTGGGACAATGTGAAAACGGTTAACCTGACCAGCCGCAGCATTTCACTTACACTCGCCATGCTGCATGCACGGGAGCTGGTGACCGTGCTGCCACGCAGCATCGTCAAGCGAGGCTTGCAGGATGGCAGCCTCGTTGAACTGCCGCTGGAGATTGGCATCTCCCATTGGCAGCTGGGGATTCACTGGCAACCATCCAGCACCAGCCCCGCAACATGGATGCTGCTCAATAGCCTCAAATCAAAAAATATCGAATAAATCGAATAGACAGATTTGTTGTAGTCCGATGAAACAATCATGCACTCGACAAGACATCGGTTCTAGCACATTCCCCTAACATATTTGGCGAAATAGAGCGCACATCAAACCCAAGCGATATTTACCGCAATACAGGGCATTTTGCCCAAGCGGAAAGACCTTCTCATGCGATCGCATTATCACCTTCAATTGAAACCTGCAGCAACCAAAACAATGCAAAAACAAAAGAGCACACCCCAATAATATTGACCTCTGGTTGCACAAGACAGTAATATCGGCAATATTACGTATGTTTCCGAATTATTTCTTTTAATCAGGATTAGGATTATGGTCAGAGCACTTCAAATGGCAATAGTTTTCGTTATTGCCACATTAATCTCAGAACAAAAGGCTGATGCTTGGACAAATTACATTGGCGTCAGAGTGATCAACAACAACAATCTATTTGAATATAATAGCATTACCAACACTGATGAGGGTTCTAGATTTCTACAAACGATAAATAGTTACCAAAATCGTCTACAGGAAAACAGGGCTTGTGATCCTCGCACCTTGGCTAATCGCTACGATCCCGACAACAGACGACAGAAGCGTCTCTGTCATAACTCTTCCAGACCGGCCCCGACCAACAAGCAATTCATTACAAAATGGGTACCCGAAAAACTTAATTTCAAACCTGGCTATGTCTCCGGCGATGGCTGGGACCGCCGCATGGTACGCCTGGGTCTATTCCGCAAAGAGCGAGGCGGTTGGACGCAAAGTCTTGGATATATGTGCCAATGGACAATTGATGGAGAAACCATCGAAAGCCATCAACCCTGCCGCTATTTTGAAACAGAATTGGCATTGGGCGATCACGTTGCGCGCGTAGAGGTTTTCAGAAACGGCAAGCTTGTCATGACAACCGAAGAATTGGCTTTTCAAGTAAGGGATTTTCTACTTGTTGCCATGGGCGATTCCTTCGGATCTGGCGAAGGCAATCCTCACACTTATGCCGTTGCCCAACGAGATGTCGATAGCAACAAATATAAGAACCCAAAGCCGGCCATGTGGTGGGATCCACGCTGCCACCGCTCTCTATTTTCGTCTTCCGGTCTGACAACAGCACTTCTGGCAGACGGCAACCGAGACAAGTCGTTCTCTTTAATCAACACGGCATGTTCAGGTGCAGAGACGACCTTTGGGCTCACAGAAGCCTATCGAGGCAAGCTTAGCATTGCCCAAACAGCAACACTCTGGACTCGTTATACAAACAGCCTCATTCCTGAAGTTTACGAGGAAAGCTATTTCGGATTTGACCCCAGTTTCCGAGCCAAAAGTATGATCAATAGTAGAGAGAAACCTGCCAAACGCGACATACCAGCTCAGATAAAGCAGCTGAAAAGAATACTTGATTGCGGGGGCATGCCTTGTCGCAAGCCAGACGCGATCATGCTTTATATGGGTGTCAATGATATTGGCTTTTCAGATCTGGTCGTTGATTTGATCCTCAATTGCGAAAGCCGTGGCGCTTGCATGAAGGAAAACGAAAAACAAATCAACGAAGGCCTCAAGCAAACCAAAAAGACCTTAACGAGCTTCAAAGCCAAACTGAAAGAAGCCGGGCTTTATCCGCAGAAAGATAACCAGATCTACATTGTGAGCTATCCAAACCCGTTAACTCGTCAAGGATCAAGCGAGAATAACTTTCTATACTGCAATGATCAGAGAATTTTTGCAGAAGGGGATAATCACCCCATATTGATCGGAAGCGGCCTCATGAAAATAGGCATCTCGAAGAATGGAGCAAAATGGGCGTACGAAAAAATTCTGGCTCCATTGAATAAAACACTTGAAGATCTCGCTAGTGAGTTAGGCTGGAGCTATATCGACACAGAAAACTCTATGTTGGGACACGGCTATTGCAGCGACAGACGCTACTTCAATACCTATTGGGATTCTTTAGACAAACAGGGCAAGGACCCTTCTGATTATCTGGTCAACATGTCTCTATGCAGCCAACCCAATGCAACAGCAAAAGATTGCGAAGGTAAAAGAAGCAGAGCTCTCCCTTCAGGTACCATGCATCCGAACTATTTCGGTCACAGGGCGGTTAGCGCGGTCATCATTGAGCAACTACGCAAAGATTTTGACCTGCACTAGAAGACAGCTCCCTCCAGAAGCAACTTTGACCTCTTCACTAGAGAATGCAGGAACAAGGAAACCTGGCCAGTAAAATCCATGGCCAGGCATCATGAGACAACAAGACTGGTGGCAAAAGACGCCTGAAAGGGATGTCAGACTTCGGGGGCATGTGCCCCCAAGTCCTCTTCGTTCCAATTGCTCAAGCCTCAATCATCAAGACGAGGCATAGCGAGATGCCCGACAATGTTTATCACGCTGGCTATTTCAAGCTGCTACACGCAAATTGAAGCATGTCAGCTCCATTTCGAATGAATAGCACCATAATCTCGATTTACTGCGCACAAGTAAAAATCAATCACTTTTTGAAGTTGAAGCTTTTGTCAGCCCGGTCAAACCTTCAAGGAAACTACACATTTTATGATATTCATTCACATCCTGAAGAGAATTACTTAAAGTATATGTAGTTTTAGCTCTGCTCTTTTTTATTTCAGAGAGTTTCGTATCTCGTTCTGTATTGATCTTGTTGATCAAAAGGTAGACCATTTGGTTCTGCAAAACTTGATTATCATAAGTGTCATTTAAGCCCGTCGCCAAGGTTTGCACCAAGCTCATTTCTGGAGAAATGGCTTCCGCAAATGTGCCAACAGCCCCAGCCGCCTTAGCAATAGATGCAAGTGACATTTGTCGGGAGGAAATACGAATATACATATTGTTCAGATAGGTAGAACAAAGCTTATCAGATCGCGTCAACAAGTAGTCCTGAAACATATTCTGCTCGGCCCTGTCAACGGAAGCATTTACCAGATCTCTTGAATTTATATTTATAGTTGGGATTTCATCCTCACCACTTTTGGTGATCGAAAAAGCCGTAACGCTTTCATTAGCGACAGTATATTTGAACAAAGTGTCTGCTTGCATATAATTGCCCTTGGTGTAGGCATCTGTATATTGAGCACAGCTTGGCAATAATAAGCAAACAGAAATCGCAAATATCTTGGATTGAAAAGTCATGGAACCCCCACGGCCAATATAAAATAGTTAATAAATAGTTAATAGATAATATAACCTGGAATTGCAATTAAAAAATTTACAAAACTATAGGGTCAACACAAGCGGGCATCTCAGCCGATTGCATTCCCAAATCCCGCAGCCCCACTCTGGGATGAAAAGCGTAAAACCCGGTTCCAGGTAGAGATTGTCCTCGATTGGAATCCTTGCAGGCAACGACGCCATTGAGATTTTTGACAAGACAGGCTGAATCGTTTCCGAAAATGAAACGCTCACCGTACCCTGAAATCATGTGATAAAACAAAAACAGGAAGATAATCCGCGAGAGAATGAATGGTGAGGAAGTTTTGTTCCCTGCAAGATTTTTGCAAGATTCAACTTCCGAAATGCCAGTCACGAGCGTTTCTGGAGCCAAGCATCAAGATTGCAGAACTTGTTTCAATCTGGTCACATTGATCGTCAGTTCACCCTGACCCGAGGTCAGATGCATCTTCTTCCACTTAGAGAGTGTGCGGGAAACAGTCTCTCTAGACACCCCCACCATCTCCCCAATCTGCTGATGGGTTAGCTGAAAATAGAGTTTCCTTAAGCCGTCCTCACTCTGATCACTGCTATCATCAGAAATGGATATCAGCAGGTGCGCAATACGTTGTTCAATAGAAAAAGTATTCTTGATAAAAATCGATAGATTGTAGGCACCAACGCGCCAGGCATAGGACTCCAGAGCGTAATGAACGAGATCCTTATCTCCCACGATCAAGTCCAAAAATGCGGAATACTTGATCATATAAATATCAGAATCCACCACTGCGTGCGTATAAGTCAAAGAAGCACCATTGGGCCCAACGACAGAAGTCACCTCGCCGAAGATGCTCCCCGGCGTCAATAGTCTGCTGATATTCTTCGCGCCTTCATCATTGATTGTGAAGTTATAGCAAAGACCGGACTTCAAAAAATGCAGATATTCATTGGGCTCTTGCGCGTGCTTGACAACTCCACCCTTATGAATTCTGCGATGCGCCCCGTTCGCTTCAAACAAATCTTCCAGTTTTGTTGCGGGAACATCCAGCCACGGCAATCTGCTCACAAAGCTTTTGTTTAGTAAATCAGTCAAGGTTTTTCCCGAATCTAGGCATCATTGTCCCAAAGACCATTCAGCCAGGTCCTTGAGCAACTATTTGTGACAGGTTTCATGCGATCTGGCGTTCGATCTATTATTCAGATCAGATAAAAAACATCAATCATTTTTCGAGATTGATTCAAGTCAAGTATAAATTCCCACAAATCAAAAGCCCGCTTAGAAAAACCGCTCAAATCGAAAACTTGGTGATGGCCATCACATCTCCGAGAGCAGCATCTCGATATGTTTTCCCGCAAGTGCTGGAGAAGTGGAGAATAGCATGATTTACGTGGGAATTTTGATTGTAGTAGCCACAGTGGTTTTACTCATCAAGCAATATGAAACGCGGCTGGTTCTGATCACATCAGGGCTATTAATGTGCCTGTTGTCAGGTGACATTCTGACTGGATTGCAGGCTTTTACCGACAAGATGGGCTCGGGCCGCATGATTGAGCCGATTTGCTCCGCCATGGGTTTTGCATTTGTGCTCAAGCTAACGGGATGTGATAAACAGCTGATCAATTTCTTGATCAAGGGGCTGAAGCCACTGCGCGCCATCATCATTCCGGCAACGATTGTGGTCGTATTCCTCATAGCGATCGCATTGCAAAGTGCTTCAGGCATTGCCGCAGCTGTTGGTGCCATTTTGATCCCTTTGCTGATCTCGATGGGTGTATCACGAGCCATTGCCGCCAGTGCCGTAATTGCAGGAACATTCGGTGGTCTGCTCAATCCGAGCTATTATCACTTCTCATTCGTCTCGAAGCTGATGAATGACGGCACGACCCCTGCGGATCTTGTCAGACATCACGCCCCCTACACCTTCGCTGCTTTGGTGACCGTTTGCATTACCATGTGGGTTGTGGCCAAGTTTCTCAAAGAAGACAAAGATTGCTTTGATGAGGAGAAGCTTGAAGAAGCTAACCAGGATGAAGCCAAGATCAAACCGTTGCATGTGATCGTCCCGGTCATCCCTCTGGCCATCCTTCTTATCGGCTCCAGCACGGCGGTAAAAGCTACAGTTCCCTGGATTGCCGAAATCAGAATTTCCCATGCGATGCTCATAGGGTCAGTAATTGCCTTCATCGTTGCCCGCGTCTCCCCGGCAAAAGCCTCCGAAGAGTTCTTCAACGGAATGGGACGTGCCTATGGCAGTATTCTGGGCATCATCATCGGCGCAGGCGTGTTCGTAGCAGGCATGAAACTGATCGGACTGGTCGACGCTTTCAACAATCTGCTCATGAGCGTTGATGGTCTTGCAAAAGTTGCCATTTCCTTTGGGCCATTCCTGATGGCAGTGGTTACCGGCAGTGGTGAAGCGGCTGCAATGGCATTCAACGAAGCTGTTACGCCTCACGCCCCTGACATTGGACTAATGATATCGACCATGGGCACCATGGCCCCGCTTGGTGGCGCGTTGGGGCGCGCGATGTCCCCGATCGCCGGAGCCACCATTATTTGCGCCGGTTACGCCGCGATTAGTCCGGTGGCCATCGCCAAAAGAACGGCGCTGCCCATGGTCCTCGGAGCAATTGTTGCTCTGCTCGTCGCATTTGCATAGGTCTATCAATGGATTACATTTACTTACGAAACACCACCAGTGAGGAGATGAAATATCTCCTCACGGACAAGTTCAAAATCAAGATCTTCAGACGCATCTGGCTGGCTTTGGCCGAAGCCGAACAAGAGGTCGGACTTGATATCACCGACGCGCAGCTCAATCAGATGCGCGACAATCTTGAAAAGATTGATCTTGATCTGCTCGAAGAGCTCCGCCAGAAATATGGCAATGTCACCATTGCCGCCATCGAGGAGTTTGGCAGGACAGTGCCATTGGCAGAGCCGATCATTCATCTGGGAGCAACGACCAGCGACCTGATCGATAACACGACCTTGATCCTGCAACGGGAAGCAACCCTGCTCCTCATCGGCAAGATGATAAAGGTCATCGCCAATCTGCGTGACTTTGTCGACAAATACAAAGACATGCCGATCCTTGGTTATACCCGCCTGCAAGCAGCTCAGCCCGTCACCGTCGGCAAGCGGGCCGCAGTCTGGCTGCAAGATGCCATCTTCGATGTCATCGCCATGCAGGAAAAGATCGACAACATGTATTTCCGCGGGCTCAAAGGGGCCACGGGAACACAGGCCTCATTCTACGCCTTGTTGGATGAAGACCCAGACAAGGTCGAACAACTGGACAAACGCTTTTCCGAAAAACTTGGCTTCTCGAAGCTAATGCCAATCACTTCGCAAATATATACACGCAAGGTGGAAACCCAGTTGCTCGCCGCAGTCGCCGGAATTGCAGAGACTGCCCAGAAGATGGGCAATGACATCCGTATCCTTGCAATGATGAAGGAACTGGAAGAGCCGGTTCCTGCCGATCAGGTGGGATCAAGCACTATGGCTTACAAGCGCAATCCATGGATCGCAGAAGATCTGGTCGGCTATGCCAAATATCTCATTACAATTCTCCCCGGAATGTTTCAGTCGACGGGTCAGGAGATGCTGGAGCAAACATGCGACAATCTCCCCATGCGCACCATCGGAATGGAAAATATCTTCATGGCGGCCGACACTCTGTGTGAGAAAATGCTGAAAATGACGTCTGGCATCATGGTCTATGACAAGATGATCAAGCGCAATCTCGAGCAGGAACTCCCCTTCATGGCGACCGAGAACATCATCATGGAAGCCACCAAGAAAGGCGCTGACAGGCAACTGGTGCATCACGTTCTCAAGGAAATGAGCATGCAGACCGTTCAAAGAGTTCGGGCTGAAGGCTTGGACAACAACATCCTCGAAAGGATTGCAGCTTGTCCGGACATTCCTCTCTCGAAGGACGACATCGACGAAATCGTCAAGCCAGAAAAATTCACCGGCATGGCTTCAAGGCAGGTTCAGGCATTTATCGACACTGTTGTTGACCCGTTCCTCAAAGAGCAAACGGACCTAAACGCTACTCACTCAAAATGAACCAGTGCTGACAGATCACCATATTCAGGGTTACCGTCAGGCAACCGGATCGGCCGCCTTTTGCGGCGACATCTGAAATCTCACAATTGCGGGGATTGGCAGGAAAAGGGCTCGCGATAGCGCTTCGCTTGCCAGCCGCGCAGTGATGAAGATTGTCCATATCAAATCTGGGACAGAGCCAACTGATAGCCTGAAATCTTCAGACAAGCCGTCAGATCAGACGACACAAACCATTACCCCAGACGAATCTGAACGCTCCCCTTGGCCTTCCAAGCAAGGCCATTTAGCGCCCAGAGAAATTGTTTACACGAGCCAACACTGTCAACCTGCCTTGGCTAGCAAGGTGTAGGGCCAATTCGACGACGTCCAGCACCACCAGAACACCAGCAACAGATTTGCCAGTTCAGCCCCAAATTGGGCTCTCTGATCTGAATTTGCTGCAGGAAGACTACAGCGAAACAGGCAGCGCACCAAAGACATTCCATGCCCCGTGGCACGACCCAGACTTTGAACCCAAGAGCCTTTCATGGGCCTGCCCAAACATGATTACAATAGAATACGAACTGATACGATTTGCGGCTTGTATGGGCTCGCCCTGTTACAGTATTTTCGAATTAAGAAGATAAATAGAATAATATTCTTGATTCATTCCCTGTATGGACAGCCAAAGAGCCTCGACATGAGCATTTTCAAGAAATCTCTCGTTCTTCCTCCGGTTTTGATTGCCATTGGTCTTTTTCTAGCATCAGGACAAGCAGCCAAGCCGCCTCAAGCGGCCACAGAAAGCAAGGAGAAGGCCACCCCGGTCAAGGTTATCGGCGTCAAAGCAGTCATGGCGGTTCCCTCCATTTCCGGCTTTGGCAAGGTGCAGCCAAGCCGAACCTGGGACGCAGTTGCTCAGGTCGCGGGGCCGGTGATCTGGACATCAGACAAGCTGCGCGACGGATTGCTCATTCCTGAAGGGACAAGCCTCCTCCGCATCGATGAACGGGAGTATGAATTGAGTCTCGCTCAAATTGATGCCCAGATCGAAGCACTCAATGCCAAAGACGAAACCACAATTGCATCCAAAAAGATTGAGGATCGCGCCCTTGCCCTGCTGAAGGAAGATCTGGGACGCAAGAAAGAACTTCAATCAAGAGGTTCAGCCTCCCAATCCATAGTTGACACGGCAGAGCGCGCCCTGCTCACGCAGGATGTGAAAGTCCAGTCTCTACTCAGTACCTTGAAGCTCGATGAAGCCGAAAGGAAAGTGCTGCAACAGCAGCGGGAAATCGCAGCCCTCAACCTTGCCCGGACAGAATTGAAAGCCCCCTTTGATGTGCGGCTGGATACCGTAGACATATCCGTTGGCCAATATGTAAACAAGGGCCAGCAGCTGTTCTCTGGCGACGGCATTGCGGTTGCTGAGGTTGTAGCTCAATTCCCGATCGGCGCCCTCAGCCCTCTCTTTGGCAAGGCTGGGGAAGAAGGCTCTCCCCTCGCAGCTCTTGAAGAAGGCAGAGAAGTATCGCAACGCCACGATACCCTGAAGGCCAAGGTCATCCTGCAAACACCCAAGAGTGATATCGTCTGGGATGCCAAGGTCGACCGCGTATCGGCCGTGATGAATCCCAAGACAAGAACCCGCGGCATCGTGCTCACGGTCGCCGATCCATATGGCAAGGCAACACCGGGCCAACGGCCACCTCTTGTGAAAGACACCGCTGTTGAAGTGGTCCTTGAAGGTCAGCCAAAGAAGGACAAGATAGCCATTCCCGCATCAGCCATCCGCAAAGGACAAGTCATGGTCGTTGATGCAGAAAAGCGTCTGCATTTCAAACCTGTCAAAGTCGCTTACATTCAGGGTGACATTGCCGTGCTGATGTCTGGGCTGGAACCAAACGAGAAGGTGGTGGTCTCTGATTTGCCCGCTCCGGTTGATGGCATGCTTGTAGGACCAAAGCCGGACAAGGCACTTCTTGAGCGCATCATCGCCGAAGCCACTGGCAAAAAGCCTAGCGGGGAGAAAAAATAGTCATGATCCGCTACTTCGCCAAACACCCCACGGCAGCCAATCTGCTGATGGTCGGCATTTTGCTGATCGGCATTCTGGCACTACCAAAACTTCAACGCGACACCTTTCCAGCCACTGACCCGACACAGGTAGAAGTGCGCGTGAGCTATCCCGGCGCAACGGCACTCGATGTTGAAGAGGCGGTATGCCTGCGCTTTGAAGAAGCCCTCGGTGTAATCCCTGACAAGTTGGAAATGACCTGCGAAGCACGGGAAAACCTGGCCATCGCCGTTGCCACCATGATTGAAGGGCGCAACTTCGATACATTTTACAATGACATCAAGAGTGAAATCGAAGCGATCACCGGCTTTCCAGACAATGTAGAGCGCCCCACCGTCACCAAAATGGAGCGTACGGCAACGATCTCGACCATCGCGATTACGGGCATTGACGATCCGGGCAGCCTGTTTGCCTATGCCGACCAGGTCCTTAGCCGCGTCATGCGCAACAAGCAGATCGCGCAGGCAACCATGAAGGGCTTTGCCGATCCGCTGATAGACATTCGGGTCTCGGAAACTGCCTTGAGAGATCTCGGTCTCAGCATTACCGACGTTGCCACTGCAATCAAGGCGCAGAGCGTTGACCTGCCAGCAGGCACGCTGGAGACAAAGAGCGGCGATCTGGTTCTGCGATATGCTGACCAGCGGCGCAAACCCCGAGAATTTGGCGAACTTGTCATCAAAAGCTCTGACGATGGCGGCATCGTTCGCCTCAAGGATATTGCAACGATTGCCAAGACCTTCGAGTTTGCCGAAGACAAGGTTACCTTTAACGGCAAACGCGCAGCCCTTATCGAGATCGCCAAAACGCCAAATCAGGATACCTTGAAGATCAAGGCTCTTATCGACGACATTCTGGCCAATGAGAGAAAGATGGCACCTCCGGGCGTCAGCCTTGATATCTCACAGGATGTCTCGCCCAACATCGTCGACCGCCTACGCATCCTCACCGACAACGGCATTCAAGGTCTTGTGTTGGTGTTCCTGACCATGTGGGTATTCTTCTCCTTACGCTACAGCTTCTGGGTGGCCATGGGCCTGCCGGTCTCCTTCCTTGGCGCCATTTTTGCCATGCAGGGACTGGGCTACACGCTCAACACGATGACCATGGTCGGACTGATTGTCTCCACCGGCCTGCTCATGGATGATGCCATTGTGATATCGGAAAATATCGGGGCACGGCTCAAAAAAGGCGAGAATGAGCTTGAAGCTGCGGTTAATGGCACCAAACAAGTCCTGCCAAGCGTGGTATCATCCTTCCTGACGACCATCCTGATCGTCGGCCCTCTAGCCCTGATGGCAGGCAAGATCGGCGCTGTTCTCAATGTGTTGCCGGTTATTCTGGTCATCACGCTGGCAATCAGCCTCATTGAAGCTTTCCTTATTCTGCCATCGCACCTTTATCATTCGCTCAAAAAGCAAGGCGACAAAAAGCAGTCACGGTTCCATGCGGCCTTCGAACGAGGTTTCGAGCGGTTCAGAACCGGCGTTTTCGGCCGCATGATCGACTGGGCCGTTTCATGGCGCTATCTTACGACAGGCGTCATCATTGGGCTTCTCATCATTTCCTTCTCGGCCTTTACAAGCGGCATGCTGAAATTCCGCTCTTTCCCCAATCTGGAAAGCGACACAATCCAGGCCCGCATCCTGATGCCGCAAGGCACCCCGCTTTCGGAAACAGAACAAGCGGTGCAGCAGGTTGTCGAAGCGCTGGACAAGGTCAACAAGGAATTTGCACCCCTACAAAAAGATGGTCAGGATCTCGTGAACAATGTGCTGGTCTATTATGGCGTCAATGTCGACGCCAACGAAAAGGGACCTCATCTGGCCACCATCAGTGCTGACCTGCTACGCGCGCAAGATCGCGAAGGCTCCTTGCAGGACATGCTCTCCAAATGGCGCAAATATACCGGTCCGGTTCCAGGCAGCCTTGCCATGAAATTCACCGATAAGGAACGCGGCGTTGCGGGCAATGCTATTGACATCCGCTTGCGTGGCAACAATCTGGAACAGATCAAACAGGCTGGCAACGAGCTCAAGGCATTCCTTTACAGCTACAACGGCGTGGTGGATGTGCTTGATGACCTGCGGCCGGGCAAACCGGAGTTCATCGTCAAGCTGCATGATGATGCCGGCGGACTTGGCCTGACGGCCAAATCGGTCTCCGAAGAACTGCGTGCAATTATTCAGGGCAACACGGGGCTTGAAATCCAGACCGGTCGTTATGGCGTCGATGTGCGCGTGCGCCTTGCCAACGGAGCCATCGACAGCCGCGGCGGTATCAACTCGATCTATATTACCGCTTCGGATGGCTCTAAAATTCCGCTCTCCACTGTGGCAGATGTGATTGAAAGCCGCGGCTACGCCCGGATCAACAGAGTGGATGGCCAGCGCACGGTTACAATTCAGGGTTCCATCAAACCGAGCGTTGTCAACGCTCGCGAACTGATGGCAGAAGTGAAAAACAAATTCCTGCCGGAATTGAAGAAGAAATATCCGGAAGTCTCTCCGGCGTTCAATGGCCAGGGCAAGGAAGCGGCGACCACAGGCAGCTCTCTGCTTACTAACTTCTACATCGGGCTGGCCTTTGTCTTCATCCTGCTAAGCTTCCAGTTCCGCAGCTATATCCTGCCGCTGGTGGTCTTGGCTGCCATTCCACTTGGGGCCATTGGCATGGTCATCGGGCACCTCTTGATGGGGCTGGATATTTCCATTCCGAGCCTTGTTGGCCTTGCGACGCTTTCCGGTGTCGTCGTCAACAACTCCATATTGCTCGTGTCCTTCATTCATGAGGAGATGGAAGCTGGGCATGATGCCTTGGAAGCAACCAAACAGGCGGCGAAAGCACGTTTCAGAGCCGTCGTTATGACCTCGCTGACCACAATCGCCGGTTTGCTACCACTTCTCGCCGAGACCAGCACGCAGGCGCAATTCCTGATCCCGCTGGTCAACAGCCTTGCCTTTGGCCTCCTGACGGCAACCGTGCTGTCCCTGTTCCTTGTTCCAAGCCTGTTTGCCATTCTGACCGATTTTGGCTACGGCAGAAAAAAAGCCTGAGCAAGGGGCGAGCAATTAAAGAAAAGAACCCGGTCTTGTTCATTGAGCAGGCCGGGTTTTTCATGTTGTCACGCAAGATGATGTTCGCTGAAGCCCCCTCTTATGAAAAGCAAAGCCGACTAGCTTAGGCGACCACAGCAGGCCTTGTATTTCTTGCCGCTTCCGCAAGGACAAGGATCATTTCGTCCGATTTTAGCGGACTTGGCCGCTCCCCTTGCATTGGCACCTCCCCGCATTGAGACATTCGCCATAATATCGCTTGCAGGTCTGCCCGAATGCACCAACATCGCCATGTCACGAAGTGTTGGGCCGGCATGATTCATAAAGTGCTTCATGGACCGGCAGAAATAACTAAGCCCGTCCTCACCATCAGAAGTCTTCAGAAAACGATGCTTCGGGCACCCCCCGTGGCAGGCAAACCGGATGTCACATTGTCGGCACTGTTTGGGCAATGTATCGCACTTGGCATCTCCAAACTGCAGCTGTTGGGGCGAATGCGCCAGATCACCGATGGGAGTTTGCATTATATTGCCCAAACGGAATTCGGGATAGACATAGTGATCGCAGGCATAAAGATCGCCGTTATGCTCCAAAGCCAAGCCGCCGCCACAAGTTTCGGAAAACCAGCAAAGGCTTGCAGGCGCTCCCATCATCAGCCCCAGTTGCAAATCGAAGAACTGCACAAAGATCCGCCCTACATCGTGACGAACCCATTCATCGAACACATCAGTCAGAAAGGAGCCATAGGTTCTTGGCAAAACACTCCATGGCATCACCTTATATTCAGCCCCATCCTGATCAAGTTGAGGCGCAGCAGCCAATGTCTCGCCATCGACTGAGCGTTCGACAATTGGAATGAACTGGATATGTTCCGCTCCGATAGAGCGTAAAAACCGGTAGACCTCCTTGGGCTTTTCCGCATTGGTCCGATTGACCACGCATAGAATATTGAATGATACGTGGTGAGACTTCAGCAGCTCAAGCCCTGCCATAACGGCATCGAAACTGGAGCGCCCGGCACGATCAACCCTATAGGCATCGTGCAATTCTCTAGGACCATCGAGACTGAGCCCGATCAGAAACGCCTCCTGCTTGAAAAACTGCACCCACTCATGATCCAACAGCGTACCGTTCGTCTGCAATGCATTGCGGATACGTTTCCCTGAGGGCCTATATTTCTCCTGCAGAGCAACCACCTGACGGAAATACTCAAGTCCTAGGATCGTTGGCTCGCCGCCTTGCCAGTTAAACCAGATTTCACGCTCCGGGGCATACTCTTGCGAGGCGATGTAGTCGCAGATGTAGGTTCCAAGAACCTCTTGAGACATATTGAAACGCTTGGTCTCCGGATAGAGGCGCTCTTTCTCAAGATAATAGCAATATCGGCAATCAAGGTTGCAGCGAGGACCGATTGGCTTGGACATGACCTGAAAGGGATTTGCCGATTGAAAGGTCATTGAAATCGTTCCCTATCTGTGTATGCGGCATACCATCTGAACCCTGCCAAAGCTTACAAATTCTTCTCCCAAGCTTGCCGGAAGTGGCTGACGCGTCCTCTCAACATTTCAAGGCGGCCAGTTTTTCGTCAAGAATCGGCGTCAAAATAGAGCAGATTTTCCGCATCGAACCCCAGCTTCAAATCCTGATCCGGTTTGATTGCATGTTGCCCGAACAAACGAACAGTCACCTGATGGTCCCCGACCATGGCGATAACGTTGGTGTCGCCTCCAAGTTGCTCCACATGCTGCACCTTGGCTGAAAGTGGGCCATCATCAGCCAGATAGATATATTCCGGTCGCAGCCCCATCATCCGCTCGTCGCCCTTGTTGAGCAGGGATGCAGGCAGAAAATTCATTGCAGGAGAGCCAAGAAAGCCAGCCACAAACTTGTTCGCCGGTTTGTTGTAAAGCTCCATCGGGCTACCAATTTGCTCGACGCGCCCATCACGCAAGACGACAATCTTGTCAGCCAGCGTCATTGCCTCTGTCTGATCATGGGTCACATAGATCATCGTGGCATCCAGCTGCTTGTGAAGATTGGCAATCTCCAGTCGGGTGCTGACGCGCAAAGCTGCATCAAGGTTGGAGAGCGGTTCATCAAGCAGAAACAGCTTTGGCTGGCGCACGACCGCACGGCCAATGGCAACACGCTGTCGCTGACCGCCGGAAAGCTCAGAGGGGAAGCGCTTGAGATAATCATCCAACTGCAGCATGCGACTGGCCTCCTGCACGCGTTCGGCGATCTCGGCCTTGCTAACCCCTTCCTGCTTTAGCGCCAGCGACATGTTGTTGGCGACATTAAGATGCGGATAAAGGGCATAGGACTGGAACACCATGGCGATACCGCGCTTGGAGGGCGGCACGAGATTGACAAGTTTGCCGTCGATATGAACCTCGCCCGCTGTGGCATCCTCAAGCCCGGCAATCACCCGCAGCAAGGTTGACTTGCCACAGCCGGACGGACCGACGAAAACGACGAACTCACCCTGCTCCACCTCGATGCTGATATCCTTGAGCACCTCGGTTTCACCAAAGGTTTTATAAACATTTTTCAGAGTAAGTGCGCTCATTGCGTATTGTCCTCAAGCATAACAGTCTTGCCAGTTCGGATGCTTTCATCGGCGGCAAGGCAAATCGCCAGCGACCGGACAGCATCCTCCATGTGACGGGAGAGATCTATATCTTCGCGGATGGCCTTCAGAATATAAGTCTGCTCGGCGGCGCAGAGCTCGTTATGTCCCGGCTCGCCGCTCAAATCGATATGTCGGTCTCCCTCGGGGCGATGCACAAGAATGCCACCGACCTTGGTGTGACCGTCCACATCAGCGCTCGCCCCCTTGTTGCCATCCACAATGGAAACTGCCCCATTCGGCGAGACGATATCTTTGACGAAGAATGCCGTTTCCGACATCATCGGCCCCCATCCAGCTTCATACCAACCCACTGAACCATCAGCGAAAGAAACTTGCAGCTGCCCATAGTTATACATGTCTGGCCCGATTTCATCGGAAAGCCGCAAGCCGATACCATTGACCCGCACCGGTCTGGCATCGGTGATCTGACACATCACGTCAACATAATGCACCCCACAATCAACGATCGGACTCGTGGTCTGCATCAGCGCCTTGTGGGTTTCCCATTCATGGCCACTTGATTGCTGATTGAGATTGAGCCGGAAGACATAAGGTCCGCCAAGATTCCGAGCTTCGGAAACAAACCGTACCCAAGAAGGATGATGGCGCAGAATATAACCGACAACCAGCTTCTTGCCGGAGCGCTTGGCAGTCTCGACAACCCGCTTTGCGCCCTCCACGGTCATGGACAGGGGCTTTTCGACAAACACATGCGCACCAGCTTCCATGGCGGCACAGGCAAAGTCCACATGTGTGTCCGTGTAAGTGGCGATGACAACCAGATCCGGCTTCACCGCTTCCAAACCAGCATAGAAATCGACAAACATCGGATAGCCGCTTAATGGCCCCTCAGGCACTTCTCCGGTACGGTTGACCAATGCGACGATTTCAGAGTCTGGATGATTGTGATGAGCCAGCGCATGGGCATAGCCCATATTGCCCAGCCCTGCGATCAATGTCCGGATCATTTGACTGCCCCCGACGTGATACCGCGGATCAATTGCCGCGAGAAAATGACATAGAGAATGAGCACCGGCAGAATTGCCATGGACAAGGCGGACAGAACCGCATTCCAGTCCGTAACAAACTGGCCGATAAAGACCTGACTGCCCAGCGTCAGTGTTTTCGTTTCTTCAGCTGGAGCAAGGATCAACGGGAACCACAGATCATTCCAGATCGGGATCATGTTGAACACGGCAACCGTCGCCATGGCCGGGCGGACCAGCGGCACGACGATGCGGGCGAAAATGGTATATTCGCTGAGCCCGTCCACCCGGCCCGCATCCTTCAGGTCATCAGACACCTGCCGCATGAACTCACTGAGAATAAACACCGCCAGCGGCAATCCTTGCGCCGTATAGACTAGGATCAACGACCACAGCGTATTGACCAGCCCTGTTGCGACCATCATTTCCAGAATGGCCACCGTGCCAATGCGGATCGGGATCATGATGCCCAGCGCCAGATAAAGCCCCATGATCAGATTGCCTTTGAAGCGATACTCGCTAAGGGCAAAAGCAGCCATGGAACCGAACAGCAAAATGAAGAACAGCGAAGCCACTGTCACGATCATCGAGTTCTGGAAATAGAGGAAAAAGTCCCCTTGCTTCATCACTGTTTCGTAGCCGATCATCGAGAAAGTATCGCTACTAGGTAGAGACAGCGGTTCGCGAAAAATCGCCCGCCTGCTCTTGAAGCTGTTGATCAGAATGACAAACACCGGAAATAGCGCGATCAGTGTGTAGATTATGAGCGCACCATGCATGGCAGCGGCGCTGACAGGATTGGATCGTGCCTTGTTCATGAAACCGCCTCCTAAAGCTGATAGCGCCGCATGCGCGTCTGGATGCCAAACAGATAGATGCAGACCCCGACCAGAATGATCGCAAACATGGTTCCGGCCACTGCCGAGCCCATATAGGGATCACCAAGCTGCAACTGAAAACCGAAGAAAGTGCGGTAAAGGAAGGTGCCCAGAATGTCCGTTGAAAAATCTGGCCCTGCCAGCGCCCCTTGCGCGGCATAGATAAGATCGAAGGCGTTAAAGTTGCCCACAAAGGTCAAAATGGAAATGATCCCGATCGATGGCAGGATCAGAGGCAACTTGATCTTCCAGAAAGCATTGATGCCCGTAATGCCATCAATCTCGCCAGCCTCCAGAATTTCTTTGGGAATGGAGAGCAAAGCTGCATAAATCAGCATCATCGGGATACCGACAAATTGCCAGACGGAAACAAGCGACAGGGTAACCAGAGCATAGGCTTCCTTGCCTAACCATGGCGCGAACAAGGATTTGAGACCGACAGCATCCAGCATGGAAGGAGCAATCCCCCAGATCGGAGACAGAATGAGCTTCCAGGCAAAACCGACAATCACAAACGACAAAATCGTAGGAATGAAAATTGCAGAGCGATAAAGCGCTGCAAAGCGCAGACGCGGATGGCTCAGCATCGCAGCCAGCGCAATCCCGATCGGGTTCTGCACCAACATGTGAATGAAGAAAAACTTGAAGTTATTTCCAAGCGCGTTCCAGAATTGTTCAGACCAGCGAGGATCTCCGAACAACATGTTGAAATTGTCCAAGCCGACAAAAGTGCGCACCTGATCAACGTCAGTATAGAGCGCCAAACGCAAGGTATTGAACAGCGGGAAAATCATAACCGCCGTATAAACGATAACCGCCGGTGCCAGAAAAATGACGATATGCCATCGGAAGCGGGAAGCTTGCATCACGATCTCCAGTAGCGAAAACCCGTTTTCCAGAACGCCATGAAAGCCATAGGGGCCGAGGGCGTGAGGGCTCTGAAGGGTGTCAATGAGAGCTCTGCACTTGAAGTGAAGACAGAACTCCAAGATCGACTCATCGCCGATAACAGTCAGACAGGACCAGCCTGTCTGACCATATGTCGTTTCAAGATGACTTAGTTCTGGGGTTTATACCAGCTATCCAGGCCGTCCTGCAGCTTCTTGCCCAGTTCCTCAGGGGTGGAAGTTCCCTTGATGGCGGCAACCGAAGCGCCCCAGGTTTCGTTTTCAAGGTTTGGCGTACCACGAGACAGGATCTGATAGGTAGAACGGATCGTGGTTTCGCAATCACCACGCCAGCTTACGAATTCCTCAGCAAGCGGATCGCTGATCTTGACCGGAGCCTTGGAAAGCGGGAAGAAACCAGGCAGAGCGTTACCAAAGATCTCGGCAAATTCAGGCGATGCTACCCAGGCAAGGAACTTCTTGGCAGCTTCCGGATTGGCTGTCTTGGTGTTCATGCCAATGCCGATATCAACATGGTCGGAGATATAGCAGCTATCGCCCTTGGCTTTAACAGGAGGCTTAAAGGCACCCATTTTGAAATCAGCCTGTTCGTTGAACATGGCGATTTCCCATGAACCGGCAGGATAAATGGCAGCGCGACCAAGGGTGAACAGGTTCTGACTGTCCGGATAGGTCTGTGCTTCATAGCCATCGCCCAGATATGGTGCCCATTTATGCAGCACAGCATATGGCTCGGTCCACTGAGGGTCGGTGAGCTTCTGGGTGCCCTTGATCAGAGCAAGACGGCCTTCCTCGCCTTTCCAGTAGGTCGGGCCAATATTCTGATAGCCCATGGTGGCAGCTTCCCACTGGTCATTGGTGCCCATAGCCATAGGAATATAGGTGCCGTCAGCCTTGATCTTGTCCAGAACAGAGAAGAATTCATCTTCTGTTTCAGGAACCGTCAGACCAAGCTCGTCAAAGGCGTCCTTGTTGTAGATGAAGCCATGGATAACCGATGCCATCGGCACGCAGAAGGTATGAGCAGCATCGTCGGTCTGCCAAGCAGCTTTGGCAACGTCAGAGAAGTTGCTCATGGCTTCCATGCTGGTCAGATCTTCCAGATAACCGGCCTTGTAGAGCGCAAGGGAAGCATCGAACGGGCGGCAGCTGATCAGGTCACCGGCAGTGCCTGCACCCAGCTTGGAGTTGATGGCGGAGTTATACTCGGTTGGAGCCATCGGGGTGAATTTCAGCTTGATGCCGGGATTGCTGGCTTCAAAGGCTGGAATAATCTTTTCCTGCCAAAGCTTCAGGTCATCGTTACGCCAGCTTTCGATGGTCAGGGTAACGTCTTCCGCATAGGCGGCACTGCTAAGCAATGTTGCAGCCAAAAGAGCGATTGGAGTTAATTTCATAATGAACGTTGAACCTCTCTGTTTAGGATTGCCCGATCCTCGGTTGGTTCCGAGTATTATTTTTAAAACTGATTTGATTGTGCAAGCCGCCCAAGAGCGCCTCGCAAATTTCCGTGCTCGCCATCAAGAAGGGCCTGAGCTTTCTCGACGCAGATATTGCCAGCAGCAATAAGACTGGCAAGTTTGACGTTGTCACCGGCAAGCGACAACGCATTTTCGGCTTGTTGTTCGGACACATCGGCAATGATTTGCACGATTTGGCTCGCCCGTTTCTTGAGCTTGTGGTTATCGGCCTTCAGATTGACCATCATTCCGTCATGAACATGCCCGAGATGAATAGCCATCAAGGTCGACATTGTATTCATGGCAATTTTCTGAGCGGTTGCCGCACCCATGCGGGTCGATCCGGAAACAACCTCCGGCGCGGTCCTGAGCAGGATTGAACAATCCCCCAACGCAAGCAGTGGCGTATCCGGATTGTGAGCAATCGTCACAATCCGGGCTCCTTTCTCTTTGGCAATGCGGGTTGCTTCGAGAGTGTAAGGAGTGCAGCCACTGGCAGACACCGCAACAAGGGTATCCTTTGCAGAGACATCAGCAAGAGCGACAGCCAGAGTGTCAGTTTCGTCTTCGGTATCACCGGGCATCTGAAAATTGGTTGGAATTCCACCAGCCATCAGAACACGCACAGCTCCGGGCTCTATTCCGAACGTCCCACCAAGCTCGAGTGCATCGGCCAGCATCATCAACGCAGATGACCCGGCTGCGGCGTAGATCAAAGCCCCTCCCTCTCGCAAGGAAGTAGCCATATAGTCAGCACCTACGCACAATTCGGGGAGAACACTGGCAACCACACCCGCCGCTTCGACCTGACTTTCAACGAGCAAGCCAGCAACCTCCAGCGGCTTGCGCGAATCAAGACCAACAGCATTGGCATGCAGCTTTTCCGTCATACTGACCACAGCCATCTCCCCATTTTTTACATCTCAATATAATACCTATTAAGTACCAAATGTCTATCGCAAAATATGGCGCAATTTCATGCATTGTGGGCAAAAATTTTATGCAGATACAAATTTGGTATTGTTTTGGTCTTTTTTTACTGGCATCCTTGCAACATGAAAAATATGCGCTGCAAGAGATGAATGCGAACAGCTCACCAAACGGCATATCCATCACTTAGACTGCTGAAGACAGCATGACTGACACGGCATATTTAGCGATGCGGGGACACCCCAGATGACAATAGAGGATTTTCTTCGCCCCGACGAGTGGCGCAGCAAGAAAACAGGACCACTCTATGCCGTGTTAAGTCGCAGACTCGAAAAAGGCATAGAACAAGGCCTCCTGCTACCCGGCCACTCTTTGCCAGCCGAACGGGAAATCGCAGAGCTAACCGATTTGTCGCGTGTCACGGTCCGCAAGGCCATTCAGGAACTGGTCAAGAAGGGCGTCATCGAACAGCGGCAGGGCTCGGGATCTTTCGTGCGCGAACAGGCAAGTCGGGTCGAGCAATCCCTGTCTCACCTCACCTCCTTTACCGAAGACATGCTGGCGCGCGGCCTCAAGACATCGTCAAACTGGCTGGAGCGGGAAATACGCCATCCCTCGCCTGACGAAATTCTGACACTGGGGCTTTCTGCCAGCGGATCGGTCTCTTGCCTGCATCGGCTCAGAGAGGCTGATGGCCAGCCCATGGCCCTGGAACGCGCCGTCTTGCCCGTTGATATTCTGCCGTCCCCAATGGACGTGACATTCTCGCTCTATGAGATTCTGGAGAAATCAGGCAACCGCCCTGTCCGAGCTGTACAGAAGATCTCCGCGGTCAACCTTGAAGCACCGGAAGCCAAATTGCTTGGTGTCAAACCGGGCATCGCCGGTCTCAGCATTCAGCGCATCTCTTACCTGCAAAGTGGCAGGGCTATTGAATTCACAAAATCACTATACCGAGGCGACACCTATGATTTTGTCGCGGAAATGAGTTTCCCCAGATAGGGAGAAGATTGGCGAAAGATAGGATCTGTAAGCGAGCGAAACCGCCATTACCTTTGTCCCTATCCGACCCGCAACCAGAAAGCCGCATGTCATGACCGAAACGAACCATGAAACCGGAAAGGCTCCGATAGCCTTCACAGCCGATCGTATTTTCGACGGCACCCGTTTTCAGGAAAATGCCGCGCTCCTTATTGAAAATGGAGCGGTTATTGCCATCACCCAACAAGAGGACATTCCCTCTCATTATGAAGTTCTTGCCCAAACAGCAGCGATGATCGTGCCCGGCTTTGTCGATTTACAGGTCAATGGCGGCGGCGGCACGCTTATCAATGAGACCCCGACAAAAGATGGCATCAAGACCATATGCCAGGCCCATTCCCGCTTTGGCACAACAGCGCTGCTGACAACACTCATCACGGATGCACCAGAGGTGCGCGACCGCGCTCTGGCTGCGGGCAAAGAGGCGCACGAGGCCAAGATCCCCGGGTTCCTTGGCTTGCATCTGGAAGGCCCACATCTGTCGGTGCCACGCAAGGGCGTTCATGTGGCCGATTTCATTCGTCCGATGGAAGAGGCTGACCTAACCGCTCTCTTGGCATCACAAGGCACCTTTGGCAAAAGCCTGATCACGATAGCACCAGAAAATGTCACCATCGAGCAAGTCAAAAAGCTGGTGCATGGCGGCTGGCACGTAAGCCTTGGCCATACCGATTGTGATGGAACAACTGCTGAGGCCTATTTCGAAGCAGGCGCTTGCATGGCCACCCACCTGTTCAACGCCATGAGCCAGATGCGCAATCGTGAACCGGGGCTGGTTGGAACCGTGCTGAACACGGATACGGCCTATTGCGGCATGATCGCCGATGGCTACCATATTGCCAATGCGAACATGCGGGTTGCTCTTCACGCAAAGCAGGGGCCGGGGCGTATTTTCTTTGTGACCGATGCCATGTCCCCAACAGGAACAGGCGTAACCGAATTCATCCTCGGCGGCCGCCTCACCTATCGCAAGGAAGGCCGTTTAGCGCTGGCTGACGGAACCCTCGCCGGTGCGGATATCGACATGATTTCGATGGTTCGCAAGGCGCTCAAGACATTGCCCCTCTCATTGGAAGAGGTGCTCAAAATGGCATCGCGCTACCCGGCAGAAGCCATTGGTGCTGAGACAAAAGGCAAGTTGAACGAGGGTTCCGATGCTGACTTCCTGCTGCTTGACGATGCGATGGCGCTACAATCCACCTGGATTGATGGCACTTGCGTCTATACCGAAAAAAGCCAAGGAACTGCTGCATGATTGTTTGCTTTGACATTGGAGGATCAACAATCAAGGGCGCACTGGTCAATGACCCCCAGTCGATAAGTGCGGTGCCGCGCATTGCCACGCCCGGCACTGATTTTGATGCCTTTGTATCGGCGCTGCAAAGCGTTATCGGCCATTCTAAAAAGCAGCCCAGATGTGTTTCCATTTCCATCGCAGGCCTGCAGCATCCCAAAACCGGACTTGGAATCGTCGCCAATATTCCATGCCTTCACGGTCGCCCGATGCAACAGGATCTTGAGAAAGCACTCGGCCTGCCTGTCACGATCGCCAATGACGCCGACTGCTTTGCCATAGCAGAAGCTGAATATGGTGCTGGCAAGAACCACCGCGTGGTGTTCGGCATAATTCTGGGCACTGGTGTTGGTGGCGGCTTGGTAATTGACGGGCAACTGATCAACAAGAATGGCGGCTATGCCGGAGAATGGGGCCATGGTCCCATCGCAGCAACACAAGCCGGGTCCCCGGCCATATCGCTACCACGCTTTCCCTGTGGTTGCGGGCAGGATGGCTGCCTCGACGCGACCTGCGGCGCAAGAGGATTGGAAAAAATCCATCGGCATCTTCACGGAGAAGACGCAACGTCAAAACAAATCCTGACAAGCTGGCTCGATCAGGAAGTAAAGGCCTGCCGAACCATTGACGTCTATCTGGATATACTTTCAGGACCACTTGCAACGATCATCAACACCATAGGAGCCTCTATCGTGCCTGTAGGCGGAGGCTTGTCAAACGAACCTGAGCTGATCTCGGCAATTGACAGGGCCGTTCGAAGCCGCATGCTGATAGACCCCGAAGCGCCCCTTATCGTACCAGCTCAAAACCGCATCGAACCAGGACTTATCGGCGCGGCCATTCTGGGCCTGAGACACATTTAGCTCTTCCATTTTTCAAACGGACCTATGGATATCTGCCATGCCCAGCAAACAGCGCGCCTTTGAAGGTCCAACGGCCCCGCTATTGGAGGTCTGTGTCGACAATGTCAGCGGCTTGCAAAGCGCGATCAAGGCCGGAGCAGACCGCATCGAACTCTGTTCATCTCTTGCCACGGGCGGGCTGACACCATCTCAAGGCTTCATGAGCTTTGCTGCACAAACAAGCCCGATCCCCGTCTTTGCCCTCATTCGACCCCGTGCCGGAGATTTCTTATTCGCAGAGCAAGAGATCACCCTGATGCAACGAGACATTGAAACGGCCCGCGAAGCCGGACTCGCAGGCGTGGTGATCGGGGCATCTTTGTCCGATGGAAGGCTCGACATTGAAGCACTCAAAGCCCTGATGTTGGCGGCAAAACCTCTCGACGTTACCCTTCACCGCGCATTCGATATCGTACCGGATTTGTATGAAGCGATGGAACAAGCAGCCTCACTGGGTATCAAACGCATACTTACGTCCGGAGGTGCCTCTTCGGCCAGCAAAGGACAAGAGGTTTTGCAAGAGCTGATAGGAAAAGCGCCAAAGGAGCTCATCATCATGCCCGGAGGAGGCATCAATCCAGACAATGTGCTGTCACTTCTGCAAACTGGAGCAAAAGAAATCCACGCTTCCTGCTCAAGCCCGAAAAAGGCCCTCGGCAAGATAAATGAACTGGGCTTTGCCTTGCCCTCAGATCGGCAAACCGACCCTGAGAAAGTCAAAGCCATGAAAGCGGCACTCATGGCATATTCCTCAGGGCAAGGCACAAGACGCTAAAAAGGCCTCGCAGTTTTTCAATCATCTCCTCATCTGAGGGTTTGGCCATCAGGCCATGAAGGCCGTGATAAGATCATCCCATGCGGGCAGATCATCCACCAGCTGATCCCAGAAGGACTGATCGCGACGACTGTCGAAATCTTTAAGCGCAACGCCCTGCTGCTCTACCCAGGTATAATAACCCAGATTGAAGATCCGCTCGCGATCGATGCGGGAAAGCTCCAGCACATGATCCACCGATGCGCCGATGATCTGCGCCCCGAAGGCCTGCGCCGCAAGGGTTTTATCAAAGCGGTTGCCGAAATATTTCTGCAAGGCTTTCGGCTGCTCGGTGCTATACATCTCCGCCCCGTCGGTTGCCACCGTCATGATGACGTCATTGGCACCCAGCTTTCGATATTTGGCCAGCTTGATCGCACCAAGGATGTTGGCAATCGAGGACAGACCAAGGGCTGACAGCCGTTCGATCAGGTCCGGCTCGACGCCACGATAATCCTTGAGATAATCCTGCCCGTCCGGACGGTTGAACACCAGATTGAGCATATCCGAGCCAGCCTCGGACAGACCGATGACATAGTCCGAATTCATCACGTTATGGATGAGCGGCACATGCTTGTCGCCGATGCCCTGAATATTATGGTCACCATAGCCATTATAAAGCAGGGTCGGGCATTCCAGCGCCTCGACCACGGCAATGTCCGCGCCATAATGCTGTTTGAGATGATCCCCGGCGGCCAGCGTACCCGAAGAACCGGAAGCCGAGACGAACCCGGCCATGGTGAGATCACCCTCGCCGTTGAGCGCATCGAAAATCCGGCCAAGCGCCGCGCCGGTCACCGCACGATGAGCCGCATAATTGCCAAACTCGGCAAACTGGTTGAGGATCACATTGTCCCGATCCAGCGCGAGCTGATTGCAGGCATCATAGATTTCCTTGACATTGCTCTCACAGCCCGGGGTACGGATGATGTCATCATTGCTCAGCGTCCAGCTTTCCAGCCAGTTGAAGCGCTCCTGGCTCATCCCCTCGGGCAAAACAGCAACCCCGTGGCATTCCAGAATGCGCGAGATCGCCACCCCACCACGGCAATAGTTGCCCGTGGATGGCCAGACCGCGCGCTGGGAATAAGGATCGAAATTGCCCGATACCAGCCGCTGCACAAGGCAGGCATAGGCAGGCAACACCTTGTGCGCCTTGATCATCGGGAAGCGGTTGCCAAGCGCAATGACGATCTTGGCATCAACGCCTGTCAACTCCTTTGGCAGCACAATATGCTCGGGCACTTTGACCAGCCCCTTGCGCTCGGCATCATTATGCCAATGAACGCGGAACAGGTTGCGCGAATCCGCGGCATCAGGATCAACGCTTGCCAGATCTGCCGCCATATCCCCCAGATGGGCAACCGGATCAATCAGCTCGGCAAACAGTGGCAGGCGAATATCATATCGGCGAAAAGACTGCGCAACCTTCTTGAGGGCTCTCTCGTCGGTGACTTCAGGTTTGAACACAAATGTCATGGTGTTTTCGGTTCGGTAATCGGGGTTTCATTTTCGGGTTCTCGGTAGCGCTGAAAACACGGTCTAGTTCGGCACCATCTGAACTACGGCATCTCCACGCAGGCAAGACATCGCCAGAGCCTTACTTCTCCTCTGCTTTGGTCAGCACAGCTTGCAGCAGCACATTGGCTCCTGCCTGCAATTCTTCAGGCGCTGTATATTCCTCCACATTGTGGCTGATCCCGCCCTTGGACGGCACAAAGACCATCGCGGTTGGGCAGGTAGGGGCAAACATCTGCGCATCATGACCGGCACCGGACGGCATCTTGCGCACAGCATAGCCCTGCTCTTTCGCGGTCTGGGCAATCAGATCAACCATACAAGCATCGAACATGACCGGCTCGAAGCGAACGAGCTTGCGCGCCTTGTAACTGACGCCTTCCGCCTCACAGATTGCCTCAATCTCCTCGGCAAGCATGCTTTCTGCCTGCCTGAGCCGGGCCTCATCGATATTGCGCATATCGACCGTCAAACGGGCCTTGCGTGCAATCACGTTAATAAGGTTTGGATCAAGCTCATTGACCCCGACAGTAACAACCTGACCACCACCAATCTCATTGGCAACCTTACGCGCGGCAACCGCAACGGCGGCAGCTGCAAATCCCGCATCATGACGCAAAGGCATCGGCGTCGTGCCAGCATGGTTGGACTCGCCTTCGATTACAAATTCAGTCCAGGAAATGCCTTGCACACCCGTAACAGCGCCAATCAGGTCTCCGACCTGTTCCAGAACAGGCCCTTGCTCCACATGCATTTCAAAGAAGCAATAGGGATTGATCTGCCCCGGCTCGGTTTCTCCGGCATAACCGATGCGAGCAAGCTCTTGGCCAACCACGAAACCCTCAGCATCCTCGGAAAGCAACGCCTCTTCCAGAGGCAGAGAACCTCGATCCACCGCGCTGCCCATAATATCAGGAGCAAAACGGGAACCTTCCTCATTCGTGAAGGCCCCAACCACGATGGGGCGCAGCGGCACATAGCCGCTGTCCTTGAGGACCGAAATCACTTCCAACCCGGCCAGCACACCAAGGTTACCGTCATAAAGACCGCCCGTGGCCACAGTATCGATGTGAGAGCCGATCATCACGGGTGGCAAATCTTCGCGACCTGGCAAAATGCCCTTGAGATTGCCTATTTTATCGATGGTGACGGTGAGACCCAGCTCCTTCATCCAACCGACCACGCGATCACGGCCCATTTTGTCTGCATCACTGATTGCCAAACGACACACACCGCCTCCTTCAAGAGCACCATCCTGCCCCAAAGCCATAAGGCGCCCGAGCAATCGGTCTATGTCGATGCGCAGATTGCTGAATGTCGGATGTGTCATTATCCCAATACCTCATTTGCCGATTTGCCAACAATTGTCTTGCAGGCTTCCGGATCCGTGTCCCCTTCGCTGTTGACTGCGAAGATAAGGCTTTCCGGTCCGAGCCCGATTATTGTCCTAATGTCTCGTCTTGCGTAGCAGCAACAAGGCCGCGGGGCCTGAAACGCCCGTTCCTTCCGAGATTGAAGCGCGAGGATGTTTCAATCACCCCCAAGGACCCAGCTAGGCCCATCGCCAGCCAGAAAATCCGTTTTCGGAATAAGCCTTCCGTCACACTCGATCGAATAAACGCGGCCCTGATTGCCGAAATTCCCCATAGCAACGAGAAAACCGTCGTCAGGCGCAACGAAAAGAGAGCGCACATGGTCGGGCGATTGAACCCTATAAACTGGCTTCAAAAGGCCCGCCTCTTCGTCAATTTCTATAGCAACCAGCTGGTCTGATGCCCGTTCGGAAGCAAACAGGAAATGAGCATCATGGCTCATGACGAGATCTCCGGCCCACATCTTGCTCGCGTCATCGATCAAGGTGACATCGCTTTGCAAAACAGGACCATCCTTGCCATCAACAGAAACCGTAGAGATGCTTCCTGCATTTTCGGTGATGATATAGAGAAGGCATCCATCCTGAGATGGCACGATATGGCGCGGACCGCTGCCTTTTGGAAAGGAAACGCGCGCCAATTCTTTCAGCGTCCCGTCCACGTCATCAAGACTATATTGCCGCAACAGATCGTCCCGACAGGCGGTGCCAAAAACCTTGCCGTTGCTTTGGCGGACACAGTGCGCCAGATCCCCCAGCGGGGCACGCGAGACGACAGCGCCAAGAGCACCATCAGCGCCAATGCAAACCGAAAGCGCACTGCTTCCGCCAGCTGCCAGCAGGAATTTTCCATTTTCGCTCATCGAGAGATAAGGGCAGCTTTCTGGAATTTCCAAATGTCCCACTTGCTCTATGCGGCGTCTGTTCTCATCAAGCCTGAAGCTTAGAAGCGAAGGCTTTTCGCCGCGAAAAGCCACATAAACCATATCACCACCCCGAACGGCAGGCATCGCGGCAGATGTTCCCAAGACGCCCTCAAAAGGCAAGCAACAGAGTTCTTCAACAGACCACTGCTCTGTATTGATTTCCAGAAGGGAGATATCCAACGCTCCGGATTGGCAAGTTATAATTCTTCTTTTCATTGCTTCTCCAAAGGGGGCGCTCCGAGCAAAAGGGAGAGATCGCCGGAAAAATCTCTTCCACACGAAAACCCGCCCTGCAAGGTCACGATTGGACTATCTGGATCGAGATCATCATCCGGAATATCTCCGGCATAGTCCTGTCCATTGTCCTGAGGACGATAGCCCAGCTCATATGCCCGGCTATTGTCGTAATTGGCATTTGTATTGTTTGAAATACCAAACACGGTTTCACAATGATAGTCAGCAGTAAGCCCCAGGCGCACCAGAGTGCACATATCGCGATGAGAAATCCACATTCTCATATGCCGTCGCGTTGTCGGCCGATCAAGAAATGAGCCAATGCGAATAATGAATGCTTTAAGATTATTCTTGTCGGCATAAAGCCGCGCCACCGCTTCGCCAAACATCTTGGTGACACCATACCGAGAGTCTGGCCGGTAGGGCGCATCGAGCCCAAGCTTTTGTGAAACCGGATACATGCCCAATACATGGTTTGAGCTACCATAGATAATGCGCTCCACCCCTTGCTCTGCGGCCGCTTGCCAAAGATTGAAAGTACAGGTGACATTGGGCTCGACAAGCTCTGGCCAGCGTCTCTCCCGCGGCTCTCCGGCCATATGGATGATCGCTTCAACGCCGGAACAAAGCTCTTTTGCAAATCCCGGATCTGTCAAATCACCCTGCATGACCTCAACCCCGTTTTCACTGCGAGGGGCAAGAGAATGCAGGTCCGTCAAGCGCCAGATTTCGCCCTCCTTGGGCATTTTATCTGCCAACACCGTACCGATCATCCCTGCCGCTCCGGTTAACAGGATCCGCCCCATGTGATTACCCTCCCATCTTGAGCCATTTGTTAAAAGCCACGCCATCGCAGATCATTTTGGAGAAGGCAAAGACAACCCGAGCTTTACGGCCCATTGATCAAGACCGGACAACACACTGGCCGAAAGCGGAACACCGTTGGCAAGTCGCTCTTCTCTTATTTGTTGAGCGCGCTGACCGGCAACGCGCGGCGCCGCACCATCGCTTTGTGCAGATCTGCTGTTGCGGATGGCATCACACAAAAATCCCGCCTCCTGCATAAAAGTCTCACGCCCACCAAACGCAGAAGGATCGATCACCTGAAGAAAGACATTGTTGACCCAGCCTTGAGGGGCCGTATGGCGACCAAAGCCCGATAGTCCATGGCTGAGCGCTTCAACCATCATGCCTAGCCCGGTGCCCTTGTGTCCTGAGGCAAAGCCCCCCAAAGGCATGATCGCCCCCGCAGGATCATTAAAACGGATTGATGGATCACGACTGGGCTCACCCGTTGGGGTTATCAACCAATCATGAGCAAACATCCGCTTTTCAGTATAAAGCCGTTTTACCATGCCATTGGTGGTTTGCCCCGTGCTCATATCGAGCAATACGGCTCCCCCTTCAGCAGGATAGCCAACCGCAAACGGATTGGTCGAAAGCACCGGCTCACAGCCGCCAAAGGGTGCCACACATCCCTCCGTCGGGTCCGACACGCTCATGATGGCCATGAAGCCCTTATCGACCACGGGCTTGAGATAGGAAACCAGTCCTGCCGTATGATGGCTGTTGCGGATCGACAGTGTATAGGTTCCATAAATAGCGGCTTTTTCAACAGCACATTGAAAGCCCCGGGTGACAAGCCACGGCCCCGGCAGGCCTTTGCCATCCCACAGAGCAACAGCAGGCCGCTCATTCAGAATTTCGATATTCCCCTCAAGAGCCATACCCCCCGCCTCGATCGACGCCAGATATGCAGGCAGCAATGCAAGACCGTGCGTATCGTGCCCCAGCAGGTCCCCCTCAACCAACACCGCAGCAACCGTACCGCTAAAATCTGACGAAAGCCCCGCAGTTTCCAGCAGAGTCTGCGCAAATGCCTTTAGGTCATCTGCATCAAAAACCTGTAATTTCTCACCCATATTATCTCCCCCCAGTATCCTTAAAACTTCACGGCAGACCATCTAAGCCAAACAGTACAACCAAAAGAAATTGCAGCCTACAATATTTGCTGCGCCCTAATGACCACATTGAACCGACAAACGCACGAAACGTCACAGAAATTTTGGACAAACAACAGCAAAATAAAAATAATTGTAACAATTCGCTCCAATGCACTTTTCATAATTCAGACAGGAGCGTTTAATATGGCGAGCGTGAGCTTGAGGAAGGCTTTTATAACAAAAGATTACGCACAATTACCGCGCACCGCAATCAAATCAAAGCCCTCCCCCAAAGGAACTGATGAATAGCTAACTTCGGTTTCCCATGGCTCATGTTTCGAGAGAAACCAGAAAGTGGAACAGATTGAGATGAACAGCCAGGACAGCATGGAAAAAAGCGAAACGACGTTTGCACCAACTCAACAGCCTCAGAGAATTGATGCTGCCACTGCGCTGTTGGCAAGGCAGCTGGCCCCGATCCTTCTATGTGACAAACTGGAGCCATTTGAACCACACGTGGTGGGCATATCGCATTTGAAACGTGGCGAGCCATCCCCAAGCTTTCGCCATATGAATCCTTTCACAAAGGCGCCGAACCGCACCTCAAGTGTTTTGGAATATGCCATCTGGTGGAACGGGGATATCCAACATCTCTATGAACTGGATCATGTCTGGATTTATTTGAACGAAAATAACGTGCCTATTCATATCACGGCCAGCGCTCATGGTGAGATGATCGACATCAGCCAGTCCAACTGGCAGGATCGCCAGATCCGCCTCTTCTGCGAACCGGGTAAGCACGCGCTGGCCCCAGCCTCTGCAGACATACTTGCAAAGCGTGAGTTTCTGGACGCCGCATGCAGCCAGAGTGAAACCATAGACGGCTTCCAGATCCCTGCCGAATTCAAAGATCACATGAGCTTTCTGTCCCCTTATGATCACTTTCTGGCCTGCGATTATCTCAAGCAAATGCGCTTCACACCCAGCTACAGTTTTGAGAAAAGCTTTGACCTTTCCAAGGTTCCTTTTCTAACATGGAACGAGCTTGAAATACTCATCCCTCGCTTCATCAGGGACAGGACAGAAAGACTGCGCAAGAATAAAAAGGGCATCAAAGCAGTATTCCTCGATAGCGGCGACACCTTGATTGATGAAGGCACCCGCATCTATAGCGAATATCGGGATGGACTGGTGCTCTCGGCCAAATCAATTGAATCCAGCCGGCAGCTGTTGGACGCCCTCAAGGAAAGAGGCTATCTGTTGGCACTGGTCGCGGATGGCCTTGAGGAGAGCTTCCATAACGTTCTGAAGAAAAATGGTTTCTGGGATTACTTCCACGCGATTTCCATTTCGGAAAACTGCGGCATAACCAAGCCGAGCCCTCGCATTTTTATTGAAGCGTTGATGCAACTGGGCCTAAGGCCCGAAGACACCAGCCAAGTGATCATGCTCGGAGACAATCTCTCGCGAGATATCCGGGGAGCCAATGCACTTGGCTTCAGCACCGTATGGCTGGATTGGTCACCACGGCAGGAAAAAGAGTCCGCAGACGATCTTGAAAAACCCGACTTTACGATTTCAAGCCCCATCGAGCTCTTGCAAATCATCGATCAGTTGGAAGCAAAAGACCGGATTGAGGAGCATCAATCCGCCGACAGCCAATAAAGCTGCAGGCCGCAGTTCAATCCAGCTTGTTTTGATGCACCCTATGAGTGCTCGCTCATCCATGCATCATCAATCAGGCACACTCTGTGAGTGCAAAACTCTCCCTTTCAAGAGGGAGTTTTTATGCCTTGGTCGATATCGACCAAGGCATAGTAACACAAGGCCTAATACCAAAATGCCTAATATCATGAATTTGGGGGCCACATTACACTCCCGGCTCGATGCGCCAAGCGACACATGATCCAAACGCCCGAGGAGGACCGGGCAGCCATGTTCGCTCGGCGGTTCTTAATCGCCATTCATTGGCAAGAACAAACAAACACTGCAGCAAGATTGAGGACGCAGCAGTCGAATTAAGCCGGAGGAGCTTCCAAAATGACCAATGTCGTAATCGCGTCCGCAGCACGAACCGCTGTGGGGAGTTTTCTAGGGTCTTTCGCAAATGTTCCAGCCCATGATCTGGGCGCAGCAGCCTTGAAGGCTGTTGTTGAACGCGCAGGAGTGGACCCAAGCGAAGTTTCTGAAACCATCATGGGACAAGTGCTGAACGCCAGTCAGGGGCAAAACCCCGCCCGTCAAGCTCACATCAATGCAGGCTTCCCTCTGGAGAGTTCCGCGTGGGGTATCAATCAGGTTTGCGGATCGGGCTTGCGCGCAGTAGCCCTCGCCGCCCAGCATATCATGCTCGGCGATGCAAAGATCGTGGCTGCCGGTGGACAGGAAAGCATGTCCCAGGCCCCTCATACCGCCTATATTCGTCAGGGCCAGAAAATGGGCGATCTGAAAATGATCGATACCATGATCAGGGACGGCTTGTGGGACGCATTCAACGGCTACCATATGGGCCAGACAGCAGAAAACGTTGCTGAACAGTGGCAAATCACCAGAGAAATGCAGGACGAACTTGCCTTGCGTTCGCAAACAAACGCCGCAGCAGCTCAGGAAGCGGGTCGCTTTGACGACGAAATCGTCCCCTTCACGGTAAAGACCCGCAAAGGCGAGATCATCGTTGACAAAGACGAATTCATCCGCCCGGGCACGACCATCGAAAATCTGCAGAAGTTGCGCCCAGCCTTCACCAAGGACGGCACAGTGACAGCAGGCAACGCCTCCGGCATCAATGACGGCTCTGCGGTTACCCTTTGCATGTCAGCCGACGACGCAGAAAAGCGCGGCATCGAGCCTCTGGCCCGCATTGTTTCCTATGCGACGGCAGGCCTTGACCCCAAGGTCATGGGTGTCGGCCCGATCTATGCCTCCCGCATTGCTTTGGAAAAGGCTGGCTGGACAGTAGATGACCTTGATCTGATTGAAGGAAACGAAGCATTCGCCGCTCAGGCCTGTGCGGTGACCAAAGAAATGGGCTGGGATCCTGAAATTGTCAACGTCAACGGAGGAGCCATAGCAATCGGCCATCCGATTGGAGCCTCTGGCTGCCGCATCCTCAACACACTTCTGTTCGAAATGAAGCGTCGTAATGCCAAAAAAGGACTTGCAACGCTTTGCATTGGCGGCGGGATGGGCGTCGCCATGTGCGTTGAGCGTCCATAGCACCCGTGTTAAACCGAGCAGGAACCAAACTCAGCCCCGCCAGCCAAAACGGCGGGGCTTTTTCGTTGTAAACTGCCTTATAGCTCAAATAGCCATGTGCGGCACTTCAGCCGGAATGATCAACCTCGCCGTTGTGGCTGCCAGCACTTGATCTATTGTGACGTCCGGCCCCAACTCGCGTAGCACCAAGCCTTCTGCAGTTGGCTTGATCACGGCCATTTCCGTGACGATCAGAGAGACCATGCGTGCGGCGGTAAGCGGCAACGTGCATTCGGGCACGATCTTCGGCTCGCCTTTTGCCGTATGCACCATCGAGACGATCACCCTTTTGGCCCCGGCCACCAGATCCATGGCACCTCCCATGCCAGGAACCATTTTCCCCGGAACCATCCAGTTTGCCAGATGGCCTTTCTCATCCACCTGCAAGCCTCCGAGCACCGTCATGTCCAGATGTCCACCGCGAATAAGACCAAAAGACACAGCAGAATCGATCGTGGCGGCGCCGGGCACCGAAGACACAAAGCCGGCACCAGCGTCGGTCAGGTCCTTGTTCTCGAAACCGGGAGCAGGCTTGCCTCCAAGCCCGACCACACCATTTTCTGCCTGTAGCATCACATCCACATCATCGGGCAGATAGTTGGCGACCAGACTGGGCAGACCGATACCCAGATTCACCAGCATGCCATCCTTGACTTCCCTCGCAACCCTTCGGGCGATAATTTCCTTGGCGTTCATATCACCCCTCCCGTTCCAGAATGTAATCCACCAGCACCCCGGGGGTTTTCACCATATCGGGATGAATAGCTCCGGTGGGCACAATCACCTCGGCTTCGGCAATCACCGTGCTTGCGGCCAAGGCCATGGTGGGGTTGAAATTCTGAGCCGTAAAGGAATAGTCCAGATTGCCCTTGTAATCGGCAGTCCTGGCCTTGATCAGCGCAAAATCACCTACGATTGGTTCTTCCAGCAAATAATCCTGCCCCTGAACCTCAACCACTTTTTTGCCCTCTTCAACCAGCGTGCCCAAACCGGTTTTTGTCAAGACGCCACCGAGCCCCATTCCCCCGGCTCGAATACGCTCGACCAAAGTGCCCTGAGGCACCAGTTCAACGGATATTTCTCCGTCGATCATCTTTTTCTGAGTTTCAGGATTGAGACCAATATGGCTGGCGATTACCTTAGCAACCAAACCCGCAGAAATCAGTTTTCCTATGCCGGATCCAAGTATTGCAGTGTCATTGGCGACAATCGTAAAAGCTCCGACACCACGCTCGACCAACGCATCAATCATTCGCTCGGGAGTTCCCACCGCCATGAATCCCCCGATAAGCAACGTTGCATCTTCAGGGATGAGAGCGGCAGCATCTTTCGGGCTTATTGCTGTCTTCATCAGATACTCCTGTTTCCTCCGCAGTCTTTAAAACTGTAAAGACAAGAGAAAGGAGAGCACAAAAACAGCAAAAGATACATTGCTTACAAAAATAGTTCCCATAACATTAGTATGCTATAGGAGGAATATTTCATTCAAAAAAGTCTTATATCTGCAAACCAAGTATCATAGTCAGCCTCAACGAAATGAACTGGAATGATTACAGAGTCCCTATCGGGCCATTTCCGGTTTCCCATTGACCGCAAGCGCTTTATTCTTGTAAGCCCGATCGGCGGTAACATCTTTGCCAAACCAGGCTGGAGCGTTGAAATGGTCCGCAGCTTCAAGAGAGGGAAACTCGACCTCAACCAGCGTCAATCCATCAAGGTCGCCGTGAAATACATCCAGCTCGAACTTCAACTCATCGCTTAACGCGCCAACATAACGCGTTTTCTCCACCCGGCGCCCGACCGTCGCAGGCCAGAAACTATCAAACTGTTCCTCGCTCACCGGCACCTCTATTTCCATCCGCTCAAGCGCTCCATCGGACTTAAGCGTCATGAAGAAGGCGGTATTCCCGCTTTTTGCCTTTTTCCGCAGCCTGATCTCAACCGAATCCTTGGCTGTCGTCAAATAGCCCTGCGCAACATCGGAAGATTTGAGCCCTTTCAATTCTGGGAGCGCTTCAATAAGAAACTTCCGTTCAATTTCCGTACAATCAGCCATTTTGCTCATTTCAGAGACACCTTCTTACTCACGTCCTTAAACAGATCCCGATAGGCCTTTGACGCAGCCGATGCCGGAGCGCTGGCCAGCACGGGCGCCCGATGCACACCCATCCGCTCAATGTCAGAGGTGAAAGGCACCTGAGCGGCCAGAAACTGTCTCTTATATTTGCCCGACAACTCGTCCATCATCTCGCTATGCAGCGATTTCACATTCTGGACCATGGAGAAAAAAGCCGCGAGCTTTTTGAGCGGAATCTTGTTTTCACGAAAAAAGTCTACCAGTTGCTCGAACGTACGCTGCGACAGCGTCGTTGGAATAACAGGCACCAGCACGACGTCGGCAGCCTTGAAGACACTTTCCGAGAGCGTCGAGATGTTGGGAGGGCAATCAAGCAGAATGACATCATAGTCTTTCTTGACAGCCTTCAGCGCTTTTTTCAGGCGCGAGCGGCTATTTTTCATGCGCGATAAAAACACATCGAAATTCCGAAAGCTCATATTGGCAGGCAGAATGTCCAGATTGTCATAATTGCTGCCACGAATAGCCCTTACGAACCGGTCTTCATCGCGAAAAAAGCGCTCATCGGTCAGTTTTTTGGAAGGCTTGACCCGAAAATAAAAGCTCGAAGCCCCCTGCGGATCGAGATCACAGAGCAGAACGCGTTTTCCCTTATCAGCCAGAGCATAGGCCAGATTGACGGAAGTCGCGGTCTTGCCAACACCGCCCTTGTTTGAATAGCAGGCGACAATCTTCATTCTTCTTCCTCCACAGGCCCCTCATGAGGCTTGAACAATGCCCGGAACATCTGCCGCGTTTCTTCATTGTCGAAACGCTCGAAATTCTCAACCACATGAAGCCGTTCCGTCTCTTGACGTTGATGCAAGATCGCGACAAGCGCACCAACACTTTGTGCAATGGCCAACTGTGTCGCCTTATCACGGAATTTATGCTCACCAAGAAAGGTTGAAAGCGCTTCGATTTGAACGGAACAATCATTAAATGCCCCAAGATTATCCTGCAGCCGCTTCATCGGCTTAACCAACCCCTTTATCTCCTTACCGGGAAAGGCTGGAGCAAAAAACTCCAGAAGATAGCGCAATTTCTTGCAATGAATGCGCAATGCATGCACTTCAGAATCGCGACTGTCATTGGTAATCGACGATGCAATTTTGCACAGCTTGCGATAGCGTTTCCAAATCAGTCGACAAGCATAGTCATGAGCATTCTCATCGGCCTTGGGGCCTTTTTGCAGCGCATCAGGCGCAGAGAGCGAATCCGATAGAAGCTGCATTTCCTTCTGATAGCCTTCACTGACCAGATGATCTGCAAGGGCTTCCATTGCCTCCCCCCGCTCAAGCGAGAAAACGGCAAACATTTCGGAAAGCCCAGGGTGCAACGCTTCAGGCACAAGAGAAAAGAAGGCCTTTTTCTCGAGCAAATAAACGTCCAGATCCCGCAATCGTCCCGTTTTGGCCATGAGCGATGAAAAGCGCTGTTTCAAATCCTTGGTCTGCTCATCAGAATAGATACCCTTGAACAAACTCAGCACCGATCTGATCTTGCGAAGGGCTATGCGGTAATCATGCAGAAACTCGGTATCGATATCCTCGACAATCCCGTTTTCGTTAAGCCGGATAACGGGCATATAGGCGGCCATAATTCTGGTGGCAACACAGGAGGCGACTTCTGACGGATCAATCGAGAATTTGGGTTTGCCAACGCGTGCGGGAAAGGACGGATCAATCTTTTGGCAGAATGCTGCCAGCCCCATCTCGCTTGCACCAAGCTGGGTGAGCTTGTCTTGCATAAGCGCCAAAGCCCTATCATATCCGCGCACGGGCCGAAGAAATGCAATAAGCCCGCAATCGCCGTCAGGCATGTGCACGTCCATGAAACTGGTCTTGAGATAAATCTTGCCCTCGTCATCCACCAGCGTCATCAAGGTGGTGCTAATCCGCATGTGGCAAAGTGGCATCAAGGCCCGCAAGTCCGACAAGTCATCAAGCGCCCGGCGTACAGGCCCTTTCGGCAAGCCAGAGACAAGGCCGCCATTGGCTGGTCCCTTCTGCTTGATCGGCTCCATCTCGTGCCCAAACAAATAGAGCCGTCCCTCTGATGAGACAAGCAAGCGATTTGACCGAAGCAAAGGCTGATGAAACATATCCAGCAAAGAGCAATCAGCCAGTTCCATAGGCTTGGAAAAGGTCGGCTTTATTCTGCCGAAATCTTCGCCAACAAAGCTATCGAGAGATCGCCCCGGTAGGAATAGAAATTTGTCGTGAATCTGCGCCATGTCCATCATAGTTTCATGTAACAACAAGTGGTGCAAGCAAGGAATAGGTGCACAAAGTGCATATCCTCAGATCAATATCGATGAATGATCTTGAATTGTACAAAAATTCACAATTCTCATAAAAACGCAACACCCGACGAGATCGCCGGGTGTCGCTGTCGCTTTGCGATATAGCAAGCTTATAACTTTTATTTCATCCCTATCAAAGCAGAATGAGGAATAAAATCAGGTTCAAGAGCCTCAGGTCACAGCAAGAATGGATGCCTTCTGGAACTGGTCAAGAATGCTTTTGCAGAAAGCTTCGGCTCGGTCTTTCTCGATCAGGGCAACGACGGAACCGCCCCAGCCACCACCGGTCTGGCGAGCACCAAGAGCGCCATTTGCAAGCGCAGCTTCAACCAGAGCATCCGTTTCGGCAACCGTGATCTGATAGTCCTCTCGTTGGGACTTGTGGCTTGCAACCATCAGCTCACCGAACTTGGCCATATCATGAGCACGCAATGCGGCCACGCCATCCAGCACATGCTGATTGTCATTGACGACATGCCGGGCTCTTCTATTGAGCGGCTCAGCAATGGCATTGATCCGATCAAGATCATTAACTCCAAGCTCGCTCAGCATATCAACCTCAAGCGCCTTGCAGGCAGCCTGACATTCAGCCACACGCGTCGCATAACCATCTTCTCCCCCCTCAACCAGCTGATGGCTGACACCGGAAGCAATGATGACAAAAGCATAATTTGGCGAGGTATTAACCAGCTCATAATCAAGCGTGTGGGTGTTTAGGAACATGGCAACGCCCGGATCACCGACCGAAGAGGCGAATTGATCCATGATGCCACAAGGCATACCGACGAAATCATTTTCAACGGCCCGCGCCTTCACGGCCACATCGACATTGCTCATTTGACGACCATAAAGCGCCAATGCCGCCTTGATGGAAACCACTTCCAGAGCAGCCGAACTGGAAAGCCCGGCCCCCATCGGCAACGTCGTCTCAAGAGCAACCTTCAGACCGGTCTCCGCAACGTCCTGTTCCGCAACAGCCTTGAGCGCCCCCAACAGATAATCGGACCAACGCCCCTCACGCTCATCCTTAATGGATCTCACCTCGGTCTCGGAAAAGGTATCCGAGAAGGCCTCGATAAAGCCGGGTTTATTACCTTTACCCAAAGCAATGGAAACGCCAAGCCCGCGCAAAGCCATCGGCAAGACGAAACCACCGTTATAGTCGGTGTGCTCTCCCAGCAAATTCACCCTTCCTGGCGAATAGGCGACAACCTCGGGAACGATACGAAAATGCTTCCTAAACGCGGCTCGAACTTCCGCAGTCTCGTTTTCTTCAGTCATGCCCCTACCCCTTCGCTTTATAATGAACTTCAGACAAGGACCGCAGCCGTTCTGCAGCTGTTTCAGCCGTCAGATCCCGCTGCGCTTCCGCAAGCATTTCATAGCCAACCATAAATTTGCGGACTGTCGCAGAGCGCAGAAGAGGCGGATAGAAATGAGCATGAAGCTGCCAATGATCGAACTTCCCTTCCCGTGTCGGCGCGCCGTGCCAGCCCATCGTATAGGGAAATTCCGTCTCAAACAGATTGTCATATTTGGTGCAAAGGCGCTTGAGAGCATCCGCCAGATTGTTACGCTCTGCCTCTGTCAGATCAGGCAAGCGCAAGACATGACGCTTTGGCAAGAGCAATGTCTCGAACGGCCATGTTGCCCACCAGGGTACAACAGCAACCCAGTCATCATTCTCGACCACAATGCGCTCGTGTTTTTCCACCTCCGATGCAGCATAGCGAACCAGCAGAACCTCGCCATTTTCCTTATAGAATCGCGCCTGATATGTGTCTTCTATGGCCACTTCATTGGGCAGGAAATCCGAAGCCCAGATTTGACCGTGCGGATGCGGTTGCGAGCACCCCATGACAGAGCCCTTATTCTCAAACAAGGCAACCCAATCATAATGAGCCCCCAGATCAATGATCTGCTCCGACCAGACATCAACAACCTTGCGGATATCTTCAACCGCAAGCTCTGGCAGGGTCAGGTCATGACGCTCGGAAAAACACATGACTCGCGCAGTGCCGCGCACATTGTCGGCGCGAAACAGCGGATCGCCTGTCGTCCCCCCAACCGGCGTATCTTCAAGAAGGGCAGGAAAATCATTCGGAAAAACAAAGGGCCCCTTATAGTCCGGATTCACGGCACCCGAATTACGCGTGTTACCAGCGCACAAATAGCAGCCCGGATCATGGCGCGGTTTTTCCTCGATAACGAGTTTTTCCTGTTGCCCCTGCCAGGGCCGCTTGTTCCGGTGGGGCGAAACAAGCACCCACTCGCCCTTAAGCGGGTTATATCTTCGATGCGGAGCATCTGTGGATACTAATTCATCAGCCATTGTCAGCTCCTAATATTTTCCTGCAAACGGTCCGAACTTAGGATCATGATGCCAGCGCCAGGCCGTTTCGATGATTGTTTCCAGTGCGTCGAATTTTGGCGTCCAGCCTAACTCAGTCTTGGCCAGCGTGCTATCGGCAACAAGGGTGCCAGAATCGCCTGCTCGCCTTGGCGCCATTTCATACGGTATCGGCCGGTTCGTCAGTCGTTTCGCAGTTTCAATAACTTCCAGGTTTGTAAAGCCGTTGCCGTTGCCCAGATTGAAACGATGTGCCCCTTCGTGCTTATCCATATAATCCAGCGCCAGAAGATGCGCAGAAGCCAGATCAAGCACATGGATATAGTCGCGAATACAAGTGCCATCACGCGTATCGTAATCGCTGCCAAAAACAGACAGCTTTTCACGAATGCCAAGCGCGGTTAACAGAACCAATGGCACCAGATGGGTTTCCGTGCGGTGCGCTTCACCAATCAGGCCATTGGGATGGGCACCGGCTGCATTGAAATAGCGCAAGGCAACGGACCGAAGCCCAAAGGCGGTCGCCATATCAGACAGGATTTGCTCAACCATCCGCTTGGACCAGCCATAAGGATTGATTGGCCCGAGCGGGTGGGTCTCGTCGATCAACTCATGCAGAGGATTGCCAAACACCGCAGCGGTAGAAGAAAAAACGATCCGATCCACGCCAGCCTTACGCATCGCATCAAGAAGATTAAGGGTGCCCGCCACGTTGTTCCGATAATAAAGATCGGGCCTCTCAACGGACTCGCCAACAGCGATCAGCGCAGCAAAATGAATGACAGCATCGATGGAATGGCTTTTGAAAACGCCAGCGAGATCCTCAGGATTAAGAAGATCCCCTTGAACCAATTCAACCCCGGCCACAGCCTCCGCATGGCCTGAGGACAAATTGTCGAACACCACCACATCATGCCCTGCTTCCAACAACAGCTGCACCATATGAGAGCCAATATACCCGGCTCCACCACACACCAGAATTTTTCGCTTCAAAATCCCCTCCATTTGCCACCCAACTGGCAGGTTAGCGGCATAATCTTTCCATAATAAGCCTTTAGACCGCTCCACAGCACGCTATAAGCGTAGTGCAGAATTTGACAAAAGTAAATATTTACTAGATAATTATCATATGGATTTTACGAGCTAACCGACAGATGTTTCAGTCAACCACATTGACATACCTTTCTTTCAAGAGTGTGTTGTGCTGAGCAAAAGTCTCGCTCTTGAGCGCATCAGGAAATTTCAGATATGGCGACAATCAAAGACATTGCGGAGCGCGTTGGCGTTTCACCAACAACCGTTTCGCGTGTCCTGAACTATGACAGCAGTCTTTCGGTTTCAGAAACCAAACGCCGCCAAATCATAGAAACCGCTCAAGAGCTTAATTATGCTCCACCGCGCATGCGCAGCAAAAAGAAGAAAATTGCAGCCGCCCGCCAAACAACCATCACCTTGCTGCACAGCCTTAGCGCAACAGAGGAATTGGCAGACCCCTATTTCATCACGATCCGCCACAGCGTAGAAAAACGCCTGTCTGAGGCCGATCTCAAGATCAACTTCCGCTTTAGCCAATTAAGTGAACTGCCAGAAGACTTCCCCCAAAAAGGGAACGCAACCCTCATCGTCGGCCCCCACAAACGGCAGACGATAGACGCATTGGCGGCATTGGAAAGCCCTTGCGTCTGCGTGGACTTTCCGCCCGACCGGCAAGATATAGATTGCGTATTTCCAGAACTGGAACACGCGACAGAAAATCTGTTGAACGCGCTCTGGAACAAAGGATTCCGAAAATTCGGCTTCATCGGCGCACTCTCTGGCGAGGCCAATCCCCGCCGTCCTTACCCCGATTTGCGCAGCAGAACCTTCATGCAATGGTTCAAGGAGAGAGAGCTGGAAGCCGCGGCCAATGTCTGCTTTGAACGCTTAACGCCGATGAGCGGTTTTGAACTGGCAAGACAGTTGCTGGACAAAGAAGACCGCCCCGAAATCATCGTCGCAGCCAATGACACCATGGCAATTGGCGCAATTCAGGCAGCAACCAGCCTCGGGCTCAAGGTGCCTGAAGATATCGGCGTCGTGGGGTTTAACGACATCCCAGCCGCAAAGCTCATAGAGCCGGGTCTGACAACAGTTGCCATTCCCGCCGAAGAGATTGGCCGCACAGCTGTCGATCTGTTGCTTGAGCAACTGTCCGGTCGCAGCTTTTCAAAGAAAGTCATATTGGGAACCAAGATCTGCTGGCGTGAAAGCTGCTAAATTCCAGCTCTCACCCAACAGTTTTGGCAGCAAGCCATAATGACTTCAAGCCACACCACACCCCAAGCCACACCCAAGGAAAACAGGATGCGGCTTGGTTAAGCTTGCTGCAAACAGTCTTTATTCAGGCACAGCCGTAATGTGCGTAGCACCACCATGTTCGCCAGACCATTTAAGCGGCTCGTTAAGGAAGCGCTCCACACCATCCAGCGTCTTGGTGTCAAAGTAATTCTCTTTCTTGGCCACAGCCAGAACGTCCCGCCAAGTGGCCAGATAATGAAGATTGAGATTGATCTTCTTCATATTTTCCAGAGCTTCGGGGAAAATATCATAATAGAACAAGACAATGGTGTCGTTGACCTCGGCTTCGGCCTTGCGCATGGCTTCCACGAAATTGATTTTGCTGCCACCATCGGTCGTGAGGTCTTCCACCAGAAGCGCCCGCTTGCCAGCAATCGGAGCCCCTTCGATCTGTGCATCGCGACCATACCCCTTTGGCTTCTTGCGAACATAGTTCATCGGCAAGGCCAGCTTGTCGGCAATCCACGCAGCGAAAGGAATACCCGCCGTCTCTCCACCAACAACAACGTCAATCTGCTCAAATCCGATATCACGCAGAATGGTCGCTGCGCAGAATTCCATCAAGCTATTGCGAACGCGCGGATAGGAAATCAGCTTACGGCAGTCGATATAGGTCGGGCTGGCCAGACCAGAAGCCAGTTTGAAGGGCTCATCGGTGCGAAAATGAACCGCCTTGACCTCCAACAGCATCTTGGCTGTCAATTCGGCCATCAGGGCTCGATCTGGAAAAGAAGAAGTAATCATCAGAACATCCTTTGAATGGAGCGAGACAACAGCTCAGCTCAAGCGTTAACGGCCTCATACCGCCAGAACAATGGAAAACCGGGATCAAAGACAACGACTTCATCCCCGCTGACCACAATCTTGTCCTCACAAACCCAGGGCTCATCACCTTTGAACAATCGAATTCGCTCTTCATTGGCCGGCAGCCCATAAAAGGCCGGACCATTGAGAGACATGAATGCTTCGAGTTTGTCGAGTGCTCCCTCCTCTTCGAACACATGGGCAAGGCAGTTTATGGTGTTGCTGGCATTGAACACACCGGCACAGCCGCAAGAGCATTCCTTGGCTGACCTGGGGTGCGGCGCAGAGTCTGTTCCCAGAAAGAAGCGCGCGTCCCCTGAAGTCGCCGCGGCACGCAAGGCAAGGCGATGTTTCTCGCGCTTTGCAACGGGCAAACAGAAATAATGCGGCTTGATGCCACCAACCAGAATAGCATTGCGGTTGATAATCAGATGGTGGGTCGTGATCGTCGCTGCGGTGTTTTCACCTGCCGACTTGACAAAATCAACGCCATCCTCAGTCGTCACATGCTCCATGATGATGCGAAGGGAAGGAAACCGTTCACGAATGGGCAAAAGGACGCGCTCGATGAAGACAGCTTCGCGATCAAAGATATCGATGTCCGCATCGGTCACTTCGCCGTGCACGCACAAGGGAACGTCAATCTCGCTCATTTTTTCAAGCACAGGATAGACGGCTTCGATATTGCGCACGCCGCTTTGAGAATTGGTCGTTGCTCCCGCAGGATAAAGCTTAAGCGCCTTGATGAGACCGGATTTTGCCCCCAACTCCACATCCGCAGGATCCGTCGTCTCGGTGAGGTAAAGGGTCATCAAAGGTTCAAACTTGTGCCCCTCAGGCAACGCCGTCAGAATGCGCTCGCGATAAGCCTCAGCATCAGCGGTTTTCACAACCGGCGGCACCAGATTGGGCATAATGATTGCCCGCCCGAAATGGGCGCTTGTTTGTGGCAAGACAGCTCTCAGCATATCCCCATCACGCAAATGCAAATGCCAGTCATCGGGCCGACGAACTGTAAAATCGGTTGAGCTCTGGGATAAGCCCATGGCGCACACCTCCGTTAATTGCTCAGTTGGCGCTATCTTTAGCAGCATTTGTCGAAAAATGCCTAGCCCTTCATTTGAACTGTGGACCAAACAACACAGGCTCACCTGGTCAAACAAAAACCCGGACGGAAACCCCGCCCGGGCTAAATGCAATTTTCAGCTTGAACACACGTTACTATCAGCTTTTAGCAAGCTCTCCGGCAAAGGCGCCAATGCGCTTGTAATCCTCATAAATCGCATTATAGAGTTTGTGCATTTCAGGATCTGGCTCAAAGCTTTTCTCGATCGGACTGAGCATGGAAGCCTTGGCTTTATGGATATCCTCATAAGCCCCTGCTGCCGTGGCCGCAAAGATAGCCGCACCGCGCGCACAAGCCTGATCTGACAATACCACATCAACCTTGCGGTTCATGACATCAGCGCAAACCTGAGAAATGAAGTCGGATTTGCGAGCGATACCGCCAATTGCGACAATGCTCTTTACCGGAACACCCTGCTCTTCGAAACGCTCGACAATGGCGCGAGAACCATAAGCGGTTGCCTCAATGAGTGCCCGATAGATGGAAGGTGCGGTTGATCCCAAATGCAGACCAGCCAAGATGGCCTTCACCGTCTGGTCCGCATCAGGCGTACGGCGACCGTTCAGCCAGTCCAGCGCACGCTCACCATATCCACCAGGAGGAAGCAAAGCGGCTTCTTTTTCAAGTTCAGGCAACAAGGACCCTGCCTTGCCGCGCGTGCTGCGCCCCCAATTCAGCAGGCGTTCAAACCATGCGAAAACATCACCGAAGGAAGATTGTCCCGCTTCAAAACCGGTAAAATCAGGCAATACACTACCCGGCACCTGACCGCAAATCCCGCTAACAAGCGTATCCTTCACCTCTTCTGGAGGAGCCACAAGAATATCGCATGTTGACGTGCCCATAACGCGAACCAGAGAATATGGCTCGATACCAGCACCAACAGCGCCCATATGGCAGTCAAAAGCACCAACGGCAACAGGGATTCCTGTGCTAAGGCCAAACCGGCCAGCCCAGTCGGAGGAAAGGGTACCGGCGACCTGATCGCTGGTCTTTGTTTCACTGAACAAAGGAGAGGCCAGATTGCCCAGGCAAGGATCGAGAGCCAAAAGCCAGTCGCGGCTCGGCAGGCCGCCAAATTCCGGATGCCACAAAGCCTTGTGACCAGCGGCGCAGCGAGACCGAACAATCTTGGAAGCATCTGTGATGCCCGATAGCACAGCGGGAATCCAGTCGCACAATTCGACCCAGTTTGCAGCAGCGCGGAAAACGGTTGGGTTGGAGCGGCCAATATTCAGAATTTTCGCCCAGTACCATTCGGAAGAATAAATACCGCCGACATATTTGGTATAGTCCGGGAACTTGCCGGAATGGCAGAGCTCGTTGATTTCCTGAGCTTCTTTTACGGAGGTATGATCTTTCCAGAGAATGCACATGGCATCCGGATCTGTCGAGAAACCGTCTTTCAGCGCCAGAGCCGTACCATCTGCCGTAACCGGCATTGGGGAAGACCCCGTTGTATCAACGCCGATGCCGACCACATTTGGCTGTTTTTCCAGCGCTGAAAGCGCTTCACGGACGGCCGCTGCCATTGATTCGAGATAGTCGGATGGATGCTGACGAAACTGCTGGCGCGCCGGATCACAGAATTTCCCTTCTGCCCAGCGCGGATAATTAGCAACAGCAGAGGAAAGTTCTTCTCCATCTGCGACTCGAACGACAACGGCGCGGACACTATCAGACCCGAAGTCGAGACCAAGAACACAGCTATCACCAGTTGCACTCATTCGATAATCCTCCCTTTCCACTGCAGCCACAGCGAAAAATTATGCATGCTATGGATAATTCTCCTCAAACTTACCCATAACACAGCTTTTAATTTAGTTAGACTTAGGTTACAATATGGACGATCCTGATATTTCACAATGCAGCATCAGGCTAGAGACATGGACGATCATTCTTATTTCGATCCTGCGCAAGATCCGCAGGTACAAAGAATTTTTAACAAGCTTTCCTATCGCAGTTCACCCAAGAATTACGATAAGGAAGTTGCCGCCCTATTCCCTGGATTCGAATTCGGAATTCGCCTGGTAGCAGGGATCACACCTATCGAAAAGGGAGGCCCGCTCGACTTCCATATCGACCGCCCGAACGGCATGCATGGCTGGATCATCAACCTCACCGTAGATGGTCAAGGCAAGCTGTTTGATGGCAAGGATACAACGATTGTGAAGCCCGGCGATCTTGTTCTTTTCCCACCGGACGCCCGGCATTTCTATGGCAGGGACCCAGACTCGGACAAATGGTGGCACCGCTGGATCTACTTCCAGCCTCGCGCTTTCTGGAAACCTTGGCTTGAGTGGGACGAGGCAGTCAACGGCGTCTACATCATGCGCCATAGAGACGAAAGCCGCTTCAGCGAATTATTCAGACTGTTTGTCGAAGTCGAGAAATGGGCAGGCCTATCGGACAGCCTTTCTGCCGATCTTGCCTTCAACCGACTGGAACATATTCTGCTATTCTGCGCCAGAATGAACAGGGCGGAAAAGAAATCCAATATTGAGATTGACGAGCGCGTCATGGCCGCTTGCACTCTGATTTCTAACAATCTGGACAAGCCGCTCACAGTCAACGAGATCGCGAGCCACGTTTGTCTCTCACCATCGCGGCTGTCACACCTGTTCCGCAAATATATAGGCACCGGAATTGTTCAGTGGCGGGACGGCCAACGCATTCAATATGCAATGCAGGTGTTGCGCGTCTCAAACGTCCCCATCAAGGCCCTGTCGCAAATGGTAGGCTACGAAGATCCGCTATATTTCTCACGCGTATTCCGCCGCCACACCAACATGAGCCCCAGAACTTTCAGAGAGCGCAGTCTTTCTATGATTGTAAGATCGGAGGGCGAGCAAATCGATAATGCTCTCGACAAAGCCACAGCGGTATTTGCCGCCGAGGTTCCATTACCGAAGACATCAGGCCTGTAATGGCAAGGCCTCCCTAGCGTAGAGGCTTTATTTGCGCCTACGGCAGCCTTGAAAAGAAAGTGACAGTGGCACTCCAATATGTGACCGAACAGCAAAAGCCTCCGAAAATTTCGGAGGCTTTTCTGCAATAAACAATGCCCGACCGATTTCTCAGCCGGGCAAGTCGTTTTGGCTCAAAGCGATCGCCTAAACGCGAAAGCCCTTTGCCAAATGCCAGTAAACTTCATTCATTCGCAGATTCTGTTTGAACTCGGAAATCTTGGTATCCTCGTTAATCAACGCCAGCTCGATGCCTGCGATAGTCGCAAAATCTTCAAGCATTTCGTCGGTCACATCGAGGCTATAGGCGGTGTGGTGAGCACCCCCAGCAAGGATCCAGGCCTCACATGCGGTTTTAAAGTCTGGTTTGCACTGCCAAACAGCGCGAGCAACCGGCAGCTTTGGAAGATCCGGGTGATCAACAGACTTGACCGAGTTAGCGATGAGGCGGAAGCGATTGCCCATATCAACCAGGCAAGCATTGACTGCATCACCTTTGACCGAATTGAAGACCATGCGCACAGGATCAGCCTTGCCGCCGATGCCCAGTTCATGAATTTCGATACGCGGTTTATGACTTGCAATGGTCGGGCAGACTTCAAGCATATGAGCACCGAGAACCAGCTCATTACCGGTCTTGGAAAGATCATAGGTGTAGTCCTCCATGAAGGAACAAGCACCACTCTTGCCATATCCCATCACTTTCATGGCTCGAACGAGAGCCGGAGTTTTCCAGTCGCCTTCACCAGCAAAGCCGAAGCCCTGCTCCATCATGCGCTGCGGCGCCAAACCCGGCAGCTGCTGCAAGCCATGAAGATCTTCAAAGGTATGGGTGAAACCCGTATAACCGCCTTCTTTAAGGAAAGAAGCAATCGCCAGCTCCTGCCGTGCCGCATCTAGCAAAGTGGCGCGTTTGTTGCCACCCTGCTGCAACGCTGGCACAAGGTCATATTTCTCTTCATATTCAGCAACCACTTCATCGACATCAGCGTCAGAGAAGTCGGCCATTTTGGCTACCAGATCGCCAACAGGCCAATAATCAACCTTGAAACCGAATGCCATTTCAGCGGCCACCTTGTCACCGTCGGTAACAGCAACATTGCGCATATTATCGCCAAAACGGCAGATACCTGCGCCCTGCCAATCATTCCATGCCCGCGCCGCACGCATCCAGCTGTCGATACGATCCTGAACAGCAGGGTCACTCCAATGGCCAACAACAACCTTGCGGCCGATACGCATACGCGTATGAATGAAGCCTGCTTCACGGTCACCATGGGCCGATTGATGCAGGTTCATATAATCCATATCGATGGCATCCCAAGGCAAAGAAGCATTGAGCTGCGTGTGCAAATGCAACATCGGCTTGGTCAGAGCATTGAGGCCCCGAATCCACATTTTGGAAGGCGAAAAGGTGTGCATCCACAAGATGATACCGCCGCACTCTGGATCCGCAGAAGCTCTGCTGCAAACATCAGCGATTTCCTCACCGGTGGTTGCCACGGTTGCAAACTCGATTGGCAGCACCAGACGTCCGTCTTTTGACAATCCCTCGACAACCTGTCGAGCACCGTCAGCGACTTGGGCCAGTGTTTCCGGGCCGTAAAGATGCTGCGAGCCGCAGACAAACCAGAATTTCAAAGGTTTCAAACCAAACATTTCCATGCCCTTTCAATTTTCGACCGGCGTTTTACGCGCGATGGTCTGGATATGTTTGCGCCAAGGATGCAAAGCCATATTCCTCCCCTTTGCGCAAAAAAGAGCGGTTCTGAGATGCTCATGCATTCCCCCCTCAGAACCGCAAGAAGTGACTATTTTTGCCCATACCAAGCATTTTTGCCGTGCTTGCGTTCGTAATGGTAGTCGAGAACATACTGTTCCAATGGCGGTATAGGATTGGTGATGGTCGCCGTTATCGTTGCCATATGAGCAACCTCTTCAAGAACAACAGCGTTGTGAACCGCATCGTCAGCATTTTTGCCCCAGGCAAATGGGCCATGACCGGCCACCAGCACCATCGGAACCGCAACAGGGTCAAGCCCCTTGAAGCGCTCAACGATTGCTTCGCCCGTGGTCGTCTCATAGTCACGATTAACCTGCTCCTCGGTCAGAGGTGCTGTGCAAGGCACTGGCCCGGCGCAGTAATCCGCCTGTGTGGTACCAAGGCACGGAATTTCGCGCCGCGCCTGAGCCCAGGCAACGGCATGACGTGAGTGCGTATGAACGACACCGCCGATTGTTGGAAAAGCCTTGTACAGCGTTGTGTGTGTCTTGGTGTCGGAAGATGGTTTCTTGTCACCCCAAACAACATTGTTATCAAGATCAACAACCACCATATCATCAGCCGTCATGATCTCATAAGGCACCCCGGACGGCTTGATCACCACAAGCCCCTTGTCGCGATCAATCGCGCTGACATTGCCCCATGTGTAGATAACAACTCCGCGATTATTCAACTCGATATTCGCGCGGAAAACTTCTTCCCTCAATTCGTCCAGCATTTGACTATCCTCCTCACGCAGCCTGAAGGAGCTTTGGCCACCCACCCATTCAAGGCTTTACTTCAACAAGCGGTGCAAAGACCGCCAAACAATCAGTCTGCCCCACTTAAGAACCCACCCAAAATATGGACAGATCTCCCACAAGCGGTTAGAGGTTATAAGGTTATACTTATGGATTATCTTGCTATCAACGCCGAGACAGCATTCTGCCAAATCAAGCACTATTCGACTGCGAGCAAGGCATGGCTTAAACGCTTGCTGAATATGTACGATCAAACGCGCCATTCTCATCTGATCGATGGTCATGAATATGTATCAATTCATGAAAAGAGGTGAGCCGCCACGCGCCCCACCCCATTCTTGATGTCGAAAGCTTAGCCGGCTTTCTTCTTGTTGTAGACGTCAAAGATAACGGCTGCGAGCAGAACGATACCTTTAATAACCTGCTGCCAGTCGATACCGATGGAAAGAATGGACATACCGTTGTTCATCACACCCATCAGGAAGGCGCCGATAATTGCGCCTGTTACCGTACCAACACCACCCGTCGTGGAAGCACCACCAATGAAGACAGCGGCGATCACGTCAAGTTCGTAACCATAACCAGCTTTAGGCGTTGCCGTGTTAAGACGAGCAGCGAAGACCAAGCCAGCGAATGCGGCCAGAAGCCCCATATTGGCAAAGGTCAGGAAGGTCAACCGCTCCGTATTCACACCAGACAGCTTGGCGGCCTTCACGTTACCACCCAAAGCATAGATACGACGACCAACCGTGGTAGAGGAAGTCAGGAAGCCGTAAGCAGCGACCAGCACAGCCATAACGATCAGCACGTTTGGATAGCCTCTGTAGCCAGCCATGATGTAGGAGAGATAGTTGATGGCGAATACGATGAGAATGTTCTTCAGCACAAAGAAGGCAAATGGTTCTTCAAGGTTACCGAATTTTGCGCGCTCCTTGCGATCTTTCCAGCTCGCATAGAGCAAGAAGACACTAAGAATGATGCCCAGAACAATCGTCAGCATATGAGGGCGGCCAGAACCGAACAGATCAGGAATAAAGCCGGAGCTGAGTTTCTGAAAGCCGGTCGGGAATGGACCGATTGACTGACCATTGAGCAGAGCCAGTGTAAGGCCACGGAAGCTGAGCATACCAGCCAAAGTCACGATAAAGGCCGGGATCTTGTAGTAAGCAACCCAGAACCCTTGCGCAGCACCAATAGCAACACCGACGATCAGGCATACGATAATGGTGACCACATAATTGATGTCATAGTTGACGATCATTACTGCGGCAAGAGCCCCAATGAAGCCCATGACCGAACCGACCGACAGGTCGATGTGACCAGCCACAATGATCAGCAACATGCCGATCGCCATGATAATGATGTAGCTGTTTTGCAGAATGAGGTTTGTCAGGTTGAGCGGCTTCATCAGAATACCGTTGGTTACAACCTGGAAGAAGATCATAACAGCGATCAAGGCAATCAAGAGGCCGTATTCGCGTACGTTTGACTTCAGATAACTGGCGACGCCGACAGTTTCAGCTGCGTCAGAGTTTGCCGGAGACGGGTTTTCCACCTGTGACATTGTTTCAGCCTTTGTCCTTGATGATCATCCGCATGATTTTTTCTTGCGATGCTTCCTTCGTTGGCATTTCGCCTACCATTCTGCCCTCATTCATGACGTAAATCCGGTCCGTCATACCTAAGAGTTCTGGCAATTCCGAAGAAATGAAAATGATACCTTTGCCCTCTTGAGCAAGTTGATTGATGATCGTGTAGATCTCGTATTTGGCATTCACGTCGATACCGCGCGTAGGCTCATCAAGAATGAGCACATCCGGGTTCGCAAACAGCCATTTACTCAGAACAACCTTCTGCTGGTTACCACCAGACAGATTGACCACCTGCTGCATCAAGCTGGAGCATTTTGTATTCAGCTTTTGCTTATATTCGAGGCCGACCCGGGTTTCCGCATTATCATCAATGACAATGCCCTTGGATACGCCTTCAAGGTTGGATAGCGTGGTATTGACCTTGATGCTATTCTCTAGAACGAGACCATATTCCTTACGGTCTTCCGTCACATAAGCCAAACCGTTGGCAACAGCCTTGTTGATCGTACTGACGTCGATCGCCTGTCCGCGCAACTCAACTTGACCAGAAATTTTCTGACCATAGGCGCGACCAAAAAGGCTCATGGCAAGTTCAGTCCGCCCAGCGCCCATCAAGCCGGAAATGCCGACGATCTCGCCTGCGCGCACATTGAAATTGACATCACGGATCAAATGACGATCAGCATGCACATGATGGTATACATTCCAGCCCTTCACATCCAACAGCAAGTCGCCAACCTGTGGTGTTCGCTGCGGGAAACGATTGGTCAGCTCGCGACCGACCATGTCCTTGATGATCTTGTTTTCCATTTCTTCGGACTTGTCACAGTCGAGCGTACTAACGGTCTGACCGTCACGCAGCACAGTGATCTTGTCCGCAACCTTCACAACCTCGTTGAGCTTGTGAGAAATAAGAATTGAGGAAATTCCTTTTGCTTTGAATTCAAGAAGCAATTCCAGAAGAGCCGCACTGTCTCTCTCGTTCAGAGAAGACGTTGGCTCATCAAGAATAAGTAGCTTGACTTCCTTTGACAGAGCTTTGGCAATCTCGACCAGCTGCTGCTGACCTGTACCCAAGTTCGTGACCAAGGTGCCAGTCGGTTTATCCAACCCGACAATCTTGAGCAGCATTTCGGCTTCAGAGTGAGCAACAGGCCAATTGATGACCCCTTTGCTTGCCCGCTCGTTACCAAGGAAAATATTCTCCGCAATAGACAGAAGTGGAACCAGAGCCAGCTCCTGATGGATGATGATGATGCCCTTCTTTTCACTATCGGAAATCGTAGCGAACTTCTGGACCTCTCCGTTATAAACGATATCCCCCTCATAAGTACCATAGGGATAAACGCCCGAGAGAACCTTCATCAGAGTCGACTTGCCGGCACCATTCTCACCGACCAAGGCATGAATTTCGCCCTCGTCGACGGTCAGGTTCACATCACTCAAGGCCTTTACACCTGGAAAGGTCTTTGTGATTCCGCGCATTTCTAAGATGGTGTTCATGTCAGCCTCAAGCAAACAGTCTCATTATTGTTCTTTAAGAACGGATGGAGGGGGTGAAATTGCCACCTCCCTCCTCCGGGAGGACCCTTACTTGACCTGATCCATTGTGTAGTAACCGCTATCGATCACGACTTTTTCCCAGTTGGAAGCGTCGACAGGAACCGGTTTCAACAGATAGGAAGGAACCACTTTGACACCGTTATCATAGGTTTTGGTGTCGTTGATTTCTGGTTCGCCACCTTCGAGAAGAGCATTCACCATGCCAACAGTCACACGAGCAAGCTCACGAGTGTCTTTGAAGATGGAAGAATACTGTTCGCCAGCAAGAATGGATTTGATTGACTGAACTTCTGCGTCCTGACCGGTTACGATTGGCATTTTCATGTCGCCAGAGCCGTAGCCAACACCTTTAACGGAAGACAGAATACCGATGGACAGGCCATCATATGGAGCCAGCACACCGTGCAGGGTCTTGTCGGTATAGAATGCAGAAAGAAGGTTATCCATGCGAGCCTGTGCAACTGCACCATCCCAACGCAAGGTACCAACCTTGTCCATGCCAAACTGTTCGGAAGGAACAGCAACTTCACCAGCATCGATCATTGGCTGCAGAATGGACATAGCGCCGTTGTAGAAGAAGTAGGCGTTATTGTCGTCTGGAGAACCACCGAAGAGTTCGATATTCCATGGTTTTGCATCCGGGAAACGTTCTTTCAGGCCCTGAACCAAAGATTCAGCCTGCTGAACACCAACCTGGAAGTTGTCGAAGGTTGCGTAATAGTCAACATTGCCGGAATCACGGATCAAGCGGTCGTATGCGATCACTTTGATGCCAGAGTCAGCGGCAAGTTCAAGAGCACCAGAAAGTGTCGTGCCATCGATAGAAGCAATAACGAGTACGTTAACGCCTTTCAGGATCATGGTTTCAATCTGACGCAGCTGGTTTGCAATATCGTCTTCTGCATACTGCAAATCAGTCTGATAGCCAGCTGATTCAAACTGTTCTTTCATGCTGTTGCCGTCAGTAATCCAGCGAGCGGATGACTGTGTAGGCATAGCAATACCAACAAACCCTTTATCTGCAGCAACAGACGGGGATGAAGCGAACGAAGCGCCCAGAGCCAAAGCCATAGCCCCCATTGTCACTGTATTGAAGAGTTTTCCAAGTCCAAGCATGTTGTCCTCCCTTGCTTGAAAAAACACATAAAGTGCAAAATCGCGCAGCGCATCCAACGCAACGCAAAAAGAGCGGATTGATACTTCCGAATACAAATGCAGAAAAGGGAGTTTAACAGCCTAGGGTTGCTCACTACAAAATGAGCGCAAAAACCCGTTACCAGACACGATAGCGTCTAGTCTCCTCCCAAATTCAGGCAGCGTTTCGGCAACCTAAATATTTTCAATCCTCCAAGAGTCATATTGTTATGAAAAACAAGATTTAAAAAGGCGGCATTTGGTCAAAAACATGGACGATCTAACTTTTCTTATCCATTTCTGATACGCAGCATCATTTTACCAGTTTCCAATGAGCCCTAGTTATAAAGTCAACCATCCAATAGTATTACGCCAACGATCCTGAGAATATGAAGTTTTCTTCATCCTCCAAAGAGAAAAGCAATTAGCCTCTTTTTAAAATGGCAATAAACATAGGGAAAATAAGAAGATATAATGAACACCATATATATCAGAACAGAGGATATACTGAAAGTCCACCAAGCATCAGCAACAATCGCATCAAATCTGACGCCTATAGCTGCAACAAATTGTTACAAATAAGCAGCGAAAAGCAGCACTTCCAGCATCCAAAAAACTCAAAATGTTACAAAGGCCAGTGAGAATTCAGCTATCAAATATGCACAAATATGGCGCACATAGCAGTCATGCAGCAGAATTGACCCTTAATTATGCAGTGTTTTTGAGCGATTTAATTCTTAAAATAAAATAATTAATCATGCAACCGCATGTATCACCCATGTTACAAAATGCAACAAAAAAGCCACCCGGAATAATTGTATCCGGATGGCTAAAATTTTATTCACAAAAACAGGAGGCTGATTAAGCCTGACCAAGCTTGCTTGCTGCCTTGGCGCGTTCTGCGATCACATCCCATTTTTTAGCATTGACGTCAGCCAAAGGAGCAATCCAGGTGCCGCCTACTGCAAAGCAGTTTTTCTGGGAAAGATATTCCTCGGCATTTTCTGGCTTTACGCCACCGGTTGGGCAGAAGCTGATATCACCCACAGGACCGGCAACAGCCTTGAGCATGCCAACACCGCCAACGATGCTTGCAGGGAACATCTTCAGTTCCTGAAAACCTGCTTCGCGCAGGGTCATCATTTCGCTGATGGTGCCAGAGCCCGGCAGGAATGGCCAGTCGGTTGCCTTGAGAGCGCTCAGCAGAGTTGCTGAGGTGCCAGGAGAAACACCGAAATGAGCCCCAGCATCAATCGCAGCCTTCAGCTGCTCTTCAGACAAGATCGAGCCGACACCGACAACGCAATCCTTCACTTCATTCACGATAGCCTTAATGGCCTCGAGAGCAGCGGGCGTACGCAGGGTGACTTCAACAGCTGGCAAACCGTTATCAACCAGACAACGAGCCAGAGGAACGGCATCCTCGACATTTTCGATAACAACAACGGGGATGACTTTTGCACCTTTACAGATGCTGGAAACCAGATCACGCATGATCGATCCTTTTAGTTAACGCGGGTCCAAACTGATTTATCAATAATTGCGCCGGGATGCATTATCACCTGCCCCGCGACGCCATGGGCCGTCTTGGCGGCCTCTTCTGGTGCTCCACCCAGAGCACGTTTACCCAGATACCCGGCAGCGAAGGAATCTCCGGCTCCTGTGGTATCTTTCGGTTTCAACTTTGCTGCCGGAGGAACATTCTTGACGTCATCCCCGGCAAACAGGATACAGCTATCTGCCCCTTCTTTCACCACGACTTCATCAGCGCCATAGCCCTTCCACTGCTTGGCAATGGAAAGACCATCAGCTTGCCCCCAAAGGGCCACATGGTCATCAGCGGTTACCAAGGCAAAATCACTCAATGCGGCAGCCCGTTCGAACACAGCGCGACAGATCTGGGAATCCGGCCACAGTTTCGGACGGTAATTTGGATCAAACCCAACTTTGACCTTGCCCTTAATCTTGGCAATCGCATCAAAAAGCGCGGTCCGCTGAGCATCATCAAGAATAGCCAGAGTGATGCCGGAGAAATAGATCACATCAAATTGCCCAAGCAAAATGGCAATCTGATCCGCCGACCAGCCATCAAACATTTTCTTTGCAGCAGCGTCATTGCGCCAGTAGGTAAAGAAGCGTTCTCCGGTGTCGTCATTCTCGATCATGTAAAGACCGGGATTTTTGTCTTCAACGACAGTCACAGAGTCCGTCAGAATATCTTCATTCTCCAACGCCTTGCGGATCCCCTCACTCATGGGGTCAACGCCTAGCCCGGTTATGTATGAGACTTCAATTTCAGGAGAAAATTGCCGGGAAAGGTAAGCTGCGGTGTTGAAGGTGTCTCCAGCGAAGCCCTGTTTGAAGAGTCCTTCTCCAGCCGGAGCCAGTTCAATCATGCATTCACCGATACAGGCGATTCTGACAGCATTCGTCATATTTATCATACGCGCCGGAGGAACTCCGGGCCTCCTTGAGCGATTTCCTCAAACCTTTTGGCAAAGGATACGCCTTGTTTAGGATTTAAAACATCTCACGCCATAAAAATCGCGTAAAATGCTTAAGCCAAACGGGGCCGCGCAAAACGCAGCCCCAAGACCACATCGAATTCTTGCAAGAGAAGAACTAGACGAAAGTTTATCCCTTCGCGACTCTTTTCTTTCAAAAAGTCGATAACTTTTCATAAAAACCTATCGTGCAAGCCATCCGCCATCAACTGCTATGGTATAGCCATTGATGTAGGAAGACGCAGGGCAAGACAGGAATACAACAGGTCCGGCCAGATCAGACGGCAGTCCCCAACGCCCGGCAGGAATGCGATCAAGAATTTCCTTGCTACGTGCAGCATCTTCTCGCAAAGCCTGAGTATTGTTGGTTGCCATGTAACCGGGTGCGATGGCGTTTACATTGATGTCATGCTTGGCCCATTCATTCGCTAACAGCCGCGTAATTCCCATAACGCCAGATTTGGAGGCGGTGTAGGAAGGAACACGAATGCCGCCCTGGAAGGACAGCATGGAGGCAACATTCACGATTTTGCCGCCTTCGCCTTGGGCGACAAACTGCTTTGCCACCGCTTGCGACAAGAAGAACACCGACTTGATGTTGATGTTCATAACGTCATCCCAGTCTTTCTCGGAAAACTCGATAGCGTCTTCCCGGCGGATAATGCCTGCATTGTTGACCAGAATATCGATACGACCATATTCCGCCACCGTTTTCGCCACGATATCGGGAATGTCGTCCATCTTCATCAAGTTGGCGCGAATATCGAGGAACTTGCGACCAAGCCCCTCGATCATTTCTTTGGTATCAGCAGGTTCAACGATATTGACCGCAGCAATATCGCAGCCTGCCTTGGCAAGCCCTACGGCCATGCCCTGCCCCAAACCGGTGTCACATCCGGTGACAATCGCAATTTTGCCCGAGAGATCAAATTGTTCTTTCATCATGGTGACTCCATTTAGATGCATTGTGCATCAAGCCCAGTTTTTAAGATCATCAAGCTTGAAAGATGAACTTGTAAGGAAGTTGTAAGCTTCAGCTACAGCGGCAACCAGAGCGTCCGTTGCAAGAGACTTGCCCCAGATGCTTTCTTCACTGAGGTAGGCCTTGACCATCGCGTCAACGCCTTCGGCTTCTTTCAGAGCACCGATTGCAGCCATTTTGGCGATCACGTCTTCTGCGTCGCGTGGCGGAAGCTCGGCGCTGCCTTCAAAGGCACCGGTGTAGAAAGCCAGCCAGGCGGCCAGAGACAGGCTCATGCAGCGCGGTGGCTTACCCGTAGCAGCCATGGCGCTCTCAAAGCGTGGCAGGTTGCGGGTGTGGAACTTGGCCAGACCATTGAGCGAGATGTCGTACCAACGATGCACGATGAACGGGTTGGCAAAACGACGCAGAACTTCGGCGCTGAACTCGTTGAGCTCTTCGCGTGGCAGCGACAGATATGGAATGATTTCCGTTTCCAGCATGGTATTGAGGAAGCCGCGAGCCGCCTCGTTGTCCATGGCCTCTTTCACCGAGTTGGTGCCAGAAAGCAGAGCCAGCGGGCAGAGGCCTGTGTGCGCACCATTGAGGATCGCCACCTTGCGCTCTTTATAGCCGTCAGCATTTGGAACAATCACTGTGCCAGTGTCTTTCTCGGCCATTGGCAGGCAGAGATCCGGTTTTCCTTCCCGCTGCTCTATGACGAGGAAGTGGAACAGCTCACCGGTCACCATCAGAGGATCGAGATAGCCCAGTTTCTTCTCGATATCGGCAGCTTCATCGCGCGGATAGCCCGGCACAATGCGGTCAACCAGCGTGTTGAAGAAGGCATTCTTGGTTTCCAGCCATGTGATGAAATCAGCACCAAGATCCCAATCCTTGGCATGCTGGTGCACGCATTTTTCCAGCTCGTCCGCATTGTGGTCGATCAGCTCGCATGGCATCAGATGGAAGCCGGGAGCATCAACGCCGCCGCAGGTGTTAAAGCGTTCCAGCAGCAGGCGGGTAACCTTGGCAGGATAAGAAGCCGGTGGCGTGTCGGTTGCCTTGCACTCGGCATTGTAAACGATGCCAGCCTCGGTGGTGTTGGAGATGATCGCTACAAAATCGGTGTTGCGACCGAGCGCCAGAACCTCATCCCACTGCTTGACCGCATTCAGCTCGCGGCGAACCGCAGCGATAAGGCGGGCATCAGACACAGCTTCACCATCCGGGCCAACGCCACGAGAAAGCACAGTGTAAACACCATCGCTGTCGTTGAGCGAAATCGGCACACCGCCATCGATCGGGCGCACGATAACGACGCCATAGTCAGACCCGCAGTCTTCGTTCATGCGGTCGATTTTCCAATCCATGAAGGCTCTCAAAAAGTTGCCTTCTCCAAACTGGATGATCCGTTCGGTCGGACGAGCACGACCGCCAAGGTTGCTCTCATTTACGCGTTCCATTGCTATCTTCCTTTAAGTCTTGTTCCAGTTCCCGTTTTGACAAATTGACGTCGGCCAGACTTACGTCATCGCACCAATCTGCCAGGGCACAAATTCATATTCACCCAATCCCAAAAGCTCGGATTTTGTCTGCTCTCCCGATGCCACAGCAATAATGTAATCAAGGATTTCAGCCCCCTTCTCTTCCAGCGAAATCCCTTTGGAGAGAACATCTCCGCAGTTAAGATCCATGTCGTCCAGCATGGCTTCAAACAGGTGATCGTTGGTCGCAACCTTGATGGTCGGAGCTGGTTTCGAGCCAATGGCCGAGCCGCGACCGGTGGTAAAGACAATCATATGGGCACCACCTGCAATCTGACCTGCAGCACAAGCCGGGTCGTAGCCCGGGGTGTCCATATAAACAAAGCCCGGTTTGGTGATCTTCTCACCATAATCATAAACAGCGGTCATCGGAGTGGAGCCGCACTTGGCCGTCGCGCCGAGAGACTTCTCAAGAATAGTCGTCAAGCCACCCGCCTTGTTGCCCGGGCTGGGGTTGTTATCAAGACTGCCATCATTGACGGCAACATAATGTTCCCACCACTTGATCTGGTTGACAAGTTTCTCGCCCACTTCCTTGCTTTCAGCGCGACGCAGCAAAAGCTGTTCAGCACCGTAAATTTCCGGCGTTTCGGAAAGAATGGCCGTTGCCCCAAGCCCTGCCAGCATGTCAGCCGTCTTGCCCAAAGCCGGGTTTGCCGTGATCCCCGAAAAACCGTCAGAACCGCCGCACTGCAAAGCGATCTTCAATTCACTTGCAGGACATGGCTCACGCTGTGCCTTGTTCACTTCGGGCAGAAGTTCCAGAACCTTTGCCTTAATGGCATCAATGGTCTTTCGTGTACCGCCGACTTCCTGAATTGAAAGACTGTGGAACTGGTCCATGTCTATTTGATTGTCTGCATCAAAGCGGGCTTTCATGCGCGCCATTTCCATCATTTCGCAGCCAAGACCAACGAAAACAGTCGCGCCAACATTTGGATGGGTGCCGTAGCCCCACAAGACACGCTCCAGCACCTGCATGCTTTTGGTGCCGCTCATGCCGCAGCCCGTACTATGGGTCAAACCAACGACACCGTCGACATTTTCATACTGATCCAGCACACCAGAGGCCAGGATCTCTTGCGTGGCATGCTTGATGACCGTTGCCGAGCAATTCACAGTAGCAAGCAGAGCGATGAAGTTGCGGGTTCCAACCTCGCCATTCTTGCGGCGATAGCCCATGAACTCGCGCTCTTCCATAGACGGGATTGCTGCCTTGGCTTTTTCCAGATCCATGCCGATTTGGTAATCCTGGCCATGGTCTGAAAAGGCCAGATTATGGGAATGCACATGATCACCTGCGGCTATATCTTGGGTGGCCCGTCCGATGACCTCGCCAAACTTGATGACTTCTTCGCCCTTTTTGTGCGCCTTACGAGCAATTTTATGTCCGGGGAAAATGCCTTTTTCCAGCGGAGCACCAAGACCAAGCGGGTCATCCCCCACCTTCGCGCCTGCTGGTAAAATGGCAATCGTGTCCGCCGGATTAAGAATAATGGGTGCAGATGTGCTCATACATTGGCCCTTTCATGTAAAATACCTGCCATCAGCCCGCGCAGTTCAGCCAAACCACGCATTCGCCCTATCAGAGGATAGCCCGGATGTGTGTTTCGACGATCATCGTCGAGCAGTTCATGACCGTGGTCTGGACGGAAAATGATATCGGCATCAGCTCTGCCTTCTTCACGCCGCCGCGCCTCTTCGCTTAAAAGCGTCGCAACGAGCAGAGCCATATCAGTGTCACCTCCCAAATGCGTGGCTTCCTCAAAGGAGCCGTCAGCGAATTTTCTGACATTGCGGAGATGCGCAAAGTGAATTTTATCGGCAAACCGCTTGGCGATTGCCGGAATATCATTAGTTGGATGCGCTCCAAGGGAACCGGAGCAGAGCGTCAGGCCATTGGCCCGGCTCTCATGGGCTGCGAGGACCCATGCAATATCTTCTTCGGTGGAGACAATGCGGGGAAGCCCGAGAATATCTCTGGGCGGATCATCAGGATGCACGGCAAAACTAAGACCAAGCTCCTCTGCCGCGGGTATAACCTCATCAAGAAATCGCTTATAATTGGATCGCAAACTGTCGCGATCAATACCGTCATATCCCTTAAGGGCCTGCTTCAGTTGCTTGACATCATACCGATCATAAGCGCCGGGAAGACCGGCCATGACCGATGCCATCAGTCGCTCGCGCTTGGCCTCATCGGATAACTCGAACCAGACCCGGCCGCGCTCGAGAGCATCTTCCGAATAATCCGCCTCGGCTCCTTCGCGCTCCAGCATATAGACCTCAAGCGCTGCCATGCGCGCGGCGTCAAATCGCAAACAGGTTCCGCCACCATCAACAGGAGCCTTGAGGTCTGTACGCGTCCAGTCGAGCAAGGGCATGAAATTGTAGCAGATGACCTTCACGCCTTCAGCTGCAAGATTGGCCATTGATTGGCGATAGTTGGCAAAAAGCCCTGAGAGATCCCCCTCTCCCTTTTTGATCCGCTCATGAATTGGCAAGCTCTCGACGATCGGCCAGTTAAATCCGGCTAGCTCGATGCTTTTGCGCATTTTTGCTACTGTTTCGCGCGGCCAAACCTCGCCATAGGGAATTTCATAGAGCGCCGTAACGATCTCGCGCGCTCCTGTCTGAGCAATCTCTGAGAGAGAGATGCGATCAAAGGAACCATACCAGCGCCAACCTTCTTTCATTTCATAGCCCTTTCGGTCACATAGGCAGCCTGTCATCGGGCTGCTCGGAGAGAATTTAGCGCACAACAACCTCGTCCTGAGCCGTAAGGGCACCAAGAATAAGCCTGTAGCCGACGTTGTTTACTAATCTGGCACCGCCTGAAAGATGGTCAAAACAGCACCATAAGTTATTGATCTTTATATTGATATTTCCGCCAGCATCAAAGCATCAGCGAAAACCGGGGTTCAAAGAGCAAAAGCAGCGATCCAATCAGTTCCACCCGAAACCGCCCTTTGTCATTTGACAAGCTGGCCAGCGCACTGGCCAACTCAAAAGCGTTTTCATCTGCGCCTTAGCGCAAATCTTCCATGGCAACAAAGTCCATGTCTGTATAATCGACATTATCGCCGCCCATGGCCCAGATGAAGGTATAGCTGCCAACACCGGCCCCGGAATGGATTGACCAAGGCGGGGAGACGACGACATCTTCATTTTTCAAAACAAGATGCCGCGTTTCTGTTGGCTCGCCCATGAAATGCATAACCCGAGAAGAGGGTTCCATGCCGAAATAGCAGTAAGCTTCCATACGACGATCATGCACATGAGCAGGCATCGTGTTCCAGACAGAACCCTGATGCAGCTTTGTATAGCCAAGGATCAACTGGCAGGATTCCATAACAAGCGGATGAATGAATTGATAGATCGTACGCTCGTTAGAGGTTTCAGGTGCCCCCATATGAACGCTTTTGGCCTCTTCAATCTTGATCAGCTTGGCTGGCAGCTCCTTGTGAGCAGGTGTGGACGTTATATAGAAGCGGCCATAACCAGAGAAGGAGATCGCCCCGGAGCCTTTGGGCAAATACAGCACATCACCATGATCGAGCACATAATCAATCCCGCCACAGGAAACCTGACCGGTTTGACCGATATTGACGATACCCATTTCACGGCGATCCATAATGCTCGGCGTGCCGCATTCCTTGACTTCGTCCAGAACAAGAAAGGAACCATTTGGCACAGCACCACCAACGATCATGCGCTCATAATGGGTGTAGGTCAGGCGAATTTCGCCTTCGGTAAACAGACCTTCTGAAAGAAAGTGATCACGAAGCGCCTGGGTATCCATACCCTTCGCATGGTCTGCATGAACAGCGTGAACGGTTTTGACTGTAAGCATCGGGAAATTCCTTGTTGTCTAAGCACCGGCCTCGTGGGCAACAGTCGCTTGGTCACTCAAAGAGGGCACCCTTCCGGCCATCAATCACAAAGTCTGATCGGCTGGCTGGAAGGGCAAACTTGATTAGAGAAAATCGTCACGGCGAGGGGTAAAGCAATCAATGAGCGTACCGGGCTCAAGACAGACGCACCCATGTGTTGCTCCCGAAGGAATAACGAAACTATCACCGGGGCCGACCTCAAAACTGTCCTCATTAATTGTGAACCGGAAACGACCTTCTTTCACAAAAGTAGACTGGACATGAGGATGATTGTGGAGGGCACCCTCGGCGCCCACCTCTTTAAATTGGAAAGCCACCACCATCAATTCAGGACTGTCTGCAACAACTTGTCTTGGCGTTGCAGTGTCTTCACCGACGACAGGAAATGACTTTACGTACATATTACACTCCTAGTGGAACAGGCTTGGCAGCCAGAGAGAAAGGAAGGGAACGTAGGTCACCAGCATCAGCACCCCGAAAGCGGCACCATAGAATGGCCAAATGGTGCGGATAACTTCCCAAACAGGAATCTTGCCGACCGCGCAACCAACGAACAGCACCGTTCCAACCGGTGGCGTACACAAGCCGATACCCAAGTTGAGGATCAGGATCACACCGAAATGGATCGGATCGACACCAAAGGCTGTAGCAACCGGCAGGAAGATCGGCGTGGTGATAACGATCAATGGAGACATGTCCATGAACGTACCAAGCATCAGCAGCAAAAGGTTGATCAGAAGCAGGATAACAAGCGGATTGTTGGAAATATGCTTTAGGGTTTCAACCAAATGAGCAGGAATACGCAGGTAAGCAAGCAGCCAACCGAAGGCTGCGGCACAGCCGATAACCAGCAGCACCATGGCCGTCGTACGCACAGCTGACTTACATGTCTCGACGAATTCCCTGAAGTTCATTGTACGATAGGCAAACACGGTAACCAGAACCGCGTAGACCGCTGCGATACAGGAGCTTTCAGACGCAGTGAACACACCCGAGCGAACACCACCGAAAATGATGCCGATCAGGAGAATTCCCGGGAATGCATTGATGAACATGCGACCCAAAGCACGCCAACCGGCAAACGGCTCGGTTGGATAGCCTTTTTTCTTGGCAACAAAGTAGGCGGTGATCATCAGCCCCAGAGCCAACAGAAGGCCCGGCAGGATACCAGCGGTAAACAAGTCGGCGATGGAAAGCTTGCCACCGGCCGAAATGGAATAGATGATCAGGTTGTGTGATGGCGGAAGCATCAGGGCAATCAATGCGGCAAGAACCGTCACGTTCACGCCATATGATACATCATAACCGCGCTTTTTCATCTGAGGCACCATGATGCCACCGATAGCGGTTGCGTCTGCGGCAGCAGAGCCGGAAATACCACCGAACATCACAGATGCCAGAATATTTACTTGGCCGAGACCACCGCGTATGTGCCCCACCATGCCTCCGGCAAGGTCAACCAGCCTCCGCGCGATATCGCCTCGCACCATAATTTCGCCGGCAAAGATAAAGAAGGGAATTGCCATCAGCGCGAGCACGGATACACCGGCTGTCAAACGCTGAAAAACCACAACCGGGGGAATGCCGAGATAAAGAATGGTTGCGAAAGAAGCAACGCCAAGGCAGAAAGCGACAGGTGTACCGATGAGCAGCAACACCGAAAATGAGCCGAAAAGGATCCAGGTTTCCATCCAACTACTCCTCTATATCCGTTTCGCCAAAGCGAGCAGTCGGAAGGCCTGCAGCACGGCGCGCAAGGCGCTCGAGCGAAAAGAGAATGACCAAAAATCCACCGACAACGAGCGGCATGTAATCAATCGCACGGGGCAGACCCAAGGTCGGGATTTTGATATGCCAACCCGAGTTCATCAGTTCACCACCATACCAAAGCATGCCGAAACCGAACGAGATAACGACGATATCCGAAAGCGTATAGAAGATGGTTTTCACTGTGTCGGGCACAAAGATAAGCAGAACATCAAAGCTGAGGTGGTTGCCTTCGCGGATACCGACGGCAGCCCCAAGAAAGATGAACCACGCCATCAGCACGATAGAGACCGGCTCGCTCCATACGATGGAGTCATTTAATACATAGCGCACGAACACCTGAGCGGCAGTGAATGCGGTCATGAGAACCAGACCTACACTCGCCAACCATAGCGCCGCAGTGGACAAAGCGCCCATTATGCTGGCTACTGTTTTTAATTGGTTTTGCACTTTATTCTCCGCAAAAACAGCCCATGGCGAAGTCGCCATGGGCCGCGATCAAGAATTAGTCGGTTGCGCGAATGCGTTTTACGAGTTCTTTGAGTTTCTCAGAGGTAACATGTTTTTCGTAAACAGCATCCATGGCAGCCATGAACGGAGCTTTGTCGATTTCGGTAACGACATTCACACCAGCTGCACGGACTTTTTCTTCAGATACTTTTTCACGAGCGGCCCAGAGTTCACGCATTTTTGGCGTGGAGTCTTTAGCAGCCTGCATAACCAGAGCCTGATCTTCAGGGCTCAGTTTGTCGTAGCTGATCTTGGACATAACCAAAACTTCAGGAACGATCAGATGCTGATCGAGCGTATAGTTTGGAGCAACTTCATAGTGGCCTGAAGATTCATAGGAAGGCCAGTTGTTTTCGGCACCATCGATAACGCCGGTCTGGATGGAAGAATAAACTTCACCATAAGGCAGTGGTGTTGCGTTCGCGCCAAGAGCGGTCATCATATCAACGAAGATATCAGACTGCATAACGCGGATTTTCATGCCTTTCAGGTCATCCATGGATTTGATTGGCTTAACGCTGTTATAGAAGCTGCGAGCGCCACCATCATAATAGGTCAGACCAACAAAACCTTCTGGCTCGAAGCCTTTGAGAATGTCAGCTCCGATAGGACCGTCAACAACGCGATGCATATGCTCAACGTCCTTGAAGATGTAAGGCAGGGAAACCACTTTGGTTTCTTCAACGATATTGTTGAAAGGACCAGTGGAAACGCGGTTCAGGTCGATCACACCAAATTTGGTCTGCTCAATCGTATCTTTTTCCTCTCCCAGCTGAGCAGAATGGAAAACTTCAACACAGATACGGCCGTCAGTACGTTCTTTAAGCAGCTCGCCCATGTATTTCACTGCTTCAACAGTCGGATATCCATCGGGATGGGTATCGGAAGACTTGAGCGTAATTTCACAAGCGGATGCTGTTGCGATCATCGCGACGCTGGCAACCAGTGCAGTAGTCAAAGTCTTAAGCATTAGTTTGTTCCTCCATGAAGTAGCCCTGAAAATCAGAGCTGATAGGCCTGCTTAACAAGCCGATAGGTGAGGTCAGCAGCGACCTCAAAAGCCTCGTCCTCAGCCAGCCGCCCCTGAGCGACCAGTGTGGAGAGGAAGGCACAGTCCACCCGACGCGCAACGTCATGCCGGGCAGGAATAGAGCAGAATGCTCTTGTGTCATCGTTGAAACCGACGGTGTTATAGAAACCGGCAGTTTCTGTCGTCATCTCCCTAAACCGGCGCATGCCCTCGGGGCTGTCATGGAACCACCATGCAGGCCCAAGACGAAGAGCCGGATAAACGCCAGCCAGTGGCGCAAGTTCACGAGCGTAGCTTGTCTCATCCAGTGTGAAGAGAATAACCTTGAGATTCCTCTCCATACCGACAGCATCAAGCAAAGGCTTGAGCGCGTGAACATAATCGGTCCGTGTCGGAATATCGAAGCCCTTATCCAGACCGAAGGTTTCAAATACAGGATTTGAATGGTTGCGATTGCTACCCGGATGGATCTGCAAGGTCAGACCATCCTCAAGGCTCATCCGAGCCATTTCGGTCAACATGTGACCACGGAAAGCATCAGCCTCCTCGGCAGAGCACTCCCCTTTCAGCGCTTTCTGGAACAAAGCCTCGGCATCAGCCTGAGAGAAATTCTCGGTACGGGCAGTCAGATGCCCATGATCCGAAGAGGTTGCTCCAAATTCCTTGAAATATGCGCGACGAATGCGGTGAGCCTCGAGATATCCTTGCCAGCTCGTTGCATTAACGCCGGCAACTTCTCCGAATTTCTCGATATTTTCAACAAAGCCCTTATAGTGAGGATCGACAACCGGATCAGGGCGATAAGCCGTTACAACGCGACCTTTCCAGCCACTTTCCTTGATCGCGCGATGCCATTTCAGATCATCCAGCGGCGACTCTGTAGTAGCCAAAACCTCAATATTGAAGCGTTCATAGAGAGCACGAGGCAAAAACTCTGGTTTTTCAAGACATTCCGCAATATGATCATATGCTCGATCAGCATTGTCCTCGTTTAACCATTCCGTCCAGCCAAAAACATCCTCAAAAGCATGACTCAACCACATACGCGAAGGCGTCGCGCGAAACAGATACGTGTGCTTTGCAAAGATCCGCCAGATCTTGCGACCATCGGTTTCTGTCCAACCACCATCAATACGGGGAACCCCGACCTCCTCTAGCTTTACCCCCTGTGAGCAAAGCATTCTGAAAACATAGTGATCAGGTGTGATGAACAACTGAGCAGGGTTCGGAAATCTCTCATTCTTGGCAAACCAGCTGGGATCCGTATGTCCGTGAGGACTTATGATCGGCATTGAGCGCACGCTCTCGTAAAGAGAACGGGCTATCGAACGGGCTTTGTCTTCGATGGGAAAGAGTCTATCTGGATCCAACATGGTGAGCCTCCCTATTGTTTGTCGGCTTCAGGGGAAATCTTTGTCTCTTGCAAACTAATATACCAGTTTTCCTTGCTTGTAAACTGATATGCCAGTAATATCCGCGCATGGAGCGTATAATGCCAAAAAACACGATCGATACAGTCTTGACCCCGTTAAACCGCTTGTCAGTTGCTGATTCAGTTTTCGATGAACTGCATAGGCAGATACTTACTTTGGAGCTGCAACCGGGATCGAAAATATCGGAAGCTGAGGTCGCGAAAGCCTTGGGTGTTTCACGCCAGCCGGTCCGCGATGCCTTTTATCGCCTGTCCAAGCTGGGGTTTCTATCGATGCGCCCTCAAGTGGCGACGACTATTTCGCTCATCTCCAAAAAATCGGTTGAGCAGGCACGCTTCATACGCTGCGCCTTGGAAACGAAAACCGTCATCACCGCATGCGAAAAACTGGCCTCGGAAGATATCGAAGCTTTGCGCGATCTCCTTGAACAACAAAGGAAAACCGTCGTTGCGCGGGATTCGGAACTGTTCCACGCTCTGGACGATCAGTTCCACAAAGAGATATGTGATCGCTGCGGCGTAGACTTCGTCTGGCAGCTCATCAAAGACAATAAGGCCCACATGGACCGCGTGCGATTTTTGTCCCTGACATTCGCAATCGACACGGCATTTGCAGCCCATAAACGGATTTTCGATGCAATCGAGTCAAAGAATACGACGGTCGCATCAGAGGAAATCAACAAGCACTTGCGTGAAATCTTGACGATCATGCCACGCATACGCGAAGAGCATCCAGACTATTTTGCAACCAATGAAGAATAGAACTTTCGTTTAATGCCGACGAAAAGTGCCTCTCAAGACCACAGCAACTAGCATATCAGTTTCCGTGCCATAGAGTCGCACCCTGCCGACATGTCAGAGAGCAACATCCCGCCAACCGTGACAATTAGTCATACTTATTCAACAAATAGTCCACTGATTATTGGCTCGTGCATCAGCAAATAGTCTAACAGAGCAACCTCATCAGAGAGAAAAACCAGAGACTCGATCAGGTTTCGCACCTGCATTTCAAGATCCATCGCAGCACGTTCCGCGTCATCAACGGACACGGCAACAAAGGTCAGGGCAGCCCCCGGAGACATACGGCCCAGCCGCGGCAAGTCCGCGCTGGCGACCGTCGCAATCTTCGCATAGCCACCGGTCGTCTGATGGTCTGCCAACAGTATGATCGGCATTCCGCTCCCGGGAACCTGAATGGAGCCCGTCACGATACCGTCGGAATTGATATCCGCTCCCTTGGAATGTGCGATTGGCTCACCCTGCAAACGCAGCCCCATTCGGTTGGCCTCGGCGGTCACATGGTAAGTCTGGGCAAAAAAGCGGTGCAGCCCCTCGTCGCTGAAATAGTCATCCTGCGGCCCCAAAACGACACGAACGGAACCGGCTTGCGCATAGAGAAGAGGCGATGGACTAAGAGCGATTGGTTTATCGCTTGCTTGCGAGAGGACCAGAGGCAGAAGATCGCCTCTTTGAAGAGATCGACCCTTGAAGCCCCCAAACCCTCCAGCCATATAGGTAGACTGACTTTCATACATGTCCGGCAGGTCAAACCCACCTTCAACGGCCAGATAACAAACTGCGCTGTCAGAAATCCGCCCCACGCGGAACCGCTGCCCACGCGTCAACACAACGGATCGATAGGCAGGAACCGAAGCCACTGGACCACCGAGAATCTCCAGCGCCCCTTCCGTGCCGGTCAACGCAACGCGAACACTGTCGGCAGCCACCTCAAAAGTCGGACCAAGGATGCGCATTTCCAGCGCCCCCAGCCCTTCGTCATTATGAACAAGCGCGTTGGCAAGACGTAGATTACCTGCATCAAGCGCCCCGGATGTTGGCATCCCCTGCGCCTGATGGCCAAACCGCCCAAAGTCTTGCACGGTTGTCATCAGACCGGGCTCAATCACTTCCAACGCGCAAGACATCAGATTTCTTCTCCTTGAATTTCATAACGACCTTGCAGGATCTGCTCTGCTATTGCTTCATACTCCTTAAGCGGCACCGGCCGGAAGCACACCCGATCCCCCGGCGACAGCAACACCGGATCACTTTTTTCAAGATCGAACAAAGGCACCGGACAGCGCCCGACAATATGCCACCCTGAAGGATTAACCGCCGGATAAATGACCGTCAGCCCTGTAGCCACTAGCACCGATCCTTTCGGAATACCCTGCACCGGTGACTTGCGCCGTGGAATATTCAGCGCTTGAGGAAGATCGCCCATATAGGGCATGCCGGGAGCAAAACCGAGCATATAAACATAATGCTCGGTTTCGGTCATCACGTCTTTGACGTCGTCTGATGACATGGACGCAAAATCGGCGACATGATCAATGTCCGGCGCGAAATCTGCCTCAAAACAAATAGGCAGATGCCACCGTGTCGCGCTCGCCTTTTCGCCTTCACCAAGATCTGCCAATAACGGTTCGATACGTTCGATCAGTTCGCTCTGGCGGATTGCTATCGGGTCATAATGCACAAGCAGGGAGCGGTAGGTCGGAACGGTTTCGATAACACCTTCTATTTCGGCATCTTCCACCGCCGCACGCAAAGCCATTATCTGACGACTGAGTGCACGATCAATATCGAAGCCGAACTGGATCGTCAGGCCCCTGTCCCCGCTTGGCAGAAATTTGACGGACATTACCCCGCCCTCATGGTCATCGCCATCGGCTTGATATCAATGCCCGCAGCACTGAGGCCCTCTTTAATCTTCATTGCCATAGCAACAGCCTTAGGGCTATCCCCATGCACACAGATGGTGTCGATTGAAACAGGAATGCGCTTGCCATTGATGCTTTCAATCTCACACGATTGCACAAAATCCACCATGCGGCGCGCGGCTTCATCGGCATCTTCGATCATCGCCCCCGGCTTTTTGCGCGAAACCAGCATACCGTCATCTTCATAGGCGCGATCGGCGAAAATCTCCCGCGCAACGCAGAGCCCGAGTTTCTCGGCAGCCTTCTCCATCTGGCTCCCCGGCAGAGCTACATAGATCATGTCCGGATCGACAGCCTTGACAGCACGAGCCGTGGCCAGCGCCAAATCATGATCAACAGCAGCCATATTGCTCAGCGCTCCATGTGCCTTGAAATGTCCGACGGTAACGCCCAAAGCCGTGGCCATACCCTTGATGGCGCCAATTTGATAGATCATCTGCTTTTCTATGTCTTCAGGCCGGTCTCCGTGAATAGGACGACGTCCAAATCCCCAAAGGTCATTGAAACCTGGATGCGCGCCAACCCCAACGCCATTGCCCTTTGCCAGCTGCAAAGTCTCATGCATGACGAGCGGATCGCCACCATGGAAGCCACACGCCACATTGGCTGAGCTGACAATGGAAAGCATGGACGCATCGTCCCCTATTTTAAAAGCCCCAAAGCTTTCGCCCATATCGGAATTCAGATCGACAACAGCCATTCTATGTCACCCTCAATTATCGGTTTCACATTTTAGACCAAAGTAGCCAAGGGACCGGGAATAGTCGATGAATTATTTAACAATATACCCTGCAGGACCGAATAGTTTCCGCTCTGGCTTTGATGGCAAACCTGCACATGAGCAGCCAATAGGCGTTGCCTCCATTTTCCTTTTGACAAAACCTCAAAACCCAAAGGTCGAACTTTTCAGGAAGAGACCAGACAAAGAACAAAACAAACAGAGATATTTTGTCGCACCAAAAATTCAAATTAATAACAAATAACCATCAAAAATACCCGTTTAAAATCAGTCACTGAAGAAAATCAGGTTATAAATATATTACATTATTAGAACTTTTGTATAACATAAATACTGTATAATATTGAACAATTGTCAAAATAACAACTTACATTGAATTAATTCAAAATTAGATATTGCCGTTATATTCTTCACGGAACAATAACAATAAGAAATAATAGTAAACACCTAAGAACAAAAAAGTATCCAAGGACTACCCAATGCTTAACCTCACAAAATCACTGAGTGCAAAAATCGTAACTACAGTATTTTCATTGGTTGCAATGGCATTTATAGCAGATACTTTTTTAACTCAATCAATTAGCAGTCGTTTGTTCGATAAAACCGAAGACCTGACAGATCAAATGCATTCTGTGGTTGAGAAAAAGGACCAGCAAATACAACTTTTGCTGACCGGGCTTCTTGATTCCAAGGAGCAAACCCAAACCCTCAGTCACAATTTGGCAAAGAGCAAGCTGAATGCTGAGACGCAGCAAAAGCACGCCTATCTGGAAGGCACAAGACAAGGCATTTCTTTATCTGTTGCATCATTGGTCAGCAACGCCATGATGGCGGGCGAAGCATCTCTCGCTCAGGAGCAGATCGACGCGCTACTGGAAGACAAACAGATTGCAGCCATCAATCTTTGGCGCACCGATGGAGATCTTGCTTTCAGAGACAACATAACGATTGAAGCCGTCAATAGTTTCGTTGATGCCGATGTATTTGAATCGCGCAACCTGGAACCGAAAGTTACCATTCCTCAGGAAAGAAGAGCCACCTTCGACAAGGCTTTGGCGACACTGTCCAACAAAGAAAGCTTCGATTCGAAATTACAGGACGAGGACGGGAAGGAAATCCCCGTCACCTACTCCTACTTCATCCTCAAGAATAGCGAAGATTGCCAAAGCTGCCACGACGCCAGCGTTCCAACGCGCGGCGTACTGGAAGTCGCCGTGGATAGCAGCGAACTGATCGCCCTGTTTGAAAAGTCAGATACCCTGATCAAGAATATGGATCAGCAGACAGCCATAGAAAAAGCTGAGCTGGTCGAGGCTAGTGAAAAGGAAAAAGGCAAGGTGGCCGCTGAAACCCAGCGCTACACAGCTGAGCTCAACGCCTCCAAGCAGGCAGTTGAAGCCACCCGTGCAGAAGCCTCGATGATGAGCATGGGATCGAAGATTTTCTTCTTCCTGCTGACCATCATTCTGCTTGTCTTGGCCCTGCGCAAACTTCTGACCAATCCGCTGAACCGCCTGTCTTCAGCCATGTTGCGCCTTGCTAAAAACGATCTCAGTGTCGAGGCCAGTGACGCGCATCGCTCCGATGAAATCGGAGCCATGAGCAAGGCCGTCGCGACGTTCAAGGAAAACGCCATAGAAAGGCAAAAGCTGGAAAGAGAAGCTCAGGATCATATGCAGGAGCAAAAGGCACGCCAGCAAAATATCGATGCCCTATTGCATGACTTCCGCTCGAAGATACAGGGCTCCCTGCATACGGTATCCAATAGCGCCGAACGCATGCAGCAATCGGCCGCCTCGCTTAATGAAATTTCGTCAGCAACTTCTGAAAGAGCAAGATCTGTCAATCAGGCCTCTAGCCATTCCTCTGAAAATGTGCAGATGATGGCGGCGGCCAGCACCGAGATGACATCTTCCATCGAGGAAATCGGCCAACAGGTGACCCGCGCCAATGATCTGGTCATGACGGCTTCCGATGAAGCAAAGCAAACAGACAAGAAGGTTGCAGGACTGGCCTCGGCTGCCGAAAAGATTGGCGAAGTGGTCTCATTGATCAAGGATATTTCAGAGCAAACCAATCTGCTTGCACTCAACGCAACCATTGAAGCCGCCCGAGCTGGCGAAGCAGGCAAAGGATTTGCCGTCGTTGCCGCCGAAGTCAAAGAACTGGCCGCACAAACGGGCAAGGCCACCGAAGACATAGCAAACCGCGTTCAGACAATACAAAACTCGACCGAAGATTCCGTCGAAGCCATTCGCTCTATCGCTGCGAAAATGACCGAAATCAGCGACTACACAACGGCCATCAGCGCCGCTGTTCAGGAACAGAACGCATCAACCAACGAGATTTCCGTAAACATCCAGCAGGCCGCTGAAGGCACAAAAGAGATTGTTCAGAATATTTCAGAGGTAGCATCCTCAACCGAAGAAACAAGAAATTCAGCCAACGATGTACAATCTGCCTCAGCGACTGTCGCAACCGTTGCAACAGACATGCGCAACATTATCGATGACTTTCTTGAAAAGGTTGCTGCAGCCTGACTTTTATCTCATGCCTGAGACACAAAAACCGTGCAAGGCTTCCCTTGCACGGTTTTTCTTGCTGAGCCCTTGAGACAGATCGATCCGTCAGAAAGAGAACTGCTCACTCAGTTCTTTTTGAAGATATACTGGGTGTGCTGATGATAGGTTTCACCCGGTTTCAGAACTGCAGATGGGAACTCCGGATGATGAATGGCGTCCGGCCAGATCTGAGGTTCAAGACAGAAACCGGCATGTTTGCCTTTCACGGTGCCACCAAGCCCCGGCGTGCCTTCTTTCATGTTCACTGCGTCATAGGCCTGAACGCCCGGTTCGGTGGTCACGACGTCCATGCTGATACCCGATTTCGGGCTGGAGAGCGTCGCAACACGACGCATCGCACCACCGGAATCCTTCAAGCAGAAGTTATTGTCGATCGGCGTCACCGCAGTGGCATCACCAACGCGCTTTGTTTTGCGAAAATCAAGGCTGGCTCCTTCCACTGACAAAAGCTTGCCAGTCGGGATCAACTCATTCGTGACTTCCAGATATTGATCAGATTCGACCTGAAGCTCGTGATCCAGAATCGTCGGGTCGCCATCAAGATTGAAATAGCTGTGATGAGCAAGATTGCAAAGGGTAGTAGCATCTGTTTCTGCTGTCATGAGCATGTCAAACACACCACCCTCTAGCAGAGAATAAACAATCTTGATTTTCAAGGTCCCCGGAAAGCCCATCTCGCCGTCAGGCAAGGTAATGGCCATATGCACCGCGTTATCTTCGACCTTCTCGAAAGTCCAGGCCTGAACGCCGATGCCTTTTGAACCACCATGAAGGGTGTGCTTGCCCAGAAAATTCTTGTTAAGCTGATAGGTCTTGCCATCCAGCTCCAGATGGCCATCCCGAATACGGTTACCGACGCGACCAGCCGTTGCTCCGAAGTGAGACCCATAGGCCAGATAGTCTTCAAATTTGTCAAACCCCAGAACAAGTGGCTTGTCATGCCCATCAAGACGCAGGTCCTGAATGACCGTGCCATAAGACAAGATTTTAGCAGTCAGTCCACCGCCAGAAATCGTAACCCGTTCCACCGGAGTGCCATCCGGCATCACACCAAATTGCTCAAGAGCCATAAGCCAATTCCTTTAAAGAAGAGAAAGATGCTGCAGACGGCTCCTATGCCGTTCAATCAAAGCACCCTGGATAATTTCTTGTGAGCTTACCAAAGTTCACCACAAGAGAATTGCGTCAAAACAAAAAGCAGTAAAATTACACCCTATTTTTCCCATCACTTCGCGCCATTATCCGCAGGCCGTTCAGAAAACATCCTCAATCGGGTTTGCCGTGTCTAGTGACAGCTCACTTGCTTGATCTCTTCCACACGCTTTTGCACCGAAGAAAGATCCACCTTGCCCGTTGCCAAAACAGGAACCTCACCGATAATCAACTCGGCAGGAACGAGAATATCGGCAGCACCGTTCGCCTTGGCGTGGCGGGCAAAATCTGACAGATCAGCATCGGGATTATTTGTAACCAGAATAATCTTCTCTCCCTTTTTGGGATCAGGAAGCCGCGCGGCAGCAGAAAGAAAATCGGGCCACAAATCAAACGCCAGCACCTCGACCGCAGCCAGAGAAACCTTCTCTCCGGCGATATCGGCAAAACGCTTGGCGCGTCCGATAATCTTGATATAGCCCTCTTCGTCAATGGTTACGATATCGCCGGTGTCATGCCACCCATTTGTCGGCGGAATAAGCTCTCCGGGATTATCGGCGCTCAAATAGCCAGCCATCACATTATCACCCTTGATCAACAGCCTCCCACCTTCCTTGAGACCGGGAACAGGAGAGAGACGTGTCTGAATGCCCGGCAGCGCCTTGCCCACCGTACCAACCTTGTTGAAGATCGGCGTATTGACCGCAATGACGGGGGCGGTTTCTGTCACCCCGTAGCCTTCAAGCAACCGCAACCCAAAGCGCTGCATGAACAGTTCCCTTGTCGGAGCCCTGACCGCCTCTGCACCGGAGATACAATAGCGCACACTGCGAAAATCAAACGGATGCGCCGTGCGCGCATAACCGTTCAGGAACGTGTCGGTACCAAAGAACAGGGTCGCATTGGAGCCATAAACCAGCTCTGGAATCACACGGTAATGCAGCGGTGATGGATAGAGATACACCGGAATAGCATGCACCAGTGGCAGAATGGTTCCAACCGTGAGACCAAAACAATGGAACATGGGCAAAACGTTGAAGGCCTTGTCCCCCATATTGAAATCGATTGCAGCAGCGGCTTGGGCAATATTGGCAAGAATATTACGGTGGGTCAGAACAACCCCTTTGGGCAGCCCTTCCGATCCGGACGTAAAGAGAATAAAGGCAGGATCGTCAGCCCCTTTCGGCACCAGTGGCTTGGAGCGGTTGAGCAAACCGGAAATCTTGTCTCGACGACTGGTCTTGCTCTTGAAATCATCAAGCCATACGATCTCCACATGCTCTTGCAACGTCTTTATCATCTCCTCCAGCTTGGCCTGCTCAACAAAGGAGCGCGACGTCAACACCCGTCTGATCTGGGCTGTCTGGCATGAAGAAATCATGTTGGCTACGCCTGTCGAGAAATTGAGCATCGCCGGCACCTTTCCCGCAGACATCAGCCCGAGGAACACAGCCACCGTTCCTGTTGCATTCGGCAGCAACACGCCCATGCGCTCGTCATCGGGAAAGTCTCGCGTAAAATGGCTCCCCAATACACGGGCCCCAATCAGAAGCCGCCCATAACTCATCTTGCCCGCAAACGGATCCTCAAGAATCGTGCGCTTCATGCCAACGCCATGTCCGACCTTGATGACATTTTCCAGCACAGTCATATTTACGTCGGTGGTGTGCAGCACCAACTCCGACATAACCCGCTGTAAGGACGCACCCGCGGCCATTCTGCGCCTTCTGCCCTTGAAGCTTGCAGGGACCTGCAGCTTGACCGGTTCGAGAATGGTAACCTTGACTTTGGGGAAGAATTGCCTCCTCACACTGCCCGGCTCGATGGCCGTCGAATAGCTGCGCTCCAAACCTTCAATGCGGATGGGAACAACCTTCGAGCCAGCCATTTCAGCGGCCATGGCAGCGACATCATAAACCTTCATCAGGCTTCCGGTTGCCGAAACACGCCCCTCAGGAAAGATGACCAGCGAATTTCCGCTTTGCAGGGCATCGATCACAGCCTGGGTCGCCACCGGTTGGGATGGCTCAAGCACAAGATACTTGAAGAAACGCATGAAAGGATGCATCCACCAGGATTCAGCCGTTTTTGCATCGATGGCAAAAATGGGTTCTTCCTCGGTGATCGCCATGGCGAGCGGACCATCAAGAAAACTCACATGGTTGAACGCCAGAATAGGTGACTTCCCGGCCTTATCGAGATTTTCACGTCCCTCCACTTCCAACCGGGAGAAGGCACGGAAAAGGATATTCACCAGATCCCACAAGGGATTGGTTGGCAAATAATGCACCATTAACCAGGCAACAAAGATATTGGCCACCGCCAAGGTGGTAAAGACATGGGAGGCCGTAAGCCCCACTGCCTGAAAACCGGCAATCGCGACACCGGAGATAAAGATAAAGCCTGCATTGACGATATTTGCCCCGGCCACAACGCGAGCCCTGTGATCACGCCGCGCCCAGCTTTGCAGAGCAGTGAAACTGGGCACGACAAGCAACGCTCCGGAAACCGCCAGACCACCCAAATCCACGGCAACACGAATAGCTGCCGAATGAGAAAAGAACTCAAACACATTATCGGCCACGATGGGGGCTTCGATCTGCGTCAGGGTCCAGGATAGCTGCATGCAGAAAAAGGCCAGCAAGGCCGCACCGAACGGGGCAGGCAGGAGCACCACGCGCCCCGAGCAAAGCCAGGCAGCAATCGCCGATCCTATGGCTACCGAGACGGCAAAATCGAGCGAATATATTGTCACCACCAACGGACTACCACCCATGATCTGATCGACGAATGTCGGCACCAGAGCAGTCAGCACCGACCCCATCATCCAGAACCACGAGATAAACAAAGCCGTTCGCCAAAGACGCTTGTCTTTGTGCAAGTCAGCCACCAGACGAACGGTCGAGGCCAGAATATTGGCTGTGATATGAAGATCCGGATTTTGAAAGCCGGTGCGGGGTATTTGGCGACTGATCACCCAACAGGCGATGGACAACGCCAGCATAACCGGCGCGAAGACCTGCGGATCCACACCATCATCGGCCACAAAACCGGCAGCAATCGTCCCGGCCAGAATGGCAATGAATGTGGCTCCCTCGACCCATGCGTTGGCTCCGGGCAAATCCTTTCGCCCCAAAAGATCGGGCAAGATGCCATATTTTATCGGTCCAAACAGCGCGGAAATGACACCAAAGAGAAACAGCGCAAAAAGCGAAATGGGAAAGGAAGCCCACGCAATGCCCCAGACAGCGACGAGAGCAGCCCCGATCTCGAACAACTTCAGCTTTTCTGCCAACCAACCTTTATCATATTTGTCCGCGAGTTCCCCTCCCAATGCAGACAAAAGCAAGAAGGGAAGCATAAAAATAGCTCCGGCCAACGTCACCAGAGATGCTGCCTCGTCTGCTTGCAACTGCACGAGAATGAGAAATATCAGGGAATATCGCAGGAAGTTATCATTGAATGCAGAAAGAAATTGCGTCCAGAACAGAGGAGCAAACCGTTTCGAAATCATCAAATGGCGACGCATTTCAGGCAAACTTTCTTATTTTGCGCCCCAGCATCATAGGAGTGCGCATCTTATTTTCCGCGATCATTCGCAAACTTGATTTAATGCCATAGGCGGCAAAGTCTCAAACGGAAATGAGACACATCACCAAAACCCAAGCACGGATAAAACCTTACCCCCAAGCTGCAAGACCTTTAGTGTTTCATTCAACCATTTCAGCCAATTGCACAGGGCTTGCCCAAACATGCTTCGAACCACAATAAAGCAACGACTTATGATATTTCCACTATCTTTTCTGGAATTTCTTCCGATTTATGCATACAACAGAATAAGTATCAGCTTGAAGCGAGAGACAGCGCTACCTGCTGAATTATTTTAGATTAAAAATTTAATCCAACGCAACGTCACCCCAAATCCCTGCAAAAATCTGAAAGCGAGCATAGTCTCTCATAATCGCTCACAGCCCAAATCAGAAACAGCAAAGAAAACGCAATGAGAAATTCAACCAAGAAAACGTCGCAAATCACAGAACAGAGAAGTCAAGGACGACAATTGGTTTTTTCTCAAATTCGCAGCAATTTTCAAATGGCGCGCATCGATATTGCCAACGCCACAGGAATGAGCCCGGCAACGGTCACATCAATTACCGCAGAACTCATCGCCGCAGGATTGATCGAAGAAGTACAGCGCGATGTTGAAGCAGGACAATCCAAGCGCGGTCGCCCCAGAGTGGACCTGAAATTGCGCGGAGAAGCTCATCTGGTGGCCGGAATGAAGCTGACCGGGCGCAGCATAAGCGCCGTAGTGCTTAATCTGGAAGGCAAACAGCTTGGCAAGGCCCAGCTCCCCATGCCCCGCCCTCCGATAGACCGGGCAGCCCTGTGCAAGCTTATTCCGCAAGTGGTAGAAGCCGTTTCGGCTTCTGCGGGAATAGACCCGACAGACCTCTCGGCGGTTGGCGTGGGCCTTCCCGGCACAATACAGGCGACCGAAGGGTTCGTTGATTGGTGCCCGCTCTTTCAGGAACAAGAGTTCAATCTCAAGAAATTGATGGAAGACATCATGCCGATGCCGGTATTCGTCGAGAACGATGCCAACTCGGTCGCAATCGCCGAACTATGGTTTGGCTTTGGCAGGGAAACGCCGGATTTTCTTGTTGTCACCATCGAACAGGGCGTTGGTTTGGGCATCGTTCTGAATGGGCAGATTTTCCGCGGAACCCAAGGCTTCGGTGCAGAATTCGGCCACACGAAGGTTCAGGCAGAAGGAGCGCTATGTCGTTGCGGTCAACGGGGCTGTCTTGAGGCCTATGTTGCAGATTATGCACTTCTGAGAGAAGCCAATCTGTTCAAACATTGGGAAGAAGGCACCAGCGAGGACGAACGGCTCAAGCAATTGTTTGAAGCCGCAAGAACTGGCGACCGGATGGCAAAGTCCATCTTCGATCGTGCCAGCCGCATGTTTTCGATGGGGCTGGCCAATCTCGTCAACCTTTTCGACCCCGCAATGGTGATTCTCTCTGGCGAGCAGATGCAGTTCGACTATCTCTATGCACAGCATGTCTTTGATATGGTTCGATCTTCCACTATTCAAAGAGGACATCACGAGCCAGAAATCCGCATCCATAAATGGGGCGACATGATGTGGGCCAAAGGGGCAGCGGCCTTCGCTTTGGAAGAAATCGTAGGCCATTCCATCGACAGTCTCGGAAACGCAGAAACTGGCGCTTGACGCCCTCCCCTTGCTCAAATTTGCGATAAATAACAAGAAGCCCAGAGCCTGACACTGCCTTTACCAGTGGATTCAAACGCGCATATCTTGATTTATTTTATATACTAAAATAATATCTCCCATAACAAACAACCCGTCATAGACCGCGTGCGTCTGCATCGCTGAAGCTTGGGGTGGGAGGAAATAATGTATTTGGGAATTGATCTTGGCACGTCGGGTGTCAAGGTGGTCATCATGTCTGCCGACCAGCAGATAATCGCCTCAACGAACCAGCCTCTTTCCGTGTCGCGTCCGGCCTCCGGCTGGAGCGAGCAGGATCCGGAAAGCTGGATTCTGGCGACAGCCACGGCCTTTGACGATCTGGCTAAAGCCAACCCGGATCTGTTGAAGCAAGTACGCGCCATAGGCCTCTCCGGCCAGATGCATGGCGCAACGATGCTCGATGAAAAAGACGCGCCAATTGCTCCCTGCATTCTCTGGAACGACACGCGCAGCCATGAAGAAGCAGCAAAACTCGATGCCACCCCCGGCTTTCGCGAGTTGACCGGTAACATCGTCTTCCCGGGCTTTACGGCTCCAAAGCTGGCATGGATGCAGGCCAACAAGCCCGAGCTTTTCGAGAAGATCAGAAAAGTGCTGCTTCCCAAGGACTATCTTCGCCTGTGGCTAACTGGCGATTATGTCTCTGACTATTCAGACAGTGCTGGCACGTCTTGGCTGGACGTCGGCAAGCGGGTATGGTCCCCCGACCTGCTTGCGGCCACCGGTCTAGACCTTTCCCACATGCCAGCCTTGGCTGAAAGCACAGACAGCACCGGCACAATCCGCAAGGAACTGGTTGAACGTTGGGGCTTTTCCGCTGAAGCCATCGTGGCTGGTGGCGCTGGCGACAATGCGGCCTCGGCCATCGCGACAGGCATCGTCGGTGAAGGGGATGCGTTTATTTCCCTGGGCACAAGCGGCGTTATCTATGCAGCGATCAACAGCTATCGGCCATTGCCCCAGAGCGCAGTGCATACATTCTGCCATTCGACCGCCAATCACTGGTGCCACATGGCAGTCATTCTGGCGGCAACAGACGCCTTGAACTGGTATGCCAATCTCGTTGGTTCCAAAGCGGCAGACCTGACAAAAGCTTTGGGTGACGAAATCGCCGCTCCCGGCTCCACATTATTCTTCCCCTATCTTGGTGGCGAGCGCACTCCCCACAATGACGCCAGCATTCGAGGCGGCTTCATAGGGCTCTCCCATCCTGATGATCGGGTTGTCCTCACCCGAACCGTCCTTGAAGGCATTTCCTATGCTTTCAAGGACGGCATAAAGGCCCTTGAGGCAGCAGGCACCAGCCTTAGCCGTCTTATTGCCGTGGGCGGAGGGTCCTCTTCTGACTATTGGCTGTCCCTCTTGGCCACCATTCTGGACAAACAGATCGACAGACCAACAGCCGGAGACTTTGGCGGAGCCTTTGGCGCCGCGCGTATGGGCCTTGTTGCAGATCAGAACGGAGATCCTTCGGTTCTGTGCAAGATGCCATCCATCGAAAAAAGCTTCTATCCAAACAAGGCCCTGCAAGACAGTTTTGAAAGCGCCTATGCCCGTTACGCAGCCGCCTATTCATCCCTGAAGGAACTCTAATCATGACAGACTTTTTCGGTTCCCTGTCCAAAATCAAATATGAAGGCCCTGAGAGCGATAACCCGCTCGCTTTCCATCATTACAATCCCGATGAGATTGTGATGGGCAAGAGCCTTAAAGACCACCTGCGCTTCGCCGTTGCCTACTGGCACAGCTTCGCATGGGAAGGCGGCGACCCGTTCGGCGGCCGCACCTTCGACCGCCCATGGTTCGGCGACGAAATGTCCAAAGCCAAATTGAAAGCTGACGTGGCTTTTGAACTGTTCGACTTGCTGGATGCCCCTTTCTTCTGCTTCCATGATGCCGATGTACGCCCGGAAGGCAAAAACTTCGCTGAGAGCCTCTCCAACCTCAACGCGATCGTCGACTATTTCGAAGAAAAGATGGCAACCTCCAGCACCAAGCTGCTTTGGGGCACGGCAAACATGTTTGGCCATCGCCGCTTCATGTCTGGCGCATCAACCAACCCTGATCCGGATGTGTTCGCTTATGCCGCAGCAACGGTCAAGAGCTGCATGGATGCCACACACCGTCTGGGCGGCCAGAACTATGTGCTCTGGGGCGGCCGCGAAGGCTATGAAACCCTGCTGAACACCGACATCGGTCAGGAACTGGACCATATGGGCCGTTTCCTCAACATGGTCGTCGATTACAAGCACAAGATCGGCTTCAAAGGCACCATCCTTGTCGAACCGAAACCGCAGGAACCAAGCAAGCATCAGTATGACTTCGATGCCGCAACCTGCATCGGCTTCCTGCGTAAATATGGTCTGGAAGGCGAAGTGAAGTTGAACCTTGAACAGGGCCACGCCATTCTCGCCGGCCACAGCTTCGAACATGAAATTGCGGTTGCCGCTGCCGATGGCATGCTCGGTTCCATCGACATGAACCGCAACGACTATCAGTCCGGCTGGGATACCGACCAGTTCCCGAACAACACCCCGGAAGTGGCTCTGGCCTACTACCATATCCTCAAGGCAGGCGGCTTCACCACCGGCGGCACCAACTTCGACGCGAAGCTGCGCCGTCAGTCCCTTGATGCAGACGATCTGGTTGCCGGTCATATTGGCGGCATGGACATCTGTGCCCGTGGCCTCAAGGCAGCGGCTGCCATGCTCGAAGATGGCGGTCTGGAAGATGCCCTCAAAGCCCGCTATGCCGACTGGGACAAGGACGTCAACAAGGACATGCTGGCAAACGGCACGTTGGAAAGCATTTCCGAACGCGTTCTCAAGGACGACATCAACCCTGAACCACGTTCCGGCAAACAGGAAAAACTGGAAAATCTGGTCAATCGCTTCGTTTAAGCAAGACCCAATACTCCTCCCAAAACCAAACTCGGGGCGGTTCTTCCGCCCCGTTTTTATTTTGAGAAGAAGCCTAAAAGGGAAAAAAGATCGGGATCACGATGATCGCCACCACAGCAAACAGCACATTGAGCGGCAATCCCACCATCAGAAAGTCCCGGAATTTATACCCCCCAGCGCTATAGATGAAAGTGTTGGTCTGATAGCCGATCGGCGTTGCAAAACTGGCCGAGGCGGCGAACATAACCGCCATGATGAACGGGCGCGGATCAAGCCCCAATTGCTGCGCAAGTCCGATCACGATCGGCCCAATAAGTACCGCCACGGCATTGTTGCTGATCATCTCGGTCAAGGCCGATGTCAGCACATAGACAATGGCCAAAATGACATAAGGCCCGGCATCTCCAACCAACCCGACAGAGGTCTCAACGATCAACTTTGCGGCTCCCGTCTGCTCCAGCCCCAAGCTCACCCCCAGCATACCAAAAATCAGGAACAGAATGCGCCAGTCGATGGCATCGAACGCATCCTTGGGATCAATGCAGCGGGTCATCATGACAAACACCGCCCCGATGATCGAAAGCCCGGCAAAATCCATCACATCAAAGGCCCCCAGCAGCATAACAGCCAGAATGGCCAATATCGCCAGCGGCGCCTTCTCGCGTCGCACCGCCTTTGTCGTGGGCGAGGTCAGATTGACGATACCCTCTTCTTCGACAAGGCGCTGAATGCTCTCCTGCGAACCCTCCAGCAACAGGGTATCGGCAAATTGCAGCTGCATATTGTCACCGCTGGCGGTGATATTCTCATTATGCCGATGCACCGCCATTAGATAGACGCCATATTTGCGGCGCAGATGCAGAGAGCTGATGGTCTTGCCCAGAAGCGAGGAGGTCGGCCCGACACTGGCTTCCAGCTGCAAGGTCTGCCCGGCGGTCACCGGCTCCAGATCCTGCCCGGAAAAATCCTGAAACTCCACCTGACCGTCATCCCGCAAACCCAGAATTTCACCGGTATCGGTTTTCACCACCACCCGGTCGCCCGCCATCAGTTTCACCTGTTGCAAGGCATCCCGCAAGGAAATCTCGCCGCGGATCACATCAACCACCGCGGTCTGATGCTTGTTGAAAGGCAATGCGGTGACCGGCTTTCCGATATAGCGAGAGCGGGAGGGAATGAGCAGCCGCGCCATGAAGCGCCGTTTTGCCGTCTGCCCCAGCATACCGGCCAATGTCGGCCTGTCCGGAATGAGATGGCGCCCGGCAAACAGCATATAGATCATGCCTGCAAAGGCGAAGACCAGCCCCGGCATGGTCATCTCAAACATGGAAAGCGGTGGCTGCCCGGCGTCTTTGGCGATCCCGCTCATAAGAATGTTGGTCGAGGTTCCAACCAGCGTCAATGTACCGCCAAAAATGGCGGCAAATGACAGCGGCATAAGGAATTTAGAGGCAGAAACTCCGACGGAACGCGCAACCGAAATCATTACCGGCGTCAGCAGAATGACAACCGGCGTGTTGTTCATGAAGGCCGAAATGAGAATGGTGCAGACCATCATCAACACCAGCGCCCGCAGCATCGAACCACGCGCCTGTATCTTCAACCAGTCGCCCAACATGGTCAAAACGCCGGTGCGTTCCAGCGACGCCGAAATGATGAACATCATGGCGATGGTGATCGGAGCACTGGAACTGAAGACGCCGAGAAATGTCTTCGTCTCGATGATTCCAAGCGCCAGAAGAAGAGCAGACGCCCCAAGCGCTGTCACTTCGGGCGGATAGACTTCCTTGAAAAACCCGATGAAGACAAAGAGAAGCAGCAGCAGAACTATGACTTGATCAAGCGTCATATCAAGAGACCCGAACATCGTTCCAGCCGCGCTTGCATAAAGGGCTGGCGCAAAAGAAAACAGCGCAAAAAGCTGAGCACTTCCCGCAGCCCATTTGCAAGCGGAAAGTGCTCATGATGGCTTGATGCCAGTGGACGATAAAATGGCCGCAGGGAAAAGGACAATTAGCCCCGTGGCAAGGCCAGCCCTTCCCCGTCAAAGAAATGCAGTTTCTCGGGATTGAAGATCAGACCAACCTCATCGCCGGGTTTGACCGTAGCATCACCATCAAGCCGCACACCGATGGCGCCGAGCCCTCCACAATCGACCAGCAGATGCGTGTCAGAGCCGAGATATTCAACAATATCGACAACCCCGTCGCATTGCCCCTCGCCCTTCGCTCCGATCGTCAAGGCTTCAGGCCTGACACCAACATGGCTTGCTGCGCCCGTCTGGGTCTGTTTTCCGCCGCGCCCGCCTTCAAGGATGTAATCACCCCCTTGCGTGCTGCATGGCATGATATTCATCTTTGGCGAACCGATAAACTGGGCCACAAACAGATTGCCCGGTCTCTCATAAAGCTCCCTTGGTGAGCCAACCTGTTCGATAATGCCGTCACGCAGCACCACGATCCGGTCAGCCAATGTCATGGCCTCGACCTGATCATGGGTCACATAAATCATTGTGGCTTTCAGCTCCCTGTGCAGCTTGGCCAGCTCATAGCGCATTTCCACCCGCAGAGCGGCGTCAAGGTTTGACAAGGGCTCATCAAACATGAAGGCGGTAGGATTGCGCACGATCGAGCGTCCGATGGCCACTCTCTGGCGTTGACCGCCGGAAAGCGCCTTGGGTTTGCGGTCGAGATAGGCTTCCAGTTTCAACGCACGCGCGGCTTCATTGACCTTCTGCTCAATCTCCGCCTTTGGCGTGCCCGCTGTCTTAAGTCCAAATCCCATATTGTCGCGCACATTCATATGCGGATAAAGCGCATAAGACTGAAACACCATGGCAAGGCCACGCGCCGCAGGTGGTTCGGCAGTGACATTGCGCCCCTCGATCAGGATTTTCCCTCGCGAGCACTCCTCCAATCCCGCGATAGTCCTGAGCAAGGTGGATTTGCCACAACCGGATGGCCCTACGAAAATGACGAACTCCCCCTCCTCAATGGCCAGATCAACGCCTTTGATGACTTGCAGTTCACCAAACCATTTCTCAACGGCCTTGAGTTCAATCGATGCCATGCTAGAACCTCCCCTTCGCATGCGGGCCCGCCCAGGTTAGCCAGATCGCAGCCGTCCATGTAAATTGATTGCCACCTGCCGGTGTGCCATCGACAGGGCTGAAATATTCATAAAATCCATGCTCGGTGATCAGATTGCGCGTATCCTTGCGCAAACGATCCGCAAGCTGTATTTGTCCACGTTCATTAAGCCCGATACCGATCAACGCATTGATGATGCCCCAGACCGGCCCTCGCCAATAGCGAAGATGCTCGAACTTCTCTCCACGCGGATCATAGGAGGGAACACTGAAAGTGACCTTTTGCAGGATATCTTCCAGATGGGCTCTCATCGTTTCATTGTCGATGCCGGCATACCAGCAAAGAAACGAGGCGGAACTGAGGGAATTGGTGAATTCTCCGCTCCTCAAATCAATGCTGTCATAGTAACCGGCAGGGTTCCAATGGTTGCGAACCCCTTCTTCCAGTTCGGCAATCCAGCCTTCGATCTCCGGTGTCAGATGATCCAGATCCATCGCCAGCTGCAACAGATCGCGGCAGGCCCTGAGGAAAATGAAGGTCATGCCCACATCGGCCACCCGGAAGGGAGAGCCTTCGCGGATCTTGTCCTCATCCCAGCCGCTGTCTCTCCCGAAATAAAGCATTTTCAGATAGCGGTCATAATCTTCCTTCTTGGGCCGCATGGCAGGATCCACATGGCTTGTGTCGCGGCGTTTATATTCTCCCACCCCTTCGGTAGAAACAGCCGCCATAGCGCTATCCCAGTCAACAGCATTGTCGCGCCCGCTTTCCCATGGATGGGTTATGGCAACCATGCCCCGCTCGACGCGGTTTTTCATGAACCACCGATGCCAACTGACAAGCCGCCCGTAGATGAGGTCCATATGGACGCGGCCATAGCGCTTGTCCTGCTCATAAATTGAGCGAATGAGCGTTGCGGCAACAGGTGGCTGCGTAATTCCTGACGTGTGCGGAACCCTGTCTACCCCCCAGACATCGGGACCGGGGAAATAGCCATCGGCCCTTTTATGGAAGATGATGTGGGGCACCATGCCCGTGTCCCACTGCCCGGTAAAGAGCGTGTGGATCTCGAACCAGGCCCGTTTGACATCAAACGAAGAAAAACCCCAAGCCGCAAAACAGGAATCCCAGTTCCATTGATAGGGATATAATCCCGCTGTTGGCACCGTATATCCCCCGCGATCATTTTGCCGCAGGATCCGGCGCGCTTGCCGGTCCAGTTTATCGTCAGAGATAGCCATTATTCTTGTCATCCTTTAACAGAGCCTGCGGTCAGGCCTTTGGTCATGAAGCGCTCAAGTCCGAGGAAAAGCACGAGGATCGGCAATGTTGCAATCACCGCCCCCGCCATCAGATGCTGTCGGGGCACCTCCGAGGAATTGAGCATTGTAACGCCACGGGTCAGCGTGAACTTGCCCGGATCATCCAGCAGCATGAAAGCAAGCAGAAATTCGTTCCACGCGATCATGAAGACATAAAGCGAAACCGATGCCAGAGCCGGCAGCGATAACGGTAATGTGATCTTCCAGATCACACCGAGCCGCGAAAGGCCGTCCATCAACCCCGCCTCCTCGATCTCGCCGGGTAGCCCACGGAAATATCCCTGCAGCATATAAAGCGCTACCGGAATGGTGGTGACCGGATAGATCAGCAACAGCCCGAACAGCGAGTTTCTTAGACCAAACATGGAGAAACCGACATAAATCGGCAAAGCCAGCACGATCATCGGCACCATATAGATGAGCAGGATCGAGCGAGACATCAGGGCTTGCCCCTTGAAACGCAGCCGCGCCACCGCATAGGCGCCGGGCACGCTGAACAGCAGCGTGACAAACACCGTTGCCACCGACACAAAGAAGGAAATAGACAGGTAGCGCCCGAAATTATGCTCCATGAACAATTCTTGATAGGAGCGCAGAAGCCCCCAGCCCTTGTCCCAATCAATCGAGAAATCCAGCGGATTGAGCAACAGCGCCTGCTGCCCCTTCACAGAGGTCATCAGCATCACATAGAAAGGCACGATGACAATCGCGGTAAAGAAGACATAACCAAAACCGGTAAGAAACCGCACGATGCCCTCTTCAAACTGATGCCGCGTCAGCTTGCCAAAGGGAAGCCCGTGCACCATGGCCCGCAGCGGGAAATAGAGCCCCAGAACCAGAATGGCGAGCCCGATCAGCTGGGCGGACATTTTCTGCTCGAGGCTGATGCCAAAGGGCTCGAACAGACTGATCCCGAGCACCAGCCCAAGCGAGATGAGAAGACCCAGCCACCGATTGGAGACCGAAAGGGCGACCAGCCCCACGGTTGCCCCTTGCAAGATGGAAAGAAGCCAGATCGGGTGCACAGGCAACCCCGTGGAAAAGGCCATAACGATGGTCAGGCACACGATAATGGTAAGGCTCCATAAAGCCCCCACCACCAGCGAAAGAAGATATCCCTGTTTCATAGCCCTTCCTCCCGTGATAGGAATTTAAAGAAGAAGAAGGAGAAGGCCAGAAGACAGCCGAAGATCACCACGGCCACAGCCGCCCCTGCCCCGATATTGGAAACGGCAAAGGCCTGCTCATATACGTTCACTGTGAGCGTGCGCGTGCCCGCATTGCCGCCTGTCATCAGGAAGATGTCGTCGAACTTGTTGAAGGTCCAGATGAAGCGCAACAGGAACAGCACCGACAGAATGCCCATCAGTTGCGGCAGCGAGAGATAATAGAATTTCTGGAACGGAGACGCCCCATCCATATCGGCCGCTTCATACATATCGTGATCGATTGACTGCATGCGCGCCAGAATAAACAGGAAGGAAAGCGGGAAATAGCGCCAGATCTCGAAGGCAGTAACCGTAAACAGGGCCAGCGGTCGCTGACCGAAGAAATTGATTGGTGTATCAACGAGGCCCATCTGCACCAAAAGAGCATTGAAAGATCCGGAGAAGGGATCAAGCAACGTCACCCATGTAAAGGCAACGGCGATAACAGGCGCCACATAAGGGAACAGAAAGAGCCCGCGCAAGATACCCTGCCCAGTGAAGCTCTTGTTCAGCATCAGGGCGGCAAGCATGCCGACCACAAGCGCCCCAATCGTTCCGACGATGGTATAGAAAAGGGTCACCCAAAGCACTTCAAGAAACTCGCCGCTATCAAAAACAGCGCGAAAATTCTCCCAGGTGAAGGTGAGATTGAACAGATCAGACGAAGCTTTTCCGTTCATCGCGGGCTCGGTATCGCGAATACTCACGCCGCCATCGATAAAAGCCTGATCTGCCACGACCTTGATTTGCAATTTCTCCCGATAACCGGCCGCCCAATCGCCCAAGTCACAAGACAGAGTACCGGCAGCAATCTGACAGCGATCATCAAGCTCAACAGGCTTGAGACCGGCTGGCCACGCATCCTTCATGGTTACATGGGCAATCGGCTTTTCGCGCGAAGAGTTGGTCAGGCGATATTCAACGAGCGCTTCGTCTCCGGCAGATTTCACCTTGCCCCGCATCCGTTCATAGACATCCGGCTTCGTTGGCCTGAGGTCACTCAATCCGATAGGCTTGGCACTGATCCAGAAAATGGTCAACAGGGGCAGTATGATTACAAGCGCCACACTCAAAAGAGTTGGCGTTAGCAGACCCCAAGCAAGGCGCGCTTCCCGTTTGGCCAAAGGCCCTGAGGGAGGAGGCGCTATCGCAGCCCGCGAAGGTCCCAGCCCCTTTGCGCTGGCGGAATATTCTGTTGTCGACATTAAGACGGCTCCCTTTGCCGCGCCGGGCAGCCAAGAGCCGTCCGGCGCGATCCATATCAAGTCAAAGACCTATTTGATTTTGGCCAATTCTTCGTTGAGCGATGCAACAGCTTCTTCGGCACCAATCACACCGTCGACATATTTGCGAACGACCTGATTGAAGACCTGAGAGTTGATCATCTTGGAAGCCAGCGCCAACTGACCTTCCTTAACGCCCCAACGCTGGGCAACGTCGAGACCAGAAACGATTTCACCAATCATTTCTTCAGGATAAAGATCAGCAAGCGGTTTCTTGCGATCCACACCAACCGGTAGTTTGGACCATGCATCAATGAATTTGGTCGGATTTTCAGCATCCCCACGACGAACAGGGAACTTGCCTTCCGGCGCAATCGCAAGGGTCTGGGTGTAGCCTTCATTCATAGAATATTCGACGAATTTCTCAGCCGCTTCGATGTCTGCATCCGAGGTGATGCCAAAATAGCGGATGTCACCCCATGCAGCCCCACCCCCATTGGATGGACCAGCGAAATTGGTCACGATACCGGTTTTCGAAGCCAGTTCCGGGCTTGTCGGATCATCATTGATGGTCGGAGGAGCCGAATCCCTCAGGCCAGCCAGTTCGTCAAGAATGAACGGTGACCAGATGATCATCGCAGCCTTGCCTGCAAAATAGAGCTCACGCGACTGTTTCCAGTAAAGTTCGCCCGGAGGAGAAGCCTTGACCACGGCCTTGTAGAAGTCGAGCACCTCGGTTGTCTTTTTGACATCGAGCTCTTTGAAGCCATCTTTATCGACGGGGGACACGCCGTTGGCCAGGAAGACATGCTCAAGAACCTGGCTCATGAAGTTTTCATCCACCTTGGTAGCGGCGACAAAGCCGTACATTTCAGGCGGATTATGCAAAGCCTTGATGGCAGCTTCCACATCAGCATAGGTGGATGGTGCCTTCAGGCCCTTTTCCTTGAACAGGTCCATGCGATAGACGATCATTTGCGTCCAGCCATCCACCGGCACAGAAGCATAACCGTTTTCGGTCGCGGCCATGGACAGCGCGCCCGGAGCATAAGTGTCCTTGCCCAGATTATCGATCACTTCGGTTGCCGCATCAGCATCAAGAATACCAGCTTCCACCCAAGGCAGAGCATATTGCAGCGGATGATAGATGACGTCTGGAAGATCGCCAGCAGCAAAAGCAGCTGTTGCACGCGTGCCAAGATCTTTTTCGGTCACCGGAATAACCTCAACAGAGATGCCGGTTTTCGCTTCGAAGTCCTTTGCCATCGCTTGCTGGCGAGCCAGACGCGGCGTCTGTTCCTCCGTCGTCCAGAAGCGGATACCCTCAGCAGATGAAGTTACCACTGTGCATCCAAGGGCAAGCGCCGTTCCGACCAGAAGACCGGTCAAGCGTTTGCTGCCTGCAGATAATGTCATTGTCAAACCTCCCAAATAGTAACAATGTGAAAGTGATTAAGCGGATCGAATGACCGGCGGACCATCAGAAGCCCGCACGATCAATTGCGCCTCCCCCAGTTGGCGAAGCGTTTCAGGCATTTCCCCCTGGATACGCCTGATAAGAAGGTCGGCGAGATGTTCCCCCGCGACCCTGTTGTCGACGAAAAAGCTGGTAAGTGGCGGGGTTGCATATTCCCCCTCAGCAATGCCGTCGTAAGAAATGATTGATATGTCACGACCAATGGCCAATCCGCGTTCGTTGGCAGCGCGGTAGACACCGAGAGCGGCCAAATCCACCGCGCAAATAATGGCCGTGGGCCGTTCAGGCAAATCCAGCAAGGCGGCGCCTTCCCGCGCGCCATCCTTGCGGGTCACCGCATCATGGCGCACCAGAAGATCATCATAGCCAAGCCCTGCTTTCCGGAGCCCCGAACAATAGCCCTCATAGCGCACTTTGGCATACATATAGCGCTCCAGCCCGTTAATGAAACCGATGCGCTGATGCCCCATGCCCGCAAGTCGCAGCACCGCCTCTTGCATCGCTTTTGCCGCGTCAATGTCATACCAGCCGCAATCCCTGTCATCGCCGGTGCGCCCGAACATGATGAAGGGGACATGCGCCTTGACCAGATAGTGCACTCTTGGATCTTCAATGCGCGTGCGTGGCAGAATGAAGCCGTCAACCGTGTGCTCGTCACAAAGGCGCTTGATTGTCGTCAACACGCCCAAAGCATGGTTTGCCGTGGCAACCGTCAGGGTCCAGTTATCCTGACTGGCACGCCGCGAGATGCCATCGATGAAATTGGCAAGAAATGGCCGGTGTCCATCATGGCTGTCCGCATTGAGCACCATGCCAAGAGATCGAACAAGACCGGTTCGAATGGCCTGCGCATGGATCATGGGCTTATAGCCCAGCTCCTGCGCCATGCGTTGAACGGTCAGTCGCGTATTCTCCGCGATATCCGGATAGCCATTCAAAGCGCGTGACACAGTGCTCTTGGAAATGCCCAATGCATATGCCACTTCCTTGATGGTGACCCGAGATTTTTTATTCTGACGCCCTTCGCTGTTATGGTCTTCAGTCTTGTTCACGGCATCCTCCCGCATCAAGTCTGCGTTCCGAAACCGGTTTCGGCAACCGCAAGCATATGCACCTTTTGGCTAACCAGCAGATTCAGGCATGTTATTGAAATAAAAGGACCGAAATCGGTTTCACGAAAAGGTTCCGACGCTGCGCCTGCTCATTCTGATTTCGTCTTTTTGCTCAAAAAATTAGCAATTGCACACAATTTTCTCATTCCCCTCATTTCGCACTCGCAAAAGAAAGAGACCATGATTGCCAAGCCTTGGGGAAAACGAATTTCATGGCCCAACTGATCCGCAAATAAGAAACAATTCTGACAAAATGTTCCCTAATGAAAATCGCGACTGGGAAACAGTTTCTTGGCCTGCTCGCGCGGGTGACGGGCCCGCGAGGGAACCCTCTCCAGCCCTCTGGCCGGACGCCCCCGCGGCGCTTCATCGGCCTGCGGATTGGTGATGCCGACCGCATCATCCAGCGGGTGCCCAAGCTCGGAAAGCCGATGTGACAAATCCTCCACCCGCTCGGCAATCAGATGCACCACGATGCCTTCCTTTTGCAGCGTGCCATGCACCCTGAGCAAGCGGCCCGAAATCACCGCCCGCCGGAAAGCCTTGTAGACCTTGGGCCAGACGACGACATTGGCAACGCCCGTTTCATCTTCCAACGTCAGAAAGATAACGCCCGACGCCGTGCCGGGGCGTTGGCGGGTGATGACCAATCCGCACACGGTGACCCGCTTTTGCATCGAGTCCATCAGATCGCCGTTGGTCGTCAGATCCGGCATAGACGGGCGCAGCAGCTCCATCGGGTGAGCCCGCAGAGACAGGCGCATGGAGACATAATCCTCCACCACCTCCTCGCCCAGATGCATCTGCGGCAAGGTCACGGCAGGCTCGTTGATGCATTCCCCGTCAATCGGATCATTGAACAGCGGCAAGGGCTTGAGCGCGGCAAAGGCCTTGACCTGCCAGAGCGCCTCGCGCCGCCCCATCTCCATGCTGACAAAGGCGTCAGCCTCGGCAAGCCGTTCCATCGCCCCGCCCCTGAGGCCCGCCCGCTGCCAGACGCTCTGCGGATCGGGATAGCCATTGCCGCGCGCCGCCACGATCCAGTCCGCATCCTCAGAGGAAAAACCCTTGATCTGGCGAAAGCCCAGCCGGATGGCCAGTGCTCCGTCCAACCTCCGCTCCAGCAGATTGTCCCAGCCGCTGTTATTGACGCAGATGGGCCGGATCTCAATGCCATGCTCGCGCGCATCCCGCACGATCTGAGCTGGCGCATAAAAGCCCATCGGCTGGGAATTGAGCAGCGCACAGGCAAAGATCGCCGGATGATGGCATTTCAGCCATGCCGACACATAGGCCAGCATCGCAAAGGCCGCCGCATGGCTTTCGGGGAAGCCATATTCGCCAAAGCCCTCGATCTGGGAAAAGCAGCGTTCGGCAAAATCCCGCTCATAGCCCCGCTCCAGCATGCCGCCGACAAAGCGTTCCTTGAAGCTGTGGATGGTCCCCATCCGGCGGAAGGTGGCCAGCGAGCGCCGCAGCCGGTCGGCCTCCTCGGGGCTGAAGCCCGCCGCCACCACGGCAATCTGCATCGCCTGTTCCTGAAACAGCGGTACCCCGAGCGTTTTGCCCAGCACCTCTTCCAGCGCCCGGGAAGGAAACCAGACCTTCTCCCGCCCCTGCCGCCGGTTGATATAGGGATGCACCATCCCGCCCTGAATGGGACCGGGCCGGACAATCGCCACCTCGACCACCAGATCATAGAAGGTGCGCGGTCGCATCCGCGGCAGAAAATTCATCTGCGCCCGGCTCTCGACCTGAAACACCCCCACCGCATCGGCCACGCACAACATGTCATAGGTTGCCCCGTCCTCCTGCGGCACCGAGCCGATGCTATGCTCAAGCCCCTCATGCTCCTTGAGCAGATCGAAGCTCTTGCGAATGCAGGTCAGCATGCCAAGGCTCAGAATATCCACCTTGAGAATACCCAGCGCATCAATATCATCTTTGTCCCACTCGATGATGGTGCGATCTTCCATCGCCGCATTCTCGATCGGACACAGCTCGTCCAGCCGCCCGCGGGTGATGATGAAGCCACCCACATGCTGGGAGAGATGACGCGGGAAACCGATGATCTCGGCAATCAGCGCGATGGTCTGCATCAGCCGCCGATCTCCCGGATCAAGTCCCAGCTCGCGCATCCGCTTGAGGTCGACCCCGTCGCTCGACCAGCCCCAGATCTGTCCCGACAGAGCCGCCGTCACATCCTGCGACAGCCCCATCACCTTGCCCACCTCGCGGATCGCCGAGCGGGTGCGGAAGTGAATGACCGTAGCGCACAGTCCTGCCCGATGACGCCCATATTTCTCATAAATATGCTGGATCACCTCCTCGCGCCGCTCATGCTCGAAATCCACGTCGATATCGGGCGGCTCGCCGCGATGCTCCGAGACAAAACGCTCGAACACCATGGTAATCGTCTCAGGCGCGACATCGGTAATGCCAAGGGCAAAGCAGAGAATGGAATTGGCCGCAGACCCCCGCCCCTGACAGAGAATGTCTTTGCTGCGAGCAAACTGCACGATGTCATGCACCGTCAGAAAATAGGCAGCAAAGCCGAGCTTGCCGACCAGCGCCAGCTCCTTGTCCGCCAAGGCGCGGGACTTCTCCGGCACCCCTTGCGGATAGCGCCAGACCAATCCTGCATTGGTCAGCCGCTCTAGCCGCGCCTGCGGGCTTTCCTCCCCCGCCACTTCATCGGGATATTCATAGCTCAGCTCATCAAGGGCAAAGCTACAGCGCATGGCGATTTCGCATGCCCGCCGGATCGCTGCCGGATGGCGACGATAAAGCCGCACCATGTCGCCCGCGCCCTTCAGTCGCCGCTCCGCATTGGGCAGAGCCCGTGAACCGATGGCGTCGATGGTGATATGCTCCCTGAGGCAGGTCAGCACATCGGCCAGCTGCCGCCGCCGCCCGTGATGCATGAGCACATCGCCCACGGCCACCATGGGCGCGGCCAACCGATAGGCAAGGGCTGCGCAGGCATCGAACCATGCCTGATCGGAACCATTATAGGCCGGAGCAGCCCCCAGAAACACGGCACCGGGAAACTGGCTCACCATCTGCCGGATCTGCCGCTCCACATCAGGATGTTCCAGCCCCGCCTGTGGCAGGGCAATCAGCATCATGCCAGAACATGCCTCAAGAAGATCGGCAAAATGCAGCAGGCATTCCCCCTTTTCGGCCCGCCGCTTGCCAAGGGTCAACAGCCGCGTCAGCCGCTGATAGGCAGCCCGGTCCGTCGGCAGGGCCAGCCAGTGAAGCGCACTATCCTCAAGCACCAGCCGCGCCCCGACAATCAGGCGCGGCAATTTCACCACCTCGGATGGTGACAGCTCGCCGGAGCCTTCCGGCTCCAGCGCCTGACGGCTGGACGGATCGACCCGCTGACTGGAACGCAGCCTGATGGCTGCCTGTTGCTTGTCGGCTTGCCTGTCGTCGGCCAGCTTGTCGGCCAGCTTGTCGGCCTGCTCCTTGATCTGTCGCCGCAATTCCTTGAGCGCCGAATAGGCCCGCACCACTCCGGCCAGAGAATTCCGGTCGGTGATCGCAATCGCCTCCAGCCCCAGTTCGGCGGCGCGAATGACCAGTTCCTCCGGATGAGAGGCCCCGGCAAGGAAGGTGAAGTTGGAAGTCACGCACAATTCGGCATAGGCCCGGGGCCGCATCGCCCCCAACTGCTCGGGCGAAACGGCACCCGAATTCGGCACCGGCCCCTTGGCCGGAGGGGTCGCTGCCGCTTGTGGCCGGGATGGATCATCTGTCATGCAAATTCACCATGCACAAACCAGCTGGACAGATGGGAAAGACGGTTCTGCGGTGTATGAAACAGCCACAGCCGCCAGCCCTGCCGCGTCTCCACCCACCAGTAATCGCGGATGCCCGACCGCCATGCAGGGTCTTCCCACCACCATTCAGGCGCAATCCGCTCCGGCCCGCGCGCATAGGCCACCGACAGCTGCATCCGCCGCCAGCGAAAATGGGCCGGCGGCTCCCGCCGCACCGGATCGGGCTCTGACGACAGCGGCAGGACAATCGCCTCGGGCGGAAACAGCAGCAGCGGGCGCGGCGTGGCCAGAGCCCGCCCCGCCTCCTCTGATCCCCCCCCCTGCTCCTGCCCCGACCAGCGCTCCACTGCCCGGGTCCAGGCCGCAGGCTGGAGGGAAAAACTGCGTTCCGGAATATGACTGTCGGCAGGTACAAAGCGCAGAATATTTTCAAGCCCGATGCGACTGCCAAGCCGGGAAATCAGATCCTCCAACCCATGATCTTCAGCCTTTTGCGCCTCGTGGTTGGCCTCGCTGCCGCCATGGCTCAAGATCACGCTTGCCATCTGCTCATCAGCCATGGGCTCCACGACGGTGGCCTCAAGCCGTATCATGTCGATGCCGAAACCGGCATCCACCTCGCCGACACTGCGTTCGAACAGCGGCAGAATGCGCCTTGCATCTCGCATCGGTCGGGCCAGCCGCAATTCCACCTGACTGGCCTCCATGTCGAGCCGCCGCATGGTCAACTGCAACACCCGCGCACCGGCCCCCTGCCGGTCCAGCTTGGCGCAGAGCCGCTCCAATAATCTGCCTGCAACCGCCATGACATCATCGGCGAGCCCGATCGGTTCGGGTAGGCTCATCCGCACCCCATAGTGAGGTGCTTCCGACAGGGGCGAAATGGCCTCTTCCCGGTGCCCCAGCGCCTGATCGAGCCGCATCAGCGGTTCCAGACCGAAACGGCGCGTCACCGTGGCCCGCGGCAGGGCATGAAGATCCCCGATGCTCCGCACCCCAAGCCGCATCAACCCGGTGCAGATCTTTTCCTCCAGCCTGAGGGCGGCAACGGGAAAAGCTCCGATCGCCGCAAGCGCCTTGCCAGAAGGGGCAAGAGAGGCAGAAAGATCACCAGAAAGCGAACCGGAAAGCGAACCAGAAGCCTCTCGGGCCTGCTCGCCCCGATCTGGCGACCAACCACCATAATGCGCCAGAGCCCAGGCCGCGCCGCGCGTATCGGCAAGGCCCTGACGCACAGAGATCCCGCCTCGGGCAAGGCGTTCCTCAATATTTTCCAGCAAGGCCAGCTCGCCACCGAACAAATGGGTCGAGCCAGAGACATCAAGCAGCAACCCATCCTCACCATCCAGCCCGACCCAGGGGCAGAAGCGTCCGGCCCAGCGCGCCAGCAATTCGAGAAAGCGGGCATCCGCCTCGCGATCGGCGACCATGGTCTGCAAATCGGGACAAAGAGCGCGCGCATCCGCCAGCCCCATGCCGCGCTGCAGCCCTTCCCGCTCGGCGCGTTCATTGAGACAATAGAGCCGCTCGGCATTACTCTGCCGCAAGGTGAGGGCAAACGGGGTCGTGACCACCGCCCGCCTCAGAATACGGTCGCTCGCCAGCCTCGGAAACCACAATGACACGACGCGTCTCTGCATCCCAAACAAGATCCCAACTGCCCAATGTTCCTGATTTGTTCTTTATAAGCTGCCAGCGTTGAAGAGTCGAGTCAGGAGTCTGATAGCGCTTCATGACCGCCTGATTCTGCCTGAAATTCCGGGAGAAAAGCGGTGTACAATGCCAGCGGCTTTCCGCCGCATTGTTGCCCATCCCCTCGCCAATCATCAGAATTCCGGTTGCCTTGCCCTCCTCTGCGGCCAATTGCAAACGACGCCCTGCGGTAAAGCTCAGATCATGCGGCACCTCGGCCACGACGCAGCAAACAGCGCCCGACCGCAGAGCCTCTTCGGCAGCAGCCAGCATTGCCTTTTGATCAGGCACGCGAGCCAGCAAAACATGCTTCGGATCACAAAACAGCGCCAAGCCGTCCGGGTTCAGACAATCTGCACGCCATGCCTCGACAAACCACATCGCGGGCCGCTGAGCCGCCCTCACCCCAAGCCCACAGGCAATGGCAGCGAAGGTGCTCGCACCTTGTCCAAGCACTTCGTGCGCCCGTCCGCCCTTCAAGGGAAACGCTTCATCAAAACGCTCATACATGATACACCTCTTAAGAACATAAAGAGAACATATCATGACTTAATACCTTTGTCAGCGCCTATATTCCAAACATTTTTGCATCATCAAATTACAAGGCATGCATATGATGCATGTATGATTCGCAAACTTGTCTCTTCAAAAAACGCAGAAAACAGCCAAAATATAGCCAAGGCAAATGAACACCAGACCCGATCATCCGGACGGGTGACTGACGAAAAGTGAGGCAAACCATGTTTGAAAAAGGCTACAACCCCTTTTCCTTTACCTTGAAATTTTTCCAGAGCCTCGCAAGCTCTGAGCCACGCATCCATCCCAATCCACGCGAATGGGACGCTATGACATTCTATGATCGTAACGACAGCTAAAATACGTAGAATCAACTAATAATTTTCGCAAATTTGGCCCTAGCCATGCGACGATATCAGGTCTGATAAGCGATAAAACCTCTTTTACGCATAAGACCAAAGTAGTAAAGTGTCTCTTGTAAGTGAGCCAACGAAGCCTCTGAAAAGAGGTGAAGTCATTTGCGACGGGGACCCCCTCTAGCTTCATGCAGCCTCCTCCCCGATATGTGTGAAGTGTGACCCCCCGCCCAAGTGGCAATCATGCCCTGTCCCAGTTCTGCTGGGACAGGGCATCTTCATTTTGGCCTATTTCTCGCGCAAAAGCGCATTCCTTTTCAAAAACACGCAATTCACTCAGACATGGCTGGCCCTTTTCCAGCCTCGCCACTATAGTCATGGCAAGTTACATGGGAGGCGATGGTGAACCAAACAGGGAATGAAATAGAACAATTGCGAGATCTGGCCGCAGCTCTGTTCGAAGCAGGTATAGAAGCCGCAGATCCGCGCTTGGCGCTTGAGAAGACATTTGAGGAAACTCCGCTGTTACCATTGCAACAGGGACGTTACCTGATCATTGCTCTGGGCAAGGCAGCAGGTGCCATGGCGCAGACCTGCCTCAAGGCACTACCAGAGAAAACCCCATATGAATGCCTTGTCGTCACCAACTATGAAAATGACGTGCCAATTAACGGAGCAAAATGCTTCGCGGCAGGCCATCCTGTTCCCGACGAAAACGGGCTCAAGGCAGGCAAGGCGATCATAGACCTGTTAGCAACCACCACCGAAGAAGATCACGTCATCGTTCTGATCAGTGGTGGTGGCTCGGCACTGGTGCCCGCTCCCCTGCCCGGCATAAGCCTTGAAGACAAGATCGCGGTCAGCAAACTGCTGCTGGCGCATGGCTACAGCATCCATCAGATAAATCTGGTGCGCCAATGCCTGTCCCAGCTCAAAGGCGGTGGCCTGAGCCAGTTGGCGGCCCCGGCAAGCGTACAAAGCTACATTCTATCCGACGTGGTTGGCGATGACCTGAGCACCATTGCGTCGGGCCCGACCAATCCCCCGCTCGGAAGCAAGAAGGACGCGCTAGCGCTGTTTGAGGACAAAGGGTTGGTCGACCAGCTGCCAGAATCAGTGAGAAAAGCCCTGAGCACCGAGGCAGACGCAACAGACCTTGATTTCACCAACACGACAAACCAACTGGTTGGCTCCAATCGCCTCAGCCTGAATGCCATCATGGCATCTCTACCCATTGGCTGGCACGGACAAATCCTTGATGACCTGCTAGAAGGAGATGTCGAGCAAGTGGCACCAGACTTGTTGCAAGCGGCCAGAAATGCCCCAGACGGCGAAAGAACGGTCTATATTTGGGGTGGAGAGACCACCGTTACCCTGAAAGGGGACGGCAAGGGCGGGCGCAATCAGGAACTGGCCCTTCGCTTTGCCGCCGCAAATGAAAAAGAGCCAATCGATGGCGCTTGGGTCTTTCTGTCTGGCGGCACCGATGGGCGCGACGGACCAACCGACAGCGCCGGTGGCCTGGTAGACGCAGAAACGCTGCACAGAATCCGGCAGACAGGGGAAAAGCCATCGGCCCTGCTGGCCAACAACGACAGCTATAAGGCTTTGGAGCTATCAGGCGATCACCTGATGATCGGCGCAACAGGAACCAACGTCGCCGATATACAAATCTGTCTGGTGGACAAGGACCAATGACTGAAGACCCGATGAGCGAAACTCCATCCCAAACACCGTCGCAACCTCCTGAGCCACGCCCCTTGGAGGTGCTTGTCGATGCAGATGCCTGCCCGGTCAAGGAAGAAGTCTACAAGGTGGCAGAACGCCATGGCGCTCCGGTTACGCTGGTCGCCAACCAGTTTATGCGCCTGCCGCGCAAGGATGAATGGTCGATCCCCATAACCTTCATCAAGGTTGAGGACGGACCGGACGTGGCCGACGATCACATCGCCGCAATCGCTCATCCGTTGGCAGTGGTGGTAACAGCAGATATCCTGCTGGCCCAAAGGTGCCTTGTCAAAGGGGCAAGCGTCATCGGCACGACAGGCAAGCCATTTACCGAAAATTCCATCGGATCCGCTGTTGCCATGCGCAATCTGATGGCGGACTTGCGCGAGACGACAGACATAGGTGGCGGCCCTCCTCCCTTTTCCAAGACAGACCGCTCCCGCTTTCTATCCAGTTTACACGAAGTGCTGGAAAAGCTGAAACGCGCAGCCGATAAACTTAACGGAACGGGCAAGGGGAAATGAAGTCCACCCACTCTCCTTGATCCGGATGGATGAATTTCAGTGTTTCGGCATGCAGCATCAATCTGTCAGCCGCCTCCAATGCGTCCCCTTCGGCGTAGAAGCGATCCCCCATGATCACATGACCAAGGCTGAGCATATGAACCCGCAACTGATGAGAGCGGCCAGTGTGCGGAAATAAACGCACGAGCGTGCTGGCGCCGTCCCTGTCGATCACCTGCCAGTCTGTCACAGCCCGCTTGCCACGCTCATGACAGACCATCTGCTTGGGACGGTTTGGCCAGTCGCAGATCAAGGGCAGATCAACCGTTCCCCGATCCTCAGACATCACGCCCCAAACGCGCGCCACATAACTCTTTTCGACTTTGCGCTTTTCAAACTGCCGACCCAGATTGCGATGACAATCATCGGTACGTGCCAAAACCATGATACCGGACGTATCCATGTCCAGCCGGTGAACGATTCGCGTATCCCCGAAATGCTCCCTCGCCCGATATTCCAGACAATCCCAATGCTCGTCAGCCTTGCCCGGCACACTCAACAGACCTGTTGGCTTGTTGATAATCACAAAATGGGCGTCCTCATAGATCACCTCGAGATAAGGCTCTAAAGGAGGGGCGTAATTGATAAGCGGCGGGGTCAGACTGGGCGGATGGGACATGAGTTTCATATGCATGAGGGCAAGACAAAGGTCAATCTCCTTTAATGCAAGACCGCCCCACCTGGCCAGTCTTGTTTGTCTCAGACCGCACAAAATCAAACGCTACGTACGCATTGTGCAACGCACCAATTCCTCTTCAAACAGATTTCGCAGATGCAAAACACACGAGAGAAATCATACTTTCTTCCAAATAAAACTAAAGTAAAATTCACAGTCAAACTCACAGCCACAACCCAACATTTGAGTATAAATACATTTTACACATCAAGCGACTAAAGGATAAAGGAATTATACGAAACATTAATTGAATTAATCACGCCTCTCATTTTACATCACTGCAAGGATAGATGCCTATATTCAGGTTATCTGTATCTTACAACTCACATGGTCTTGTAAGAGGTCGGTAAAAAAATGTCGCAGTGCAGATGAGGAACCTCGCCAAAAAGACATAGCCGTCCAAAACAGACCTTTCAGAATGGAATATGAACCGCCGCGCGGTTCAGCACCATGGGGGGAAATATGACCGAGAACAATGAATCCGGACATGCCTACTGGAAAGCCAACCTCAATCTGATTGCGATCTGCCTTGTCGTATGGTTCATCGCGTCCTTCGGATTTGGCCTGCTTCTTCGCCCTGCACTATCAGGAATTTCAGTCGGCGGGTCCGATCTGGGATTCTGGTTTGCCCAGCAGGGTTCTATCTGGGTCTTCCTGGGACTCATCTTCTTCTATGCGATCCGCATGAATGCGATCGACAAGAAATATGGCGTTGAAGAATAAGGAACGCGGGGAGCAAGAACTATGGATCTTCAAACTCTTACCTACATCGTTGTGGGCGCGTCCTTTGCGCTTTACATCGGGATTGCCTTCTGGGCTCGTGCCGGCTCGACCGGTGAATTCTATGCTGCAGGCCGCGGCGTTCATCCTGTAGCCAACGGCATGGCAACGGCCGCTGACTGGATGTCGGCAGCCTCCTTCATCTCCATGGCTGGCCTCATCGCCTTCAACGGCTATGGCGCATCTGTATTCCTTATGGGCTGGACCGGTGGCTACGTTCTTCTGGCCATGCTGCTGGCACCATATCTGCGCAAATTCGGCAAATTCACCGTGCCGGAATTCATCGGTGACCGCTTCTATTCCTCAACCGCCCGCATCGTGGCTGTTGCCTGTCTGATCATCTGCTCGATCACCTATGTTATCGGCCAGATGAAAGGCGTCGGCGTTGCTTTCTCACGTTTCTTGGAAGTTGACGCATCCACGGGCCTCCTGATCGGCACCGCGATCGTGTTCCTCTATGCGGTTCAGGGTGGCATGAAAGGCATCACCTACACTCAGATTGCCCAGTATGTTGTTCTGATCCTTGCCTACACCATTCCGGCAATCTTCATTTCCATGGAACTGACCGGCAACTTCCTGCCACAGGTTGGTCTCTTCTCTGACCACGTTTCCGGCACACCTCTGCTCACCAAGCTTGATCAGGTGGTAACGGACCTTGGCTTTGCCGAATATACGGCCTTTACCTCCAACCCGCTCAACATGTTCATGTATACCATGTCCCTGATGATCGGCACGGCTGGCCTGCCACATGTTATCATTCGCTTCTTCACCGTACCTAAGGTTTCCGACGCACGCTGGACTGCTGGTTGGTCACTGGTCTTCATCGCGATCCTCTACACCACCGCTCCTGGCGTTGGCGCAATGGCTCGCCTCAATCTGATGGACACCATCCAGACCGGCACCATCGGCGCCGAAGACGGCAACCTGGCCTATGCAGACCGCCCGGACTGGTTCAAGAACTGGGAAACCACCGGTCTTCTGAAATTCGAAGACAAGAACGGTGACGGCCGCATCCAGTATTACAACGACAAATCTGCCGATTTCCAGGCAAAAGCAGAAGCGTTCGGCTGGAAAGGCAATGAACTGGACGTTGACCGTGACATCATGGTTCTGGCCAACCCGGAAATCGCCAAACTGCCTAACTGGGTTATCGCGCTGGTCGCAGCCGGTGGTCTTGCCGCCGCGCTCTCCACTGCAGCCGGTTTGTTGATGGCCATTTCCTCAGCCGTGTCCCACGACTTGATGAAAGGCACCTTCACACCGAACATCAGCGAAAAACAGGAACTGCTCTATGCCCGTATCGCCATGGCAGTGGCCATTGCGATTGCCGCTTACCTTGGCCTCAATCCTCCGGGCTTCGCCGCTCAGGTGGTTGCTCTGGCCTTCGGTCTCGCAGCATCCTCGATTTTCCCTGCCCTGATGATGGGGATTTTCTCCAAACGCATCAACTCCAAGGGCGCGATCTTCGGCATGCTCGCTGGCATCCTGTCAACCTTGCTCTACATCTTCATGTATAAAGGCTGGTTCTTCATTCCTGGTACGGCAATGCTGCCAAACACCACTGCGAACCACTTCCTGGGCATCGCTCCAGAAGCCTTTGGCACGGTTGGCGCGATCATCAACTTCGCGGTTGCCTACGTTGTTTCCGCCATGTCCGCTGAGCCTCCGAAGGAGATTCAGGATCTGGTTGAAAGCATCCGCGTTCCAAAAGGCGCAGGCGCTGCCATCGATCACTAGGATCGTAGCAATCGGGGATCTCTGAGGGGTCCTCGTGACCTGAGACAAGACACGTTGAGAGATCCCGCTGCACACCACGGCGGGATCTTTGTTGTTACTGCAGCCAGAGGGAAGACGATGAGCATGTCAGATTTCACAGACTTCGCCAGCCACAGACATCCGTTTGATCTGCTGGAAATGGATCGCCTTGAAGATCTCGCTAAAAGGAGCGTGGAAATTGCGGTTCGCGAAGGCGAGGCAATTCTGTCCGTAGGCCAGAAAGTCGAAGGCCTCTATCTGATCCAGTCCGGTGAAGTGGATCTCATCACGCCTGAAGGCACCTTGCTTCTTCATCTCACGGTTGGCAATTGTTTTGGCGAAAGAGCCATGCTCAGCGACGGCAACGCCCCCAACAAGGCTGTCGCAAGTCAGGACAGCACCCTGTTCATCATCCCCAAGGCTGATTTTCTGGAGTTGACCCAGGATATTCCGTCATTTCACGCCTACTTTGACAGCTCGATCGTCAAACGGTCTCAATCTTCAGGCCAGAGCGACTCGACCTCCGATCTCATCTCGATCACCATTGGCGAATTGATGACGCCCAACCCGATTACCATCGCCCCTGAGACAACGGCGATTGAAGCGGCAAAACTGATGCAGAAGAACAACATTTCCTGTCTTCTGATCACCGAACAGGAGCGCCTGATCGGTATTCTGACCTCAGGCGACATGGCCCATAGGATCGTCGCAGCCGGGCGCAGTCTTGAAGCGCCGGTCCGCTCGATCATGACAGAAAATCCCTTCTCGCTCAGCCCCGATGCTCTGGGCTTTGACGCCCTCCTCTCCATGATGGAGCGCACCCACACCCACTTGCCCGTGGTCGAGGAAGGCAAGCTTGTAGGCATCCTAACCAACACCAATCTGGTCCATCGGCAAGCGGTATCTGCACCATTCATCATTCGCGATCTGCAACGGCAAGATGATTTCCAAAGCCTCGCAGCCATTGTCGGGAAGGTGCCGCAAATGCTGGCCCAGCTCGTCGGCTCCGGCGTCGATGCCCATAATATCGGCCGCATCGTAACCAATGTCACCGACAGCCTTACCCGCCGATTGGTGCAAATGGCCGAGCAGAAATTCGGCCCCGCTCCCGTACCCTATCTCTGGCTTGCCTGCGGCTCGCAAGGCCGGCAAGAGCAAACCGGCGTATCCGATCAGGACAATTGCATCATTCTCGATGACAGCTACAACCAAGAAGAACACGGAGACTATTTCGAGGACTTCGCCCAATTCGTATCCGATGGCCTTGATGCGGCAGGCTTCTACTATTGCCCCGGCGACATGATGGCAACCAATCCACGATGGCGACAGCCTGTTTCCATTTGGCGCAGCTATTTCGACAAATGGATCGACAAACCGGACCCCATGGCCCAGATGCTCGCCAGTGTCATGTTTGATCTCAGGCCCATCGTCGGAGAGAAGGCTCTCTTTTCCGGCCTCTATCAAGAGACGCTGGAGAAAGCCAAAAAGAACAGCATCTTCCGTGCGCACATGATCTCGAATTCGCTCAGCCACACGCCCCCACTCAGTTTCTTCCGCGGCTTTGCGCTGATCAAGAAGGGGGAACACAAGGATACGGTTGATCTCAAGCTTAATGGCGTCGTACCGATCGTCGACCTTGCCCGCGCCTATGCCCTGCAAGGCGCCATCACGGCGGCCAACACCCGCGAACGCCTCATTCAAGCCAAAGACAATGGCACCCTGAGCCGCTCCGGCGCACAAGACCTCATAGACGCTTACGACCTGATCGCGACCATGAGGCTTGAGCATCAGGCCCGCCAAATCAGGGAAGGCAGGAAGCCGGACAATTTTCTGGCACCGGCCACGCTGAGTGAATTGGAGCGAAACCATCTCAAGGATGCTTTCATCATGATCAAAACCCAACAGTCGGCGCTCGGTCACACGCAGGGAGCCAATATCTAGCCCCCTAGCCACCAGACCTAAGCCATTGGGCGACCTACGAAATGCTGTCTTATCAGAGACGGGCAATCCGTGCGACAAGTTGTCAATCGACTTCGGCTGGGTTGCCCTTCAGGAAAAGCCCCTCTTGGCCAGATCAATTCGCCAGCCAAACCCTAAGGAACCTATCGTATGTTGTTCATTCTACTGGGAACTTTCATCGCCGGAATTGGAGCTGCCGGAGCCGCTGTCGTTTTCTACAAATTTATCCTTCGCCGTCCCAGACCAAAGGGAGCCATCCCGATCTCAGCCGGGATTGCCATGATAGCCCTGCAGATCGTGCTGGACTATGGCTGGTATTCCCGCGCCACCGCTGACTTCGGTGACAATGTTGTGGTGTTGCAAACCGCACAGGGCAAAAGCCTTTTGCAGCCCCTGTCCTTCGTCATTCCGCGCACAGATCGCTTTCTGGCCCTGAACAAGACCAGCATGAAAAGCAATGAGGACTTACCAGGCATCAAACTGGCGGAACTGTTTCAGGCGGAAAAAGACGGCCCGACCAGCTCCATCTGGCAATTGGTCGACTGCTCGGCAAAGCGTCGCGCCGACTGGCAGGGCGACATGCCTCCCACCATGCAAGACATAAATGCCAAGGCCAAATGGTTCGAGCTGAAGACCGAGGCACCATTGCTCCATGCCGTATGCGATGGCTAAACCCTTGCCTCTGAGACCAGCCGTCTAGGGCCTGCAAAGGAGTAGAGCATGCCGAAATCGATACTTGTGGTGGATGATGAACCGCCCATCGCTCTAGCGCTGGAGCAACTCATGAAGGCGGAGGGCTATGAGGTCAAAACCGCAAATACCGGCCATGACGCCCTTGCTTGCACTAACACTGCCTGCCCGGATCTGATCCTTCTGGACACTTCCCTTCCCGACAGGGATGGCTATGACATATGCCAGACCATTCGCAAAGAGGCGACAAACAGCGATGTCAAAATCGTGATGATGAACACATCAACACGGCAAATCGAATTTGAAAAAGGCCTCGCATGCGGCGCGAACGGCGCTCTGACCAAGCCTTTCTCGCTGGGTACTGCGGCGCAAACAATCAAGGACCTTCTCAAGTAGGCAGACCAAGGAAAAGCGGGTTGAGACGCACATGGCACCACAGCTAACCAATATCGAAAAGCTCAGCCTGAGACTGCGCATCTTTTTGTTTTTCGCCCTGATCGCAGCCAGCGCATGCATCATCATCGCCGCAAGCCTCTATTTTGCGCTTCAGCGCATCGGCCCGGAAGCCACTCCGCATCTTGTTCTGTTTGGCGGCATTGCCTCATTTGGCATTCTCTTCGTTACAGGATGGGTCTGGCAGAAATTCGACATCAATGTTGCCCAGCCCATAGAGCATATTTCAAAAGACGTGAGATCCCTCGTGCATGCCGGGGCGTCCAGAGGGATGGATCGGGAAACCGGCAAATATCTCGGTCTGCTCAATCCGGCAATCAGGGAAATAGCGGCAGCACTGACAGAAGCACGTGACGAAACAGAGGCTCGCATTGCCCGGGCAACGAAAGAAACCCACAAACAAACCGCCCGTCTTGAAAGTGTCATCAGCAATCTGGAGCAAGGCATTCTCATCTGCACGCTCGACAACAAGATCATGCTTTACAACAAGCGTGCATTGAAAATACTGCATGTTTCCGGAGATATCGGGCTCGGGCGCTCTCTCTTTTCCATCGTCTCCGCCGCCCCTTTTCGCCATACTATGGAGCGTTTGGGGCACCGCTTGGAAGAAGGACGTCACAAGCACCACAAGGAGGGGCTCAGCCAACTTGTCATCTGCGCCACAGCCGATGGCAAGCACACCTTGCAAGGCCGCGTAACCCTGTTGCTGGACACAGAAAAAGAAAAGCCTTCCGGCTTTATCGTCACCTTCGACGACATGACCCGTCAACTCGCCGACAATGTTGAGCGTGATAAACTCCTGCAAAGCGCCTTCAGTGAGTTGCGCCATCCGGCGGCTAATCTACTTACCTCGGCAGAAATGCTCGCTGGCGGCTATGGCCTGTCACCCGAGACCCGCCAGACCTTTGAGACAATGATCGCCAAGGAGGCAACAAGGCTATCAAAATGCCTAGAAGACTATGACAAGCAATCCCATAGAATGCTGACAAGCGCATGGCCCATGAGCGATGTCTATTCCTCCTCCCTGTTCAACTCGGTCTTGCGCCGCAACAGCTCTGAAGAGCTTAATGTCACATGCGAATTCATTGGCGATCCGGTGTGGCTTCATTGCGATTCCATCACCATCGTCGAGCTGGTAGAATATGCTCTGAGGCAGGTGGCAAAAATAACCGGATCATGTGCCTTCCAGCTGAGTGCCGAAAAGGCAGAAAGCAACATCTATATAGATCTTCACTGGCATGGAGCCCCCCTCAGCCTCGCCGCCATAAACGGCTGGCTTGACGATCCCCTTGACCCGGACCTGGGCAACATCACAAGCCACGACGTTCTGCAGCGGCACAAATCCGATTTCTGGAGCGCCACAGCGCCGGACGGCAGCGCCTATCTGCGCCTTCCTCTATCCTTGCCGCGCGACCACCATTCGAACATTCCTCAGGACGAACAGACACTTCTATTGTCCGACCGGCTCGAATTTTACGACTTCGACCTCATGGAACGGCAATATCTAGGAACTTTGGAAGACCGCCCGCTCAGAGAGCTTGATTATGTGGTATTTGACACCGAAACCACAGGTCTTGACCCTTCTGGTGGCGACGAGATCATATCGATTGCAGGGGTGCGGATCGTCAATGGGCGCATCATGCACGGAGAGATCTTCGATCAATATGTTCATCCGGGACGCGCCATCCCTCCGGCATCAACAAAAATTCACCACATCACCAACGAGATGGTCGCTGAAGCACCGGCAATCGGGTCGGTGCTCCCCCGCTTTCATGGCTTTGTCAGCGATGCAGTGCTGGTCGCTCACAATGCGGCGTTCGATATGAAATTCCTGTCGCTCAAGCAGGACGAAGTTGGCGTAAAATTCAACAATCCGGTGCTGGACACTGTACTTTTGGCAGCCCATCTGCAAGGCCAGTCCAGCAGTCTGACGCTGGATGCGCTGGCCGAGCAATTCGGAATAGAGATCCCGGCCAAGGTGCGCCACACGGCACTGGGCGACTCTCTGGCAACAGCACAAGTGCTGCTCTGCCTCATAGATCTGCTGGAAGCATCAGGCATCAAGACCTTGCGAGATGCCGTGGAAGCTGAAAAGAAAGCAGAAGCGATCCGCCGCCAGCAAGCCCGCTATTAACCCTGTTTGGCCCAACCTTGCGAAACTCTATTGATCTGGAGCCACGAATCTGAAAAGTTCGCCGCCGTTCTTTCCCTTTCCTTACAGGACAACGATACCGCGATGACCGTCAGCATTGATCTGGGGACCATGAAACTGGGCCAACCAGCCCAAATGGATCTGGAGGAACTGCTGGCAACGCGCCTTTTGGTGCAGGGGAACTCCGGTTCAGGCAAATCCCACCTTTTGCGCCGCATCCTCGAACAGAGCGCCAAATGGGTCCAGCAGATCATCATAGATCCGGAAGGTGACTTCGTCACATTGGCCGAAAAATACGGCCATGCCGTGGTTGATGCAGTCGGCACCGAAGCCGACCTTACGATGATTGCTGCCCGTGTGCGCCAGCACCGCATATCCGCCGTGCTCAACCTTGAGGGGCTAGACGCGGATCGGCAAATGCGAGCCGCCGCAGCCTTTCTCAATGGCCTGTTCGATATCGACCGGCAATATTGGTATCCGGCTATTGTCATCGTCGATGAAGCCCAGCTCTTTGCCCCCGCTGCCGGTGGCGAGGTGAGCGAAGAAGCCCGCCGCTCGTCCCTTGGTGCCATGACCAACCTCATGTGCCGTGGCCGTAAACGTGGCCTTGCAGGCATCATCGCCACCCAGCGACTTGCCAAGCTGGCCAAGAACGTGGCTGCCGAAGCCTCAAACTTCCTGATGGGCCGCACCTTTCTTGATATCGACATGGCCCGCGCCGCCGACTTGCTTGGGCTTGAGCGTCGGCAGGCCGAGACCTTCCGAAATCTAGACAGAGGCCAGTTCGTCGCCCTTGGGCCAGCCCTTTACCGACGCTCGGAAACTGTCACGATTGGCGCGGTGGAAACGTCAGCCCGCTCTTCCAGCCCCAAGTTGATGCCCCTGCCGGAGGTACCACACGACAATATCGATGAATTGTTGTTCAAGCCCGGATCAGACGATGACCCAAGGCCTGCCATGGCGCCTCCTCCCCCAACCACGGCAGAAGTGCTGCAACAGTTGGCTGAGCGTAAACTGGACAGGGAGTTTGGCGGCGAGACGGAGCCTCAGCTCGACCTGGATCCCGGCCTAAGTGCCGAGGAACGGGAGGAGATTCTCCATAAAATTCTCACAGATCTGCTGGATGATCCAGAAGCTGCCTATCAGCCGGTCTCGGTCCTCTATCAGGATTTTCAGGTCCGCTGCCGCATTGAAAAGACATTGAAGACAACGCCGGACTTGCAAGAGTTCCGGCAGCTACTGGCTGTTGCCCGCGCTGGCGTGGATGCCAAGGAAGAAACCCTCGACGAGAATCAGTGGAAGCAGGCAGGACTGATCGCTGATCAACTGCCCGAAGACATGCGCGGCGTATATTTGTTGCTTGCCAAGGCAGCTCTGGGCAAAAAGCCCTGCCCGACCAATCTGGAACTGGCAACCGCCTATGGCACCCGCTCACCCTCCCGCGCTCGCTTCCTTCTCACTTACATGGAAGAACGCGGTTATCTGGTCTGCGCCAATGACCTGCGCGGCAACCGCATCGTTACTCTCAAAGACCTTGGCGTACAAACAGAGCCGGGCAATCCGGATTAATCCCCTCTCGTCGACAAAATATCCGGCCCGACAGATTGTCCATCGGGCCGCCTGTTGATCCTGCATCAAGGCGAGAAACTTCGACCAAACAAGGCTGTTTGAAGCGCATCAGCATCGCTGGATGTAAGCAACAAGACGCCTTTTTGCTCGATCAGAGCGCGCTGAGCCTCTTGCATGAATTGCGAACGCTCAAAAAGATCAAGTATCTCGCAACAAGAGTCATCGGCTGCAATACGGTTGATGTTGACACTGCCACAAGATGAACAAAGGTGAACCAGCATGATGTCCCCCTTGCGTTCCTTGCCATATTTGTCGTAGCCATTGTGCTTGTAAGTCAAACCAACAGGCACCATCCGCGCCCTGCAATCAGAAGCACGGTTGCCCGGCTTGGTATCCACATGCAGGGAATGCAAACAGTGCGGACAATGGTTGCGATGAATCGTACCCATTTCGGAGGTTACAAAAACCATCCGCTTGCAGTGCACGCACCGAAACTCCTTGTCAACGATCTGCCATCTTTTGTGCTTGTGCTTCTTTTTCCCACCATTAGGCTTCGGGTCGGCGCGGAGAAGCTTCCGGCCGAAATTGCTTTCGTCGTAAAACATGAGTGATTGCCAAACATCTTTGAGGAGATGAATGGGCAGAACAAAATCTGAAATTTAAGGAAGTGAAGATTTTGCTGCCAGCAAGGCCTACCGAGGCTGACGACTGCAGGTTCTAGAACCGCAGATCAACATACAGGGCGACCGTTCCGCATCAGGCTCTTATCAAGAGGCCTATGCGGCGCTGGATACACTCTCTTTGTTTTGACGATGGGACAAAAACAACCTATCTATCTGTTCATTTGCGGCCCGTGGTAACGGGGCGGCACAACAAATGCAAGTATTTTACAATCCACTTTAAATTCAGCAACCATCTGTTGCAAAAAGCACGCAGAAGCCGTCAACAGGAAGCATAGCAAAGGCACTCTAGACGCCATCAGCCTTGTGGAATACCGCTTCAATATTATAACCGTCCGGATCCAGAATGAAGGCGGCGTAATAATCGGGGTGATAGTCTGGACGCAATCCCGGTTGACCATTATCACGCCCTCCGGCCTGCAATGCCGCAGCATGAAAATCTCTCACAGCCTGCCGGGAAGAGGCACTGAAAGCAAAATGCGGCAAGGGCTTTGACACCTTGCCTTCAACCAGCCAAAGCTCGCCACCGGGATCGAAAGATTTCTTCTCCCCTTGCAACACACCAAAACTGACCGAGCGCTCCCTATCCAAAATCACTTCATATCCAAGTGGCTTGAGCGCCAACGCATAAAAGCGACGGCTCGCAGCAAGATCGGAAACTTTGACATCAAGATGATCAATCATAAAAAAAACTCCTAATCCAAACAAATAGAAACTGCTCTCCAACACATCCACTTGCAACAGCAAAGATAACCAATGACCTCATGGCTCCTTATTGAAACCGGCTCTTGCAGTGAATACCTAATAGAACAAGCAAAGTTTGGTGTTGCCCTTTTCTCGCAACGATTTTCATAAACCTACAGACAGTTATGAGACCATGACAGATATTGACACAAGCAGCCTGTTCCGCCCCTTCACACTCGGCTCACTGAAGCTAAAAAACCGCATTGTCATGGCCCCCATGACACGAAATGCCGCTCCAGATGGTTTTCCCAACGACAAGAACGCCGATTATTACCGCCGACGCGCCGAGGGCGAAGTCGGCCTCATCATTTCCGAAGGGACCGTCATTGAGCGTCCGGCATCCCGCAACCTGCCCAATGTTCCCTTTTTCTATGGCGAAAAGGCTCTCGCGGGCTGGAAAGGTGTTATCGACGCCGTGCATGATGCCGGCGGTGCAATGGCGCCCCAGATTTGGCACACGGGCTCGACACGCAGCGGCACATGGGAACCCGACGCAACGGTAGAAAGCCCTTCCGGTCTGATTGGCCCGGATAACGCCCGCGGCAATGTGATGAGCGATGCCGATATCGCCGACACGATCGCCGCTTTTGCTGCTTCCGTGAAGAATGCCAAGGATCTCGGCTTCGACCTTGCAGAGCTACATGGTGCCCACGGCTATCTCATCGACCAGTTCTTCTGGGACGGCACCAACAAGCGAACCGACAAGTGGGGCGGCGAAAGCCTTCTGGAACGGTCACGCTTCGCGCTGGAAGTGGTCAAGGCCTGCCGTGCGGCAGTTGGAGACGACTTTCCGTTGATCCTGCGCATCAGCCAGTGGAAACAGCAAGACTATGCAGCCAAGCTCGCCAAGACACCGGCGGAAATGGAGACTTGGCTAACCGCATTTGCGGACGCCGGTGTGGATATATTCCACTGCTCGCAACGCCGTTTCTGGGAACCGGAATTCCCGGACGTGGACGGAGAAGAAGGGCTCAATTTTGCAGGCTGGGCCAAGAAACTGACGGGCAAAACAACCATCAGCGTTGGCTCGGTTGGGCTAAGCACCGACTTCCTGTCATCCTTTGGCGGTGAAGATGCAAGCATGACCGGCCTTGAAAAGCTGATCAAGCGCATGGAACGCGATGAGTTCGACCTTATTGCCGTTGGCCGCGCCCTCATCAGTGACGCGGACTGGGCCACGAAGGTTCGCACCAATCACATTGACGAGATTGTCTCCTTCGAGCGCGCCCATCTGGCAACGCTGTCCTGATCAAATCAGCCCTTCCACCAGCATTAGCAATGGGCGCCTGGAACATAAAAGACAAAAGGCCGGTACACTCGTATCGGCCTTTATAAATATCACGTTGAAAGGTGTCTTAGTCGGGCCGATAGGCCATTCTCAGGCCACCCCAATGCCGACCATTCACGTAGATCGGAGCGGACAGGTCTTTCATCAAGGCATATTTGCCCCCACCCATATCCCGTCGATAGGTTTGCAACAGGAACGGTTTTGTATTCTGCCCGGCAGCCAACCCGACACGATCATCAAAAATGCGCCGGTTTCGGCAATTGGCAGCATTCCACACCGGATCATCTCCTTGCGGAGCTGAGAAAGCCTTGTTATGCGTCGGCAAATAACCGTTTTTGTCAACTGCGGCCACAAACACGATAGACTCATTTTCAGCGACAATCGGCTCCTGAAAGTGAGGCATGACGCGATCAGTCATGGAAGTAAATAGTGCCATCATCTGCGGCGGGTTCGTTTCGGCAATCTCCTCATAGCTGCTGTTGAACAGGTCAGCTTCCGAGATCCGCCCCTCGGCTACTTCCGCCTCGAAAGCAGAACTGACTTCCTTGGCCAATCGCTGGATTGAACGAATACAGAAAGTATCCTGCGTATCAACGCCACTGAGCGAAGATTTGGCAACCATACTATCTGCGGCTGAAACAGCTCCAATCAAACGCCCACACGCTCCATTCAGGCCTTTTTGCGCCATTTGGAAGGCTGAATGCACGGTATCAACATCCTGCACAAAAGATGACATGGATTGAGTGGCATCCTGCACCTGTGATCGGATTTCACCGGAGGACGCCTGAATACTCTGGAATGTATCATCAAGCCCTTTAATCACATCGCGCATGGAGACCGTGCTGGTCTCAACCTCTCCCATGGCCTCGGTCGCTTCACCACTAAGGCCAATGAGCGCCTCGGCTTCCTTGTCCAGATCCGCAAGCGTCGATCCGATCGTCTCGGTGGCACGACTTGTTTGGGTCGCCAGCGCCTTGACCTCAGTGGCAACAACAGCAAAGCCTTTGCCAGCTTCCCCAGCCCGCGCAGCTTCAATCGTCGCATTCAGAGCCAAAAGATTGGTTTGACGCGCAATGGCATCAATGGCGCTTGCGACATCGCGCACCGATGTAAACGCCTTCTGAAGCCCTTGCAGCTGTTCAGAAATGCCCGTGACAGCCTTCATCAGATCGCTAACCTTATTGAGCGTCTGATCGATCATCTGGCTGCTTTGGTTCACATCCTGCGACGCCATATCGGCAATATCGTAGGACTGGTTTGCAGCCTGCAAAATACTTTCGTTGGAAGACTTTATGTGTCCTGATGCAGTTACCAGATCAGAGATAGACTGAAAACAATCCGCGGTTTCTGTATTGATGGCCTCTACTTCACCAGCAATATCAGCCAGCGTTAATCCAAGACCGCTCAGCTCATGTATTGTTTCTTTCACAACCGGGGGGATATGCACGCTCTCCTCCGCTATTGTCTCTGCCACACCATCAAGCGTCACAACCTCTGCTCGAAGCTGAGGCCGGGACTGCAAACCCTGTTGATGCGACACGTCTTCGGCAATGCTTCTTTTTACTTGCGAGAATCCGAACATGCCTAGCCACCTTGATTTCATACCAGTTGGATACAATTTAAATCGAGGTTAGAAACATTATTTTAAAAAAGACTAAATTATTAGATATAACAATGTTTTAGATAAAATTGAACAATATTTTTTCTACCTTAATATCCTCTTTATATGAAAGAATAGCGAAGTGAATTAGACAGCCGAATCAATCATAAGGGCCAGTATCAAAGACACTGACCCCTTGAAATTCAGCAATAATTTGGGAGAAATTATTCCGCCGCTGGCATACCGATATTTTCGGGGATTGCCAGTTCAGTGACAGTCCGATCAATCCAACCACCACCCAATAGTTGTGCTTCCTTGGCGAGCCCCTCATAGAAAACACAAGCCTGTCCCGGAGCGACACCTTCTTCGCCATCGAGCAGTTCAACCTCAAAAGTTCCATCCTCCAGAGCAAAGAGCAGAGCCTCTTTAGGTGGGCGGGTCGAACGCACCTTCGCGTAGATCTCCAGACCCTCCTGCGGGAACTCGGAGATAGTCTGTGGCCCAAGCCAATTGACATCACGCAATTTCAACCGACGGGTTACCAGAGCCTCGCGCGGCCCCACGAGTACGTGCTTGTGTTCCGGATCAAGCTTAACCACATAGAGCGGCCCTCCACCATAGGAAACACCAAGGCCGCGCCGCTGTCCGACCGTATAGTGAATAATCCCCTTGTGGTCGCCCAAAACCGTCCCGTCAACATGGACGATCTTTCCCGGCTCGGCAGCGCCCGGATGCAAGCGCTCGATAATATCGGTATATTTGCCTGAAGGAACAAAGCAGATATCCTGACTGTCCTTCTTGTCCGCAACCACCAGCCCCAGCTCATGGGCAAGCTGACGCGCTTCCGGCTTGGACATGCCCCCCAGAGGAAAACGAAGGAAGTCTATCTGTTCCTGAGTGGTGGCAAACAGGAAATAGGTCTGGTCGCGATCCTCATCGGAAGGACGGAACAGCACCCGACGATTTCCCACCATCTTGGACGAAATATAGTGGCCGGTTGCCATACAGTCGGCTCCGAACTCCTTGGCCGCTTCCAGAAGATCCTCGAACTTGACCGTCTGATTACAGGTAACGCAAGGCACTGGCGTTTCCCCTGCCAGATAGCTCTCGGCAAAGCGATCGATTACGGCCTCTTTGAAGCGGCTTTCATAATCGAGCACATAATGGGGAATGCCAAGATGCTCGGCCACACGGCGAGCGTCCTGAATATCCGTACCAGCACAACATGCACCAACGCGATGCATAGCCTTACCATGATCATATAGCTGCATGGTCACGCCGATGACATCATAGCCCTGATGTTTCAAGAGCGCTGCAGTGACGGACGAGTCAACGCCGCCAGACATGGCAACAACAACACGGGTGTCTTCGGGGCGACCAGGCAAATCGAGACTGTTTAACATCAATCGATCTTTCTCTTTTCCATTCGGCAGCAAGCTCTGGTCCTGCTTGTTGAGCTGCCGACACAAGTTTTCCCCTTTATATAGCGAGTTTTGGCGTGATGAAAAGCACAAACTGGCAAAGACTGCATTTCCCACTCGGCATTTTTTTCCATCAGGCGGCAAATATTAACCCCGCCATATTCGCCAAAGCCAAACAAAATTCAACAAAAACAAAGGAAAAACGCCATTCCTGAAACATCAAACGCCAGAAACAATTTGGCACATTTCTTGAATACATAAGCCTAACAGTGTGTAATGAGGTTGGTAATGGCTTCTCAGTATTCGTCAATTATGGATGTTGTTTCAGTTCCAAAAGCCAAAGTAGCTTTTGGGAGCCGTAGTGGTTCGTCAGGAACATCCAGTGCGTCCAATGCATCTCAAGGCGGCATGTCTTTCGGAGATCATTTGAACAATGAGAGAAGCAAAAACGACCGTCAGACCGCCTCGACATCAGAGAGTGAGCGCTCTGCCACTTTGGCGCAAAGAAACAGCAGATCAAATCAGGATCAGGCAACCACATCCTCTGCCTCAGAAAGAAGTGAAGCAAGGGCTGCATCTTTAGACAAGTCGCCACAGGCCTCTTTAGACAAGTCGCCCCAGGCCTCTTTAGACAAGTCGACCCAGGCCTCTCAGCAGACCACAGAAAAGGGCTCGGAACAAGACGCCAGCACTGATGAATCCAGATCGAATCCGGTTGAAACAAAAGCAGGCGCGACCCAAAATCAGACAGATCTTTCCGTTGCCTCTAATGATCCATCTGACAATCAGGACAGTCAAATCGCTCAGCAGAATGCGAACGGCGAGGATGCATCAACGTCAACGGACAGCACTGCGGCAATAGCCAATGCAGCTGATGCAACGCAAGCATCTATCGACGAGGCTTTGTTGGAAGCCAGCGGTGACACGGTTCTCGACGATGGAGCCGCTTCGGCTATTACTCAGCCCGTTGCTAGTGATAAAGACAAGAAAGTCGCCAAAGCTCTGGCCAACGGTGACTTCGCACAAATCATGATACAGGCACCGGCACCCGCACCCGAAACCGGCAATCCTGTGGGTGACCAAGTTACAATCGCGTCCCAGTCCAACACATTGGCAAACGCTCAAAGCCCTATTGCGCCTCCAGCACCCCTGCCAGAATCTGACCCTCTGGCAGGAGCTGGAGCGCCACTTGACGCCGCGTCAGGCAAGATGACTGAAGCAACCTTATCTGCTTCGGCTCAAAATTTGGCAACAGATGGCATTTTGGCGCAAACACAAGGCGAACAGGCCCCGCTTCCTGCGACCAATGCTGTCAGTCAGAACGCCACCCCAACAAAGAGTGCAGGCATGCAGCCGGCCTCTGGGTTAATAGACATCACAGCACAAACTCCAACACCGAATGGAGCTGCGCAAGCCGCAGCCGAGACGGCGAGTGAAGACATTGCCTCTGCTTTGGCAACGAACGCATCCGAGACTGAAGATGGAAGCACGACAGCTACCGCTCTGAAGGCTGAAGCCGGGCAGGCAAAGGCCGCTCTTTCGGCGAACGCCACCAACGCTGCTACCCTTGCTGCGAGACAGGCAGAACAGGGAGGCGCAAGCCCATCTGTTTCAGTAACATCAGTTTCTGAGAGCACGACGGACCTGACCTCTCAGATTGCGAAAGGCCTGACTAGCGCCGAAGCAGCGAATAGCACTGCAACAACATCTGCCGCAACAAGTACCGCCAATAGTCAGAACACTGCGGCGCAGGCGTCAAACCTGCCGGCGATGGAAGGACACAAGCCCGCAAGTGATGCAGGAGCACCAAAGGTCGACGCGACCAAGGCCGCAGGGTTAGCAGCAGCCGCAAACGCCACTATGGAAGCGAGTGCAGAAACAACCGCTGACGACGCAGGAACAAGCGACGCAGTCACGACCCATCAGGCTCAAAATACAGCAACAACTGAGACAGGTGCAAAGCTGGCAAAAATGCAGGCAAGAGCGGAGGCAAGCAGTCAGACGGCTGCAGCAAACGCTTCAGCGGCAGCCAATCAAGCCAACACCGTAGCCAATGCTGATACCGCCAATGCCCAGACCAATTCGGACGGTCAGAAGCAGAATGCATCGCAAGCGAGCGGCGAGGCGAAGTCTGAAGAGAACAAAACTGCCGCTCGCAATGCGCCCAAGGGTGATGCATTCTCTAAAATGATGGCGGCAGTCGACAACAAAAACTCTATTAGCAATAACTCCGCGACAACAAGCTCGTCAGACCTTGCGGCATCATCCATACCCGCAACGACAACCACAGTGCACATGACCGGCGTCACCGGACTGGCGCAAACAGGGCAAACGACAATCCAGATGAGCCTTGCAAACTCCAATGCCATCGCGGCTGAGATTTCCAAGTTTGCAAAGAAAGGTGAAACCCGGTTTGAAATCCGTCTGGATCCTGCCGAGCTGGGCAAGATTGATGTCCGCATGACCATTGGCTCGGATGGACATACCAAGGCACATTTATATGTCGAAAGACCTGAAACGCTTGACTTGCTGACCCGGGATCAAAGGTTCCTCGAACGCAGCTTGCAACAGAGCGGGCTGAACTTGCAGGACCAGGGCCTTGAATATTCCCTCATGGATCAGGGCAACCAAGGTTGGCAAATGGCTGGCCAGGATCAACAGACCTTTGAAGAAAACTACTCAGACAGAGGATCTTCAGAACAGAGCGAAGATTCGTCTGCAATAGCAGCGCAAGAAGTTCAATATGCCTCGCATCATACCGCGACAAGCGGATTGAATCTCGTAATCTAGTCCCGCTTCTGGAGATATGACGTTGACCTCTATTGGCTCCATCGCCTCACAAGCTGTTACCAGCGCCTCGAATGACAACACCAGTCTCATCCAGAATTATGAGACCTTTTTGACTGTCTTGACGACACAGCTTCAACATCAGGACCCCATGGATCCGATGGACTCAAGCCAGTTCACCCAACAGCTTGTGCAATTTTCCAGCGTTGAGCAGCAGATCAAGTCCAACGAGCAGTTGGAAAATCTGGCAAGCATGATGACGTCATCCAATGCCCTTGGAGTGCTGAATTTCGTCGGAACGACTGTCAAGATTGATGGCTCTCAAGCCAATTTGAACCAGTATGGCAGCGCCACCTATACCTTCACGTCAGAAGATGCGGGAACCGCCAACATCTCCATCAAGAATGCCAATGGCAATATTGTGTACCAGCAAAGTGATGTAGCCATTTCCGAAGGTGAGCAAACCTTCAAGTGGGACGGCACAGACAATTCTGGCAACCGCATGCAAAAAGGCACATATACGATTTCCTTTGAAACAGAGGATGAGGAAGGCAATAGCCTGAACATTGACACAGATGCCACCGGCGTCGTATCGGACGTCGATCTTTCATCCTCTGTGCCACTACTCATAGTAAACGGACAATCCATCCAGACATCCCAAATCAAGTCGGTAAGCTCTGAAGCATCCTAGGCAATAGCAGCGACATTGCTGCATAGGGCATAATTGGGATATTGCATTGTGCATTGGAAATGCCGGTTAGCGCCTCGCGTTAACCATATTGCAACACACACTTGACCATCAGGCACACAACCCTCTTTCGCAATATGAAGCCGTTTCGCGCAAATTGCTTCATATTGAAAAAAACTATTACTAAACTGTATCCAGTAGCTTAGCTCTTTTTTAAAGGCATTGCCTTATGCTCAACTTCGATGAGGTCAGGTTGAGTGTGAGAGTACAATGACCGATCAAATACGTGCTAGAGTAAAATATGTCATCGGCCCCGATGGGAGTCCCTTGACTGTGGCTGATCTTCCTCCTGCCAATACCAGGCGTTGGGTTATCAGGCGCAAAGCCGAAGTTGTTGCTGCCGTACGCGGTGGACTGCTGAGTCTTGAAGAAGCTTGTCAGAAATATGCTCTGACCGTTGAGGAATTCCTCAGCTGGCAGGCATCCATTGATCAACATGGTCTGGCAGGTCTGAGAGCAACGCGGGTTCAACAATATCGGTAAGAGTTTGCAGCGAGGCTTTCCTCCCTGTATATCCAAAATAAAAGGTCGAGGGTTCTATCCCTCGGCCTTTTTTATTGAATGCACGGCGACCAAATCAGCATGATGAATACTGACAATTTACATTAAGTATAAATGCCTAACTTCTCTTGATGCTTTTCCCTATTTATATGACAATTCTGAAATCCCACAGGGAAACAAGAAAGAATTAGAAATTTTTCAAAAAAAAATTCGGGAAATTTGCCTTGCAAAATGGCTTGTTAACCATTCGTTAACCGAAGTCTTAACATCTTGTTAACTATCTCCTAGGAAAATATTGCCTAGTGATTTGGTGTAGTAAATTCGGAATGACAAAGGCAACAGAGTGAACGGGTTCTTCGACTTTCTCAAAACGCTTGGCCCCTCCCGCATCGCAGCGATGGGGGTGGTTACGGCTGTTTTGATCGGCTTCTTTGCATTTATCATGATGCGCATGTCCGAACCGGATCTGGCACCACTATATACAGACCTCTCCTTTGAAGACTCCATACAGATTACCCGCCTGCTCGAAGCACAGAATGTCAGCCACAAAGTGCTCGACGAAGGCGCAGTGATTCTTGCCCCCAAGACCGACATCTTGAAGCTGCGTATGCAGCTGGCAGAAAATGGCCTGCCGACCGGCGGCAATGTCGGATATGAAATCTTTGACAAAAGCGAAACGCTGGGCACCACCAGCTTTGTTCAGAACGTCAATCATCTTCGCGCCCTTGAAGGCGAACTCTCTCGCTCCATCCGCACCATCCGCAATGTGCGGCAAGCAAGAGTGCATCTGGTCATGCCCAAGAGCGAACTTTTCAAGAAAGACCAGAAACAGCCAACAGCATCGATTGCAGTCAAGCTGCAGGGCAATTTGAATTCTTCGCAGATTCAGGCAATTCAGCATCTGGTCGGCTCAGCAGTTGAAGGTCTTGATCCGGAAAATGTAACCATCGTTGACGAGCGCGGGCGCCTTCTGGCTTCAGGTCGCGGCAACGATGACAGCTACATGTCCGCCCATATGGAAGAACGTCAGGTACAGATGGAAAGTCGCCTGCGCGATCAGGTTGATGATATTGTTTCTTCCGTCGTGGGTCAGGGCCGTGCGCGCATCGAAGTCTCTGCCGAAATGAACTTCAACAAGGTGACCGAAACCTCCGACATGTTCGACCCGGATGGTCAGGTCGTCCGGTCTACCCAGACCCGCACGGAAAATGCCAACAGCCAGGATAGAGAAAGCAATGATGGCGTAACGGTTGGCAACGAACTGCCTGACGCCAACGCCAACGGGCAGCCTGCCGGCACACAAGAAAATTCGGAAACGACCGAAGAACTGGTCAACTACGAGATTTCTCGCAAGACAACGACCGAAGTTGTTCAGGGTGGCCGGATCGAGCGCTTGTCCGTAGCTGTTTTGGTGGATGGAACTTACGAAAAGAACGAAAACGGCGAATTGGTTTACACGCCAAGATCACCAGAAGAGCTTGAGCAGATCGCAACACTTGTTCGCTCTGCCGTCGGATATGACCAGACCCGTGGCGACAAGGTTGAAGTCATCAACCTGCAATTCGCAGAAGGCCCACAGACCATCTTTGACGAAGAAGGCAATGAGCTCTTCGCATTTACCAAAGATGATTACATGCGCTTTACCGAACTTGGCGTAATGTTCCTGATGATGCTTATCGTTCTGTTCATGGTCGTTCGTCCGATGATGAAGCGCATGTTCGAAAAAGCAGAAGATCAGAAGGATGATCTGGACATCATAATTGGCCCGGACGGCACCCCGATGATCAAAACAGAATCAGGCGAATTGATCCCTGCACCACATGGTGAAGATGATCCGAAACATCCGACATTGCAGGCCATTGAGCATGCACAGCTTCAAGGTGCCCTCCAGGCTGACACCCTGATCAAAGTCGGTGACATGGTAAAAGACAACCCAGAAGAAGCTGCCAAGATCATTCGTCTTTGGCTTCAAGATGCAGCGTGAGGTAGAAAATGGCTCCGGCAGCAACAGCACTTTCAAATGTTCAGAGCTCTAGAGCGTCCGTTTCGGAGGAACATGAAGAGCGAGAACTCAATGGCGCAGAAAAGGCATCCATCATTCTGTTGGCTCTGGGCGATGAGCACGGTGGCCCAATTTGGAGTCGCCTTGACGATATCGAAATCAAGCAAGTATCCATCGCCATGTCAAAACTGGGCGGCATCACGCCGAACATGCTGGATAATCTGATTATCGAATTTGTCTCGCGTATTTCATCCAAAGGCGCAGTTACTGGCAACTACGATTCGACCGAACGTCTCTTGGCTTCTTTCCTGCCGGAAGAACGCGTCAACGCAATCATGGAAGAAATTCGTGGCCCGGCAGGCCGTAACATGTGGGAGAAACTCTCCAACGTTCAGGAAAACGTGCTCGCCAACTACCTGAAGAACGAATATCCGCAAACGGTGGCCGTGGTTCTCTCGAAGATCAAGTCGGACCATGCAGCCAAGGTGCTTTCCATTATGCCTGAAGATTTTGGCTTGGAAGTCATTAACCGCATGCTCTCCATGGAAGCAGTTCAGAAGGAAGTGCTTGAAAAGGTCGAGCAGACCCTGCGCATCGAATTCATGTCGAACCTTTCCACCACCCAGCGCCGTGATGCTCACGAAGTCATGGCTGACATCTTCAACAATTTCGATCGCCAGACAGAAGCAAGACTTCTTGCTGCCCTGGAAGAGGAAAACAGGGAATCGGCCGAAAAGATCAAGCAGCTCATGTTCACCTTCGAAGATCTCAGCAAACTGGATGCCAGCGGCGTTCAGGCTCTGCTGCAGAATATCGAAAAAGACATTCTGGCTCTCGCCCTCAAAGGCGCCAACGAAACAATTCGTTCTCTATTCATGGACAACATGTCTCAACGCGCAGGCGCCATGTTGCAAGAGGATATGGAAAGCATGGGACCGGTTCGCTTGCGCGATGTAGACGAAGCTCAAGGCGCAATGGTCAATATGGCCAAAGATCTTGCGGCCCGCGGTGAAATCATGATCGCCAAAGGCAATAGCGAAGATGAACTCATCTACTAATAAAGAGAGCTCAAAACCAAACGGGACCAGCACATAACATTCTGGCCCTGCAACTGAAACCAAACAAAAGACCGCTCCTTAACCGGACGATAATTCGGAACCCAAGAATGTCACAAGCCGCTCGCTATCTGTTTGATCTGGATTTTTCTGCTCCACCAGAGCCGGAAATCGAAGAGCAAATCGAAGAAATTCCGCCCGAACCGATGATTACGGTTGCCGAGCACGAGCGTCTTATTGCCGAAGCCAGAGAACAGGCATTTGCTGAAGGGGAAGCCAAGGCCCGCGAAGACCGTGAACAGCTCGCCAGCGAAAAAAAGCTCACTCTGGAAAAGCAAATCGTTGAAGAAGTCGCGATGATCTATACCGAAGTGGGCTTGCTGATGCAGCGTCTGGAAAAGGACGCCAGCCAACTTGCATTTGCTTTTGCTTCCCGCTTTGCAGAAAAACTTGTTGCTCAAGAGCCAAAAGGCGAAATTCAGGCTCTGCTCAACCAGATCCTGGCCCCTTTGCGCAAGACACCACACATTTCCATCCGCCTCAATGATGCTGTGGCAGACGACATTAAAGCGACCGTTGATGCGCAGATGGAAGAGTTGGGTTTTAGCGGCACTCTGACGATCCTTCCCGACCCGGTGATCATGCCGGGAGATTGCGAAGTGGAATGGGTCGACGGTGGCATTGGCCGTAACTTGCGCAGTTCTATTCGGCAGGTTGAAAAGCTGATCAACGATCATTTCGCCCACGTGCCTGACGACCCGGACGCATCTCAAGAAGCTGAAGAAGAAGCTGAGCAAGAGACCCCGTCGGACCACCTGTCCGCAGGCGAACCGAATGACGAACAAACCAATTCAGGCACTGATGGCACTGATGGCTCTGTCGCCGATGAAACAGACGATCCATCAATGACCGAAGGCAGTGCTTTACCAGAAACATCAGAAATTCCATCGGGTGCAGCATCGGATGAGGAACATGTGGTTTCGACACCGAAAGATGCAATTGAAGCTGCTTTGGCTGCGGATGCCACCCAGACCGCAAAGGGAGAAAGCAAATGAGCGCAGACGACGACAATGACGGCCTCGCTTTGCAAGAACAGAATGCGCAAGCTATAGCGAAAGCGGCAATGGACGAAGACGGTGTCCAAAAGAATGCAGCCGATCTGGAAGCAGTCTTTGACGTTCCAGTGAAGGTTTCGGCAATTCTGGGTCGGGCAAAAATGCCCGTCAGTGAACTGCTCAATCTGGATGTTGGCAATGTTCTGGAACTGGACCGCAAGGTCGGTGAAGCTGTCGATATTTATGTGAACTCGCGCCTCGTTGCGCGTGGCGAAGTCGTGCTTGTCGAGGAAAAACTCGGCGTAACCATGACTGAAATCATCAAAACTGAAAAATAGGTTGGAAGAAAAAAATGCGCCTGCTTATTACCGGTACTCTCAATGGCCAGCTTTCCCAAGCAACCAAAATTGCCTTGGATCGTGGTGCTCAGGTTTCCCATGCAGAAACCACACAAATGGCCATTAGCCACCTTCGCGCCGGGCGCGGAGCGGATTTGATGATGATTGATGTCAAACTTGATATCGCCAACCTGATCAAATCCCTCGAATCCGAGCATATCACCATTCCGGTCATTGCCTGCGGCGTTGAAAATGATGCGCGCGCCGCCGTCAACGCCATCCGGGCTGGCGCAAAGGAATATATCCCGCTGCCGCCGGATCCGGAAATCATCGCAGCCGTTCTGGAAGCGGTTTCGAAAGACCAGGGCGACCTGCTCCATAGAGATCCGGCCATGAGCAACGTTGTGCAATTGGCCAACCAGATTGCACCCAGCGATGCGTCCGTTTTAATCACTGGCGAGAGTGGAACCGGCAAGGAAGTTCTGGCCCGTCACTTGCACGCCCATTCTCGCCGTTCGTCACAGCCATTCGTATCGGTCAACTGCGCAGCGATCCCGGAAAATCTGCTCGAATCAGAACTGTTTGGTCATGAAAAAGGAGCCTTTACCGGCGCCATAGCCCGCCGGATCGGCAAATTCGAGGAAGCAAATGGCGGCACGCTACTACTCGATGAAATCTCCGAAATGGACATTCGCCTGCAGGCAAAACTGCTGCGCGCCATTCAGGAAAGGGTCATTGACCGGGTTGGCGGCACCAAGCCCGTGCCCGTCGACATTCGCATTCTTGCCACATCGAACCGCAATTTGGCCGATGAAGTCCGTGCTGGCAACTTCCGCGAAGACCTTCTCTTCCGCCTCAATGTAATCAACTTGCAGATTCCGCCTCTGCGCGAACGCCCACAGGACATTGACCTTCTGGCGGCGCACTTTGCCGACAAATATGCACAGGCCAATGGCCTGCCACAGCGCAAACTGAGCACAGAATGCTACCGTCATCTTCATGCCAACAACTGGCAGGGCAACGTGCGTGAGCTGGAAAACACCATCCACCGAGCCGTTCTTCTGGCAACTGGCGTAGAGATCGGCGCAGAAGCCCTGCGTATGCCTGATGGCAGCCGCATGGATGAAACCATCATCGGCATGGCGACCGGCCCGGCCGCTCAAGCGGTTATCGCGGCCGAGGGCGTAACCCGAACGCTTGTGGGGCACACCGTCGCGGAAGTGGAGCAGGATCTGATCCTCGACACACTCGACCATTGCCTTGGCAACCGCACCCATGCGGCCAACATTCTGGGTATATCGATCCGCACATTGCGCAACAAATTGAAGCAATATTCGGACGAAGGCGTCGACATCCCTCAGCCGGGAGAAGCCAGACAAGCTGGTTAAACTGAAAACTCCTGCTTTGGAATTGTCTAGAATCAAGACATAAATAAACAGAAGTTCCCTTTGTGATGGACCCTCAGAATGAGTGATGCAGACGCAACAGTAGCGGCGGAAACGACCGCAACAGATACCTCCGGAGCAACGGGCTCACGGGGTGCGTCGCCGCTCGACCAGTTGAGCAATGCAATCACGTTTCTGAGACAGGGAGATCTGGGCCTCGCAATCGGCGTCATGACCATTCTCGTCGTCATGATTTTGCCGCTGCCGTCGGCTTTCATGGATATGTTTCTGGCGATATCCATCATCTTTTCTGTGCTCATCCTGATGACATCCCTGTTCATCAAAGCGCCGTTGGAGTTTTCCTCCTTCCCGACCATCCTGCTGGTCTCGACCATGTTGCGGCTGGCGCTGAACCTAGCTTCCACGCGCCTCATTCTGGCCAATGGCCATGAAGGATCCGGCGCGGCTGGCAACGTCATCGAGGCATTTGGTAATTTCGTGACGCGCGGTAACTTCGTTATCGGCGTGATCGTCTTTGCCATTCTGGTGACGGTGAACTTCGTTGTCATCACCAAGGGTTCAGGCCGTATCGCAGAAGTCGCCGCCCGCTTCACCCTTGACGCCATGCCCGGCAAACAGATGGCCATTGACGCGGACCTTTCCGCAGGATTGATCAACGAGGAAGAAGCCAAGAAGCGCCGCAAGGATCTTTCCGACGAAAGCACCTTCTTTGGCGCCATGGATGGTGCCAGCAAGTTCGTTCGCGGCGACGCCATCGCTGGCCTCATCATTACCTTCATCAATGTGCTTGGCGGCATCATCATTGGTGTCGTTCAAAAGGACATGGCTTTCAGCGATGCGGCACAGTCCTATACCCTGCTCACCATCGGCGATGGTCTTGTTTCCCAAATTCCGGCGCTGATCGTTTCCACAGCTGCCGGTATTCTGGTTTCCAAAGCAGGTGTCAGTGGCTCGGCAGACAAGGCACTTGTTGACCAGCTTTCCGGCTATCCCAAAGCTCTGGGCATGTCCTCTGCAGTCATGCTCGTGATGGCTTTCCTGCCGGGCATGCCGCTCATCCCGTTCGTAACGCTCGGCGTTGGCGCTGGCTACCTCTCCTTCAAGGCAAGCCAGAAGCACAAGCAAAAGGCCATTAAGGAAGTCATCGAGAAAAAGCAGAAAGAGCTGCAAGAAGCCGAACCTCCAAAAGAAGAGTCGATCAGCGAAGTGCTCAAAATGGACGAGCTGCGTCTTGAACTTGGCTATGGCCTTATCAGTATGGCGAACGGCAATGCATCCCAGGCACTCACCGACCAGATCAAGGCGCTGCGTCGCCAATTGGCTTCTGAAATGGGCTTCATCATGCCTGCTGTCCGCATCATGGACAACGTCCAGCTCCAGGCCAATGATTATGTGCTCAAGGTCAAGGAAGTCGAGGTGGGTCGTGGCGTCGTCTATCCAAACCAATTCATGACGATGGATCCGACCGGCGCGGACATTTCCTTACCTGGCATCAAAACGGCAGAGCCGACCTTCGGCCTGCCTGCTGTGTGGATCGACGGTTCCTTGCGAGAAGAAGCTGCTATTCTGGGCCTTACCGTTGTCGACCCGGCCACAGTCATTTCGACGCATCTGACAGAAATCATCAAAGCCAACATGGGCGAGTTGCTCTCCTATGCGGTTGTACAAGGTCTGCTCGACGAACTTCCCAAGGAACAGAAGAAACTCATCGAAGACATTGTGCCGAACCAGATCACCATTTCTGGTATACAGCGCGTTTTGCAAGCCATGCTGGCCGAGCGAATTTCCATCCGCGACCTGTCTGCCATTCTGGAAGGTATTGCCGATGCGTCCGGCTTCACCCGTTCCATCCAGACCATGACCGAGCATGTTCGTCGCCGTTTGTCTCTACAAATATGTGCAAGCAATCTGGCTCCGGGGGGCTATCTGCCAATACTCACTCTTTCTCCAAAATGGGAGAAGGAATTCAGCAGCGCCCTTATCGGAGATGGAGACGAAAAGCAGCTCGCAATGGCTCCTAGCAAATTGCAAGAGTTTGTCGGCTTGGTGCGCGATGGCTATGAAGATGCAGCACAGATAGGTGAAATTCCCGTATTGCTGACCTCTCCACTAATACGCCCATATGTCCGTTCTATTATCGAACGTTTCCGGGCGCACACAACCGTTCTCAGCCAAAACGAGATCCACACCAGAGTTCGGCTTAAGACTGTTGGATCAATTTGAGACAGCCTTGCAAAAAACCAAAAATCACTGCGTCTTTTTGCACGATCAGCCGTTAAAATTATGGCCCGATCCATTAAGTCATTCGACTTTTTGAAGGCTATTTTTTGTTGATCAACACCGAGGCAACCACCGACGCCAGGGTCGCAGAGCCATAAAACCAGATTCCCGGCATGGCGGAAGCCGTGGCCAACCCGCTGGTCTTGGCAGAAAAGATGACCAGAGCAACGAGAAGCACATCCATCATTGACCATTTACTGACCACGGACAGCACCGCCAAAGACCGCGATTTTCGCCCTCGATAGACTGCGATGTGGAGCAAAAGGATTTTGACTGCGGGAAAGAGCACTGAAAAAGCCACGATGACGAGCGCCAGCACAAATTCACCTTGCTCCCACAATCCCATAATGATGGTAGAAAGCGATGGCGTTTCAGTGAAAAAAAGCAGTTTATCCAGCGACACCAGAGGCAAGGTTATTCCAAGCCCAAAGGAAAAGGCGGCAATTGCCAGTAATATCGGTAAAAGAAAAGAAGCCAACCACATGCCCCCCAACGGCGAATAGACAAACGCAACCGATGTCTCAATGCACGCATTGCTCAAAGGAGTCCAGAGATCTCTTCTGACAACTCCCTGACCTGATCCCAATCTGTAAATTCAATCGTCTCGCCGGGATCTGTCGGCCCCTTGGTGATGCGCATGATCAACTGGATCATGAAGCGATCGAAAAAGCCATAGCTTGGATAATCGAGTTTTCCGGCAATCGCTCTGACAATTACGGGATTGAGCGGGTGCAACTTAAGCCATTTCTGCAAGTAAATACTATTGTCGATTGTTCTCTTGTGTGGTTTGCGAGCCGTCAGATTGACCGAAAGCATCACCAGCGGCTTGGCACCGAGTGCGCCAGCAAATATCTTGAGAAAGCGCTCTGCCGGCTTCAGATGGTGTCCATAACGGATCGCAGCGAGAACGATATTGAGGTCTGCGGTTTCCACATCCAGAGCTGAAGGTTCTGTTTCATCAAGGTCAAACAGCCTCAATGAATGGCCTTTCTCGACAAGATGGTCTGAAAGCGTGCGGGCGATCTTCTTGGTCTGCCCGTCATGGCTTACAAAAAAAAGGGAAACTTGCGCCATCGCGAACCTGCTGCATTTGGTTTTATGCAGCGACAGCATTATCCGATTTGTCTTGTGTAAGCCACCACCCATTCCCCATTTATGAAAAAAACACAAATAGGGGTCCGGATTTGTCGCCTGAAAAGGGTCAAATCCGGCAAAGGAGTATCAAGACCCTCAGATTTCGGCCAGCCAATGCTGGAAGAACAATCCGGGATCCTGTGAATTTCTGGCCGCTCTAGCGCCCGCGCCTGTGGCCAATCATGGCGAAATCGTCAAGCTCATCTTGTTCGGCCTGATCGCGAGCCGCCTGTTCGCGCTGGTGGTCGCGCTCCTCGAGCATTTCCACTTTTTTCATGTCTGCAACAGCTTCGCGCAACTGGTCCTGCGCCCGTTCGAGCTGTTCATTCAGATCATCAATCGAGACCTGCAGGTTTTCCTTGCGTTGAATGGCTGCTTTCGCAAAGGTCGGATAAGCAAAATGAGCGATATCACTGATCCCGGCCTTTTCTTCCTCGATCGCAATTTGTGCATCGAGATCCCGAATCATGCCTTCGAATTCAGTAACCATCAATTCGATTTGTCCCACCTGACGCCGCTTTTCATCAACTTGAAAGCGTTTCAGACGGATAAGACTTTCGCGCGACTTCATTACTCAATACTCCTTAAAGCCCCGAATTACCCGTTACGGATTGCGCACCAAGTATGGACTGTAACGCTTGGTATCCCTCTTCAATGCTGGTTGCCTCTCCCTTATTCTGCGTAAGGAACGTTTCCAGCGGTTCGTGAAGAGCGATAGCCAAATCCACATTTGGATCGCTTCCCTGTTTATAGGCTCCCAATCGGATCAACTCTTCCATATCCGAATAGGTCGCCATAAATTGCCGAGCCTTTAGTACATATGGCCAAAAGGCCGGATCGGCAGCTTTGGGGAGTGTACGCGAAACAGATTTCAAAATGTTTATCGCCGGGTACCTTCCCCTCTCAGCAATGGCCCTTTCCATAACGATATGTCCATCCAGAATACCACGAACAGCATCCGCTACAGGCTCATTGTGATTATCACCTTCCACTAAAACAGTAAAAAGTCCGGTAACAGCACCCTCATTTTTTTCACCAGGCCCCGCTCTTTCCAATAATTTTGGCAATTCTGCGAAAACTGTGGGGGTATATCCCTTGGAAGTTGGCGGTTCTCCGGCCGCAAGGCCTATCTCGCGCTGAGCCTGCGCAAAGCGGGTAACAGAGTCCATCATGCACAGAACCTGTTTGCCTTGCCTGCGAAAAAATTCCGAAAGGGCAAGTGTCAGATAGGCGGCCTGCCGACGCATCAAGGCCATTTCATCAGAGGTCGCGACGACAACAATGGAACGCTTGAGGCCCTCTTCCCCCAAATCATCCTCAACGAACTCCTGCACCTCTCGCCCTCGTTCACCGATGAGGCCAATGATGTTGACCTCGGAACTGGCGTTACGCGCCAACATGGAGAGCAGCACCGATTTGCCAACACCTGAGCCAGCGAAAATACCCATTCTCTGACCCTCACAAAGGGTTATGAACGTGTTAAGCGCCCTCACCCCAAGATCCATGGGGCCACCCACTCTCATGCGCTTGTGAGCTGCTGGAGGCTTTCCTCTCAGGGCTACGGATTCATGACCGCGCGCCAGCGGCCCCTTGCCGTCAATCGGTTCGCCAAACGCATTGACCATGCGCCCAAGCCACTCCTTGGTCGGGCGCACCACGGCAGGGCCATGCAGCTCCGCCCGGCTTCCAAGCCTTATCCCGTCGAGTTCGGAATATGGCAGACACAGGGCACGATCGGAGGAAAACCCGACCACCTCACACTTAATCGGTGGACGCCCATCCACATGAATATGCAGCATGGACCCCACACTCATTTCAAAAAGCGGCCCCACCACTTCGACCAAGTGGCCTTGAATCGAAGCTACACGCCCAAAGGAATGCCTAGGGCTGATATCTTCCAATTTGCTGATCAGTTCCTGTACCATTGCCAAGCCTTTAATATTTCTTTTCCATGGTAATGATTCGTTTACTTGATTGGTTAATTATTATCTCTAGTGGGTTTGCTAGGGAAATTCTTCCTAGTAGGTCAAAACCGACTGAGCCAGATACGAAGTTGCACTTAATAATTTTTCTTAATGTGTAACTTTATGTCTGGAACTGGGAACAATTTTCCTAGGATTCAATGGGATAACACTTTTCTTTGTGAAGTTCCAACGTCAGGCTTGCGTAGTGGAATCAGTATTTGTTAACCATTATGTATTAGCCTTGGAATCTGGGTTAAAATTTGGTTCTTGTCGGCTGCGACCCTGCAGATTGCTCCGAGCCCAGAATAGGCAAACAAAGAGGATTGGCATGCGCGTTTTGCTAATTGAGGACGACGGCGCCACAGCACAGAGCATCGAGTTGATGCTCAAGTCTGAAAGCTTCAATGTCTACACAACCGATCTCGGTGAAGAAGGCATTGACCTTGGTAAGCTGTACGACTACGACATTATTCTACTGGACCTAAACCTGCCAGATATGAGCGGGTACGAAGTGCTTCGTACTTTGCGTGTCTCCAAGGTGAAGACTCCGATTCTTATTCTCTCCGGCTTGGCTGGTATCGAAGATAAGGTTCGCGGTCTAGGTTTTGGTGCAGATGACTATATGACCAAGCCCTTCCATAAGGATGAGCTGGTCGCCCGCATTCACGCCATCGTACGGCGTTCGAAGGGCCACGCACAGTCTGTTATCACGACAGGCGAGCTGACAGTAAACCTCGACACCAAAACTGTTGAAGTTGAAGGGCAGCGCGTCCATCTGACAGGCAAAGAATACCAGATGCTTGAGCTTCTGAGCCTGCGTAAGGGTACGACCCTCACCAAAGAGATGTTCCTCAACCATCTCTATGGCGGCATGGATGAACCGGAATTGAAAATCATCGACGTGTTCATCTGTAAACTGCGCAAGAAGCTTGCAACCGCTACCGGCGGCCGAAATTATATCGAAACCGTATGGGGTCGTGGCTATGTGCTACGTGAACCAGACGAAGAAGGTATGAGAGAGAGCGCCTGAAAAGATACAGACGACTGACTATGCATGGCCGCCAAATGCCTGCACAATAGGTCAGTATTGCTAATCCATATCCTCTTTATAAGGAGTCGCCCATTTGGGCGGCTTTTTTTATGCAACAAAGTCACCAGCACGTCATCGTTTGCTCTCGCACAATAATCCTTCCTTGCATACAAAACTAGAGCCGCCCCGGATTTGGGAGCGACTCTAAAAATGCTATTGAAAAATCGACTTGATGGTTTGACGCTATTTGCGTCCACCCGGAATGGTCGATAGACGCGATGTCGCAAAAGTCGTTGGCTTGGTAGCAGAAGGAGAAGCCCCCAAAGCGCGAGAGCCAAATCTGTTTTCGCCAACAGCCATACGCGGCTGAAGACCTCCACTGCTCGCAGATCCGGTCGAAGAGCTTGCACCACGAGCGTTGCAATAGAGACCACGCTTGCCGGAGACAGCCTGAAACGCATTGGTCAAACCAACCACGGTTTCAGCAGCACCGAGCAGCAAGTAACCATCGTCAGGCATCTGCTTGGACAGCCGTTGCATGATGTCTGTTTTTGTCGCCTGATCAAAATAGATGAGCACGTTACGACAGAAGATCACATCGAATTGCCCAAGCGCCGAAAAGCTTTCCAAGAGATTGAAATACTTGTAGGAAACCATAGACCGGATTTCCGGCGCAATCTGCCACATTTCACCATGCTGGGTAAAATATTTCAGCAGCATCTGCACCGGCAGGCCACGTTGTACTTCAAACTGGCTATAAAAACCGGCTTTTGCCTTTTCCAGAACCTCATGCGAGATATCGGTTGCCACGATTTCAAAGCTCAAGCCACCCAGCTTTGCTGCGTTTTCCTTCAGGCTCATTGCCAATGAATATGGCTCTTGCCCCGTAGAAGCCGCCGCGCACCAAATGCGCACTTTGCCCCGCTTTCTGGTTTCCACCAAATGGGGAATAATCGTATCAACAAAATGCTCGAAGGGCGTTTTGTCACGGAAGAAAAACGACTCGTTCGTCGTCATGGCTTCAACCACTGCGGTCTGCAGCGCTTTTTCGCCAAACCCTCTCAACTTTCCGATAAGTTCACTGATAGATTGCAAGCCAGCCTTGCGCGCAATCGGCATAAGGCGGCTTTCTATGAGATACTGTTTATCGTTAGAGAGCACCAAACCCGATTTTTCTTTCAGAAACCCTTGCAAGAAAGAATATTCCTGTGGCGTCATATCCGCTCCCCTCTAAATATTCGCATTACTTTGGAGCCAATTTGATTGAGCGGAAGCACAGCGGCACAAACACCCGCCTGCGCTGCAGCGCCTGGCATTCCCCAAACAACACTGCTCGCTTCATCCTGAGCGATAATACTACCACCGGCATCGACGATATATCTGGCGCCATCAGCCCCGTCATGTCCCATACCGGTGAGAACTACACCAAGAGCAGCTGCACCATAGACCTGGGCAGCGCTTTCAAAAAACGGGTCAACAGCCGGTTTACAAAAATTGACAGGAGGACCATCAGTGAGCTTGATAACAGCCTGCCCTGCCTGCTTGACCAGTTCCATGTGCTTGCCACCTGGCGCAACATAGATGTGACCGTTCTGAACGACTTCTCCATCCTGCCCCTCTGCAGCAGGCATCCCTGACGCTCTGGCGAGATGATCTGCCAGAATTGCTGTAAAGGTTGCCGGCATATGTTGGGTTATCAGGATAGGCGCAGAACGCATTTGTGGGCCAATCTCCTGAAGAAGTTTCTCCAGAGCCTGTGGTCCGCCTGTTGAACTGCCAATCAGCAACGCTCTTGGACGAGCCGACCCAAGCTTGCGCAACATAATTCCATTCGGACCAGCCACTGTTCCCAAGGTCACAGGAGCGGCCGCAGCGGCCCGTTTGCTCGCAGGCCCTTCTGTTGCAAGAGACTGTCTGCTCTGTTGGATCCGGGATGTTGGCATTGCGCCCGGACGTTGTGCTGGCGTTCCGCCGACGCGAGCTGCCCGGAACTGTGCAGGGCCTTCTTCCGAAGCACCACCGATCGCTTTTATCTTGGCAACGAGCTCTATGCGAAACTCGCGAGAGGTGGTAATCTGGCTGTTGGATTCCGGCTTTGGCACATAGTCCGTCGCCCCAAGAGACAGGGCACGCAAACTGATTTCAGCATTGCGGCGCGTCAGGGTAGACGCCATCAGAACCTTGGCACGCGGATAGTTCTTGAGCAACAGCGGCAACGCCGTCAGCCCATCCATATCCGGCATTTCAATATCCAAAACCACAATATCAGGTTGGGATTTTGCAATATCCTCAACAGCCAGGCGTCCATTCCGATGCGATCCGACCAGCTCCAGCGCGGGATCCTCATTGATCCAACGCCCTATTAGCCCTCGAATAACAACGGAGTCATCGACTACCATCACCTTGACTTGACGTGATGCGGCCTTATCAACCTTAGCCTCAGCAGACATCAGACCCATATTCAAAACCCACCAATGAGAGGAATCCGACTTAAATCAAACCGACTTCTTGAAGCTTTGCCTCAACAATGTCGCGATCGAACGGTTTCATGATATATTCATTTGCTCCAGCGCGGATCGCCTTTGCTATGTGCGCGACGTCATTCTCGGTGGTGCAAAAGATAACTTTTGGGTTTGCCCCACCCTCCAGCTTGCGAAGCTCCATCAGGAAATCAAGACCGTCCATGACGGGCATGTTCCAGTCGAGCAAAACTGCATCCGGCATCTGCTCAGCGCAGCTCTGCAGAGCTTCTTTGCCATCCTCAGCCTCAAAGATTTCAAAATCGAGATCTTCCAGGATGCGACGAGCAACCTTCCTAATAACACTGGAGTCATCAACAACCAGACACGTTTTCATCTTCTAAGTCTCCATAGGTACTGCCAAGCACACTGCTAAGCAGCTACACCAGTTGTGACCATGTCACCCAGAACGCGATCGACGTCGAGAATGACCATAAGTTCTTTCTCAAGGCGGTGAACACCGGCTGCGATATCAGCCCAGCGAGAATCCAGATTGCTTGGCACAGCTTCGCGACTGTTTTCGCTCAAATCCAGAACCTCTCCGACGCTGTCTATAATCAGACCGTAAGACTCTTCCTTGAACTCGATACCGATGGCCATCATGCTGCCTTCATGTTTATGAGGAGGCAGGCCGAGACGCTTTCGCATGTCGATCGCGGTAACAATACGGCCACGCAAGTTCAAAACGCCGGCAATTTCCACCTGTGATAGCGGCACCCGAGTAACCGATTCAGGAACGAAGACATCATGCACGCGGCTGATTGGCAAACCAAATAGCTGCCCGGAGATGAATATCGTCACATACTGGATCGTTTCGTTTACGCTATCATCGTCCATTTCTGGTGTATGTTGCTTGCTCATGCTGCAACCCCCAATTCAATACGTTGTTCCTTAAGAGAAGCAATAAGACCAGGGCGATCAAACTTGGCCACATAGTCATTAAAGCCAGCCTTGCGACCTCTTTCGATAGCTGCCGGAGTGCACAACGAAGACAGCGCAATAATCGGAATATCGCGTGTTGCCGGATGGCGACGGATCGCCTCGCAAAGCTCGAAGCCATTCATTTCAGGCATTTCGATGTCAGACACCACGATTTCGTAGCTTGGATCACGCTCAAGAACAGACAGAGCTTCAGAACCAGCAGAACAGATCGTTACTTCATATCCTGCAGCTTTCAGCACTGGCCCCAGCATATTGCGGAAGAAACTTGAATCATCAACAAACAACAGTTTCTTGTTCAGGATGTCTTCCTCTTCCATTTCCTTACGATGGAACCAGTCCTCGAAGGCTTGCGGCAAGAAGTGGCCAACATCGATAATCTCGGTTGCCCTGCCTTTGATGACAGCAGTACCCAGTATGCCAGGCACTTCAGAGGACACCTCAATGTTGAGCTGTTCATCCACGATGTCGACAATCTCGTCAACGACCAGCCCCATGGAGCGACCAGCATCCGAGAAGACCAGCATTGGCTGTGAGCCCTCGGTGCGCCGTTGTACAAAGTCATTGACCTGAACAAGCGGCATCAGGCTGCCACGATACTGCACCATGTCTCGGCCATTCGAGAATTCGATCTGCTCGATGTCGAATTCTTCCAAACGCGTGACGAGAGAAAGCGGCACGGCTTTTGGCTCTGGGGACCCTGCGCGGAAAATAAGCAGGGAAACCGTGTTCTGCTCTTCCGGAAGGGCCTCTTTTTCTGCCTCTTTCGTGCTTGCCTCAACATCTGTTCCAACATGGCTACCAAAGGCCTGAGCAACGCCGTTAGGATCAAGGATCATGATCACGGAACCATCACCCAGTATGGTATTCCCGGAGAACATGGTCAGGTGACGCAACATAGAAGCCATCGGTTTTACAACGATTTCTTCGGTATGGAACACCGCGTCAACAACAACACCAAAGGTCTGGGCACCAACCTGCATGACCACGATGAAGCCATTATCATCAAGCTCAATGTCGTTGGTTTCGCCTCTATGGTCGATACCTAGCAGATTGCTCAAATGGATCAGAGGCAGCAGCTTGTTACGTAACCGCAGCACCGGAGTGTCTTTGATGCGTTCGATCTTGTGCTCTGAGTTATTCTGAACACGCACCAATTCGACAACGCTCAACTGAGGAATAGCAAAGCGATCACCAGATGCTTCGACAAGCAGCGAGGAGACGATGGCCAATGTCAGAGGAATTTTGATGGAGAAGATTGAGCCCTTGCCCGGAATGGACTTCAGGTCGACCGAACCACCAATAACCTCGATGTTGTTGCGAACAACATCCATGCCGACGCCACGACCGGAAACGTTCGTAACCTTTTCAGCGGTCGAGAAGCCTGCAGCAAAAATGAACTTGTTGATCTGCTGTTCAGACATCTTCTCGATTTCTGCTTCAGTCGCAAGTTCATTCTTGAGGATCTTTTCCTTGACTTTTTCGGTGTTGATGCCTCGTCCATCATCTTCAATATCGATGATGATGTGGCCACCTTCATGATAAGCCGACAGGGTGATTGTACCCTTGGCAGGCTTGCCCATGGCAACACGTTCTTCACCATTTTCCAGACCATGGTCAGCCGAGTTGCGAACCATGTGCGTCAATGGATCCTTGATCAGCTCAAGAACCTGACGGTCAAGCTCGGTATCCTGACCGATCATGACCAGATCGATTTCCTTGTGAAGGTCGTTGGCAAGGTCGCGAACAATACGAGGAAGCTTCTGCCATGCGTTACCAATCGGCTGCATGCGGGTCTTCATGACGCCTTCCTGCAGTTCAACAGTCACATTGGACAGACGCTGCAAAGGCACCTTGAATTCAGAATCTTCATGACGGCGTACGATTTCGAGCAGCTGGTTTCGGGTAAGAACAAGCTCGGAAACCATGGTCATGAGATGTTCGAGAGTTTCGACATTCACACGAATGGACTGATGGGCACCACCGCCAGATTTGACTTCTTTTTCTGCCTTGGGTTCTTCTTTTTTCTTCGCAACAGGCGCTTTTGCAGCAGGTGCCTTGGTAGCTGGCGTTTTGCCAAGACGTTTCTGAGCGGCAGCATCTGCAATCGCGGCTTCCGCAGCTTCCTTCGCGCTCTGGGTTACGTCGAACCCGTCAGGACCATCAGCTTCGCGGAAGGCTCGTTCCAGCTCGTCAAGAGAGACTTCACCGGCTTTCAGCTCGCGCTCCAGGACCTGATATATTTCATGGGTGGCCTCTGCCTCGGTTTTTTCCTCGGCGACCGGCTCTGCTTCTGCCTTTTCAGGCTCAGCGTCTCCGCCAGCCTGATCCATTACAGAAGTGCCCATTCCGGCATATTTACCAATACCAGACAATCGGTCCAATTGATCGATCAGGTCATCATCAGAGCCTTCGGGTTCCGCCTCGTTTGCTTCCAGCTCTGCGACAATCTCCTTGATTCGATCAAGTGATACCAAGATAATCGAAACAGCCTCACCGGTAACCGGTGCGCCATCCCTGAATTTACCCATCAGTGTCTCAGCAGCATGTGCGAGACTTTCAAGTCTTGGGAGCCCCAAGAAACCGCAAGTACCCTTGATAGTATGTACGAGCCGAAAGATATTATCGAGAATCTGAGCGTTGTTTGGCTCTTGCTCAAACTTGACAAGCTCAACGTCTACAACGTCAAGGCTTTCATTTGTTTCCTCGATAAATTCACGTAAAAGATCATCCATGGCTTAAAACCCTGATTCTTGGCGGAAACCAGTCCTGTAAAGACAGTTATTCAGCCTTAGTCTCAGGGCAAAGCGTTAATTTAAGCTGAAGCCATGCGCACAAACATTCAAACTTGAGCCAATTCTCAGGGCATCTGTTTATAAATATTTTGCGACTTTAGTATGAACGACTTTACTTGGTGTAAAGAGAATAAATCGGACAACACGAATACAGTATTGTCCAAAATATAGTTCGTTTACTATAGGTGTTTACACCTAAGTAATTGACAAGAAAAACAACTCAAGACGGAATTGCTTCGCCAATCATTTCATCTGGGCTTGGAACATGAACGGGTTTAGCCTGAATGGTAATGGTATCATCGACCCAATCGAAAGCCAGATCCATTTTGGCTTCACGGGCAAGCAGGCCGGTATAATAAGGCTGAATGGAATTGGCCGTAAAGCCTTGTTCATCAGCCGGGCGCCCCCTCAGGAGACGATCAAGGCTCGCAGGAATACGGGCATTTTTGCCTTCCGACACCAGTTTGAAAGTCGGATAGGCGGGCGTTCCTTCGTGGGAAACCTTGATTGTGCCACCGCGTGGAATAGTCGTGATGCTGATCATGATGAGATTCAGCAAAAGCTTGACCAAGTTCTTTGGCATCAAGACGCGGGTCCCTTCCCACTCGATCTCGGCCTTTTCAGAATTCATATATCCCCGAGCAACGCTTTCCGCGTCGCCTGTGTCGATTTCAGCTCCCGCAGATCCCGCAGCGCCAAAGGCAAGACGGGCGAACTGGAGTTTGGCAGAAGCTGTGTTGGCGCTCTTGGTAATGAGCTCCATGGCAAAGGTTTCCATTTCCTCACCATTATCTTCTTCAAGAACCTCAAGACCATTGATGATGGCCCCGACCGGACTAATGATGTCGTGACAGACTCGGCTGCAAAGCAGCGCCGCCAGATCCATGGAAGACAGAGTTTCAATACCAGACATTGCACCCTCGACAAGCAGTGGCATCACTTTGGGCTCGGTTCAACACCAGTTGAAACATCTGATATTCAACGGACCCCAAAGGACAGCGGGATTGATAGGATTACGAATCAAACTTTTCGCTCTACCGAAGCATTACCTCTTAGGCGCTCGCCTGCCAAGGTCAGAAGCAAGACAATTAAAATGTTTCACAGCGACACATCAGGTTTCAGCGGTCTTTAGACACAGAATGAAAGACGTTAGCAACGTCATGAATGGCACAGATATACTTTTATCTGGAAAGAGTGCTTTTTATATTAGGCCATTGTCCATCCGCCCGTTCCACATGCAAGTCCACGGCCTCGGCCCATGCGGCTCGCGCGGTATAGGAATAAAATAAAAACAGCCGGTTTCGATAAATTGCCCAAACATTGGGATTGCTATCGGAAGCATAGCCCCTGGCCATGGCCAAGGCCCCATGCCCGCCATATTGTGGCGCGTAGACTTCCGGGCTGTGTGCAAACACTTCCTTGTTGGCCCGGCTGGCAAAAAGCCAGGACACGCCATTCCAGACAAGCTCGTGCTCGCGATCCCCTCGAATAGCGGCATGATCTGTATAATAGGCTACCGGGTCATAGCCATAGATCGCATAACCTGAATTTGCATCGGTAACGATCCTGCGAGATTGCGCAGAAGCCTGAGCTGAAGAGCTTAGGCTGACAGCGTTGATCAGGATCAGAAGCAAAAATACCGCATAGCGCATAATTAATTTCCATGCTGAAATGGACTGATCAAACCTTCTTCATCTGAATAGTCTCATACAGATACCGAGCCAATTTGTCACAAAAATGGTTCATCTATAAACAGGATGCCATAGCGAACTTTTTTTTGCTCACTTTTTAGATTAACGAAAACTTGCGAATCTTTTGGTTAATTAAAGGTGTCCACTACAGACGAACGCAAATCAAAGCTCGGATTTTTACATACAGGCGACGAATACCCTGTAAAAATTATCGAGCAAGCTGCCATCGGTCGGTGGAAAACTGCCTCAACAGGATAAGGATAAACAAAATGGCAATTCTGGCCAGGTCGACCAACCTAAGACAATCAGGCACAGGGCTATTTTTAATCGCTTTTGTTATTGCAGCCCTGACAGTATTTGCAAACACAGCGCGCGCTCAGACAAATCAGTATTCCACCCCGGAAATCGTTCAGGCCGGCCACAAATTCTTTGGCACGATCTCAGGAGGTCTGGCTTCAGCGGTAGAACGGGCTGTTTCCAAATATGGTTTGCCCAACGGCTACATTCTTGGTCAGGAAGGAAGCGGTGCCTTCGTGGCAGGTGCTCGCTATGGCGAGGGCGATCTTTTCACAAAGAATATGGGAACCCATAAAGTCTTCTGGCAAGGACCATCCATAGGCTGGGACTTCGGCGGTGACGGCAACCGAACCATGATGCTGGTCTACAATTTGCCGAGCGTTGATTATCTCTATCGGCGTTGGGTCGGCGTCAATGGGTCAGCCTATCTCGTCGGAGGGTTTGGCGTCACCGTGCTCAGCCTCGAACACAAATATTATGTTGTCCCGATCCGCTCTGGGGTCGGTGCGCGTCTTGGTGTGAATATCGGTTATCTGAAATTCACCCAAAAGCCGACATGGAATCCGTTTTGATATTCTCACTCTAGTCGCTTAAATGGCGCATTTATGTGAGATTTTTATTTCGTTAAGCTTGTTAGGCTGGTAACAATCACAAAAGCTCTCTTTTCCGCACAGAAACAATGCGGAAAAGAGAGACTATCTATCTGTCTGTTGGGAGAGTTTCCTTGAACTCCGCAAGAAAAGGCAATACGGAGCATATCAAGCAGGGTTCAAGAAAGTAGCGCTAAGTCAGCAAGGAAGTAAGACACCGTGATCGCAATCATAATGTACATATTGCTCGGGGTATTTGTCACTCTGCTGATAATGCTTCTTATTGTCCCGATGATCTGGAAACGGGCTGTCCGCTTGACAAAAAAGCGTCTTGTTGCCGAAATGCCCATAAGCTACAGCGAGCTTCAAGCAGAAAAGGATCAGGCGCGAGCAGACCTTGCAATCAGCCTGCGCCGAACAGAAGTCATATCCGAGAAGCGACAAGAAAAACTCGCCAACCAGACAATCAAGCTTGACCGCATGAACGCCACTCTGGAAAAGAGGGATGCTGCGATCATCTTGCATCTGGAAGAAATCGACGGTCTCAAAGCTACGATTGAAAGCCAGAAGGAAGAAGCCCAAAAGCTGACAAAGCAAAATCAGGAAACCGAAAATCAACTGGAAAGCGCCAAAAGAACAATTTCCAGCCTGGAATCGGATAAAGAGCAGTTGGAAAAAGACATCTACTATCTGGAAACCAATGTTGACGAACAAAAGGTTGAACTTGCAGCCCAAATGGCGCGCATTGAAAACCTTCGCGAAGAGATTTCTGGCCTCACAGGTCAGTTGAGTGAGCAAACGGATGACCGCGCCAAGGCAGAATCCCTTTTGAACCAGAAATCAACCGAACTGGACCGCAACAAGGAAAGGCTCTCTGCCTTGCAGGAGAAAGTCGACGAGCTTCAGGCACAGATAGCAGACAAAGACAACGAAGTTGCCAACTACAAAAGGCAACTGGAACGTGCCGAGAAGCAAAATTCCCAAACGGACGAAGACAGCAACACCCTTTTGGCAGAAGCAGAAACGCGCCGTCTGGAAGCCGAGGCAAAGATTGCCTCTCTTGCCATGCAGCTCAAGAACCATCAAATGCAGGAAGATGGCGAAAATCTTTCAGCCGTTATTGAAGGTTTGGAGCGCGAAAAGCAGGATCTGCAGAAAGAGCTCGATCAATCTCGTCTCAGCAACGATGAACTGGCAGCAAAACTGTCTTCGCTGGAAGAAAAGCTTGAAGCTCAGAATGAAATCCCTGATCACAACACAGCCCTGTCAGAGCGAGAGCAGTTACTGCGCGATGAAATCAAGCAGATCGCAACCCGCCTGACGGAATTCATGAATGTGAAGCCCCGCAGCGACAGCGGCGAAATCAGCGAAGGCAAAATCATCCGCGCTTCGCAGATCAGCGATACAGTAGAGAAATCGGCCAAGAAGTCTTCCGAAATGAAAACCTCTGACGTTGGATCATCACCCAATCGCGAGACAAAGGCGTCATCATCCAATCAGTTGCAAGCAACAGCGGCACCTCAGAGCGATCCATGGTCTCAGGTATTTTCTCTGGCCGATCAGGTGCGCGAGCTGGAGAAAAACTCCAGCTGACCTTGTCGGCTCTATCAACTGAACACATCAGACACCGCATCCCCCGTTGGCAAGACTTGCCAACGGACACAGCTTTGTTTAAAGCCTGAAGCGCAGCAGATGCGGTTTATCTGCGCTCCTTCTCAATTTCGGACAGCAATATTATGGCACCACCGCTCCTTCACCTTCAGGATATTCATCTGGCCATCGGAGGCCAGGCGCTTTTGGCTGGTGCTGAAATGGCCGTCCATGAGGGAGACGCCATCGCTCTGGTGGGGCGAAACGGATCCGGCAAATCGACCTTGCTGAAAATAGCAGCCGCGCTGGTGGAACCAGATAAAGGGGAACGCTTCTTCCAGCCGGGAACAACCTTGCGCTATCTGCCGCAGGAACCTGACCTGTCCGCCTTTGAAACCGTGCTCGATTATGTCGAGGAAGGCCTTGCGCCGGGGGACGCCCACTATCGTGCACAATATCTGCTTGAAGAGCTTGGTCTCACAGGCAAAGAGCACCCAAGCGAGATATCTGGCGGGGAAGTGCGACGCGCAGCCATTGCGCGCGTTCTGGCACCCGAACCCGATATCCTGTTGCTGGACGAACCAACCAACCACCTCGATCTGCCTGCCATTGAATGGCTCGAAAAAGAATTGAAACAGATCCGCTCTGCCAAGGTCATCATCAGCCATGACAGACGGTTTCTGGAAAACCTGACACGCAACGTCATCTGGATTGATAGGGGCACCGCCCGCCGATCAAATCATGGTTTTGCCAACTTCGAAGCGTGGCGCGATGAGGTGTTCGAACAGGAACAAATCGAAGAGCAAAAGCTCAAGCAGAAGATTCTGGCTGAAGAGGACTGGATCCGATACGGTGTCACCGCGCGCCGCAAGCGCAATGTGCGCCGTCTTGGTGAACTGGGTGCGTTGCGCGAGAAGAAGCAACAGATGGCCCAGAACCGCCCCCAAGGCGACGTCAAGATGAGCGCAACCGAGGGCGACAGCTCAGGTAAGTCTGTCATCAAGGCCAGAAACATTTCAAAAAGCTTCGATGGCCGCCCCATCGTCAAGGACTTCTCGACCGAGATCTTGCGCGGAGATCGTATCGGCATTGTCGGCCCCAACGGAGCGGGCAAGTCAACGCTTATCAATCTCCTCACCGAGGGACTGGAACCGGACAGCGGCACCGTAAGACTGGGCACCAATTTGCAGATGGTCACCCTTGACCAGAAGCGCGAAAGCCTCAACCCCAATTGGACCCTCAAGGAAGCGCTCACGACCCACGACGGCGACATGGTGCAAGTTGGCGACAGCTCTCGCCATGTTGTCGGCTACATGAAGGATTTTCTCTTCCGTCCGGAACAGGCTCGCAGTCCGATCTCCGTCCTTTCTGGTGGTGAACGGGGCCGGTTGATGCTCGCCCGTGCATTGGCCAAGCCGTCCAATTTTCTTGTACTCGACGAGCCGACCAACGACCTTGATCTGGAAACCCTTGATCTCTTGCAGGAAGTTATCGATGGCTATTCGGGAACGGTCCTGCTCGTCAGCCATGACCGAGATTTCCTGGACCGGCTTTGCACCACCACCCTTTATGCCGAAGGGGATGGCCGTTGGACAGAATATGCCGGTGGCTACAGTGATATGGTTGCCCAACGCGGCAGCGGGGTGACCGCACGCAAAAGCGCCAAAAAGGCAAAAGCAGCCGGTCCGGGCAATGCTGCATCTGACAAGCCGTCTCAGCCCAGACAGCAAAAGGGGCTCACCTTCAAGGACAAACATCTTCTTGAAACCCTGCCCGCTAAAATGGAAGACATTCAGGGCAAAATAGACCGCCTGCGTTCCCGCCTTGAAGACCCGGATCTTTTCAGCAAGGACCCCGAAACCTTCAACAAGGCAGCAAAGGCACTGGAAGCACAAGAAGAGCTTCTTGCCAAAGCCGAAGAAAAATGGCTTGAGCTTGAAATTCTGCAAGAAGAGCTGGGCGAGAGCTAGCAAACGGCTCCATGCGATTGTGGCGTTTTTCTATGGAAATTCTCCCCTCTTTCGCCTATGGTCCCGCCCAAACCGGTTTCCCGATTGACGGTTGATCGCGCCACTTTAGCAAAGTGGGCGCTGAGCACCGCTCCCAAAGCAGCCAGCTATCTGGCAAGAAAGACAAGACATATATGCCTGCATCTCATGAAATCCGCCGTACCTTCGCGATCATTTCGCACCCGGACGCCGGTAAAACGACCCTTACGGAAAAACTGCTCTATTTCGGCGGTGCCATTCGCATGGCCGGTCAGGTCAAGGCGCGCGGAGAAAAACGTCGCGCCAAATCCGACTGGATGAAAATCGAACAGGAACGCGGCATCTCTGTCACCTCATCGGTAATGACCTTTGAGCACAAGGACTTGATCTTCAACCTGCTCGACACACCGGGACATGAAGACTTCTCAGAAGATACATACCGCACGCTTACCGCCGTAGACAGCGCCATCATGGTGATTGACGCCTCCAAAGGTATCGAAGCGCAAACGCTGAAACTGTTCGAGGTTTGCCGTCTTCGCGACATTCCAATCATCACGCTCGTCAACAAATGTGACCGTGAAGCAAAAGATCCGTTTGAGCTACTGGATGAAATTCAGGAAACATTGGCACTGGACGTAGCCCCTCTTGTATTGCCCATCGGCTCGGGCTCCACATTCCATGGCTGCTACAACGTAACCAACGGCGACTATTACACGGCCAAACACAAGGGCGATGCCTTCGACACGATCGTTGAAACCTCAGGCATAGAAGACAGCAAGCTCGATGATCTTGTCGATAGCCAGTTGCTGGAAGAAAGCCGGGAAATGATTGAGCTGGCCACCGGCGGCTATGCCGAATTCGATTTGGAAAGCTACCGCGAGGGCCATCTCTCACCAGTCATTTTCGGCTCGGCACTGAAGGACTTCGGCCCGACAGCCCTGCTTGATCTGATCGCGGAAATCGCGCCAATGCCGCGCCCGTCCCCGACCACCGTCCGCACAGTATCCCCCGATGAAAACAAGGTTTCCGGCTTTGTCTTCAAGGTGCAAGCCAACATGGATTCCCACCACCGCGACCGTGTGGCCTTCATGCGCATTTGCTCAGGAGATTTCAAACGTGGCATGAAACTGCGTCAGGTACGCACCGGCAAGGATGTGATGGTCCATAGTCCGATCATGTTCTTCGCTCAGGATCGAGAGATCGCAGACGAGGCAGGACCGGGCGATGTAATCGGCATTCCCAACCATGGCACCATTCGCGTGGGCGATACCTTCACGGAAGGCGAAACCCTGCAATTTACCGGCCTGCCAGCCTTTGCGCCAGAAGTGCTTCGCCGTGTACGCCTTCCCGACGGCACCAAGGTCAAACAGCTACGCCGTGCCCTTGAAGATCTGGCCGAAGAAGGCTTGACGCAGGTTTTCAAACCCAACATCGGTTCCAACTGGATCATCGGCCTCGTCGGCATCCTGCAGCTGGATGTTTTGAAATCCCGCGCCAAGGCCGAATATGGAGTTGACATCGATTTTGAACCGATCACCTACAACATGGCTGTTTGGGTCAAATGCCACGACGATGCAAAAATGAAGACCTTCATGTCAGCCAACGTGAACAATATTGTTCATGATCGCGAAGGCAGTCCTGTTTTTCTGGCAAAAAGCCAATGGGAAATCGACTTCACCAAGGAACGCCATCCAGACATTACCTTCATGAAGACCCGTGAGCTGGTCCAGACAGACGCTTGAGTTTAACCCCGCTTCATATGAATACAAAAACCCGGCCTCAAAGAGCGCCGGGTTTTTCATTGTCTTGAGTGCTATGAAGTAAGTGCCTAGAACTTCAGAGCATTGCTGACTTTGTCCATTTTCTGATCCTCGATCGAAGAGAAAGCCTGCTGCACATAAGAGCTTTTGAACATAACCACACGAACATCGTAGCCGCCAGTAATCTCGCCGATATTGGCCTTATAGAAAACATCGCACGCATCGACGGTGCCCTTCAACCAGTCTGAAGGAGCCTCATCGGAATTATTTCTGGCAACTTCAAGACGATCAAGGAAAGTCTCGACCTCGGACATGCGAGCCATTTTGAGCGCACAATTGGCATTATCACTGATGATCATGTTTGGAGCGGCGGTGAGCTCGGGATAAGACTCCGCAAGCTTATCCGTGATGACGGATTTATCAACGTCAACAACAAGTTCCGTATCGGAATCCATCATGTAGATCGGCTGCCCTGCCTCCGACATGCTGCGAGCAAGCCTGAAGCTTTTTGTCACATCATTCTGCTGTTTGGAGCAGGTCACGATCTCGCCTGTGCCATTGCAAATGTCAAAGCCGTTTTGCGCCAGAATTTGCTGTGCAGACTCATAGCTTTGCCCCAGCACGATACCAAAAAAGGCTGGAGCCCCATTCTTGAAAGTCAAATTGGTGTTGGCAGCAGTCAAAGGCTTGATGAGCGAGGTATCCTGCGCAGCGGTAAGTTCACCATTCAAAGTTTCAGAAGAAGCCTCTTCTGCCGCGGTCTCTTCGCTTGTTCCCAGATCTTCAACGACCTTCTCTTGCTCGCCAGGAGAATGAGAACGATTGAGAACGTTATTCTCAAACACAACAGAAAAGAGAGTTGATGTCTGCTGAGGGTCTAGACGCCCAGTAACAGGAAAACCGGCTTCCTTCTGGAAAGACTTGATCGCTGCCCGAGACCGGGGACCCAACACGCCATCCAAATAGCCAGCATCATATCCCAGATAGTTAAGACGACGCTGAATATCGATATTATAGGCCCGCTGTTCTGGCGTCATATAATAATAGCGACGCGGGGGCGGACGATGATAACGAGGCGCAATCTGATCTCTACCGACCATCATGCCGATAACCCCACCCAAAAGCGAACCGACGAAAAAGTCCTCTCCACGCGCCATAGCAGGAACGACGGAACCTGTAAGCGAGGAACTAAGCAAAGTAAAAATTATCAAACTCTTTTTCATGACGAATCCTAATTCCCCTATCAATGCTTGGTATCTGGAAAGTGCCACATAAAACTGAAGTCATAATATCGTTCAAGATTAACGCAAAAATTGTGACAGATAAATAATTTCAATCAAGACCAATCAGAATCTTGCCAACACTTAACACCCTGAAACAGAAGAACCCGCCAAGTTTTGGCGGGTTCTATCTTCTGACGAATGAAAAGGGAATTTAATCGTCTTGTTTCTTATCCTTCGCGCTTCAGGCCAGTAAGATCTCTTACTGCGCCCTTGTCTGCGGAAGTTGCCATAAGGGAATAAGCCTGAAGGGATCGGGAAACGATGCGTTCGCGTTTCTCCTCCGGTTTCCAGCCAGCGGCACCCTTTGCTTCCATCTGCGCGCGACGTTCGGCAAGAACAGCATCGGAAACAGCCACATTCATCGAACGGTTCGGAATATCAATCTCGATGATATCGCCTTCCTCAACAAGCCCTATGGCTCCGCCTGCGGCAGCTTCGGGCGAAACGTGACCGATGGAAAGCCCCGAGGTACCACCCGAGAAGCGACCATCAGTGATGAGCGCACATTCCTTACCCAGCCCCATCGATTTGAGATAGGAGGTCGGATAGAGCATTTCCTGCATGCCCGGACCACCACGCGGCCCTTCATAGCGGATGATGACAACATCACCGGACTGGATCTTGCCGCCGATAATGCCCTTCACGGCCGCTTCCTGGCTTTCAAAAATGCGGGCCGGGCCGGAGAATTTCAGAATGCTTTCGTCCACGCCAGCGGTCTTCACGATGCAGCCATTAAGGGCAATGTTACCAAACAGAACGGCCAGACCACCGTCCTGACTGTAGGCGTGTTCCTTGTCCCGAATGCAGCCTTCTGCGCGATCCTTATCCAGCTCTTTGTAGCGGCTTGCCTGAGAAAAGGCCTCGATTGAACGAACGCCACCCGGAGCAGCCTTGTAGAGCGTCTCGACAGCCTCACTCGGAGCCCCCATGATATCGTAGCTATCAATCGCGTCACCAAGGGTCGCCGCATGAACAGTCTTGCAATCGCGGTGAATGAGACCGGCACGATCAAGCTCGGCCAGAATGCCGAAGATACCACCAGCCCTGTTGCAATCCTCAACATGATATTTCTGGGTCATCGGTGCCAGCTTGCAAACGTTGGGAACAACGCGCGACAAGCGATCAATATCAGCCATGGTGAAATCGACTTCACCTTCCTGCGCGATTGCTAACAGATGCAGAACCGTGTTGGTGGAGCCGCCCATGGCGATATCGAGTGTCATCGCATTTTCAAAGGCTTCAAAGGTCGCGATGTTGCGCGGCAGAACGCTTGCATCCTCATCCTTGTAATAGCGTTTGCACATCTCGACGGCCTTGCGACCGGCTTCTAGGAACAGCTCCTTACGGTCTGCGTGCGTAGCCACAATCGTGCCGTTACCCGGCAGGGCAAAGCCGAGAGATTCAGCCAGACAGTTCATCGAGTTGGCCGTGAACATGCCCGAACAGGAACCGCAAGTCGGGCAAGCGAATTCTTCAACCTTCTGAACGGTTTCATCAGAAACTTGCGGATCAGCGCCCATGATCATGGCATCGATGAGATCGAGTTTGTGATCAACGCCTTCCACCTTGCCAGCTTCCATTGGCCCGCCGGAAACAAAGATCGCCGGAATATTAAGCCGCATGGCAGCCATCATCATGCCCGGAGTGATCTTGTCACAGTTGGAAATGCAAACCATGGCGTCAACACAGTGCGCATTGACCATATATTCCACGCTATCGGCGATGATCTCGCGGGACGGTAACGAATAGAGCATGCCGTCGTGGCCCATGGCGATACCATCGTCAACGGCAATGGTGTTCATTTCCTTGGCAATGCCGCCTGCCGCTTCAATCTCACGCGCCACCATCTGTCCCAGATCCTTCAAGTGCACGTGGCCGGGAACAAACTGAGTGAAGGAATTGACCACCGCAATAATCGGTTTGCCAAAATCCTCATTCGCAACGCCGGTCGCACGCCAAAGCGCACGGGCACCAGCCATATTGCGGCCATGGGTCGAAGTCTTGGAACGATAGTCAGGCATAATAAAATCCTTTGGAGGGAAAGTTGACGCGCGTCAGTCAAACAATGGCGTCAGCATATGCAGGTCCTTGCGTCACAAAGCGATGGACGCGCTTGGTTGACTCTTGTTTAAACCAAACAAGAAAGGGCTGACAATAGCATTTCTTTCAAAAAACAGTGCATTTGCGCACAATTTGAAAAGAAAGTGCAATGATACCGGCAGTCTGGAATGAGAGCCGGTATCGCATTTGTTGCAATCAGTATCTTAAAGCCCGAAACCTTCACCAAAACCGAAATTCTCGGTTACATAGTCGATATCCTTGTCACCACGGCCAGACAAATTGACCAGAATGCTCTCGCCCGGATGAGCCGGAGCCATTTTCATGGCATAGGCAACAGCGTGCGCGCTTTCCAGGGCAGGAATAATGCCTTCATATTTGCTAAGCGCGTAGAAGGCCTTCAGGGTTTCGTCGTCGTCCGCCGTGCCATAGTTCACTTTGCCGATTGTATGCAGGTAGGAATGCTCAGGGCCAACTCCCGGATAATCAAGACCGGACGCAATAGAGTGAACCGGTGCCGGATCGCCATTCTCGTCAGTCAGCACAAGGCATTTGAAGCCGTGGATTTCTCCCGGATGCCCGTAGGAGATGGTCGCAGCATGCTGCCCTAGCTCGGAGCCCTTGCCATGTGGCTCGACGCCGTACAGCTTGACCTCGTCATTATCGAGGAAACCGGAAAACAGGCCCATGGCATTGGAGCCGCCACCGACGCAAGCAACAACATGATCCGGATCAAGACCGGTCATGGCCTGAAACTGGTCGCGCGCCTCAAAACCGACAACGGACTGGAAGTCGCGTACCATTTTCGGGAACGGATGTGGCCCAACAACGGAGCCGATGGCATAGATGGCATGATCAGCTTGCTCCAGATAAGCCATGAAGGCGCTATCAACCGCTTCTTTCAGTGTTTTGCCACCGAAAGACACCGGCACGACTTCGGCCCCGAGCAACTTCATGCGGATCACATTCGGATGCTCCTTGGCAATATCCACTTCACCCATATGAATTTCGCATTCCATGCCGAAATAGGCCGCAGCGGTAGCCAGAGCAACGCCATGCTGACCGGCTCCGGTTTCAGCAATCAGCTTTTTCTTGCCCATGAATTTGGCAAGCAGCGCTTCACCCATGCAGTGGTTGAGCTTGTGTGCGCCGGAATGGTTCAGATCCTCGCGTTTGAGATAGATCTGCGCCCCGCCCATCTTCTCGGACAGATTCTTGGCATGCTGCACCGGTGTCGGGCGGCCCTGAAAATGTTCGCGAATATAGCGCAGCTCGGCAATGAACGAGCTGTCAACGGCAATGCGCTCATAGGCTTCACCGATTTCCTTGAAATGAGGCACGAGTTGTGGTGGCAGAAATGCGCCGCCAAAATCTCCAAAATAGCCTTCCTTGTTAGGAAATTGCTTCAAATATCCCATAATCTTTCTCCGACTGTTTATGGTATTTGTTTTATGCAGCCACACTAACCAATCGGAACCGGTCTGGCCAACTAAAACCAGCCAGAATCGTACCGACGTCTTCCTCTTGTCGAAAAACAGCCCCCCTGTACAGTAGCAGCGAATATGATATGTGTTATATGAGAATTAACGCTTGCACTGAGCAAGGCTTTCAGCCATATGCAGGCGTCATGCGGCGCTAATTTGCGCCACACGGGGCTGAACCCGAAGACGGGCTTTTTTTTCATCAAGGGGATGAGCTATTGAGCACAACTGAACAGGAAGATCCCTGCGCAATCTACGGGATTGAGCGCTGGGGTAATGACCGATTCAAGGTTCTGGACAATGGCAATATTGGCATTATCACACAACACCAAGAAGGGCCTGTCACAACAGATCTGACATCCATTCTGCACTCGCTGGAAGATCGCGGTATCGCATCGCCCATTCTGCTGCGCGTGGCCAATAGTCTCAAAAGCCAGATTGACCGCATCAACTTGAGTTTTGCGAACGCAATGAAGGAACTGAACTATCAGGCTTCCTATCGGGGCGTGTTCCCTGTCAAGGTCAATCAGCAAGCCCATGTCATTGAAAAAATTGTCGAATATGGCGCGCCCCACAATTTCGGCCTTGAGGTTGGTTCCAAGCCCGAGCTGATCATCGCGCTGGGCCAGCGCCTGTCAAAAGACGCGCTGCTCATCTGCAATGGCATCAAGGATAGCGAATTCATCAACCTCGCCCTCCTGTCACGCAAGCTTGGCTTCAATACGATCATCGTGCTTGAAAGCAAAGCCGAGCTGGATCTGGTGCTTGAAGAATCCAAAAAGCTGAAGATCCGTCCGCAGCTCGGTATCCGCATCAAACTGAACAACCGGATCACCGGCAACTGGGCATCCTCCTCGGGTGACCGCTCAGCATTTGGCCTTTCCTCGCCAAATGTGCTGCATGTCATCGACCGTTTGAAGGAAGAAGGCTATCTCGATTGCCTTCAGTTGCAACATTTCCATCTGGGCAGTCAGGTGCCAGACATCATTGACGTGCGCCGCTCGGCCGCCGAAGCCTGCCGTTTCTTCGTTGAACTGCGCAAGGAAGGGGCTCCGCTCAACTATATCGATCTGGGCGGCGGTCTTGGCATCGACTATACTGGCGAGCACAAGTCGACCGAGAACTCCATCAACTACTCCACCGATGAGTATTGCTATAGCATTGTGGAAGCAGTGAAGAACACGATGGATGATGCCGACCAGAAGCACCCGACTATCGTTACCGAGAGCGGTCGCGCAACGGTAGCCTACAGCTCCATGCTACTGTTCAACATCATCAACGTGACCTACTATGAAGAAGAAGAGGCCATTGAGGTCACCGAAGACGACAACCGGTCCATCCGCGACATGCGCGATGTAGAAACCTATCTGACCCCAAGCCGCCTTCAGGAGTGCCTCAACGACGTAACCTTCTATCGCGATGAAGTACGCCGGAACTTCGGTCGCGGCGAAGTTGGGCTGCGCGATCTGGCCAAGGCTGAGAAGCTTTATCTCAACCTGCTGGGCAAGATGCGCAAGGTGACAGAGTCTGAGGAGTGGGTTTCCGAGGACGTGTTGACAGCCCTTGAAGCTGCTGCTGACATCTATCACGCAAACTTCTCGCTGTTCCAGTCACTTCCTGACGTCTGGGCGATTGACCAGCTGCACCCGATCATTCCGATCCAGCGCCTCCATGAGGTACCGACACGCCGCGCAATTCTCAGTGACATTACCTGCGACAGCGACGGCAAGGTCGACCAGTTTGTTCTGGCTGACGGCATTTCGCCATCCCTGCCCGTTCATGAACTGGCCGAAGACGAGCATTACTGCCTCGCAGTCTTCTATGTCGGGGCTTATCAGGAAACCCTCGGCGACTTGCACAATCTGTTTGGCGACACCAACGTTGCGACCATCGAGATCAAGCCGAATGGCGATTTCAACCTTATCCATGAAGTGGAAGGCGACACCATTGCCGAAGTTCTGAGCTACGTGGAATATAATACCATAGCGCTTTCAAACAACTTCAAGCAGATGGTCGAAGAAGCAGTCTCCAATAAGAAGCTGACCGTAAAAGAGCGTAAAGCCATGATGAATGCTTTCAAGGAAAGCATGAACGGCTACACATACTTTGAACATGCATAAGGCCGCCAACAAGAGCGACCTCTCATAACAAATTTTCACGCTCCCAACCGACGAAGGTGCCATGGTTTCGGCATCTTTGCCGGTACATTATGGGAGGCAGGCAGGTCTGCCGGCTTGGCAGATATCCCTCTGAAAAGAAGGACATTGAAATGAATAAAGTTCTGGTCATCGGCGCAGGTGGCGTCGGCTCCGTTGTCATTCACAAGATGGCACAGCTTTCCGAAATCTTCTCAGACATCACTCTGGCCTCCCGCCGCATTTTCAAATGCGACGAGATCGCAGCGTCCGTCAAAGAGCGCACCGGCGTAACCATCAACACCGCCGAAGTCGACGCAGATGACGTAGATGCCCTCTCCGCTCTCATCGACAAACTCGGCGTTTCCCTGGTGGTCAACGTGGCCCTGCCTTATCAGGACCTCAACATCATGGATGCGTGCCTGAAATCCGGCGTCAACTATCTGGACACGGCAAACTACGAGCCACGCGACGTTGCCAAGTTTGAATATAGCTGGCAGTGGGCTTATCAGCAGCGCTTCGAGGAAGCAGGCCTGATGGCGCTTCTCGGCTCCGGCTTTGATCCGGGCGTAACCAACATCTACACCGCCTATGCCAAAAAGCACCTGCTTGACACAATCGAGTATCTCGACATTCTCGACTGCAACGGCGGCGACCATGGCCAGCATTTTGCCACCAACTTCAACCCGGAAATCAACATCCGCGAAGTGACCGCCCCCGTGCATCACTGGGAAAATGGCGACTGGGTCACCACTCCAGCCATGGGCAACAAGCAGGTCTTCGACTTCCCGGCAGTTGGCGAGAAGAACATGTATCAGATGTATCACGAAGAGCTGGAAAGCCTTGTGAAGCATCTGCCGGAAATCAAGCGCGCCCGCTTCTGGATGACCTTCGGCGATGCCTATATCAAGCATCTTGAAGTGCTGCAGAATGTCGGCATGACCCGCATTGATCCGGTGATCTATGAAGGCAAGGAAATCATTCCGCTGCAGTTTCTCAAGGCCGTTCTGCCAAATCCGGGCGATCTGGGCAAGACCACCAAAGGCAAGACCTGCATCGGCAACATCATGACCGGCGAGAAAGACGGGCAGGCTAAAACAGTCTACGTCTATAACATCTGCGACCATGAAGAATGCTTCGCAGAGGTCGGCTCTCAGGCCATTTCCTACACCACCGGCGTTCCGGCCATGATCGGTGCTGCCCTGATGCTTACTGGCGCTTGGTCTGGCAAGGGCGTGTTCAACATGGAACAGCTTGATCCTGATCCGTTCATGGACATGCTCAACAAACATGGCCTTCCTTGGGAAGTACACGAGCTGGACAAACCGCTCGACTTCTAAATGAAAGAAACTCAAGAGCCCGGCCCCGCCGGGCTCAGTTGCCTTATGCAGGACGACAGCCTTGCTTCACAATCGGAGAAAACCGACATGACCGATGCGCCAATCATGGAAACGCAGGCAGGCGATGCCGGAGCCTTTGCAACATTTGATCTCTCTCGCGTCCCTTCCCCGTGCTTTGTCATTGACAAGGCCGCGATAAGACGCAATTTGCGCATTCTTTCGCAGGTGGGTGAAGAAGCCGACGTCAAGGTCCTGCTGGCGCTCAAGGCCTTTTCATGCTGGGCACTTGGAGATCTGATCGGGAACTATCTCGATGGCACATGCGCCTCGGGCCTGTGGGAAGCCAAGCTGGCAAAGGAACAGTTTTCCGGTGAACTTGCCACCTACTCGGCAGGCTTCAAGGCCGAAGAAATGCCTGAGATTCTGGAGCTATCCGATCATCTCATTTTCAACAGCCCGGCTCAGCGTCAGCGCTTCGATCCGCAAATCAGCGCTGCCCGCAAATGGGGCTACGCTCCGGATTTCGGCCTCAGGATCAACCCGGAACACTCAGAAGGCCACATCGCCAAATATGACCCTTGTGCTGCGGGTTCCCGGCTTGGCACGCCCATCAGTCAGCTGACCGATGAAGATCTGGCCCCGTTCTCCGGCATCCACATGCATACGCTGTGCGAGCAGGACTTTGCCCCCCTCAAACGCACCTTCGAGGCCGCAGAGCCCAGTCTTGCACCATGGCTCAAGAAGATGAAGTGGCTCAATTTCGGCGGCGGTCATCACATCACGCGCAGCGATTATCAGCGCGCTGAGCTGGTGGAATTCCTGAAGGACATCAAGGCGAAATATGATGTCGAAATCTATCTGGAGCCAGGAGAAGCTGTGGCGCTCGACGCGGGCATTCTGGTTGGCGAAGTGCTCGACGTAACCCACAATGGGCCTGTCAATATAGCGATCATGGACATTTCAGCAACCTGCCACATGCCTGACGTGATCGAAGCCCCTTACCGGCCAGCCCTGATGGGCGAAGTAAATGACGGCACAAGTTATCGTTTGGGTGGGCCATCCTGCCTTGCTGGTGACGTGATCGGTGATTATGCTTTCGCCTCAGATCTGGAGATCGGCCAGCGCATTGCCTTCCTTGATCAGGCTCACTATTCCATGGTCAAGACCAACACCTTCAACGGCGTACGACTGCCGTCCATTGCCATTTGGGATTCGGAAACGGATAAGCTCGATATCATTCGCGAGTTTCCCTATGCCGAATTCCGCGACCGCCTCTCTTGAGTTGGATAGAACAGGATAAATACCATGCTTGATTTGACCTATCCTGCTTTTCTGGCTTCGGAACTGACCGATGCTGAAAGCGATCCAGAAACCGCCTTGTTCGAGGTCATCCCCTGCCCGCTGGAAAAAACCGTTTCCTATGGCGCTGGCACATCGGCGGGGCCTTTTGCCCTGTTGGAAGCAAGTCAGGAGCTTGAACGCTATGACGGCAAGGGCTTCCCGATCAAAAAGGGCATCATCACCTCCGAAGTCATCAATTGCGAGCAGCCCATTGAAAAGGTGATGAAAGACCTGCGCGCCCGCACCGAAGCAAGTGTCAAGGCCGGACGCATTCCCGTGACCCTTGGCGGTGAACACAGCCTCTCCTATGGCGCCATCATGGGGGTGGTTGACGCGCTGGATGAGCCGGTTGGCATCATTCAGATCGATGCCCACGCCGACTTACGCAATGCCTATCAAGGCCACAAGCATTCCCACGCCTCGGTCATGCATCTTTGCGCGGTCGAGCGCCGTTTGCCATTGATGCAATTCGGCATTCGTGCTCTGAGCAGCGAAGAGCAGGACTCGCGTATGAATGAAGCCCATATCCAGTTTGTGGATGCCGAGAAGCTTGTGACGGAAGGCATCACCTCGGTCGATCTACCCGAGGATTTCCCCGAGCATGTCTATATCACCTTCGATGTCGACGGGCTCGACCCTTCCATCATGCCTGCAACGGGAACACCTGTACCCGGAGGGTTGAGCTATTATCAAAGCTTGCAGCTGATAGCACATGCACTCAAGGGCCGCCTTTGCGTGGGTTTCGACGTGGTTGAACTAGCCCCGATCGAAGGTCAGTGGGCTTGGGACTTCACCGCAGCCAATCTGACCTACCGCCTGATGGGCCTTGTCAGCAACAGCTGAACGGGGCCCGCAACCAAACCTCGATCCATGCAAGAGGTTGGCGTTCGTACGGATCGCCAACCAACATCACAGTCTTCACCAGTCGGTGAGCTTCGCAAATAGCTCTTTGCTCTTTTTCATCGTATACGAGAAATAACTGTCATCTTCCTTGTGATGCTTGGCAGCCTTTATACCGGCCCCTTGGGCTGATGCCAGAGGAGCAAGGGGAGCCATTTCAACGCCCTTGTCGCCCTCTGCCTTTTGTCCAGATGCGATGGAAGCTGCCAGAGAAGGCGTCTCTTTTTTTGCTGGCAAGGAAGTCTGAACACCACCATCAGGACCACTCAGATCGACTACCGCAGGCGTCTGATTGGCAGCAGGCACGCCATTACCCACCACGGCCAATTGCTCCTGCATACCATCGATACGATGTGTCAAACGAGCCACTTGCGCTGCCAGTTTCTGGTTGTCTTTACGCTGCTGCTCCAATTCGGTTGCCAGACGGGTTAACTCTCTGAGCAGGGCATCGGTACTGACGTCATTATGCCAGTCCTCGTCCATCGGCGCCTGTTCTGTTTGAGTTGCAACCTGACCACTGGGCGTTTGCGCCAACAAAGGCTGACTTGCCGACAGCAAAAACAGAGATGCGAACAGAGCACGGCATGCAAACAACCGCTTTATTCTGAAATCAATTTGACTATCCATTGGCTCAGTCCCTTCTGGCGCCATCCACATCAAGGCGCCGCATTGCCCAAAGAAGCCTAACAACACCGGATCTATGGCAATAATATGGGCATCAATCCGCTGGAGCCTAAACATCAGCGTCAATTTGCCACTCTGGCGTCATAAAAATGAGGAACATTGTTTCAACACCGGCACCCACCATTTCAGTTTCCAACCACATGCCCCAGGCTGAAGAAAAGAATAGAAGGAATAAATGGATAGATCTCAGTATCGCCTTGAAAGAGAAACGCCTGCTTTGGAAGATTTCCTGCGCCTCAGGCAAATTACAGGTCTCACCGTCTATTCCGAAGAAGCGGCCAGACGAGGCCTTAAAGGCACCATAGCCGCGGCCACGGTCTATCACGAAGGTCAAGTCGTCGGGATCGGGCGACTGGTGGGAGATGGCGGCTGCGTATTTGTCATCAGCGACATCGCGGTCGACCCGGAGCATCAGGGCAAAGGCCTTGGAAAAGCCATCATGGCCAGCCTGATGGACTACGTAAACAGCCATTTGAAATCAAAGGCCTATGTGACGATCATTGCCGACATTCCGGCCAACAAGCTCTATGAGCAATTTGGATTTAAAGAAACTGCGCCTGAATCAATCGGTATGGCTTTCCGGGTTTCCTGAACTGGCCCGACCGTGTTCTACCAAAGCAGTCAACGAACCAGATCGGCGACAACGCAGCGCATATACTCTACCAGCGCCTTCGGCTCGACCCTGATTTGCAAGCCACGCTGACCACCGTTGATATGGATTTTCGCTTTATCCATGGCGCTCTTGTCAAGGGCGGTTGGCACCCGTTTGCGCTGCCCCAGAGGGCTAATGCCCCCGACTTTATACCCCGTCAGCCGTTCGGCATCTTCAGGATGCATCATCGCGGCTCGCTTTCCGCCCAGCGCTTTGGCCAGTTTCTTCATATTGACTTCACAGTCAGAAGGAACCACAGCACAAACCGGCTTGCCGTCCAGCTCGATCATCAGGGATTTGAATACCTCCGCCGGATCTGCCCCAATGGCTTCCGCCGCCTGCAAACCGACCCGATCAGCATCATGATCATACTCATAATGCAAAAGGGAAAAATCCACCTTGCCCTTCTTGAGGGCTTGTGTTGCGGGCGTACTGTCGGACATGAAATTACCTTGAAAAATGATTGTGCTGAAGAGCACGATAGACATACGACCTGTTTAGGCTCTCCAAACAGTGGAGACAAGCATCAACAAGCTCCGCAAAACCGACAGGAAACGTAAACAGCCCTGATCAGGCAATGACTTTATACTCGATGCCACAATCCCGGAAAATTTCCTCGCTGCGGGTCGTATCAAACCGCCCCTGAATGCCGTCATTATGGCGCCAAACCACCTTGGCTACCTGATGAGCGGCGAGAAATTTCGTACATTCCTTGCATGGAGGATGTGTTACATAAACAATGCAACCTTTCGCCGGCTCCTTCATCGCCGCCAAAGCATTCATTTCAGCATGGATCACACGATCATATTTCTCCTCGCGTGTCTCATACCATTCTTGCTTATCTTCCATGGAACGAGGAAAACCATTATAGCCAACAGCGGCAAAGCTCTTGTCAGGACGTACAATGACACACCCCACCTTTGTCGATGGATCCCGGCTGCGTTTGGCAACAGCATCGGCGCATTCTAGCACCCATTCATCAAATCCAGGTCTGCTGGTCATTTGTCCCTCGAGAAAGGAAAGTTCGAGTAAAAGCAACGAATATTAACTGGAATCTGCGTCTCCTCGCTCAAAATTGCAAGAAAAATTGGCAAAAAATCGCACAAAATACGGAATTCGCAGCTCGCACAGAGCAACCATGAGCAAGCCTTAAGCGCCAATTTTTCGGAGAGCTTGAAAATTTGGTACGCCCTACGGGGTTCGAACCCGTGTTGCCGCCGTGAGAGGGCGGCGTCCTAGACCACTAGACGAAGGGCGCTTCGCAAAAAACAGCGACAGTTCTGAAGAAGACGGCCGTCACTGATTTGTCGCAATGTAGACCTGCCATCTCGTCAATTCAAACAAAAAAGTAAAAGAAACCAAAGATTTAAACAAAAATGCTATATCAACAGCCTTTCAGGCCTCAACAAGAGCCTGAAGAAACATAAATTTACATTATATTTCAATAACTTGAAAAGATTATCCGAGCTATCGAAATGGCGGCTGGCGATAAAGCGAACGCTGCTTTGACTCAGCAACCTTTCAGGATAGTATCGTGCGCGAATTATCTGCATTGGAGGATGTCCGTTGGCAAGAGTAAACGAACTGCGTCTTATCGCACGCGTGGCTCAAATGTATCACGTCGAGGGTCGCAGACAGGCGGACATAGCCAAGCATTTGCGCATTTCCCAGGCGACCATTTCGCGCCTGCTGAAGAAAGCGCAGGAAGAAGAGATCGTCAGAACCACCATCGTCGCGCCGTCGGGCACCTTCGTGGAGTTGGAAACCGGGCTGCGCGACAAATATGGGTTGGCCGAAGCGATCGTCGTGGAAGCCTCAGAAGATCGCCAGAGCACCATCATGGAACGGATCGGTGAATCGGCCGCGCATTTTCTGGAAGTTTCGCTGCAACAAAATGAAGTGATCGGCGTTTCCAGCTGGAGCGAGACGATTTTGCGCATGGTGGAGAATATCCACCCCATGCGGTCTGACCGGGTGAAATATGTGGTTCAAACCTTGGGCGGCATGGGCGATCCGACGGTGCAGACCCATGCCACGCAGCTGACTTCGCGTCTGGCGCGCCTGACCGGGGCCGAAGCCCGCTTGCTGACAGCGCCCGGCGTTGCCCAGTCCCGCGAAGCCAGACTGGTTCTGCTGGGGGATTCCTACATCCGCGAAACGATGGAACTGTTTGACAAGATAACGCTGGCGATTGTCGGCATCGGTGCCACGGAGCCGTCCTCCATGCTGGCGCGCAGTGGCAATATCTTCTCGCCAAAAGAGTTGGCCGAGCTGACCGAGGCTGGTGCCGTTGGCGACATGAGCCTTCGCTTTTTCGATCGCGATGGAACCATCATCAAGACACCACTTGATGATCGCGTCATCGGCATGCCGCTGGATGCATTGGCAAAGGTTGATCGGGTGATTGCTCTTGCCGGTGGGGCAACCAAGACCGAAGCCATCCACGGCGCGCTCAGAACCGGATGCCTCGACATCCTGATCACCGACAATTTCACCGCGGAACGTTTGCTAAATGATGATGGCAAGCAAGCTATTGCCAACGGGTAAATCCCTAAAAGGCTCGAACGCCTTATGGTAGAAAGCAGAACAAATCGCTTGACACTACAACCCGCAGATGAGCATTAACGGCACACTTGTATATGCAATAAGTCCGGGTATATGACCTCTACTCATTATCGCTTCATTGATGGGCTGCGCGCGATGGCGATATTGCCAGTGGTCCTGTTTCATATTTCGTCTCAAATGGCTCCGGGTGGCTATTTGGGTGTCGATATATTCTTTGTCATATCCGGCTTTGTCATCACAAACTCCCTGATCCAATCGAGCAGTGATGGCAAGATAAACCTCCTGCTTTTCTGGGAAAAGCGCATTCGCCGGTTGATCCCGGCCTCCTCGCTGGTGTTGCTCACGTCATTTCTGATGGCACTCGTGGTCATGTCGCCCGAAGACGCAGTCATTTTCGGCAGAAGCATGATTGCTGCCGCGCTGTTTCACGCCAACATCTATTTCGCCAACACGCTGGACTATTTTGCAGCTCCGGCCAATCAGCATCCGTTACTGCATTTCTGGTCCCTGTCGGTTGAAGAGCAGTTTTATTTTGTCTGGCCAGTGCTGCTGGGGCTTGCCGTAAAGCTGCTACCTGCCCATCGTCGTCTTGCCGCCTCTCTGTGTGTTTTGGCGCTCACACTCATCTCTCTGGGTCTCCTTCTCTTCAGCCCGTTGGCGCAATCAGATAACAGCTTCTATTTTCTTTCAACCCGCGTGTGGGAACTGGGCACCGGCGCATTGGCAGCCCTTTTGTTGCCACAACAAAACAAGACGGTTCCTTTTGCCAGTCTGTTTGCAGGTCTGGCAGGCCTCATTATCCTTGTCAGCCTGTTTGCTCTTTCAGAGGACTACCACCTGCCCGGACCTCTGACGATCCCTCTGGTCTTGAGCACGGCCGTGCTTATCTGGCTCGGCGTCCAGAAAGAAAATATCACAACGCGTTTTCTTACCTTCCGCCCTTTTGTCTGGATAGGGTTAATCTCTTACGGTGTCTATTTGTGGCATTGGCCTCTATTTTCCTTTGCCCGCCTTGCCTATGGCGAAGAGCTATCGCCCCTCGTCTGGGCTCTTTTGGTTGTTGCAACATTCCTGATTGCTTACGTTTCCTGGCGCTATGTTGAAACGCCCATCAGACGCTGGAAGGGAGCCATAATCATCAAGCGGCAGGGGCTTGTGGTTGGATCGGGCATCTTGAGCCTGCTCACGGTATCTCTTCTTGGCGGCAGCCTGATGGTAACCCGCGGAATGCCTTGGCGCCTGCCATCATGGGAGCAGGAAATCTACCGCCAGGAATATTCCGAGAATAGCTACCGAGACGCCTGCGACTCTTGGCAAAAGGCAAACAACAGAAATGACTATTGTGATCTGAACGGGCACTATGACCCCAAACATGGTTTCGATGTCTTTGTTATCGGCAGTTCCTACGCTGACCATCTGGTTCCCGGTCTGGAAGTCTGGGCCAAACAGCAAAATCTTTCGGTACGTCAGGTCACCAACTCAACATGCTCCGGCGTGCCGGGTATGGATCGCCCCGACTATCGCCGCGTTCAGATGTGCCGGGATTATCACGAAGAGCTTAAAAAGCGCATCATAGCAAATCCGAACCTGAAACTGGTTATCCTGTCAAACCACTTTCATTTCACCGAACCCTTTGATGATCTTGTCGCATCCGGGGACAGATTTGCTCGTGCATTTGTAGATTTTGCCAATTGGCTCGATGAAAGACATATCCGACTGCTGGTTGCAACGCCTGTGCAAGGGGGCATGAATCTCAGAGCAGCTTGCGTCAAACAGGCAGTCCTCAAACCGGGAACACAATGCGGAACAGCAAAAAAAGCATCCACCAGCACGACAGAAGCATTTTACGAAGCAGCAGCGGCAAAACTGCCAAATGTTGAAATACGCAAGGTCACCGACGCCATGTGCAGCGACACGTTCTGCAACATGGTAAAAGACGGCATCTTGCTTTATCGAAATGCAGGGCATCTCAACGCTTATGGATCCCGCTGGCTTGTCTCAAAAATGCATCTGCCAGCATTGTCAACAGACAAATAGATACCGTCAGCTCCTGCGAAACGAGCCCAAGGTGGCTGGTGATTCTCTGAACCAGAAACAGCACATCGCAAGTTTCATACACCGATACCTAGATCTATCGGTACGCGCCTTCCCATGAAACGACAAAAGCCCTCGCAACTGCCTGAGCTGCAAGGGCTTTTTGTCAAAGTGGTACGCCCTACGGGACAAAGATGGGCACTGGAATATAACGATAAATTACGCCCGGTAGGCCGAAGTTACCCAGATTTGGTAACACATCGCCTTTATATCGACTGTTTGGGGTAACGGACCTTCCATTGAGTCGCAGCATTGGCAGCAAGCGAACTTCGGGTGTGCGGACATAACCGACCTTCGTCCAGTTCGCACCAATGACCGCTGTAAGAGTAGCTATTGCGGTAGTCCGTTGATTCTATCATGGGTTTTTCGAACTAAACCACGGATTTCCAATCTGCCTCGCATTGATCTTGATGGATTCGACCTGATGCGGTTCGCAGCTGACAATTTCAATTGCATCAAGATCAAAAATTGCAATGTTGTATCCCGTTATTTGCTCATTATCACCGAACTGGCTCTTATATACGATTGCTTCATATCCAACGCTTTGGAACAACTCCGCGAGTATTTGGGTGGGTGCATAGTCAGCCTGATCATCTGACGCCGTAATAGGTCTAGAAAAGGCATTATCAATATCGATCCAAACCGCCGCATTTACGTCATCAGTTGTTGGTTCTGGACCGCCCATAAAGTGCCTGAAATCGGCACCGGAATGCTTCCCATGTCCAATGGAAAGATTCAGTGTCTTCAATGGGCGAACTAATCGGCATTTAGCGACCGATATTTCAGCGCCAACCCATGGCCTGACCTCAGAAATGGCCGTTTCTATCGTGTTCGCTACATAGAGAACTGGGATTCCGGAAGGGTTTAGGCGCCCTTCTCGCGCGCGGTCAGAAAGCGGTTTCATGCGCATACCGTCATACCCAAAAACTTCTGGCCCTATCGAATTGCCGTTTTCATCCTCCAGTTCGAGCCATTCCACTCCTCGTTGAGCTCTATAGAAGATCTGTCCTTTTGGAAGCTCCCTATCGCGTTCATCTTTAGACAAAGTGGCTAACACAGCGTCCAAAAAACAACGCCCTTCATCATCCAACACATACCGTCTGGAACGTAGGACGCGTTTAGCGAAGTTCTTGTAGCTGGCGCAACTTGCGAATTCTGCCTTTTTACTATCGTTTGAACTCATCAGCATGTCTTCCGTCAAGTGGGGATTTCCAAATTTTCTATCGTATATATGGCACAACGCATGAGTATGAACTCATGCACCAACAGAAGAAAAGAGCTGACGTCCGCAACTAATAAAAAAGTAGCCAACTTGGGCTCGAACCGGACATGGGCTCGGCGTTCTTACACGAAAGCGCTCATCTTGGGCATGATTTGCAATCGCGGCCCTTACCGGTCACTCACCAGCAATCTTTTTCACGAAGCGATTTCCGTATTCCTGTCGTGCAAACTATCCGCGTATCTAGCAAGATGTGGTTGCCACCAGCGTATGATGCAGAAGGAATTCCCACCCTTGCCGACCGTGGGAGGCTATTTCTATAGCTGGCACAATGACGGGCGATGGAAGATCCTCAATCATCTGCGCTTCATGTGCTGATGAAAACTTAAAGGACGTGAAGTTAGCCAGACGGCTGACGTGATTGACAGACGGAACCTAAGGGTGACGGAAACCGGCGGCGTCCGTCTCCATGATGTTGTTAAGAAAGAACGACTGTAATGCGCAAACTCCTCAGCAGATATGCTCTCCCCAAGGGAGTATATCTGCTGAGAGAGTAATTGGCCTTTTCGGAAATCGACCTCAGAACTTCAGGCGCAGTTGCAGATTGCCGGTGTGGCTTTGGTAGCTGTTCGCCATTTCTCCGGCATATTTGAGAGACAGGCTGAGATTGTCGCTGGTCTTCAGCGTTGCGCCGATTGCCAGCTGCAGGCTGTCGGCAATGGGACGGGCACCGGTGGTCACGAAGTCGGTTGCGCCGGTGCCATCGGCTGCAAAGCCAGCGGCCGACTGCTGGGCACCGTCATGGAATTCATGGCTCCACCCCACCTGAACGAAGGGCGACAACTCTCCCTTGGGCAGAGCGACAGTGTGATCCAGCCGTACACCCAGATTGCTCTTGAGCGAAGTGGAGGTCGCATCGTCCACGGTGAGGGCTGCGCCACCGCCACCCGTTTCGGTATAGCCATCCTGCCAGAGCAGGCTGTAGCTCAGACCGGCAATCGGGGTCAGCGTCGTGCCCTGATCATTCAGCTGGAACGGATAGCCTGCCTGACCAGAAACAGCATATTGCCAACCGTTGAAGGACCCTTCGGCCTGATTGCGGAAGCCGCCGAAATCAAATTCGCGGTGGGTGTCATAGGTATGCAGCGCAACGCCGGTGGAGATGTCAAGGAACCATGGATTGCCATCATAGCTGGCATAGCCGAACAGGCCATAGGAGTTGATGCCGACCGTGCTGCCTTCATTGCTGTCGTTGCCATCCACGAAGGTTCTGGCATAGCTGCCCAACCCACCAACGCGCCAGCTGTCGTCGAAGGCCGCATCGGCACCGATCAGAAAGCCACCAAAGCGGGCATCATAACCGGAGATGGCGTCGCGTTCCTGCTGGCTGGCCATGCCACCAAAGCCCTGCCCCCAAACGGCAGCGTCGGTCATGCTTTCACCTGTTGCCACGCCACTGTTCCCGGCGCCCAGAGCCCGGATCTTGTCGGCGCGCTGGCCGATGACATTGAGCACCGCGGTGGTGGTGGAGGACGAGGCCTTTGTCGAGGCCGAGGTGACCGCTGCCGGGCTCAATTGTGCTCCGGCCTTATTGGCTTCCGGAGATGTGCCCAGAGCCGCGCTGGCATTGAACACGTTCAACAGCCCGCTGTCCGTACCGCCATAATTGAACAGGCCATTCATCGAGGCGATGGCATCTTGGGTGGTTGCGCGGCCGGTGGGGCCGGAATTGCCGAGCGTGATCACCAGATCGGTCAGGTTGCTGTTGTTGCTGTCGACCTGAGCCAGACCCGTAATCGCGCCGCTATAGCCGTCTGCGCCATATATCAGGCTGGAGGCGTTGTAATTGGTGCCGATTGCATCTGCCTGCGCCACCACATATCGCTGTCCTTCCGCAAATGCGTAGCTGTTGAGGCTGGTCAGATAGACAATGGACCCGCTGTTGAATGTTGCCGTGTCGGTGACGACCAGCCGGCCATAGCCGCTGTCCGTGGCGACATTGCCCGTTGCAACGGCACCGTCGGCAACGCCGATCAGCAGCGTGCCGGTACTTTCTTGCACAAAATCGCCAATCACCGAGACGCTGTTGTTGATTTGCAGGGCTGCGGCCTGATTGATCACAGAACCCGAGCCCATGGTAACATTATCATTGAGCAGCATGTTGCCTGAAGCGAAGACAAGATCGCCACTCGATATCGAGATCGCTCCGATGGCTGTTGTCGCGTCGGGGGTATAGCCAGTCAGAACCCCCAATGTGCTGCCAGAGCCGCCGATAAAGGTCAGGCTACTGCCGGACGTAATATCGCCTTTTATGGTGCCGCTGTTGGTGAAGGAATCAATAGAACCGGTGTTATTCAAAACGTTGGTGGATGTAGACCCGGCCGTAATTGTACCCGAGTTATTGAAGTTGGTAATGGTACCATTATTTAAGATGGTATAACCCCAATCAGCGGTTATGGATCCAGTGTTGATCAACTCGTTGATCGTACCCGTGTTATATATGGCATAGGCCCGATCTGAACTTAAGGTGCCAGCATTGCTGATTGTCCCGATAGTGCCTGAGCTGCGAATAGCGTAATAACCAGCTCCCAACTTATTGAGATTGGTAATCGTACCAATGTTTCCGTTGTTGTATACGCCATCGTTCGCCCCAGAAACCACACCTGTTTCGGTAACGGTGATAGAGTTTAAGGATTCACCCGAAGATACCTGGATGTCGCTGGAAGTGGTTGATATCGTCAGGTCAGAGGAGCCCGCATGCGACGGTGAAACAAAACCCAATACTGCTGTACCAAGGGCGACGATCGCGCCGAGTGGTTTTGAGCGCACTTTACAACCAACCATTTCTTGCATTTTCCTCTTAATGACAGACTTCTTTCCCGACCGTCATATATTAAAATTTCTAAACTTTTCGTTCTGCGAAACCGAGTTTGATTCGACGTAACATTAATACAACTGACCTAAACCGCACAACTCAGCATTATGACGTCCCCCCCTTAAGTCGCAACAAAATGCCACAAGTGTGTGGGGACTGCATGGTGTAACTTATGCTATCGCGGATAGGGCTTCCTGAAGACTGTGCCTGCTCCTTTGTTTCCGACGGGAGGGGACTTGCCGCCCGTGACAAATCTGGAGCCAAAGAGTTATCGTTCCGCTGTTGTTCCGGAATACAAGAGTAACCGCCTTTTGGGGCGCCGAGACTGCGAATGTTGAAAATGGGGTTCCCTGGAGGGCGGATGGTTCATATGAGTGTAGATAGAGGATCTGTTCGACACATAGCCTCTAATGTCATTCCCATATTCCGTATATCAAGTCTTAAGCCAATGCTGGTTGCAGTTCTCGCGCTGCTCCCGGCCTGCAGCTCGAATCTGGAGCATTCGACTTCGGCCCAATCCACCGCTGCTGCCGTGGGCATGGTGCAAAGGGAAATTCCCGCCGGAGGCTTTGACCTTACTGCCTATGTGCGCATCAAGGAACCGGGCCAGCCAATCACCGTCTATATCGAGGGGGACGGCGCGGCGTGGCGATCACGGACCGAGCCGTCGTCAGACCCGACCCCGCAGCGGTTCATGGGCTTGCGCCTTGCAGAGCTCGATCCTTCCGCCAATGTGGCCTATCTGGCGCGCCCTTGCCAATATAGCCGGGGGGCGGCCTGCAACACCACCTACTGGACCGATCGGCGCTTTTCTGAGGAGGTGATTGCAGCAATGTCTGCCGCGCTCGATCGTCTCAAGACAGCGGGCGGCATCCATCTTGTGGGCTATTCCGGCGGAGCTGCCGTCGCGGTTCTGGTGGCTGCCCGACGCAACGATATTCTCAGTCTGCGCACCGTGGCGGGCAATCTCGACAGTGAGGCGGTCAACCGTTTCAATCGCGTCTCGCCCATGCCCGCCTCGCTGAACCCGGTTGATGTGGCAGCGCGCCTGACTGGTCTTCCCCAGCGCCATCTGACCGGCAGTGCGGACAGGCGCGTGCCACCCTTCATTGCCGAAGGATTTGTTGCCGCTCTCGGCCCCTCGCGCTGTGCCACCGTAACCGTGGTGCCAGGGGCAAGCCATGAAAGTGGCTGGGAAAAGGTCTGGCCAACCGCCCTTCCCACCTGCGATAACTGACAGGATCGCCGGTGTGCGCAAGCGTGGGGGATTGGTCAACAATGTCCCATGGTTGTTCGGTAACCACGAAAGTTCAGAGTTATCATGGATGCCCTGGCAGAAGTGCCTTTGAATCAGAAACCAACTGATATGAAAAGCCTTCTGCCAACACGGACTAGGCATTTGAAAAAGACTATTTGCGTCTTAAAACAATGTATTCTTCGTGCCACAGCAGCTCCGCTTTTGGGTAACCTCGTCTCAACCCATCTGATGGGTATGAAGCTCCTCCCAATGTCCGCTTCTGTCGATAGCAACAGATATCCCGTAACTGCGAGAAATGGCCACTTTCCGCCCACCCAAGACCTTGCTTTGTTCGTGGCATCACATTCGTCATCATACTGTCAGGATGCTTCTGATGGATGTCAGGCACATTTCGTTACGTCATGACGAACAGGTTACTTGTCATGATGGCAGGTAAGACAGGAGCGCAACGGATGCCCCGATTGCCATGCGACGGCAGACCGTCTTTGTGACAAATGTGATGAGAGCCTGATCGTCAACAGCGTCGTCAGACATTTCCTGACCACAAAGCATGCAGCCAACCAATTGCGCATCTACATCAGCATGGCCATCATAAGAGCCACTAGTCCAAACATTCGCAAGGCATGATGGTCGGCGGGGTGTTCTGATGATTGTCATGACAGTCCTGACGGTTGTCATGACAGCATGACGCAGAACACGATAGCGGCATTTCGGTCATTTACTGGCAATCAACCCATCCCTCCTGTCCATCCAGCCTGAATTGCGTATCACCAGCAGTTGTCAAAGCCTAGACCTTGTCTGTGACGAACGATCCGTTTGATCCAGCTGTCATGTCGGGCTTTATCAATGCCTTCAGACACCCGCATCGAACCATCAGCACCAACGTGATGCTTGTCGCGGCTTTTGGTTCCAACGCGTCATTGATCAGGTGCGCTTCTTGCCGTCACTATCACCTTTTGATGCACGGACAACTGTCACGAACTGAGGCCAAACACCACCTGCAAAGCCACCTTCCAGCAGTAATCTGCATAATTTTTTTTTGATCGCGGGAATTCTTTCTATTTCCTTTTCGGAAGGACGTTCGCCCTTCCGGTCAAACAACTGATGTCTTGATTAGGAGAATAGAATGAACAATGGCACATCTTACCCGACCACCGGACAAGAACCAGATGATCTCTTTGGCACCTTCGCTGGCACACCGATTTATCTGCACCAAGTCGAAGCCGCATTGGCCCAACTGCCTGAAGCCTTTACAAAGCGAGCATTCAGCGACGCTCTTGAAGGCGCCGGACTGGACGCTGCAGTCGATTGCAATATGGCGCGGGGCGTAATGCAGAAAGCCAAAGAACAAGACTTGATACGCCACAACAAGCAGTCCAATTTGTGGGAGCAGCCCTCAAAGAATTCACCGATACCAACTGCGTCGCCTGAAACAATCGTTTCCCCCAGCACCTTGGCCTCCTCGGAAACGCGGCCACCAACAAAGACAATATGGCGAACAAGTTATTTGCAGATCATTTGCACAATGATCTGGGTCGCCTTGATGGTCATCAACGCTCGATTGGGCCGCGAGATTGGAGGGAGCGATCCTGTAACAAGTTATACGATTATGGTTCTTATGATAATTTTGGACTTTTGCCGATCAACAGCGATTGGTGGCGCGCTGCAATGCGTCCGAAACCACCGATGGTCCCTGGCCAGCCTCTTGGCTCTATACATCACCGTCGCGACCCCGATATCCATTCTTTCGACGACAACGCTCTTATCCGTGCCACTGCAGCAAGCGACGGACGAAGTGAATATGAGAGAGAAGCAGGCGGCCATCATTGAAGGATATATTATCACCTATAGCCAGCAAAAGAGGGCTGCAGCTCTTTACCATGATGAATGGGAGACGGAATGTCGGCGCGATAGATGCGGGCCAAAGGCCGCAGAATATGAACGGCAATATAATCAAGCAGAGGCAATGGCAGCGGAGGCCATTGAAGCAGCAAGAAAGGCGGACAGTCGCCACAAGGATTTACCGTCATCAGACGAAACAGTGGTTGAGCGGATCGCGAAAGTCCTGCAACAGTTTCGAAATGATCCATTTGCGCCCGATCTCATGGTTCCACTCTATATCGGAATCTTGGCCGAGCTATCTGCCCTCTGCATAACATTGCTCTGCAATACCAGGAAAGACTGACATCGACGATATTGGTGATACCGGGCTACCGATCCATCTTGTCACCTTTGCCCCTTAGGTCCTGTCTTTCCCGTCGCTCTGCATTGCGCGGATCTGGCGCCTTGGCCATCATGTTTTCTAGGCCCTGTTCCTGAAATGACATTTTGGCTTCTGCATTTGGATCAACGGTGCCATATTGCTTTCGGTGCTGCTCACGATAGTCCTTAAGGGCGTCGAATTCATCCCGTAGTTTTGATCGCACCAACTTGATTGCGGCGTTGCCAACCTGCGTAGCAATGACATTCGCGATGCCGCCGAGAATCCGCTGCATTGGCTTTGACAGGCCCTTGATCTTGTCAAGACTGACCTTGACGTCCATTTTCAGAATATCGTCAGACTGAGGCGCTGCATCAGGGTTATATGTCACCTGTACATCGACCAGTGAAGGATCCGCTTTGAATTGGCGTTCACACTGAGCGGCTTCTGAGCTCCAGATTCTCCGCGCATATTTCTTGATTGCCTTGAAAGCAGGTTGCCATTTGGCTTTTAAAATCGCTCTCTTCTCATCATCCTTGGGTGCAGATGGGCCAAAACTCAGCTTGTCTTGCTGGCCTGTTCCACTCGACGGTTGATAGGAAATCACTCCATCATCGACAGCAGCCAAGCCTGCTTCAAGAGCATCGTCGTATCTCTCGATATACTGCTCATTCAGTTCTTTTTGGCGTAACGCCTCGGCCCGGATTGCATCTGCCTCCTGTTTTGCTTCTTTTGCCTTGGCAATGATCTGATCACCCTCCGCCTGTTTTTGCCGCTGTTCGAAATATACCTTGTTTTGACGTTCAAACAGGTCCTCTTCGGCAATCTGGAGCTTGCATTCCTTGGAAGTCACATACTCTTCAAATTCCAGCTTCTCCCTTTCCAACTCCTGCCGTTTTGCCTCGATGCTTTCCTGCATGCTATGTGCATCGTCAATTGTTTTTCTAGCTTCCGGCAGATCTCTTCTCGTCACCGCAAGCTGCTCATGAGCAGCCATTTGCTGAAGATATTCAGCTCGTGGCAGGCGAAATCGCTTGGGGCCATATCGCATCAGGCCGGCACCCCTGAACACTGAAGTATAGATATCATCTTGCCACTGTCGCATAGCCTCACAATAGGCTCGATCCTGTTCGGCCACATTGTCTTTTTTCCAGCCAGCGCCTCGACGGATATTATCAACGGCAGCTTTTCCTGGATGAAGCCAGGTGATCTCTCCACGCACAGGATCAACGCCATAAACATGGATATGCATATGCGCTTCGTCTCGATGCACAACTGCCATCGCAAATTGACCACCGGCCTCTTCGAGGCGGTCCGTTTCGAAGCGGACGACCTGATGAAACAAATCCATGCATTCGTCCATCAGGTCGGGCATTGCCCATGCATCAGCACTCAGGATTGGAAGAGAAATTACAGATGAATAAAGCGTGTGTTTGTCGACTCGTAGGGCTTTGGTGCGTAGGGACTTTTTTCCAGTCTTTGGAATTGTATATGGCACCTGCTGTTTGACTTTGCAGGCATCATTGTGAGCTTGGCGTAGCTCATCAAAATTTTTACAAGAGCCCGGTATAATCAATGGGGCTGGATCTGGCTCTTCCACATGACTACATGATCCAGGCTTGCGCTCTGCCTCGGCGATAACTTCATCGACGGTCCAGGCTCTGTCTCCATTCGCACGCTTTTTTTGTTGGCCGCCTTTGCGGCTATATGACTCGACGCGACCGTATTGATACCCTTGCAATTGCGTTACTCCACATGTCTGATGTGATGACCTGTGAAGCAAATAGGGCGCACTTTATTGATCCGGAAATAAAAGCAAACGACCCCAGAAGCCTCTCATTTTCAGAGGAAAATTAAGGGTGGTTCAAGAGTAGTAGGGTCCGACTATACGTTTTGATTTCTCCGCTTTCGCGGATCAAAACGTGTCGACTCTCCGAGGGCTCTTACGCAGAGTGCGGCATGGGAAACCCCTGCACCCAGCGACGATGATATCGCCGCATGGGTAGCGCGCCGCCTACCCAAACCCGACCGGGGCCATCAGCCGGACCAGAGGAGGCTATCGCGCCCATCCTCTTGGATCTCCCACTCGTCTCCGACGGGCCTGTCTGGCGACTGGTAGACGATCCTCTCTGCCAGACCAACTCCGGCCAAGGGAGCGATTGCCATGCCCACCTTGGATCCCCTTGGCGGCCTTCAGCCGGACTCGAGACAACCTCATGGCCGCGGTTTTCTCGAGGCTCTTTCCCTTAAACTGCAAGCTCCCTGATCTCATGCTGATCCCACCAATCAGCATGAGATCAAAAACCTCTGACAGATAGCGACCGGATTGTGCGCAGCGGGTCTGGTGACGCCGCGCCCGATCCGGTTCGCCAGAAAGAGAAACCAGGAAAGGCAGGTGTCAAAATCCCTTCAACCAAGGTCGGAGATATTGATGACCAGCGAAAATATTCCATCCACGAAGCACGCCAGCAACTGGCAAGACACTGTCAGCTGTGGCGACATTGTTGCTTTCGCTATGCCCGGATACCATTACGACAAAGATCGACAGCCCGCAAATGAGCCATTGCCATGTCTTATCGTTGACGAGGCAATCTATGTCGGCACCCGTTATCTGACCCTCGCACGGGGACATGCCATCGGGACAACTTTTAACCACGGACCCCAAATCCGCGTCGAACATTCTGCCGCCATTGGTGCTGCAAGTCTCACGCAGCCGACAGTCTACAATCTGCGTGGCCTTGTGATTGTCTCTGTCAACCATGAAGGCTTTGCACTCAACAAGGGTGGAACACCAGTCCTTGGTCGGTTGGTTGGTGACGAGCTCGTTCAGTTGGAACGCCTTAGAGCTCTTATCCATGCCACCAACGTTGAGCGCGCAGAAGGACGAGCCGATATGCTCAAACGACAAGCCCTGCTTGCCAAGAGATCTGGCCGCCAAATGTCCGGAATGATTATCCCTGCGCCGATTGCCATCTCAAAACCCGATCCCCAGCAGTAGCCACAGTGTGGTCTGAGATTTGTCCGACCAGCCACGGTGTCGGCCGGACAAATCACCAACCCATTCATTTTGAAAAGGATGACTATATGCCCCTTATACCTGAAACCTATCGCCACAATATTTCGCTTCTTGTAGATAAGCGCTCGACCGATGCCAGCCGCATCCTCGATATTGGAGCCGATGCAATCTGCGCGGCTAGACAGGCGTTATCCTCTTTGCCCGATATTGCAGTCGGCGAGATTTTCGACGACATCAGGCCATTACATGCCCTGATCGATGCTGTCAGCAATCGCTGTGTCCTTGATCCACAATTTGACGAGATCGTCGACGATTTATTGGAGGCACTGCCCAACCTCGACGAGGCCGATCCTTTGGCTTCATCCTACGCCAGTGTCCGCGCGGATCTGCTAGAAGCTCAGTATTTTGCCAACCGATTTCTGGACATCATTCACGCTGAGAAGCGACGGGCACAATCGTTCAGAGAGATGTAAATCAAGTAAAACGCACCGAACAACCTCGCCATCCATGACGCGATGGCGAGGCCAATGAGACAGCGTCGGCGGGAAAGCTGATAGAAGCGATAAAAACGGCAGAAACCGAGAATAAACCCTCATGAAATCAGTTAGATAACTTTATTGTCAATTTCATTTGGGTTTGTGAAATTTTTGCCCTATGCAAAACCGCACATATTGCGCCTGTCGCCAGCGATCACAGCAGCCTAAATACTGCACATCAGGACTGCCAAGATCTCTGTGTACCTCGATTATATCAGCAAACCGAGGTGATCAAAGAGCATTTCGGCACAGATCACGGCCTTGAGAGCGTTTTTCTCGCGAAATAGACGCATTCTGGTTTGGGTCCAGCTCTCAGCTTTTCTACTTCCCTTTCAGTTCACGCAAACGCAAAGAGCCGTCGGTTGGCATTCAACCGGGCGGTAAAGCGATGGAATTCGCCGAGAAAGCAGACAGGAGCCGTCATGAAAACCGCAGCGACATTTAAGCAGGCAGACATAAAACGGGCCATCCGAGGCGCGCAATCTGCAGGTGTCGCCATTGCGGCAATCTCTATCACCGTCTTCGGCGAGATCACTCTGCAGATCAAAGACCCTGATCAACCGGGACTGAGAGACGCAAACGACTGGGACAACATTCTGGAAAAATGAAACGTAATCCTTATCCCGGCGTCACCAGAGTCACGGACCGCCACGGCAAGATCCGATGGCGCTTCAGACTCAAGGGGTGCACCTCGTGTTATATCCCAGGAACATATGGTTCGAAGGAGTTCGAGGCTTCCTATCAGGCTGCAAAACTAGACAAACCATTAGAGATCCCCAAAGCCACTGCCAAGCCAGGCACCTTCGACTGGCTCATCACTCAGTATATGAGAACCAAAACCTTCCGCGATATTGGGGATGTTTATCGTCGAAATCTCAGTCTGGAGATGGAGCGCTTTCGGAAAGATCATGGGCACCGCAGCATTACTGGCCTCAAGAAAAAGCACGTTGAGGCACTGATGGAGGCGAAGCGTGACACTCCTGCGGCGGCCAACAAACTCAAAAAGCTCATCGGGCGGCTATGCCGCTATGCCATCAATGATTTTGGCTATGCGATGTCGGATCCCACCCAAGGCGTCAAACCTTTCAAAATGAATGCAGATGGCTACCATACATGGACCGACGCAGAAATTTCTCAATTCCTGGCCCATCATGGTGAGGGCTCTTTGCCAGCAATCGTCTTGCATCTTATTCTTTATACTGGTGCTGCCCGACAGGACGTCAACCGGATGGGCTGGCACAGCATTTACGACAACAGGATCTGCTATAATCGGGGCAAAACAGGCGAATTAGTGGACCTTCCGCTTCATGCCACACTCGAAGCGTTTCTAATCAACATTCCAAGCGATCAGAAGACCTTCATCTCCCAAACGAAAACAGCAGGCGTATGCTACACAACTGAATCGTTCGGCAATTGGTTTGGTGAGATATGCAAGGAAGCCGGCGTGCCCGGTCGGGCTCATGGGTTGCGCAAAGCCGGAGCAACAAAGTTGGCGGAAGCAGGCGGCACCGAGTACGAAATCATGACTTTCCTGGGCCATTCGAACCCGGGAGAAGCCCGCAAATATGTAAGGGCAGCGAACAGGAAACTGATGGCAGACAATGCTATGGCGAGGCTGAAATGATGTCCAACCTAGGGACCCTGGTTGGACAAAAGCCCTCGCAACTACCTGAGCTGCAAGGGCTTTTTGTCGAAAGTGGTACGCCCTACGGGACTCGAACCCGTGTTACCGCCGTGAAAGGGCGGCGTCCTAACCGCTAGACGAAGGGCGCTCATCAATCGGTGAGGCGCTTTATAGGGAGCTTTAGATCAAAGCGCAAGAGACGATTTTGACGAAACTGTGAAAATTCATTCCCCCTGTGGAATAAACTCGATCCGTCGGCTCACAGAACCGGATTTCTTATCCACCATCATCAATGACGTCATGTCCTTACCATCTACCAGAAGGTAGATCGTGCCATTCTCGACAATCATCGAACGAATGGTTTCTCCGGCCTTGAGCTTGTTGCCAATAGATGTTGTAACCGCTTGACCATTTCCGGCACTTTCATTATTGGCTACGCTCTTGTAGATAATAACACCAAGAATGGAAAAGATACCAAGCCCCATGATGAGGATCGAAGAGACAACCATCATGCGGATCTTGCGTTGAACGTCCAGCATTTCCGGGCTCTGAAAGGACTCATCGCCGGGCATTTGTTCGTCGGTAGTTTGTTGCACCATGTCTGACTCTTGTTCTGATAGTGAAAATGAAATTCTGTCTTTCCTCATCGAGGAAGACGAAGCTGGAAAGCGCCTTGATGCGGTGATCTCCGCCAAGGATACGCGCTATTCCCGCTCTCGCTTCCAAAGCCTGATCAAGGAAGGCCATGTTTGCCTTGCCCGTCCCGATCAAGCAGAGCGGACGATACTGGAGCCTAACCAGCGGGTCAATGTGGGTGATCGTATAACAGTCACGATGCCCCCACCTGAAGATCCGACGCCGCAAGGCGAAGACATTCCGCTGGATGTCGTGTTCGAAGACGAGCATCTCATCGTCATAAACAAGCCCGCTGGGCTTGTGGTTCACCCGGCGGCAGGAAACTGGACCGGAACACTGGTCAATGCTCTAATCCACCACTGCGGGGAGAGCCTCTCAGGAATTGGTGGCGTAAAACGCCCTGGGATCGTTCACAGGCTCGACAAGGAAACCTCCGGCCTGTTGGTCGTTGCCAAGACTGACAAGGCTCACAAGGGGCTTAGCGAGCAGTTTGCAGACCATGGCCGCTCTGGACCACTGGTCAGAGCCTATCAGGCTCTGGTCTGGGGCAAACTCAAGAGCAAAAAAGGCACTATCGACACACAAATTGGCCGATCACAAAACAACCGCCTCAAGCAGAAGGTATTGAAAACAGGGGGCCGACAGGCGATCACGCACTATCAGCTTATGGAAGAATATACCTCAGAGGGCGAAATCCTCGCTTCGCGGGTGGAATGCAGGCTGGAAACCGGCCGCACCCATCAGATTCGCGTGCACATGGCTCACATCGGCCACCCACTGATCGGCGATCCCGATTATGGTCAGGGCTTCAAGTCCAAACTCAACAAATTGCCAGAATCCCTTGCAAGCGACATAGAAAGCAGAAATCGTCAGGCTCTACATGCTGGCTTGCTGGGTTTTGCGCACCCGATCACCGGCGAAGAGCTGGTTTTCAGAAGTGAAATGCCGGAAGATTTACAAAATGTAATGAATGCATTGAAGAAAATGTCAATTTAATGAGACCGAGACCCTGTAATTGTCACAATTCGCCCTATATTGGATAGGTCCGCAGGCTTCGGCTGCGCAACTCGTCTCGCCATTTTGGGAGATAAGAGGAGAATAAGAATGGCAAAAGATTCCACAGGCAACATCCCCGCGCTCTCTTCCGAAGGAGGATTGAGCAGCTATCTCAACGAAATTCGTCGCTTTCCCATGCTTGAGCCGCAAGAAGAATATATGCTGGCCAAGCGCTATGCAGACTATGGCGACAGCAAAGCAGCTCACAAACTTGTCACGAGCCATTTGCGCCTTGTGGCCAAGATTGCCATGGGCTATCGCGGCTATGGACTGCCTGTAAGCGAAGTGGTCTCGGAAGGCAATGTCGGCCTCATGCAGGCTGTCAAACGCTTTGACGCAGACAAGGGCTTCCGCCTGGCAACCTATGCCATGTGGTGGATCAGGGCCTCCATTCAGGAATATATCCTGCGCTCATGGTCACTTGTGAAGATGGGCACCACCGCCAACCAGAAGCGCTTGTTTTTCAACCTGCGCAAGGTGAAGGGTCAGATTCAGGCCTTGGAAGATGGCGACCTAAAACCGGATCAGGTCGATTACATCGCCGAAAAACTTGGCGTCAGCAACGAAGAAGTCATTTCCATGAACCGCCGCCTTTCTGGCGACGCGTCCCTGAATGCTCCGCTCAAATCAGACGGCGAAAGCGGACAATGGCAGGACTGGCTGGTCGATGACAGTGAAAGTCAGGAAACCGTGCTGGCTGACAAGGAAGAGTTCGACCACCGTATGGAACTTTTGGCCAACGCCATGGGCATTTTGAACGAGCGTGAACGCCGTATTTTCGAAGCCCGCAGATTGGCGGAAAAGCCTGCTACACTGGAAGAACTGTCCGAAGAATTTTCTGTGAGCCGCGAACGTATTCGTCAGATCGAAGTCCGCGCCTTTGAAAAAGTGCAGCAAGCAGTTCAGGAAGCGGCGGCCAAAGCCCAAGAGCCAGCCTGATCTGATATTTCCAAGACTAAAGCCAACTAAATAAAAAGACCGCCCGAGGTTCTCTCGGCGGTCTTTTTAATTGTTATGACAATAGCAACCAGATCGAGACGAAAGAGGCTGACATGATCATGTCAGCAGCAGGCCCAATTTGCGCAGTTTACTGCCCGGACCATGCTTTGATGGCATCCGTGATCACCTGATCTCCTGCCTCGCCCTTTTCCAGCGTAAGAATAGCGCGGCGACCGGACTGGTACTGAATTGGAATGTCGATCCAGCCACGCAAATGCAGAAGCTCCAGATTATATCGTTCCTCACGCTCCCCAGATGTGAGAGCGACCCAGTGCAAGTCATCGGCAATGCGAATAGCAGCACCAATAAGGCCCTCACCGCGGCTCTGTTCCGTAGGCTTCAAAATAAGCCCCGGAATTTTCACGATTGCTCGCTTGGGATTATCGTCACCGCGCGTTGCGGCAATCTCAATGAGATGAGAGGCAGGCAATTCGGCATCCAGATTCTTCTTGATGGTGATATCGAAGGTCATGTCCTTATCGGCGATTGAAGCCTTGATATCGACAATGGCGTCATCGCCTTGCCCTTCAATCGACCACACAACCTCACCAGCACTGGCCGATCCGGGCTCGCCTTCCCCGCCGGGTTCTTCATAAAGAATAGCACGCTGGGCAACAGGAAGCGTCGCATCACCCGAGCTCACCGTATTGTTGTTCGCACCATTGGCGGCCACAACACCATCAGCTGAGTTTGCATCATTTTGCGAGGTCGTATCTTCTTCGGCCGCAGCACCATCTTCACTGTCTGGCGGAGTAACGGTAATCGTTCGAACCGACTTTGCAGGCATATCAGTTGAAGCAGAGCTACTGTTCCCGTTTTGAGTTTTCCCAACAACCCTGCCGGTATCGCCTGCAGCGTTCTCTTGGGAAGACGCACCATCTGAAGAGAAGAAAGCGTCCTTGTTGGCATAGAGCAGATATCCGCTTCCTGCCAACACCGCGACAATAACCAAAACCAGAGCGACAATACCAAAACGCGATTTAGAGCTTTCCTCAGTTTCTTCTTCGGAAGCATAGCCGGGCCGATCAGCAACAGCATCTTCCATGCTGGAGCGCTTATAGGTTTTTGATTCGGAGATAACGGCATCGCCGAGCGTTGGCTCTATGCGCGCCACTTCTCCGCTGTCTCGTTCTTCACCAACGGCATCGGCAGCATCTTGCGCGTGTTTGACAGCCTTGTTTGCAGCTTTGCCCAATGCATTGGCGTCTCTGACGGCATTCTTGAGCACATCCTGCCCGGCGCGTCTTACGACTTTATCCGAGGCAGAGCTTTCTGGCACCACCGTCTGGGAAGCCTTTTCCTTAGGCGGCTGAACAGGAAGGTGCCCATCTTTGCCAACGGGAGCAGGCACCGGCTTGGCATCTGACGGCTCGCTCCGCTCCTGGCCAGCAAGTACAGGTGCAGAAGCCCGTACCCCTTCAGCTGTGACAGACGCACCTTGCGCCATCTCCTTTTGCTCGAGGCTGGCGGCGGGCTCCCCGCCACTGCTCAAGTCGCGCTCTACAGCTCTTACAGCTTCTTCAAGCGCCATCCGCTGTTTGGAAATATCAGCGGGAGGCAATGGCGGATCCATATTTTGAAGCTTGCTCAAAAGCGCTTTGCGCGCTTTATCATAGATCGTCTGCCGCTGTTCCCTTGTCTGGGTCGGCATCGCTTCTACAGCCCGCTTCAAAATTGCGTAATAGTCCGCCATTTCCTATTCCATTCACTTGTCCGCCGGAACCATCTGAACACAAAAGATCGCACCAACCAAGACAATAGGCAACCCTATCCTAATCTTCGTAAGGATCCTGTACGAGAATCGTGTCTTCCCTCTCAGGGCTTGTAGACAAAAGCGCAACAGGAGCCCCAATCAATTCCTCAACGTGACGAACATATTTGACTGCCTGCGCAGGCAGGTCTTTCCAACTACGTGCGCCAGCGGTTGATTCTGACCACCCTTCAAGGCTTTCATAAATTGGCTCAACACGAGCCTGAGCACCCTGAGAAGCTGGCAGATAATCGATTCGCTTGCCATCCAACATGTAACCGACGCATATCTTGATTTCTTCAAGTCCGTCAAGCACATCCAGTTTGGTCAGCGCAATACCCGTTATTCCGGATGTGCAAACAGTCTGACGCACCAAGACAGCATCAAACCAGCCACAACGGCGTTTACGCCCCGTAACAACACCATATTCATGGCCTTTTTCACTCAGGAAATCGCCAACTTCGTCAAACAGTTCCGTTGGAAAAGGCCCTTCACCGACGCGGGTCGTGTAGGCTTTGGTGATGCCAAGAACATAATTAAGGGCGGATGGACCAAGGCCCGAACCGGCAGCAGCCTGTCCTGCGGACGTGTGAGAAGACGTCACGAACGGATAAGTGCCATGATCGACATCGAGCAAAGCCCCTTGCGCACCTTCGAACAGGATACGTTTACCAGCCTTGCGAGCCTGATCAAGAAGACGCCAGCTCTGGTCCATGAAAGTAAGAACCTGATCGGCTACGCTCATCAGTTCTTCATAGATGTCCTTGGGGTCGATCTCGGCAACTCCGAGACCACGACGCAAAGGATTATGGTGAGCAAGCATGCGATCGATTTTTGCAGGCAGCGTATCAGGATCAGCAAGATCCATCACGCGAATCGCACGGCGGCCAACCTTGTCTTCATAAGCAGGGCCAATGCCGCGTTTGGTGGTGCCGATTTTGGTTCCGGCGGAAGCAGCTTCCTCGCGCATAGCGTCCAGTTCACGATGCAGCGACAGAATAAGAGAGGCATTCTCGGCAATACGCAGGTTATCACGAGAAACCTTGACGCCTTGAGCTGCGAGGCGCCCGATTTCGGCGACCAGCGCATGAGGGTCCACAACAACACCGTTGCCAATAACCCCCATCGTACCAGGGCGAACAACGCCAGAAGGCAGCAGACTGAGCTTGTAGCTAACGCCATCGATTACCAGCGTATGGCCAGCGTTATGCCCGCCTTGAAAGCGCACCACGATATCGGCTCGCTCCGACAACCAGTCTACGATCTTGCCTTTTCCCTCGTCGCCCCATTGCGACCCGACGACCACAACATTTGCCATCGATGCGAGCTCCTTTAATCACGTTAAATTTGAAAGGGATCGGCCCGATTACTTTTCAAAAAGCATAATAGATAATGACGGAAATTCCAGCCGACGCGCGCCAACCAACCAATCCCATGGATCCGTACCCTGATAGACAAGGCACACTCCTTGGTGTCCGCTGTTTTACCAAATGCGCACAGCGACCCCACCAAGCGAGCAGGACTATAGACAATTCTTTTTTGAGAGGCGAGTGCGAAACCGACTTTTCATGGGCTTGAACACCGCAGATCGTGCATAATTGTTGCCTAAATACTGCATTTACACAGAGAAACACGGTCCAAGCGCCGATTTTGTCAAGAACTCGCCCTTTCGCGCGCAAGATTACAGCACTGAACAGACTCACATGCACAAACAAAAAGGTGCCTCACAACCGGCGGATCGTGAGGCACCCATTATTTTGTCTGCGCCCAAGCGCCAAATTCATGTCTGTGTGCTAGACAGTAAACTTCAGCGCCTTGGCCTGAACCACGCCTTCCAGCGCTTCGATCTGAGCAATCACCTTGTCGCTGACATGGCCATCAATTTCGATAAGGGCGATGGCATCGTCACCAGCCTGCTTACGACCAAGATTGAAGGTTGCGATATTGAGCTCGGACGTCCCCAGCAAGGTGCCCAGACGACCAATAAAGCCCGGCTTGTCCTTGTTGGTGATGTAAAGCATATTCTCGCCCAGCTCGGCTTCCATATTGATGCCCTTGATCTGGATGATACGAGGCTTGGAATCACCAAACACCGTTCCGGCAACAGAACGTTCCTGACGCTCGGTTACCAATGTCAGGCGAATATAGTTCTCGTAGTTACCCTGCTGCTCGCGGCGGGTTTCTTCAATGGTAATGCCGCGCTCTTTGGCGACGGCCGGAGCAGACACCATATTGACGGTTTGCAGCAGTGGCTTGAGCACACCGGCCAGAACAACAGACGTCAGCGCACGGGTATTCATGTCTGCAACATCGCCTTCATATTCGATGCGAATGCCCTTGAGACCGCTCTCGGTCAACTGACCGGCGAACGAACCAAGTTGATCGGCCAACTTGACGAACGGTGTCAGACGCGGCGCTTCCTCAGCGGTGATAGACGGCATATTGAGTGCATTGGAAACGGCACCATTGACCAGATAGTCAGCCATCTGCTCGGCCACCTGAATGGCCACATTCTCCTGCGCCTCAGACGTGGAAGCGCCAAGATGCGGGGTGCAAACAACGTTCGGCAGACCGAAAAGCACATTTTCTTTTGCTGGCTCTGAAGTGAACACGTCAAAGGCAGCGCCCGCGACTTTGCCAGACTTGATGGCCGCAGCCAGCGCCTCTTCGTCGACCAACCCACCACGAGCACAGTTGATGATGCGCACGCCGTCCTTCATGGAAGCTATGGCATCAGCAGAAACGATGTTGCGTGTCTTCTCGGTAAGCGGTGTGTGCAGAGAGATGAAATCAGCGCGTTTGAACAGATCGGCAAGCTCAACCTTTTCCACGCCAAGCTCAACAGCACGTTCTGGTGACAGGAATGGATCAAAGGCAATGACCTTCATTTTCAGGCCAACCGCACGAGTTGCCACGATACCGCCGATATTGCCACAACCGATGATACCAAGTGTCTTGGATGTGATCTCGACACCCATGAATTTGGATTTTTCCCATTTACCAGCCTGCGTGGAAGCGTCAGCGGCAGGAATCTGGCGAGCAACGGCAAACATCATCGCAATTGCATGTTCCGCGGTTGTGATCGAATTGCCAAACGGCGTATTCATCACAATGATACCGCGCTGGGTTGCTTTTTCGATATCCACGTTATCCACGCCGATACCGGCACGCCCGATCACCTTGAGATTATCCGCAGCAGCGATTACCTTTTCGGTTGCCTTGGTCGCAGACCGGATCGCCAAACCATCATATTGACCGATAATCTCGATGAGTTTCTCTTTGTCTTTGCCCAGATCAGGCAAATAATCGACTTCAACGCCCTTGTCTTTGAAGACCTGAACGGCGGTTGGCGACAGCTTGTCAGAAATAAGAACTTTGGCCATGAGAATATCCTCACTGGTTTGCGACGCGCGCCAACTCTTCCCGGCGCAGCAAGACGCTTAAAACAAAATGGGTCTTGAGGTATTGATAACGGCCCTGCCACGCAGAGCCGCCACATTGGCATGAAGGCGCTAAAGCGCGGCCTTCTCTTGAGCAAATGCCCAGTCAAGCCACTTGGTCAGTGCTTCAAGGTCAGAAGCTTCAATCGTGGCACCGGCCCAGATACGAAGACCGGTCGGAGCATCACGGTAGGCGCCGATATCATAGGCAACACCTTCTTTATCAAGGCGTGCGACGAGAGACTTGGCAAACTTGGCCTGAACATCATCAGGAAGCGCGGCGACCTCTTCATCAACGATCGTAAAGCAAACCGAAGTATTGGACCGGATGGCCTTGTCCTTGGCCAAAAAGCTAACCCAAGGCGTTTTGTCGGCCCAAGCTTCCAGAACAGCGAGGTTCGCATTGGCGCGCTTCATCAAGCCGTCTAGACTACCGATTTCCTTGGCCCAGTTGAGAGCATCCAGATAGTCTTCAACGCAGAGCATGGAAGGCGTATTGATGGTTTCCCCTCTGAAGATACCTTCAATCAGCTTGCCGCCCTTGGTCATGCGGAAAATCTTCGGCATTGGCCATGCTGGCACATAGCTTTCAAGGCGTTCAACGGCGCGCGGAGAAAGAATAAGCATGCCATGAGCAGCTTCACCGCCCAGCACCTTCTGCCAGCTATAGGTGACAACGTCGAGCTTGTCCCAAGCAAGATCCTGAGCAAAAGCAGCAGAGGTTGCATCGCAGATGGTCAGACCTTCACGGTCGGCGGCAATCCAGTCGCCATTGGGAACCCGCACACCAGAGGTGGTGCCATTCCAAGTGAAAACAACGTCGCGGGAAAAATCAACCGCGCCGAGATCGGGGAGCTGACCATAATCAGCTTTCATTACCCGAACGTCATCCAGCTTGAGCTGCTTGACAACATCCGTTGCCCAGCCAGCACCAAAGCTTTCCCAGACGAGAATATCAGTGCCTCGCGCACCAAGCAGCGACCACAGAGCCATTTCGACAGCCCCGGTATCAGACGCAGGCACGACACCAATGCGATAATCGGCAGGAACGCCGAGCACTTCGCGTGTCAGGTCAATCACTTCCTGCAGCTTGGATTTGCCAAGTTTTGCGCGATGAGAACGGCCCAAAGGCGCATCTGACAGGCTGTCAAAAGACCAACCCGGACGCTTGGAGCATGGACCAGAAGAGAAATGGGAATTGTTCGGCCGCACGGCCGGCATAGTTATGTCGCTCATGTAAGCTACCCTCACAGATAGTTGCCTCTCGTTGGGGAGAGGTGTCCCACAGATCGGGTTACTCTTCTTGAGCGCGTGCGTCAAACGGATTTTTGTCTTTGAGCACCGCATTGCACCAATGATTGCAATTTTGTCGCAACACGGCCCACGACGAAGTGCCGACGCACCATTCTGCCATAGCATCAGATCATAGCAGCAAACAGGAAAAACCAAAGAACAGATCGCGAAGAAGGCGATCACCACCAAGATGATCGCCTTCTTCGAGAGGAGTGGCTGGTCTGATTCCAGACGGCTCATCAAAGGGCAACTTATCTGTTCGCCCTCAGCAGCAGCTTCAGAACCGGACCGACAAGGCCAACTAGTTCAGATCGTAACGCAAGCCAACACGGAATTCGTGAGCATAGAGGTCGTCGAAGCCAACATGAGTTGCAGAACTGGTACCGCTAGGCCCTCCGGTTTTTGCCTGTCCGAATGACATCAGACGATAATTGGCATCAAACTTGAGATTGTCCGTGATATTGAAAGCTGCACCGGCCATCACGTTCCAAGCGAAATTGAACTTTGCCTTGTTGGCAAAAGTAGATCCCCTGGTCGTGTCGTAATCGGTTGTCCTCAAATAGGCCAAGCCTGCACCGGCACCAACATATGGAGTAATCGAATGCCAGGTTCCAATGTCATAGTAACCGTTCAGCATCAATGTCCAGGCACTGAAGTCCAGACGTTCTGTGGACGGGCACCCTGATCCGGCAGGAAGACAAGGAGCAAGACCTTTATATTTGGCCTTACCATGATAATCGACGGTCAGGTCACCACGGAATTTCTCATTGAAATAGTAACCAACGCCAACGCCAGCCAGCCAGCCGTTATCAATTTTCTCGTCATAGAAGTCGACCTTATAACCAGGCCCAACCGCCGTAGCACTACCGCCTTGATAAATAGCGGCTCCAAGGTCTCCACGCAAATACCATCCAGACCCGATTTCAATTGGGACTTCCGGCTCATATTCGATGATCGGCGGCGCAGGCAAATCCGCTGCATAAGCAACAGAAACTGACATAGCGGCCCCGAACACACTCAAAAACAAATTTCTTTTGAGGCTGCCCATCTCTTTTCCTCTCGACATAAAGATTTGAACTTGAATTTGCGACTTTTATTCAAGAGAAAAGATCCCAGAATTTCCTTAATACTCGATTAACTACGATTATTAAATATAATTACACCTAAAATTTGCAGAGACAGAAATATTACATAGATAAATTCATGCAATTTGCAAATTATACTATTAACAATTCGTTATCATGCATATGTCCAAAGCTCCCCGTCGCGAGCAGGGCGCGGACCTTTGCTCCGATTACCACTGTTATCTGATCGAGCTTCCTTGCAATCGCACACTGTTTCCAGTTATAGCCATACCAGCACTCCTTCTCTTATTGCCCCCCTTGGATATCATGCAAAAACACGCCCTTCACCATTGGCTTATTTTGATCGTTCTGATCCTCTGTTGGGCATCGGCTATTATCCTCACGCGCGTTATCGCGGCCGATATCACGCCCATATGGCTGACAGCTGGACGTGTAAGCTCTGGTGCAGTGGGGTTGATCCTGTACCGTGTGTTCTTTGTCAAGAAACCTTGGTCACTCAAGAAGCATCATATCCCTTGGGTCATTTGGCTGGCACTGATCAGTTCTGCCGTGCCGTTTGTTTTTCTAGCCTGGGGGTCGCAATATACCAGCTCTGCCATTGCTGGCATTCTGATCGGCACAGTCCCTCTCTCGGTATTGGGACTGGCGCATTTTCTGCTGCCTGACGAAAAGATGACACGCAACAAGACTCTTGGCTTCTTGATAGGCTTTGCCGGGCTGGTACTCATCATCAAACCCGATTCAGGCTCCGTGTCGTCGGAGCACCAACTCGAGCTGCTTGGAGAGTTGGCAATTTTCTTCTGTAGTCTGTGCTATGCGATGAATACGGTCTGCTCGCGCATGATCCCGCCAGCCGACAATCTGGACAAGGCAACTGCCGTTGTTGCCACATCTTCATGTCTGTTACTGATAGCGGGCTTCTTTCTTGAGCCGGTCGACAGCCTGCTCAACGCAGGCATGGGCCATTGGCTGGTGCTTGTTTATCTTGGAATCGTGCCAACAGCCCTTGCAACCCTTCTGGTCTTTGTGTTGCTCACACAAACCACGGCCACATTTCTCGCTACGAGCAACTATCTTATTCCGATAGTTACGGCAGTTGGTGGCATCATTTTTCTGGGAGAAAGCCTGACCTGGATGGTCTGGTTCGGATTCGCCATTATTCTGGCAGGGGTCGCCATCAGTAGCCGCGCGGGACGAAAACCGGCCTGAAAAAAGCCGCACGAGGGACACCCATCGCGCGGCTTGAAACTGTTCCGAGATGCAACTTAGCCGCACACCTTGCGCACTTCACCGCAAATATCATCAACAACCTGCTCAACCAGATCCAGATTATCCCCTTCCGCCATGACGCGAATAAGCGGCTCTGTTCCAGATTTACGGATAACCAGTCGTCCGTTTTTGCCAAGTTTGCCTTCCCCTGCCTCAATCGCCTTGATAACGGCATCATTCTCAAGCGGGGCCCCTTCAAGGAAACGCACATTCTTGAGCAACTGGGGAACCGGTTCAAACCGATTGCAAACTTCACTCACTGGTTTGCCCATTTTCACCACCACAGCCAGAATCTGGAGCGCAGCAATGAGACCGTCGCCAGTCGTGGAATAGTCACTCAGCACAATATGTCCGGATTGCTCTCCACCGACATTGTAATGATGTTTCCGCATATGCTCGACGACATACCGGTCTCCAACCTTGGTGCGCACGAGAGACAGCTTGAGACTGTTTAGATAGCGCTCCAGTCCAAGATTGGACATGACCGTTGCCACGATACCCGGTGCAGTCAGAAGGCCTTCCCTGAACCAGCTCTCGGCGACCACGGCCATCAGCTGATCACCATCCACAACAGCGCCGGTTTCATCAACGATGATCACCCGATCTGCATCCCCATCAAGGGCAATACCAATATCGGCTCGCACTTCCCGGACCTTGTTCACCAGCGCGCCAACAGAGGTGGAACCACAATTGTCATTGATATTGAAGCCATTCGGCTCAACACCAATCTTGACCACTTCGGCCCCCAGTTCCCAGAGGGCATCAGGAGCAACCCGGTAAGCTGCCCCGTTGGCGCAATCGATTACAATTCGCAGCCCCTCCAGCGAAAGATCTTTTGGCATCGTACGCTTGGCAAACTCGATATAACGGTCATAGACACTGTCGATACGCTTGGTACGGCCAAGACGACGCGGCTCAACCAGACTGCTAAGCATATCCGTCTCGATCAGTTCTTCAATTTCGGCCTCGATTTCATCAGAAAGCTTATAGCCATCAGGGCCAAAAAGCTTGATGCCATTGTCTTCAAAAGGATTGTGAGAGGCAGAAATCATCACGCCCAAATCACAGCGCAGCGATCTGGTCAGCATGGCAACACCCGGCGTTGGCACCGGACCAAGCAGGAAAACATCCATGCCCATGGCGGTAAGGCCTGCCGTAAGAGCTGGCTCCAGCATATAGCCTGAAAGGCGCGTGTCTTTGCCTATGACCACTCTATGCCGAAAATCTCCCCGACGAAAAATCTTGCCCGTTGCCATTCCAACTTTCATGGCGATCTCTGGTGTCATGGGAAAACGATTGGCGCAGCCTCGAATACCATCTGTTCCGAAATATTTAGCCATCAGTCTATTCAAACCTTTCAAGCGGCAATTAATCAACCGGCAGCTCGTCAACTCCATAAGGAACAGCCAGCGCCAGCCTTAAAAAATGGTGCCAATGGGGCGAGACATTATGAGGGAGTCGCTAAAGTCCCGTAAATACCTTGCCCAGTTGGGTTCGTTATATACGGCAAATTTGAAAAGAAATCAGGCAACATTCTTCAATCTTTATTTCCTGTTGTTACAGCCTTTCTCTCCTTCCCTTGAGGAACACCAAAAGGGACAGAATAGACAAAAGCAAAAAGCGCCCGGAGGCGCTTTTCACAAGTGTCATATGCAATCGGCATTTACCGCATCAGGATTCAGGCTGAGGCTCGGTATTGCCACCTTCCGGCTCAGGGCCCTTTTTGATCGTACCGGCAGATGGCACAGCCGATCCCTTGGGCTGAGATGGTTCGTCATCCGTTTCCCGAATCGGTGGGGTTCCATCCAGAAGATCGCGGATTTCTTGCCCGGACAGGGTTTCATATTCCAGCAAGCCCTGTGCAATAGCTTCCAGCTGATCCTTGTGCTCGGTCAGAATTTCCTGAGCCTTCTTGTAGCCTTCTTCAACGAAACGCTTGATTTCGGCATCCACCAGCTTCTGGGTATCGTCAGAGACATTCTGCTGTTTGGCAACGGAATGACCAAGGAAGACTTCTTCCTCATTCTCGGCATAAAGCAATGGGCCCAGAAGATCGGACATGCCGAACTGCGTCGCCATGGCTTTGGAAAGCCGTGTCGCCATCTGGATGTCACCCGAAGCACCGGAAGTCACCTTTTCATAGCCGAAGATCAGTTCTTCAGCCACACGACCACCCATGGCAACCGCAAGGTCAGCATAGCATTTGGCGCGTGTGAGTGAAACCTGATCCTTCTCAGGCAAGCGCATCACCATACCCAGCGCACGACCACGCGGAATGATCGTTGCCTTGTGGATCGGATCGGATGCAGGCATATGAAGGGCAACAAGAGCATGGCCAGCTTCGTGATAAGCGGTCAGTTTCTTCTCTTCCTCGCTCATCACCAAAGTACGGCGCTCAGCACCCATCATGACCTTGTCTTTGGCATCTTCAAATTCAGCCATGGAAACCAGACGACGATCACGACGTGCGGCCAACAGGGCAGCCTCGTTCACAAGGTTCATCAGGTCAGCACCAGAGAAGCCCGGCGTACCGCGTGCGAGGGTCTTCAAGTCCACATCCGGAGCCAAAGGCACATTGCGCATGTGAACTTTCAGGATCTTTTCGCGGCCAGTGATATCAGGATTCGGAACAACGATCTGACGGTCAAAACGGCCCGGACGCATCAGGGCCGGATCAAGCACGTCCGGACGGTTGGTAGCAGCAACAAGGATAACGCCCTCATTGGCTTCAAAGCCATCCATCTCGACCAACAACTGGTTGAGCGTCTGTTCGCGTTCATCGTTACCGCCGCCAAGACCGGCACCACGATGGCGACCCACAGCGTCGATTTCGTCGATAAAGATGATGCAAGGCGCATTCTTCTTGGCTTGTTCGAACATGTCGCGCACGCGGGATGCACCCACACCGACGAACATTTCCACGAAGTCTGAACCGGAAATCGAGAAGAACGGAACGTTGGCTTCGCCTGCGATCGCCTTGCCAAGCAACGTTTTACCCGTACCCGGAGGGCCAACCAGCAGCACGCCACGAGGAATACGACCACCAAGACGCTGGAATTTCTGCGGATCGCGCAAGAATTCAACGATTTCCTGAAGATCTTCCTTGGCTTCATCTACCCCGGCCACATCCTCAAACACGACACGGCCTTGGGCTTCTGTGAGCAATTTCGCCTTGGATTTACCAAAGCCCATCGCCTTGCCGCCACCCTGCATCTGTCGCATGAAGAAAATCCAGACCGCGAGAATGAGGATCATCGGGAACCAGGAAATCAACGCGCTGAGCAACGAGAAGCTCTCGGTCTGAGGTTTGGCAGTAATGGAAACTCCATTTTTCTGAAGTAGAGGAATGAGTGTCGTGTCATTCTGCGGCAAATAGGTCTGGAAACTGCTGCTATCCGACATTTGTCCCGACACCTGTTGACCAACAATCGTGACAGCCTTTACACGACCCTGCTCTACATCAGTCACAAATTGAGAAAATGGAATCTCCTGAGAATTGGCTTGTTGTGCCGGGCTTTGAAACAGCTGGAACAATGCCACCAGCAAAAGGCCAATGATGACCCACAAAGCCAGACTGCGGAAATTCGCGTTCATATGTTATCCCTTGGTTCCTCAGATGCAGGATCATTGCGTTCCTGAACAACGACCCTGTTTCTCTCTTTCAACTGGTTTGCCGTGAGCCTTTTGCTATAACGCCACTCTATCAGCAGTCCAGAAATCTCGTGGCGGCCAGAAAAACCGAGAAGTTTCTCTTTGGTGCCTATGTTCATTCTCGATGAATTTAGGGTCTCAAAGATAACTTGCCAAGGCAAGCTCCACCCTTTTCTGCATATTTATAGTAATAAGATTTACTCGAAGGTTTCATTTGGACTGAATTTCGAGTGTTTTTCCTCAAATTCAACGAGAAATTTGTCACTAACTTCAACTTTTGGCCAATCAGCAATAAATTGCGGACGCCCGCCCCACCAAACAGAGGGCAATTCCTCCAGCACCTTTTTGGGTATCGATTGACAAGCCCACCGACCAGATGGGAAAGCATGCCCCTCTGCTGAAAGGAGACATCGGCCATCTTCGCCCAAAGACCGTAAAACAGGTTTCTGGAGCGAAGTTGGGGCGTCATCTCCCCCCACACCCGCAGAGATCCGAACAGCATAAAGGCCAAGCCAGTCTTCAACGACGGGCGCTTCGAGCACGACCTCGTGGCGGTCTCTGCCCGGCTCCCGATAGACCCAAAGGCCGCCATCAGCCAATCCAAAACAACAACCACCGACCGTTCTTTTGCTCCACTTACCACTTGCCGCAGAAGAACAGAGCGCCTCATCCAGAAACAACAGTTTTTCTTCGCGAGGCGGATAGCTTGGTCCGGCCACATAACTCAGCATCATGCGCAAGAGCCGCAGACGAATTTCTGCAGGTTGCTTGAGCAGATCGTCAGTCATGGCAAACAGCGAGTGGCCCGGACCAGCAGAAACATGCTGCTCAAAGAAATCATCAACAATCCCTTCCAGAGCTTCCTCTGCACGCTGCAATCGACGCGCTGTTGCTGCCAGCCTGGCAGAATCACACCCCTCTTGCGCGAAGGCAGGCATCAATTCACGCACACGTGTCCGCAAATAGTGCGGGCTCCTGTTGCTGGGATCTTCGCACCAGTCCAATGCACGCGCCTTCAGGCTTGCCTTCAACCGGTCTTTGGAAAAAGACAACAGAGGCCGCAGCAAAGTGATGGTCTCAATTGGCTGAACCGGACGCATGGCACTCAGCCCCGTCACGCCACTGCCCCGGATCAAACGCATCAAAAAGGTTTCGGCCTGATCGTCCAGATGGTGGGCAATAGCTATATGCTGACAACCAATAGACAGTGCATGGTCGATAAGCAGTCGATACCGAGCGTCTCGAGCCGCACCTTGCCGATTGGAATGAGATTTTTCCCCCTCCCAAACGAGTGTTTGGTGCGGCAAACCCAAGTCATGAGAGATCTTGGCGACATAGATGCATTCATCCGCAGCTTCAGGCCGCAATTGATGGTCAACACTCGCAACACATAACTCGATGGGAATTCGATGCCGCTTTACCCATTCATGGCAAAGCACCATTAGGGAAAGGGAATCAGCTCCGCCAGATACGGCAAGCAGCAATCGTCGGGAGGCAAAAGCGGTTTGAACCGATTGATCCGGTTCAAGACCGCCGATTGTCTTTTCTAGGGGCTCAGCCCCCCTGTGTGCTGGATTTTCAAGACCCAGAGCATGGGGAAGAAGAGCAAAAAACGCCGCATCCAAGTCTTCATCACTCAGCGGCAGCCCCTTGCAAGGGCGATCTTCAGCATTTGGCACTTTTAATCTCGGCCAGAACTCGTTGACGAATGGCAGATGAGGCATTTGGAAATTTCTGCAACAATTCCTCATAGGTCGCACAAGCAGCATCCCGTTCATTGATCTGACGCAGCGACATGCCGGTTCTCAGCAACATGTCCGGCGCTTTTTGTGCATTTGGATATTTGGAATAGGCATCCAGAAAGACCTGAATCGCATCGCGATATTTACCCTGCTGGAACTTGGCTTCTCCGAGCCAATAATAACCGTCAGACACACGACGGTCCTGCCCATAGGCACCGACAAACTCCTGAAAAGCCTGCTCCGCAGCGACATAGTCACTTTGCAACATATATCCGTAGGCGACATCATAATCAGACGTTGGGTCGCCACTCAGGGCGCTCGCTCCGCCAGTTCCGAATGTTGCGGCATTTCCGTCCGGCGCACTGCCGCCAGCAAGCATGGATGACAGGTCGATCGGCGCTGCGCCGTTTCCGGCTGGCGGCTGCCCAATCAAATTGGCATCGCCACCACCGTTCTGGGGCACCTGATTTTGCGACAAACTACCCAAGGACTGAGGAGGCGTTCCCAACTGATCAAATTGCGCCGTTGGCTTACTGGTCGGCGCAGGTCCGTTACTTGAAGAACGACGAGGCTTCTTACCCCCTTCAAGATCCTGGAAACGGAATTCGGAATCTTCCTGAAAACGCTGCAACTGCTCTTGCAGTTGGCGAACCCGGAAATTGAGTTCTTCAATCTGCCCGTTATATTGGCGCATCTGCTCTTCAAGACGATCAACCCGCACAGCAAGACTTGCGGCAGACTGAGCGACCTGAATACGGTTTTCCTGAGAGGCTATGGGCATGGGAGGCATCGGCACTCCGCCGTTGGAAGCCTGAGTTTCAAGTGCTTGCACCCTTTGAGACAACCCGCTCAAAGATGTGTTACTGGAAGCGAAAACGGCACTGCTCCCGCCCAAAACCAGCGCCACACTGGCAACCAAAAACCTATTCATGAAAATCCTCATAAAACAATTTGATACGGTAGATTGTTGATTGTCACCCTTTCGCCCATCCAACAAAAAAGCAACAGCCAACGAGCAGCGTTTACCCCAGCGAAACACATGCACGAACCCAAGCAAGATAATTTTCGCAAAGAGCCCACTGTACAATCCCTAACCCCAGATAGGGAAACTTGCATATTGCCTGCGAATATAGGTAAATCTAAGGCGTCATGCAACGAAACAAAAGGGCCGGCGATAAAACCGACCCTTTCATTACATTCGAATTTTCCAGGCCACCCTGATTGAACCAGCAAGAGCTGGCCCTCATAGGCAGCTCTAGTTTGCCAGCGTCGTTACAGCACGACGGTTCTGAGACCAGCAGGAAATGTCGTTGCAAACAGCAACAGGACGTTCCTTGCCATAAGATTTGGTCGTCATGCGATTTGACTGGATACCCTTGGAAACCAGATAATTCTTGACCGAGTTGGCGCGCCGGGCTCCGAGAGCAATGTTGTATTCACGCGTTCCTCGTTCATCAGCATGGCCTTCAATAGCGATGCGATAATTCGGATATTGCTGCAACCAAACGGACTGCTTGTCCAAGGTTGCCTGAGCGGAGTAGTTCAGGTCTGAACTATCGGTTTCAAAGAAGACGCGATCGCCCACATTGACTACAAAATCCTGAGCGGACCCCGGAGTAGCCGACCCCAAGCCAGCACCGCCCAGTTTATCTGGTGTCGAAGAACAGGCCGCCAGTGCAGCCAGCAGAGCGACGCCGAATACAACACGAATGGAAGTTTTTGCACGATTTGACATCTGATTGTCCTTCGAGAAATTGTCTGTGATCGTATTTGCTGGGCAGGATAATAGAAAATTTAGGTTAACCGCTCGTTCGCAAACATGGTTACCAAAAGATTAACTAATCCTCATCTTGGCCAACATTTCTCTCTGATTGAATCAAAAGATGGCTACACTGAGGCGAACGTCATTTACTGCCGCTTTTGCCGCAATGGGGCCTGATGTGTCCACTGCTATCCACCGCGACCGATTGCACAATGCCTCAACGGCATAAAAAACGAGGCGATCTCAAGACCGCCTCGCAAAAGAATTTTAATCGTTCAATCTTGCACTACCTAGTCAATCAAGGGCGACCAGGCCGGGTCAGAGGCAAAATCAGGCGTAGGAATCTGGAATTTGTTCTGGCCGGTAAGATCAATTGAATAGAGTTTTGGCCCGCCGTTCGCGCCAGCACTTTCAGAGAAGAACATAAGCACGCGACCATTGGGCGCCCAGGTCGGGCCCTCGTTATGGAAGCCGCTCACCAGAATACGCTCTCTGGAACCATCCGCCTGCATCACACCAATCTGGAATTCCCCCTTGTACCGCTTGGTAAAGGCGATCAAGTCACCTCTTGGAGACCAAACCGGTGTTGAATAGCTGCCTTCGCCAAAACTGATGCGCTGGACGTTGGAACCATCCGAACCCATCACGTAGATCTGCTGCTTGCCGCCGCGGTCACTTTCAAACGTAATGAAACGCCCATCAGGAGAGAAGCTTGGACTGGTGTCAATCGATGCCGAATTGGTCAAGCGCATGATTTTACCATTGCGCAAATCCATCCGGTAGATATTGGCATCACCGCCCTGCTGCAGGCTGAGCACGATGCTCTGGCCATCGGGGGAAAAGCGCGAAGAAAAGCTCATTCCCGGAAACTGCCCAACAACAGAGCGACGCCCGGTCTCGATATTCAGCAAGTAGGCACGCGGCTCACCATTCTCCAGAGCCATATAGGTAATTTCCTGCTTGGTCGGAGAGAAACGCGGCGTCAGAACAAGATCATGACCATCGGTCAGGTAGCGTACGTTGGCCCCATCCTGATCCATGATTGCCAGACGCTTGACGCGTCCGTCTTTCGGGCCGGTCTCGTCGACAAACACGATCCGGGTGTCGAAATAGCCCTTTTCACCGGTGAGGCGCTCATAAATGGCATCGGAAATGATATGCGCAATGCGCCGCCAATTCTGGGGTGTCGTAAAAAACTGCTGCCCCGTCATCTGCTTTCCGGCAAAGACATCCCACAAGCGGAACTCGGCTTTCAATCGTCCATCAGATTCTTGTGTAACCGTACCGGTCACCAGTGCCTGAGCATTGATGACAGTCCAGTTGGGGAAAGACGGAACGGTTGAAGAGGAAAGGTTTTTCTGGAGATATGTCGTCCTGTCCAGCGGCGAGAACAAACCGGAGCGTCGCAAATCTGCCTCAACCACTTTGGAAATTTCGACGCCTTGCTCAACACCGTCAAAATCGGTAATGGCGATGGGCATCGGCTGAATATTGCCGCGCGTGATGTCAATTTCGATCAGCGCGAAGCTGGGTCGAACCATGAGTATGCTGGACAGAATGGCAAAGGCCAAAAGCGATAGCAAAGAGGCTTTCGCTTTGAAAAAGGCTTTGAGGAGCCCGAAGGGCACTGCATTTCGAAGCTGTTTCATCTCTATATTCGTCCTGTCCTGTCCAGACCGCGAACGGCTGGCTTGATGAATAAACATCCGTAAAATCAACGTTCGGAGAGCCTCGCTCCCCAACACTTGGTCCTAGAACATATCTTTCGGATCAAACGTGATCCTGACACGGCGCCAAGCGTCATATTTATCTGCAGGCAACGTATATGGCGCACATCGCCGCACTGCTCGCATTGCACTTTCAACGGCAGCCACGCCGAACTGACTTGCCGGATATTCAAAAGGTTCTGGCCCCGAGGAGATATTGCCATCGCGATCAAGACCAAATTCAATTTTTACCACCAACTGCGATGCATCTGCGGCGCCAATTGGCGGCGACCAGCATTGAGCAACCTGCGCCCGCAAGGCATCAAGCTCGCTCTGCGTCATGGCCGCGGCATCCTTGCCGTTACGAGAACCAAACGACGCATCCTGATCCTGAGTTCCACTTTCCACAGGCGTTGCCGTGTCAGCCTGGTTGGCAAGGGCCTTGAGGGCGTCCACATCAAAATCTCTCTTCTGCTCAACCGGTTTAGTTGGCTGAGGGCGAATCTTTGGTTTGATTTGTGGCAGAGCCGCAATCGGCTTTGGCGCAGCTTCCTTTGGTTTCTCCGGCTCAGGAGTTGCCTCTGGCGCAGGCTCGGTCACTGGGGCCGGGTCCGGTTTTGGCGCTGGAGCGGGCTCAGGTTCAGGTTTTTGAACAGGCTCTTGTTTCGGAGCCGGTTCTGGCTTTTGAACAGGTTCCGGCTTTGGAGCAGGCTCCGGCTTTGGCTCCACTTTGGGCGCTTGAGGTTCTGCCTGCTTTTTCGGAGCAGCTTCCTTGGGCTTGGGCTCAACTTTCGGAGCGGGCTCCGGCTTTTTCTCTTGCGGTTTCTCAGCCTTCTTTGTTGCCTTTTGAGGTGCCTTCTTGACTTTGGCTGTCGCCTCGCCCTTGACCACATCAGTCACATCAGCAACGGAGACCAGCTCAATCGGCAAGATCTCCAGATCGCTTACGTCATGCGCGCCCGGTGACGGCAAGCTGAATAGCACCCACCCCAACAGAGCAGCATGACCAACGCTTGAAACAATGAGACCGACATCCTTCAAGGTTATTGAAGCTCCTCGGTGCTAACCAGCCCGATCTTTTTGAAACCGGCACGATTCATCGCTCCCATCACTTTCATGATGGAGCCGTAGTCGACATCCTTATCACCACGCACGAAGATGCGCTCTTCATAGCCATTCTTCGCGACCCCAAGAAGGGTCTGAACCAAATTGTCGAACTCGACCTGTTGGTCCTGCAAATAAATGCTGCCGTCCTTGCGGATCGAAAGTGTCAACGGCTGGGTTTGACTGGAAAGCGGCTTTGCCGTGCTTTCAGGCAGATCAAGAGGAACACCCACGGTCATCATGGGCGCCGAGACCATAAAAATGATCAAAAGAACCAGCATGACGTCAACCATCGGCGTCACGTTAATCTCGGCAATCGGCCTGTGGCGCATAGCTCTGCGCGCCCCCCGTCTGCGCGAACCGCCCGGAGATCCCATTGAGCCCATAGCCATGCTTAACCCCTTTCGTCCATCAGACGAGAAAGAATTGCTGTAAATTCATCGGCAAAACCCTCAAGACGCATCGCATGTTGAGACGCAATGGAAGCCAGCTTGTTATAGGCAATAACAGCAGGAATCGCCGCAACCAGCCCGATGGCCGTTGCGAACAGAGCTTCTGCGATACCTGGAGCGACAACAGCCAACGAGGTATTTTTTGAAGCAGCGATCCCCTGAAACGAACTCATGATGCCCCATACGGTGCCGAACAGACCAACGAATGGAGCAGCAGAACCGACAGTGGCAAGGAACAACAAGCGGCGCTCCAGCCGGTCGACTTCCCGCGACAAGGTCACATCAAGCACCTTTTCCAGACGCGCAGGCAAACCGGCAACAGATCTGGCATTCCCCTCAAAGCTGCGTTTCCATTCGCGCATTGCAGCAACGAACAAGGCAGCCATGGCGTAATTGGAGCGACCTGAAAGGGTTTGATAGAGCTCTTCCAGTGATTGCCCAGACCAGAAGACCTTCTCGAAGCGGTCCATCTGGCGCTTGGTGCGCGTATAGAGCAGGCTCTTGTCGATGATGATCGCCCAAGACCAGACCGACGCAGCCATCAAACCAAGCATAACCACTTTCACAACTATATGTGCCTGCAAAAACAGGGTAATGAGCGACACATCGGTGGAAGCGCTGGCCAGAGCTGTTTGCACAACCTCGTTGGGCATGAAACCGGGTCCTTTCTAAAGCATATTCCGACGCAAGAGACGACCCTCCTGCATCCGGCGACATGCACAAAAACTTACCGCCACAGACAGGCACAGCACATCGGCTGAACCAATCTCTGTCTGTGGCAAAATCCATAACGCACAATCAGTCACCACCCTGAAAGACGTCCAGTGACAGCATTTGTCAGCAGATTTTGTCAAAACTAGGGTCAATAACTGCATAAGAGCACAAAGAATGCTCTCATCGACAAGGCATGATTATGGTTAATGAAAGTTTAAGTAAGGTGAACAGATGGGCGAGGAAATGTCAAAATTTGGAAAATTCTAATTTTTGACGGCCAAAACATTGCGCATTTGTTCGGGCAACCGACGCGGTTTCCCCTCTCTATTGACAGCTACGACCGTAACCCGTGCGGTAAAGAGAAGCTCGTCTCCGCGCAAGATCTTCTGATCCAGAATAAGCCGCGCTCCCCTAACTTCGCCAACCCGGGTTTCAACATTCAAAATATCGTCTATATGGGCCGAACGAATATAGTTGATGTCCATATGGCGAACAGCCAGAGCGAGGCGTTCGCCTTCTTCTCCACTATCAAGCGCGCTATGCTGCACACCAAGCAGCCGTATATAATCGGAACGCCCCCGTTCGATAAAACGCAAATAGGAAGCGTGGTAGACAATTCCGGAAAAATCAGTGTCTTCGTAATAGACCCGGATCATCTGTTGGTGTCCAAAGTCTGTCAATCGACCGGCAAGATCTGGCCAGTCGCCTTCATTGCGATGCTCAGGCATCATCAAGTCCTTCAGCAAACAGGCCCATTTGTGGAGGAGTGTCTTTCTGAGGCACAGCCAACCCAAGATGGGCAAAAGCCTTGGGTGCCAACAGGCGTCCGCGCGGGGTGCGCTGGATGAAACCTTGTTGGATCAGATAAGGCTCTATTATCTCTTCAATTGCGTCCCGAGGTTCCGAGAGCGCAGCGGCTATGGTCTCTACTCCAACCGGCCCGCCACCAAAGGAGGTTGCGATCAAGGTCAGATAACGTCTGTCTAGGGCGTCAAGGCCCTCATTGTCAACTTCGAGCATCTGCAACGCCCGGTCTGCCACTTCGCGGCTAATCTCGCCCCCGGCCTGAACAATGGCAACATCACGCACGCGCCGCAGAAGTCTGCCAGCAATACGTGGTGTTCCGCGAGAGCGCCGCGCAATCTCAATCGCACCATCTTTGGTGATCGACACCCCCATAAGACGCGCGCCACGTGTGACAATATACTCCAGTTCATCCACAGTATAAAAATTGAGACGCACGGGAATCCCGAAGCGGTCTCTCAGCGGTGTGGTCAAAAGCCCCAGCCGTGTCGTTGCCGCAACAAGGGTAAATTTCGCCAGATCAATCTTGACCGAACGCGCTGCTGGCCCTTCTCCGATGATCAGATCCAGCTGAAAATCTTCCATCGCGGGGTAGAGAATTTCCTCGACAGCCGGATTGAGACGATGGATCTCGTCAATGAAGAGAACGTCGTTTTCCTCAAGATTGGTCAGCAGCGCCGCCAGATCGCCAGCCTTGGCGATCACCGGACCGGAGGTAGACTTGAAATTCACCCCCAATTCGCGCGAGACGATCTGTGCAAGGGTGGTCTTGCCCAGTCCGGGAGGGCCTACAAACAACACATGATCCAGCGCTTCCTTGCGCGCCCGCGCCGCTTCGATAAAGATTGCCAGATTGGCACGCGCCTGAGCCTGACCGACGAAATCATCCAGCATCTGAGGCCGCAAGGCCCGGTCGGTTTCTTCCTCGCGCACGCCAGCAGAAACGAGGCGCTTTTCCTCTTCGATCATTGGCTAAGCTCCTTGAGTGCCTGCCGGATGAGAGCAGCGGTTCCCAGCCCCTCCCCGTCTCTTTTGATAATTGTAGCCACTGCTGCGCTGGCCTGAACCTGCGAGTAGCCCAGATTGGTAAGGGCTGAAACAGCCTCAGCCATGGCTTTGGGCGCACCGACAGCATCGATCTCAGCCTGAAGATTGGCCACGGCCCCATCGGTTGCCGCAAGGCTTGGGGTCTTGTCCTTCAATTCGGAAACAATGCGCTGTGCCACCTTGGGACCAACCCCCGGCGTCCGCGCTACCATGGCCTTGTCTTGCAGCGCAATGGCAGACGTCAGCTCGGAAATCTTCAGCGTGGAAAGAATGGCCAGCGCTACCTTCTGCCCCACGCCCTGAACCGTGGTCAGCAACCGGAACCAATCCCGCTCCAGAGACGTCGCAAAGCCGAACAGCTTGATCTGGTCTTCCCGCACGTGGGTTTCTATGAGCACGGTTGCCGCTCCCCCGACACTTGGCAGGGATTGCAGGGTTTGGTTGGAACAATGAACCTCATAGCCAACGCCACCGACATCAACGATGACATAACCATCGGCATATTCATCAATCAATCCCTTGAGCTTGCCAATCATCGGCGACCATCCTCATCTTCGAACTAAGCAATCTTATAGGCTTTTTGCTTGCGCTGATGCGCGTGGCAAATGGCGATGGCAAGAGCATCGGCAGCATCCTCACTATCGAAAGTCGCTTTGGGCAGCAACATCTTGACCATCACCTGCACCTGATTCTTATCCGCATGCCCAACGCCTACAACGGTTTTCTTGACTGCGTTTGGCGCATATTCGGAAACAGGCAAACCTTGCTGCGCAGGCGCCAAGAGCGCAATCGCGCGTGCATGCCCCAGCTTCAAGGTAGCCGTCGCATCCTTGTTCACGAAAGTCTGTTCAACTGCGACTTCCTGAGGCTCGTACTTTTGCAGAACCCCCATGACGCCATTATGCAGTTGCAACAATCGAGACGACAAGTCGCCCTTGCTATCAGACGTGATCAGACCTGAACCGACAAAAATCAGCCGATTGCTAATCACATCTATTGCGCCCCAGCCGGTTTTCCGCAGTCCGGGGTCAAAGCCAACGATTCTGATAGGGTGCTCTCTCATGCTTAATGCATACCCAAGAAGTATGAACAATACCAGAACAAACTGAGCGTTCAAACAGGATTTCGGCAAACTCTTGCGAACTGTTCTCTTTTGATACTTGCCATGTTTGGGCAAAAAGAGTTGACTGGTCCAATATTTCCAATTTGCAATAAATATATTTTCAGAAACCAATGTTTCAAGCAGGATTATTTTCATGCCGAGTTTGATCAAATCCATAACCAAAACCATCGCTGTCATGCTGATTTCTGTGCTCTTATGCATTTGGATGACCAATGAAATCAGTATCGGTTGGGGCGGCTTCCTGTTTCTGGTCTTGGCCGTCTTTGTTGGTATCCCCATGTCTGGCGCCGAAAGCGGGCGCTATTGGCGCACTGCTATCTTTATGCTCGCCATGGTCTTTTTCTGTGTCTACACAATTGGCTTCATGAAATATGACCCGCTCTCTCGAGCCGAACCTTTCGCGGGTGAGAGGCAGGCCAGCCAGGACGTCACCATACAGCTGAGCTTCTACTATCAATACCGAACGAGAAAGAGCCAACTATATTATGAGGCTTACAGCCAGAACGGTAACATGTACTGGGCTGAAACGGGATATGACGCCACAAGCGCCAACGAGTATCACGGCTACTTTATTGCCGCGCCGGATACCTTGCGTGATTTCGTCATCGAAAAACTGGGCAGCCGAGCCGATTTTCCCGATGAGGACATGTTTGTTGGCCAATTCACCAATGACAGCATGGCCGTGACGGCTCAAAACATGTTCATCATGCTGGTCTTGTTTCTTTTCGCCGGCGCCTTCGTGTTGGAGGAAGCCTATTGGAGGCGGAAAGCCAAACAAGTATCTGATAATCGGGCAAACCAAAAAGCCGAACCTGCTCCCAAAGCAGGACACACCGCACAAAACAAGCCAAACAGCAAACGACAGGGCAAACGAAAAAGCAAGAAATAGCACGGCCAAAACTCAGGATTTTCCATGAAAGCCAAACTGATTACTTTAGCCAAGACGCTAGCCGTTTTTCTTATCTGCACCTGCTTGGCACTACTCATCAGCATTTATTGGAGCTGGATATGGGGCCTTGTTCTTTTGATGGCTTTCGTGCCTTCCGTGGGCATTCCGATGGGTGACGGCAACGACGGCCGCTCAGATCGCGCACCCCGCACGATCATTTTCATAGTCTCAATGCTCACCTTGCTCGTTTTTAGCGTTGGGTTTATGACCCTTGATCCTTTTGCGCCCGCCTATTCCTTCGAACAGGCCAGACGTTGCCCGGAAAGAGACATTTATAATAGCGGTAAAAGCACCCTCAAGAATTCCACAGTGTTGTTCACTCGAAGTTTCAAATGCGTCACAGCGCAAGGCCACACCTATTGGACCAAACAATCAGCCAGCACATTCCCGGACGAAACCTTTGCGGGCTATGCTTCCATTGCAACGCCTCAACAGCTTGAAGGCTTCAGAGACAGTTATGGCAAGCGCAGAACCCTGGGATCAATCTCCGTCGGTACGGATAGCCTGTCCCCAGTTCTCAAGCAGAATATCACCCTTGCCACCATCATCGCCATTTTTCTGTTGGCCTTCGCGATCGACGAATTCACCTTTAAGCCAGCACCTCCATCGCCAAAAGAGGAAAGGTATTCGCCAGCCGCTCGTGCCAAACGACGCCAGGAACGAGAACAGCAGAAAGAGCGGAAGCCGTCGAACAAAGAAGTCAGACAAAAGAAGCCTAAAAGACGTAAGAAGCCCAAAAGGCGCAAGCGCTAAACCAGTAGCTTGCAACTATAACCTGCTGCTGAATAGAAAAACCCCGCATGAAGACATGCGGGGTCTTGAAATTCTAAACGAAAGACGAGAACTCAGCCTTCCAGAGCTTCGGCCACTTCATCGCTCATGGTGAAGTTGGAATAAACGTTTTGCACGTCGTCATCGTCTTCAAGAGCGTTGATAAGCTTCATGATCTTCTCGGCCTTTTCCAGATCCACATCAATTTCATTCTGTGGCTTCCAGATGGCTTTCTGGGATTCTGGCTCTTTGCCGAAGGCTTCTTCAAGAGCCTTGCCCACTTCGATCATGTCTTCAAAAGTGGTGTAAATGGTGTGGCCATCGTCATCGCTGATGACGTCATCGGCACCAGCCTCAATAGCCGCTTCCAGAACGGTATCAGCGTCGCCAACTTCTGCCGGATAAACCAACTCGCCCACGCGATCAAACATGAAGGCAACAGAGCCGGTCTCCCCAAGAGACCCACCGCTTTTGGTGAAAGCGGCACGCACGTTGGACGCAGTACGGTTGCGGTTATCAGTCAGCGCTTCGACAACAACGGCTGTACCAGCTGGACCATAACCTTCGTACCGAACTTCATCAAAGTTGCCTTCATCACCAGCCTCAGCCTTCTTGATAGCACGATCAATGTTGTCTTTCGGCATTGACTGGCCACGCGCGTTCTGGATAGCCAGACGCAAGCGAGCGTTCGCGTCAGGATCGCCTCCGCCCATCTTCGCGGCAACAGTGATTTCTTTGGAAAGTTTTGAGAACAACTTGGACCGCTTGGCGTCCTGTGCACCTTTGCGATACATGATATTCTTGAATTTTGAATGGCCTGCCATGTCCTACAATCCGTATAGTCTTTGGTCGTCGCGCGTCCCACGCAATATTTGCTGCCGGTCATGCCACAATATAGCGGCAAAGATCAAGAGACCTTGGCGCACGAGACTGTTTAGTTGGTTCAATTCCCGTTATTTTTCCCAGAAAGACGGAATATGACGGGATAAATGCCCTCCGATCCGCACAGGTTCGGCAGCCAGAGCCAACCCTGTCCGGTCATCGGTATCAACCGCAAATCCGCACAGGGTCGCTTCCCCCAGAGCGGGGGTGTAACGCGAAGAGGAAACCTTGCGCAAAAAGCGATGAATGGGTTCCTCCTTGTCCATGCCAAGCACGGAATCATAATCACCGCACATTCCTGCGTCGGTCAGATAGGCTGTACCGGCAGGCAAAATGCGATGATCAGACGTAGGCGTATGGGTATGGGTTCCAACAACCATGCTGACCCGGCCATCAAGGAAATATCCCATAGCCTGTTTTTCAGATGTCGCCTCAGCATGGAAATCCAGAATGATCACATCTGCAAACTCGCCCAGAGGGCAAGCAGCAAGCTCCTTCTCCACCGCATGAAACGGACAGTCCAGCGCATCCATATAGACCCGCCCCATGGCATTCATGACCAGAACGGACGCGCCATTACGAGCATGATAAAGATTGGCCCCCTTGCCGGGGACGCCTGCCGGAAAATTGATTGGACGCAGAAAAGCCGGTTGCCGGTCACAATAGACCATCGCATCGCGCTGATCCCAGACATGATTGCCGGTCGTCACAACATCGGCGCCAGCATCGACAAGATTTTGCAATATTGTCTCTGTAATACCGAAACCACCTGCAGAATTCTCGCCGTTAATAACGACGAAATCGAGCTCATATTGCTCGATCAACCCAGGTAACTTGTCTTCAACAATGGCCCGCCCGGCCCGTCCAACAATATCTCCAATAAACAGCAGTCGCATAAATTCCGCTCAATCTAAACTGCACCGTTATCCTTCAAGCTGGCATAACGATTTCTTTTTCTGTCAAAATTACATCTAGCGGAAGGTCATACTCTCCAACAGGTATCTTGTCCAGTTGCTGCAAGGCGAAAGCTAGGCCAACAAGATGAGGACGGGAATTCTGTATGATGCGCTCCGAGATATAGCGATCGAAATGACCAGCCCCATAACCGAGCCGATTGCATTGGGTGTCAAATGCCAGGAGCGGCATCAAGAGGCAATCCGGAAAGACCTCATGAGCCCCGCGCACCGGCCCCACAGTTCCAAATCCGGCATCAGACAAAGGAGCTCCCTTTTCCCAGCGGCGAAACACCATACCAGTCGCCCCGACAGTCACGGGCAGAGCAAGATCGAGCCCTCGGTTTCGCAACGGCTCTTCGAGCAGGGAAACATTAACCTCGGACTTAACCGGAGAAAACAGCCCGATACAGTGAATATTGGGCAGTTCCTTCAAGTCCAGATACCTGATGAGATTTTCACAAATTCTACGACTTGCGTCAGCATGTTCCTCTGACGAAAGGGAATTTCTCAGAGCACGCATATTGCGACGCGCATCTCGCTTCAGGTCTCTTGTAACAAGGTCATCCATCGGTCGACTACCAGCTCATTGTAAAAGAGCGGCGAATCCAAAAAAGGATTGCCGCTCCCAAACTGAAAGCCGCAACGACCGTCGACGCTTTTCATGATCCTGGGACACCTGTATTGCAGGTGGGTGCCAGTTGAAACGGACCACGGTCCAGATCAGCGCCAGCTCCCGTTCGGATCTTTAAGGCCCCGAGGAAAAGTTGCATCTAACGCGAAGTGCAGCAAGCTTTCCATATATAAAGTATTCGCCTTAAAATTTCCAGTGCGTTTGTTGTCTCATCAACTTTCGAGAAGAGCTTTCGACAACCTTTCCAATTGCTCGGCGGCCTTGTCGATTCTGAGAGCAAGCTCCTCCTGATCCCCTTCGGATTTTTCCAGAACCGCAGAGCGGGCTTCCCGCAAGGTAGAGATCTCGTCACTCAGGCCCTTGACCTTGCCATCGGCTTCAGCGAGCAGATCCATCGCCATTATTCCGGCCATCACCGTAAGGCGTTGATCACCAATTTCGCCGAAATTTTCTTTCAATTGCACGATCAATTCGTCGAATCGTCGCGACAATGCCAGCAAATGTTCTTCCTGACCATCTTCACAGGCCATGCGATAAGCGCGCCCGTTAATGCTGACATTGACTTGAACCATCTTTTACTCCAGCCAACCTAAGTGGCCCACCTCATGTGTCACCCACCATGCCGCTCCAGCACAGCCCGAACTGACTCCATCGCAGCCCCCAACCGGCGAGACACTTCTTCATTGGCTCCCGCCAACTTCTGCGCCCGAGATTTTTCTTTCTCAAGCGAACCGGTCAGTTCAGATCTTTCCTCTGCCATGCGCTTCAGATCATCCTGCAAAGCCTTTACAGAAAGATCTTTTGTCTGCCGCTTGTTGATGGACTGCTCAAGAGCATCAATTGCCGCATCAAGCCTTGTCCAAGCAGCATCCACACGCGTCTTATCACTCATGTACCCCCCAAAAAACTCATCCATCAGCGCTTCCACCACTATTGGCTCAGCAGCCAATTTCATACTTCCGGCTTCTCATCAAGCCTAATGCCACTTAATTGTCGACATGAGCGACACTCGATCGAACCTTGATACCCCGAATAGGCTATTTTGCCAACATAGACAGCCCCTAATCATTACCCAAATAAAATCCGAATAAGGAGCCCGTCAGGCTTATCAGTACAAACACGCAACGCTTTGTAAATTTATAGAATCAAAATGGTGAAACCCGCAAGATTCCACTTTCGATACAAATTTAGGAGACTGAATCGAACTTCGTCAATGGCACCTATTCATCAACAGTCCAAGTCCACAGACGAATGAAAGATAGCCCGTAAATCATGCTAATTCTGCTGTTTTACGGGAATGCCCCTTTCGAGCGCATTGACTCTTATACACTGGATGATAAATGTCAGGGCGTTTAAATTACGCCTCTGTCTGCCGGGCTTGCTAAGTGGCAAGGCAGTTACTGTTTAACCAGATTGCGTTCGCATGTTATACGACAATGGATATTTCAATGATAATTCCAAGTCTAAGGCATAGGACAACATCCAGAAGCAGAGTTCATGAACAACATGGATAAACAGACCCGCATGGCACATGCGATCCGCTTTCTTTCAATGGATGCCGTTGAGAAAGCAAATTCCGGACACCCAGGCCTCCCTATGGGTGCAGCCGATGTTGCTACCGTTCTTTTCACGAAATTCATGAGAATTGATCCTACCTGCCCAAAATGGGCTGACCGGGACCGTTTCGTAATGTCTGGTGGCCACGGCTCGATGCTACTTTATTCCCTGCTTCATCTGCTGGGCTATGAAGACATGACCATCGAAGATCTGGCTAACTTCCGCCAATTGGGCGCAAAAACGGCTGGACATCCGGAATATGGGCATGCTGCTGGCATCGAAACAACCACCGGCCCTCTGGGTCAGGGCATCGCCAATGCTGTCGGCATGGCGATCACGGAAAAGCTCCTAGCTGCAAAATTCGGTGATGATCTTGTAAACCACCGCACCTATGTCATGGCTGGTGACGGCTGCCTTATGGAAGGCATCTCCCAGGAAGCCATTGCGCTGGCAGGTCATCTCAAACTCAACAAACTCATTCTTCTGTGGGATGACAACAACATCACCATCGACGGTAATGTCAGCGTGTCGGATTCCACAGACCAGCATGCACGCTTCAAGGCTTGCAACTGGAACACCATGAGCGTTGACGGTCACGATCAGGCTGCAATTGCTGCCGCAATCGAAGAAGCCCAGAAGAGCGACAAGCCAACCATGATCGCGTGCAAAACGATCATCGGGTATGGTTCGCCAAACAAGGCTGGCACCAACAAGGTCCATGGCGCTCCTCTTGGTGCGAATGAAATTGCAGCAACCCGTGAAGCTCTCGGCTGGGAATGCGCGCCATTTGAACTTCCGGCAGATATCCGTGATGCATGGCGCATTGCCGGTCTCAATGCCGCTCAGGCTCACAAGGAATGGCAGAAACGTCTTGAAGCTGCTGATCCGGAGCTTCGTGCAGAGTTTGAACGTCGCATGCGCGGCGATCTGCCATCCGGCTTCGAAGAAGCAATGGTAGAATACAAAAAGTCTCTGGCCGAAGAACCAAAGAATGTGGCAACCCGCAAAGCTTCCGAAATGGCGCTCAACGTCATCACGGCTGCTGTGCCGGAAACCATTGGTGGCTCCGCCGACCTCACCGGTTCGAACAACACCAAGACACCATCTACCGAATCAGTCACGCCTGACGATTTCTCCGGTCGCTACATCAACTGGGGCATTCGCGAGCACGGCATGGCATCTGCCATGAACGGCATGGCGCTGCATGGTGGCGTTATTCCATACAGCGGCACCTTCTTGGTGTTTGCTGATTATATGCGTGGAGCCATGCGCCTTTCCGCATTGATGGAACAGCGTGTCATCTATGTGCTGACCCACGATTCTATCGGTCTTGGCGAAGATGGTCCAACCCACCAGCCAGTTGAAACCCTCGCATCCCTGAGGGCCATCCCGAACATGCAGGTCTTCCGTCCTGCTGACGCGATGGAAACCGCTGAATGCTGGGAAGTCGCCATCAAATCCACGAGCAACCCAAGCTCTATGGCATTGACCCGTCAGGGCCTGACCCCATATCGCACCGAATATTCAGAAGAAAACCTCTGCGCACGCGGTGCATATGTACTCTCTGACTGTGATGGTGATGCAGACGTTTCGATCTTCGCTTCAGGCTCTGAAGTGGAAATCGCCATGGCTGCAAAGGCGGCACTGGCAGAGCAGGAAATCCTTGCTCGCGTAATTTCTGTTCCATGTTTTGAGCTTTTCGAAGCACAATCCGAGGAATACAAGAAAGACATCCTTGGCAGCGCCAAGGTCAACGTCGGCATTGAAGCTGCCCTTCGCATGGGTTGGGACCGCTTCATTGGCTCAGATGGCATCTTTATCGGCATGAACAGCTTCGGCGCTTCTGGCCCATACAAAGAGCTATATGAAAAATTCGGCATCACTTCCGACAATGTCGTCGCAAAGGTTGTCGAACGCCTAAAATAAGCGTAAATACGAACACAACATCTGAAATTGGCAGAAAAATTATGTTTTTTTCTGCCAATTAGCTTGGCAGAGATGTTGAATTGTCATACGACAAAAGTATATTGTCCACCTAATATGAGATCAATCAACGCGCGGACCTAAACCCTCTTATATGACGCGCCCATAAAGTTGATCTAAGTGCAAGACCGGCCCGATCATTTGTAGTGCCGGCTAAATCAGGAGAAAGTCATGACTGTAAAAGTGGCGATCAATGGTTTCGGTCGTATTGGCCGTAACGTGCTGCGTGCAATTATCGAATCCGGCCGTACTGACATCGAAGTTGTTGCAATTAACGACTTGGGCCCAGTTGAAACCAACGCTCATCTGGTACGTTTCGACTCTGTACATGGCAAATTCCCTGGCACCGTTACCGTTGACGGCGACACCATTGACGTAGGTCGCGGCCCAATCAAGGTAACCGCCATCCGCAACCCTGAAGAACTGCCTTGGGGCGAGCTGGGTATCGACGTTGCAATGGAATGCACCGGTATCTTCACCGCCAAGGAAAAAGCTTCCATGCACCTGACCGCTGGTGCAAAACGCGTTCTCGTTTCTGCTCCTGCAGCAGGCGCTGACAAAACCATCGTTTACGGTGTGAACCACGACTCTCTGACTGCAGAAGACCTCGTAGTTTCCAACGCTTCTTGCACCACCAACTGCCTGTCTCCAGTTGCTTATGCTCTGAACGAAGCAATCGGCATCGAAAAAGGCTTCATGACCACCATTCACTCTTACACTGGTGACCAGCCTACCCTCGATACCATGCACAAAGACCTGTATCGCGCACGCGCTGCTGCTCTGTCCATGATCCCGACTTCTACCGGTGCTGCTAAAGCTGTTGGTCTGGTTCTTCCAGAACTTGCTGGCAAACTTGACGGTGTTGCAATCCGCGTTCCTACCCCGAACGTATCTGTTGTCGACCTTGTCTTCATGGCTAAAAAAGACACCACTGTTGAAGAAGTCAACGCTGCTGTTAAAGCTGCTGCAGACGGCAAACTGGCTGGCATTCTCGGTTACACCGAACTGCCTAACGTTTCTTCCGACTTCAACCATGACAGCCACTCTTCCATCTTCCACATGGATCAGACCAAAGTCATGGACGGCCGCATGGTTCGTATCCTGAGCTGGTACGACAACGAATGGGGCTTCTCCAACCGCATGGGCGACACTGCAGTCGCTATGGCTAAACTCATCAAATAAGATGACAGCCTGCTCTGCTGGAGCAATCTGGCAGAGCTCGATATTTTCAAAGGCGCTGTTTGAGAGACAAAACCGGACTAACGGTTTTTAGTCCAGCAACAGCGCCTTTTCTGCTTTATGGCCCATGGGGCAACTGCGTTTTTGCAGCTCCCAAAAACATAGCCCAAAGCAGGACAAGACATTCAGCCCATGCCAAATTGAAAATGAGGCAGGCTTTTGTGAGACACACAGCCGACTGAAGTTCGGCCAGATTGTAGGATCATCCAATGGCAAATTTCAAAACCCTTGATGATGTGGATGTAAACGGCAAGCGCGTATTGGTTCGCGTTGACCTGAACGTCCCGATGAAAGACGGCGAAGTCACCGACACCACCCGTATTGATCGCATCGTGCCAACCCTCTCCGAAATCTCCGAAAAAGGTGGCAAGGTCATCATCCTGGCTCACTTCGGTCGTCCAAAGGGCGAAAAGAAACCGGAAATGAGCCTCAAGCAGGTTGTTCCAGCCCTTTCCAAAGCGCTCAAAATGCCGGTTGGTTTTGCTGAAGACTGCATCGGCCCTGTTGCCAAGGCTGCCATCGACAATATGGCAAATGGCGACGTTCTGGTTCTGGAAAACACCCGCTTCTACAAGGGCGAAGAAAAGAACGATCCGGAATTCGCAGCTCAGTTGGGCGCCAACGGCGACCTGCTCGTAGCAGATGCCTTCTCCGTATCCCACCGCGCACACGTTTCCACCGAAGGCCTGTGCCACCATATGCCAGCAGTTGCCGGCCGCACCATGCAGCAGGAACTGGAAGCTCTTGATTCCGCTCTGGGCACACCAAACCGTCCGGTTCTGGCTGTTGTCGGCGGCGCAAAGGTTTCCACCAAGATCGACCTGCTCGAAAACCTTGTCACCAAAGTTGATGGCTTGGTCATCGGCGGCGGCATGGCAAACACCTTTATCGCAGCTCAGGGCAAAGACGTTGGCAAATCCCTTTGCGAACATGATCTTGCTGAGACAGCAAAACGCATCATGGCTGCCGCTGAAAAAGCCGGTTGCGATATCGTTCTGCCAACCGACGCACTGGTCGCAAAAGAATTCGCAGCCAATGCTCCTCACGAAGTTTGCGACGTGGACAGCGTACCATCTGATGGCATGATGCTCGACATTGGACCGAAGTCTGTAGAAGCTGTTGTTGCCTGGATCAAAAAAGCCAACACAGTTGTCTGGAATGGCCCGCTCGGCGCATTCGAAATCGAACCATTCGATACGGCAACTGTTGCCGCAGCCAAGGCTGCTGCTGAACAGACCAAAGCAGGCAAACTGACATCTGTTGCTGGTGGTGGTGACACCGTTGCCGCCCTCAACCACGCTGGTGTTTATGACGACTTCTCCTACATCTCCACCGCTGGCGGTGCATTCCTTGAATGGATGGAAGGCAAGGCCCTCCCTGGCGTAGAAGTTCTCAAAGCCTAATTGAGGGACAACCCCAATTTCTATGACAAAAGGTGCGCCGATCCATCGATTGGCGCATTTTTCATTTCTCAGACGGTTCTCGCCCTTGCAACGGAGCCGCTTTTGCGAGATATGAAGCGAATATCATCTCTCCAACCATAAGCAGGTCACATCATGGAGCCCACACAGATTTATCTCGTTACCCCGAGGCATATTGATCTGGAAACTTTCCCGGCCCAATTGCAAGCTGCAATGGATGGAGGAGAAATCGCAGCATTGCTGATCGATTGTGAAACCCAGAACGACAATGAATTGCAGAAGATCGCCCAGACCATCGCTCCGATGGCTCAGAAACATGATATCGCCGTGGTTCTGCGCGGAGACACACGCGTCGCAGGCCGCACCAAATGCGACGGTCTTCACATCGATGGAGATCTCACAGACATACAGAATGCCGCAGAAGATTTTTCCAGCCGTTTCATGCTTGGAGCAGAAGGCGGCAACAAGCGCCACACCGCCATGGAAATCGGAGAAAGCGGCATAGACTATATCATGTTTGGTCGACTGGACGCGCCAACACAGGATAGCATTCACGAAAAGTCGCTGGAAATGGCCGACTGGTGGTCGACCCTGTTTGAAGTTCCTGCAGTTATTATCGGCGGCAAAGACCTTGGCGAATGCGAAAAGGTTTCCGCCTTGGGCATCGAGTTCATAGCCCTTCGGGAAGCCATCTGGGAGCATGAGGCCGGACCACAAATTGCCGTGAGCAAAGCCTGCGCTCTGCTAACAGAAGGGGCCAAGGAGCAGTCCTGATCATCGCTCTCATCAGACAAAGATGAGCGCAATCACAGAATGGCCGAATTTCACTGCCAAACCAACCTGATTGGGCACATCACAAGCCCCTAGGGAACGCTGTCAGATTATTGTCATGCTTGCAAAAAAGACCTCTGCGCCAAGCGCAAGCCAACCAAAACCGCATCCTGCTCTGAAATATGGCCGATTGGCTTTGCTCGCCATCGCCCTGACCATGAGCTTTACGCCCCTGTCTGCCTTTGCAGAAGACGCAGTTTCACAACCAGCAGCCCCAGCTTCACCAACAGACAATATTCTGGAGCTTCCCCAAGAGTTGACAGAGCCAGTTCCGGAGGAAGAACAAGGTGATGATGCTGACAAACCATTTTCAAATGCAGCGTCTGCCTCGATCACCGATCCGACCAATCCTTTTGACGTCCCCCGGTTTGTCCTCAAAAATACATCGGCATACTCGGCCTATCAGCGCGGCTTCTATTTGACGGCATTTGCCTTGGCGACGAAATTGGCCGGTGCGGGCGACATCCCCTCCCAAACCCTGCTTGGCAATCTCTATCTGGAAGGAAATGGTGTTCCGCAAGACTCCAAGGCTGCGGCTGACTGGTTTGCTCTGGCAGCCGACAAGGGCGACAGGGAAGCCCAATTCAACCTCGGAATGCTCTATGTTCGTGGCGAAGGCGTCGAAAAGAATCTGCAAAAAGGGCTCGAGCTATTTCAAAAAGCAGCAGAGCACGATCAGAAGAATGCCCAATTCAACTTGGGCCTTTTATATCTCAGAGGGCAGTTGGTAGAGCAGGACATCACAAAAGCGCTCGACCTTTTGACAAAATCAGCCAAGCAGGGCGTCGCAGCTGCCGGATATACCTTGGCCAATCTTTACCAGTCCGATTACTTTCCTACGCCAGATCTGGAACAAGCGGCCTATTGGATGCGAATGTCTGCCCAAGGCGGTTTTCTCGACGCGCAACTGGAATATGGCTTGATGCTGTTCCAGGGCAAAGGCGTCAAGCAAGACTTCGAGGCGTCTCGGGCATGGCTCAAGCAGGCCGCCGACGCCGGCAGCATTCTGGCGCAAAATCGTCTGGCGCGCATTCTGGCCAGAGGCTATGGCAAAGCTCCAGACCCAATCGAAGCGGCCAAGTATTATCTTCTGTCCAAGCGTGCGGGCAAGAATGACGCGTGGCTGGAAAAATACTTTCAGGATCTTCCAGACAACGAAAAACAGCTGGCGCTTAAAGCGCTCAAAGCACATACCCTCTGGTAGAACCAGAGTTAACTGATATTGGCCTAAAGGTCCCAAGAGAGAGGTCTACAGGTGGATTTGGCAGTTTTACGCCAGAAAATCTGCCAAAAGTCTTGCAAAAAACTCTTGAATATGGTCCTACAGGGCACCTGCCCCGAAAGCCATGATACGTTTGGCCTTTGTGAGGCTTTTTCACCCTATGGCATTATTTACAGGATCGCTGCAGCCTTTTCGCCTCGCGACCTGTCAGCAAGATGGTTTGTTATGAAGATCAATGGCAACGAAATCCGTCCTGGCAACGTGATTGAACATCAGAGCACGATCTGGGTCGCTGTTAAAGTAAACGCAGTGAAGCCGGGTAAAGGTGGCGCGTTTGCACAGGTAGAGCTCAAGAACCTTCTCGATGGCCGCAAGCTCAATGAACGGTTCCGCGCCAGTGAAACCGTTGAGCGCGTTCGTCTGGAACAAAAAGACTTCACTTTTCTTTATGAAGAAGGTGAGAATCTGGTCTTTATGGACACCGTTTCCTACGAACAGCTTGAACTGAACAAGGACTTTGTTGGCGAACGCGCAGCATTCTTGCAGGACGGCATGGCTGTTGTTGTTGAGCTTTATGAAGAAAAGCCAATCGGCATTGATCTGCCAGATCAGGTAACGCTGGAAGTGACCGAAACCGAGCCAACCATCAAAGGCCAGACCCAGTCTTCATCCTATAAGCCAGCAATGCTGGAAAACGGCATCCGCTGCATGGTTCCTCCGTTCATCACCACCGGTGAAAAGATCGTCGTGGACACCAACGAAATCGAATATGTGAAACGCGCTGACTAAGTCCGCTTCACTGCCATGGTCTTTACACGAAAAGACCATTTATAAATCTGACGGCGCGTCGTTTGAGTAATATCGTCGGCGCGCCTTGTTTTACACCGCACAATATGACTTCGCTTCTGAAGCTTATTGTGACATTTGCTCCAGCCGCTAATCTGGGAACTCAAAAGACAATGGCACGCTCAGCTCTTCTCAATGTTATGGTTCAAGCCGCCCTCAAGGCTGGCCGCCGACTTGCTCGGGATTTCGGCGAATTGGAAAATCTGCAGGTCTCCCGCAAGGGCCCGGGGGATTTTGTTTCAAACGCTGACCTGCAGGCTGAAAAAACCCTGACAGATGAGCTTAGAAAAGCCCGTCCGAATTTCGGTTTCCTCAGAGAGGAAAGCGGAGAGGAAGAAGGCTTGGACAAAAGCCATCGCTGGATCATCGATCCACTGGATGGCACGACCAATTTCTTGCACGGAATTCCTATCTTTGCGATTTCAATTGCGCTGGAGCATGAAGGCCGCATCATCGCTGGCGTCATTTACAATCCGGCAACTGACGACCTGTTCACGGCAGAGCGCGGCCGCGGTGCATTTCATAACGACCGACGCATGCGCGTGGCTGCTCGTGACGATTTCCATGATTGCGTCATCGGCACCGGCGTTCCTCACCTTGGCCGTGGCAAACACAAACCTTACCTGGCACAGCTGGAAAAGGTCATGGCTGAAGTCTCAGGTATCCGCCGTTTGGGTGCTGCTTCTCTCGACCTTGCCTATGTGGCAGCCGGTCGTATGGACGCCTATTGGGAAGAAGCGCTCAACGCATGGGATATCGCAGCAGGCATCATTCTGGTGCGCGAAGCTGGTGGCTTCGTAACCGATATCGATGGCGGCGACAAGATGCTGGATAATGGCTCGATCATCGCTGGCAACGAACTGATTCGCATGCGCCTTGAGAAAACCCTCAAGAAATAGATCGGCCTTGGTGCCATCCCGAGATCTCGCAGATCAACAAAGTCAAAGGTCGTCTTCGGGCGGCCTTTTTGTTTTCCCTGTAAGCAGTGTGTCGTCATCGGCGAGCTTCAAAAAAGGCTATTCGCAGCCGCGTCTGGCGAGATCACTTTTCTCACTCAAAACCCGTTTCAAGCAAAAATTGCTCTGAAATCGGCCTGTTATATACATATTTTCGAAATCCACGATTTAATCACAGAAACGCTTCGTAATTTGACTTAAGTCGAATATAAGAAAGTACAAAAGAATTATGCTTGCCGCATTCTTACCCTTCGTGGAGTTTTGACACGTGACTGAATTTACCCCTCTGGTTTCCTTTGCAGGAGGCACGCTCATCGGCCTAGCTGCGGTGTTGCTGATGCTCTCCTGGGGCCGCATCGCTGGAATGACCGGCATCCTTGCAGGCATCCTTCCCCCATTGGGTAGCGACATGCACTGGAAAGCGAGTTTTCTGGCAGGAGCGATTCTGGCTCCACTCCTCTATGAACTGACCTTCCACGACGTAACCTATCAAATGCCCGTATCACCCGAAGCCCTGATTGTCGGCGGTGTCATCACCGGCATTGGCGTCACATTCGGCTCGGGCTGCACATCCGGCCATGGCATCTGCGGCTTGGCGCGCTTTTCTCGCCGCTCTGCAGTCGCAGTCATCATGTTCATGAGCTTTGCATTCATCACCGTTTTCCTCACGCGCCATATTCTCTAAAGGACACCAACCATGCGTTATCTTGTAGCAGGCTTGATCGGGGCCATATTCGGCCTTGGCATCATCACGTCCGGCATGGCCAACCCTGCCAAAGTCCTTAACTTTTTTGATATTGCTGGCACATTCGACCCCAGCCTTGCCTTTGTCATGGCTGGCGCTCTGACCATTGCCATCCCAGGCTATGCGCTTATTTTCCGAAAAATGCACAAGCCCATATTCACCCCGTCCTTTAACGTTCCCACCAATCGCAGGATCGACCGGAAACTGGTGATCGGCTCATCCATATTCGGCATCGGCTGGGGGATCGGCGGTTTCTGTCCGGGAGCATCCTTGCCGGCCCTCGGTCTGGGGCATCTTTCCAGCTTCGTTTTCGTGCTGGCACTGGTGGCGGGAATCATCATTGCGCAACTGATTCAAAAAGCACAAATCTTCGAGCACTCCGAACAAACCACAACCTCAATTCCGCTTGCCGGAGGTGCGAAAAAATAATCGAAAGGGCATAACCCCCTGTTCTCGTCATCTTTCTGCCTCTGATTGCAGATATAGTCCACAAGCCCCCTTTTCCTATTGGACAAAATTGGGCAAAGTTCAAAGGCTTGGCGTTAACCCTTCGTCAAGCTTTTGACCAGCTTTTGGCGTAATCGGAATCGGATGATGTCCAGCGAACTCGATCCTTACAAGCTTTCCAGCCCACAACGATATCTGTGGCGCATGCTCATCTTCATTGGCGCAGCCGCCTTTGTCCCAATCATCCTATATCGGCAGATTCTTCAAGCTTTCTGGAGCAACCCGCTTCTGAACTCGATGATTTTCTTTGTTCTGGCAATCGGCATATTTCTGGCGATGAGACAGGTTGTCCGGCTCTTCAGAGAAGTCAAATGGGTCAACAACTTTCGCCTTGGCGATCCGGGTCTGGAAGTTGATCGCCCGCCGATCCTTCTGGCTCCCATGGCAACGCTTCTGGGGGATCGTGTAGGCCGCATGGCCATCAACACTTCCACCATGCGTTCCATTCTTGAATCTGTAGGCATGCGCCTTGATGAAGCGCGCGACATGTCGCGTTATTTTACCGGTCTGCTTGTGTTTCTGGGCCTGCTCGGCACCTTCTGGGGTTTGTTGCAAACGGTTAGTTCGGTCGGCGACGTGATCAGTTCTCTTTCCGTTGCATCAAGTGACGTAGGCGTCATCTTTGAAGACCTCAAACAAGGTCTGGAAGCCCCGCTACAGGGCATGGGCACGGCCTTTTCTTCATCCCTCTTTGGTCTTTCCGGCTCCCTTGTTCTGGGCTTTCTCGATTTGCAGGCCAGTCAGGCACAGACCCGCTTCTTCACCAATCTGGAAGACTGGCTATCAACGGTTACCGACATCAACTTTGAAGATCTGGATAGCAATTACAGCGAAGCATTGGATAGCAACGACAACGAGCAGCTCGTTGCAGTGCTGGAACAATTGTCCCGCAAGATCGATCAGGTCGGCGTTGAAGCAAAAACCAGCTCAGGACGCAATGCAACCTCCGCAATGGCCAACCTTGCCGAAGGCATTCAGGGGCTGGTGCAACATCTGCGCTCCGAACAACAATTGATGCGCGAATGGGCCGACCAGCAGGCAAGCCAGCAAGAAGAAGTCAAGAATGTGCTGACCAAGCTTAACGACGTCCTGTCCAGAGCCGGCACCAGCAAACATAGCTAAATATTCAGAGCCAATCGTCTGGTCTGCTATGGCCGTTTCTGATTGGTTCATTTGAGTGTGAGGAATTGAGATGGGCCTGTCCCGTAACCGTCGCAGCGAACAAAGAGCGGACTATTGGCCCGGCTTCGTGGATGCCATGGCAACCTTGTTGCTTGTGCTCATCTTTCTGCTCACCGTTTTCATGGTTGCCCAGTTCTTCCTCAGTCAGGAGATTTCCGGCAAGGACACCGCACTCAACAAGCTCAACAGCCAGATTGCAGAACTGACCGAATTGCTCGCCTTGGAGCGCGCCAAAGGGCAGGACATGGAAAGCTCCCTGGTCACCCTGCAAGCAAGCCTTTCAAGTGCGGAAGCGGCACGGGATCGCTTCGCTATGCAGCTTGAAACACAAAAGGGCGATCAGGATAGTGCCGGTGGCCAGATCTCGACATTGACCAGCAAGCTGGAAAGTGAAAAGGCCATTTCCCAACGGGCCTTGGCGCAGGTGGAATTGCTCAACCAGCAAATCTCTGCACTGCGCCGCCAAATCGCAGCCCTTGAAGAAGCGCTGGATGCATCCGAGCAAAGAGACAAGGAAAGCCAGACCAAGATCGCCAGCCTCGGCAAGCGCCTCAACATTGCGTTGGCCCAACGCGTGCAGGAGCTTTCACGCTATCGCTCGGATTTCTTCGGCCGGCTACGCGAAATTCTCTCCCAGCGCTCGGACATTCGCGTCGTAGGCGACCGCTTCGTATTCCAGTCTGAAGTTCTGTTCCCCTCAGGGGAAGACCGCATGAAGGAAGAAGGCGAAAAAGAGCTTGATCATGTGGCAGATGCTATCATGGAGCTGATTCAGGATATCCCCGACGAAATCGACTGGGTTCTGCGTGTAGATGGCCACACCGACAATCGCCCGATCAACAGCGCGCGCTTCCCTTCAAACTGGGAGCTTTCATCAGCCCGCGCCATATCCGTTGTCAAATATCTGATCTCCAAGGGTGTGCCACCTGAACGCCTTGTGGCAGCTGGCTTTGGTGAATTCCAACCGCTCGAAGAAGGCGATTCAGAGGAAGCCCTGCGCAAAAACCGCCGTATCGAGTTCAAGCTGACACAGCGTTAGAATGGCGCCTGACCCGCTTCATCCTAGCCAATCTCATCCATGCTGAACTGAAGCCTTGCCAGACGTGCATAGAGCCCGCCCTGAGCAACAAGACTGACATGAGAACCCTGCTCGACAAGCGCGCCTTTATCGAGCACGAGGATCCTGTCTGCCTTTTTCACCGTAGCCAATCGATGCGCAATAACAATCGTCGTGCGGCCTTTCATCAGATCGGAAAGTGCAAGCTGTACATAACGCTCACTTTCGGCATCAAGAGCGCTGGTGGCCTCATCCAGCAGCAGGATCGGTGCATCCTTCAGGATTGCCCGCGCAATGGCCAAACGCTGCCGCTGGCCTCCTGAGAGTGTTACCCCACGCTCTCCGACCATTGTGTCGTACCCCTCAGGCAATCGCTCAACGAAGTCCGCAGCATGAGCAGCTCTTGCAGCCGCTTCAATCTCGGCACGGGAAGCCCCGTCACGCCCCAATGCAATATTATCGGCAATCGACATGGCAAAAATAATCGGCTCCTGAGGCACTAAAGCGATCGACGCACGCAACTCAGCCAAATCCAATTGTCTGATCGGTTGCCCACCAAGCAAAATCTGCCCCTGCTCTGGATCGTAAAATCGCATCAGAAGCTGGAATATAGTCGTCTTGCCTGCCCCTGAGGGCCCAACGATAGCAACCGTCTCGCCATCGGAAATAGAGAATGACAGCCTGGACAGGACGGGACTCTGTTCCGATGACGGATAGTGGAAATCAACCCCGTCAAACTGCAGAGAGGCTCCAGTCATGGCTTCAACCCGGATCAGATTGTCCGCATTTTTAACCCTCACGGGTTCATCCAGCAACTCGAACAGACGCTCGGCTGAACCGGACGCCTGAGAAATCTCGCCCCAAACCTCGCTCATGCCTCCAAGCCCGGCTGCAGCCATCGTTGAGTAAATCACAAACTGGCTAAGAGCACCGGCAGAAAGACGACCGGCGGTGACATCGTGAGCGGCATACCAGAGCACAGCCACAATGGATGAAAAGATGATGAAAAAGGCAAATGCAGTAAGAACTGCTCTGGCGCGCACCGACGAGCGCGCCGCTCCAAAAGCAGCTTCTATGTTGCGACTGAAAACAGACTTGGCCCGTTCTTCCTGCGTGAAGGCCTGCAAAATGCGCATGGCTCCGATTGCTTCAGTTGCAAAGGCAGAACTGTCGGCCAGTCGGTCTTGAGCGAAGCGTTGGCGCCTGCGCACCCAGCGCCCCAATAGTACCAGAGGAATGACAATAAAGGGAATCGCCCCCAGCACCAGCAATGACATGCGTGGGCTTGTTACCACCATCATCACAGCCGCGCCAGTAAACAGCAGGAAGTTGCGCAATGCCATGGAGGCAGAAGCCCCAACCGCGGAGCGAATCTGGGTCGCATCAGCCGTCAAGCGTGACACGATTTCCCCGCTACGCACCCGATCATAAAATTCCGGTGACAGCAGCGTCAGCTTGGCAAAAACCGCGGACCTGAGATCATTGACGACCCGTTCCCCCAGAATGATAACAAAATAGTAGCGACTGGCGGACATCAAGGCCAACACCATGACAGCAAGGATAAGCAAACCGGTATAGTGGTTAACATCCGCAATGTTATTCTCAGAGATGCCCTGGTCAACAAAGCCTCTCACAAGAATCGGCAAAGACAATGTCGCCAGCGAAGCCACAATAAGCGAGAAGAACGCGGCGAATACGAGCCCCCGATACTTGAGGGCAAAGGGCGCCAAACGCCGCAAAGGCTGAAATCGTACCCGTGAAGGAGATTGTGTCTCGGTCATAAAGGCGCTCCAATCAAAAAAATCCACGCGACTTGCTGAAAATCGAACAGAGAATTAGCTTTTTTCTTCTTCAAAATAGGGAACAGGCTTGTATATCTCAACGCACTGCGGTATACGAACGCAAATTATTTTACTGGCTGTGTGGCTAGCCCGCCCGCAGCCAAGCTTTTTGGTTTCGCTTGGTCGCAAAGTCTTGAAGGCAGTGTCGCCACGGAACCATTCGAATATGGTGGCCGGTTTCAGCCAGGCATATTCCGAACCTCAATTCAAATTGGCCTTGAGCAAATGGATGATATCCGGTTGCTGGCCGGTTGACCCTAAGGACGTCCTGACGATGAAAAATGATATCCATCCTGACTACCACATGATCAAAGTTGTCATGACCGATGGCACCGAATTCATGACCCGCTCCACTTATGGTTCCGAAGGGGAAACCCTGAACCTCGATATCGATCCAACCTCTCATCCTGCTTGGACTGGTTCTTCCAACCAGCTTCTGGATCGTGGCGGACGCGTATCCCGTTTCAAAGACAAATTCGCAGGCTTCCTGGGCGCTTAAGCGCTGCTGGCAGATTTGTCCACGGTTTGAAATCCCGATGCCTTTGGCATCGGGTTTTCTTTTGCCCGAATGAATGCAATGAGCTCCCCTTCTGAAACCTAAGTGGTCTCTATCAAAACAAAAGGAGTGCCAAATTGACACTCCTTTTTGTCTTACCCATCAAGAGGCAAGAAATCAGTCTGCGGCTTTTGCAGAAAAGGCATTCGCAATCATGCCGATCTGGTCACCAACAGGATTGGCCAGAACCCGACGGTCTCTGGTTTCTTCTGGATCCCGTTTGGAATAGATGACTTCATCAAGATGACGGATACGCTTTTGCATATGCATTGATTGTTCAATCAAATCACGCAATCGCGGAGGAAGCTCGTCCCAGCCGGGCGCGTCTTTTGAAGAGGAAAGCCCGTGAAGACGAACCTTGTTCTTCTCCTGTCCGGCCTGTTCCAATGTCATTTCACCTTCGTTAACCGCACGCTGCAGCAACAGCCAAGAAGCCATTTGCATCAGACGCGTTGTCAACCGCATGGATTCCGTAGCGTAGGCCAAGGATGCCACTCGTGGCAGGCTCTTAGCCTCTGCCCGGCCTTCTCCATCGAGATAATCGGCAGCTTCTTCTACGAGCGCCATACCATCCCGAAACAAGGTTTTAAAACTATCGGAATCTGCAAGCTTAGCCCCGAACGAAACCGGAGTAGTGTTGTGAGTGTGCTTACGCTTGTCGTTCATGTGACCTCCAAATGCCTGGTCATGCCTACCATGTCCGATGTATCAATTTCAAACAGACATTACACCAAATTGTCATTTCGCAGAATAACAAGCACAAACCATGCCACCGACAAAAAGTAATCTTGACAGAGATTTTTGCGATAAAAATGCACCAGATTGGTCAGGTTACTTGCGTAAGTCTAACAGAAATAGAAACACAGGACCACGCCTTCAACTGCAATCAGCAGAGGATTCTGAACTTGAGATGCCTTAGTGACACACTCTTGCTATCACGATGAGACTGGCAAAGCCCCATTTTGAAACAGCTTTGGTTTTTACACCTCTCCTGCGGAATTATTCAAAAATCTGTTTCACTGCTCACGAACAGGGTTAACATTATATTAATTGGCTCAAGACCTGATCGTCGCGGCTTTTTAAAGACTTCGTGAAGGGGGGGGCTCAAACTCAACCAAAAAAAGAGCCGCAAGAGCGGCTCTCAGGAGTTAACAGGGAGGCGTCAAACAGAGTGACGGGAGTCACTCAAAATCCATTAAGTATGGATAGTCTATATTATCCAAATAATGATTAATTTTTAGTTAATATCTTAAATAGCAACAATTATACTCAAACATAATGCAATTTAAGCGAACATGAACAAAACAAATATGAAGTAATACAGATTATAGACACGCAGAATTAAATCTATACTTATTGTGATCAGAAGAAATACAGACGTGCAACAACCCGTCTTATGTGAGCCTCGATTACACCATTGAGTGCATTTCATCTAGCCGGAATATCCGCTAGAAAGAGAATGAGAACGAAACCCCAAGCCCGACAGGAATAATCATGCTGGAAGCAACGGAAATGAAGGCCATCGTAGCCTCTGAGCCAGGGGGTCCTGAAAAGCTCCAAATCACCACTCGCCCAATCCCCACACCTGCCGACGACGAAATTCTGATCAATGTCAAGGCAGCAGGAGTAAACCGACCAGATTGCATTCAAAGAGCGGGAAACTACCCCCCTCTCCCGGAGCATCAGACATACTCGGTCTGGAAGTCGCTGGCGAAATCGTGAAAGTTGGTGCAAATGTCAAGGACTGGAAAGTCGGAGACTGCGCCACAGCTTTGGTATCTGGTGGCGGCTACGCAGAATATTGCGTTGCACACGCAGGCAGCGCCCTGGAAATCCCTAAAGGCTGGAGCTTCACGGAAGCTGCAAGCATGCCCGAAAACATGTTTACGGTCTGGCACAATGTGTTCCAGCGTGGCAAACTGCGCCCAGAAGAAACACTGCTTGTTCATGGCGGGTCATCAGGTATTGGCCTTACAGCCATCCAGCTTGGCAAAGCCTTCGGAGCAAAGGTTGCAGTCACGGTTGGCAATGAAGAAAAATGCAAAGCCTGCCTCGAGCTGGGCGCAGATCTCGCCATTAATTACAAAACCCAAGATTTTGTAACCGAGATCAAGAACTGGACCAACAGGAAAGGCGTGAACGTCATTCTGGATATGGTCGGGGGAGACTATATCTCCAAGAACTATGTCATCGCGGCAGAAGATGGCAGGATTGTTCAAATCGCCTTCTTGAACGGCGGCATCGTGGAAGCCGATTTCAGACGTCTCATGATGAAACGCCTTATTCATACCGGCTCGACGCTGCGCGCTCGGCCGAACGACGTTAAGGCAGAAATCGCCAAGGAATTGAAAAAGGAAGTCTGGCAGCTTTTGTCCTGTGGCCTGATCAAGCCCCAGATCTACAAAACCTTCCCAATGGAAGACGCGGCCAAGGCTCACGAGCTGATGGAAAGCTCCAGCCACATTGGCAAAATAATGCTAGAATTGTGAGGAATCTTTCCTCACTTTTCTGCCCGTTTCAAAACTTCATTCATCTTAATTCTTTGTTTACGTCAAACAGAAGAAAGCACTGATCGAAGCGGTAATTGAGACAATTTGAAATGAATTGGTAAGGCAAATCCTGTTGACTGTCCCGAGAGTTTATTAAAGAGCATCGGGGCGCTCATACAGGATATGCCATGCATATTTTTTCAAAATTTCTTTTCACCAAAAAGTCTGAAAAGCTGGTCCATGAGGATCGCTGTCGCCTGAAGCTAAAAGAAAAGCCTTCTTTTGCAGGCGATGAGAGTGGTGCTATCGCAATCATTCTCGTTGTGGCTATCATCCCCATTATCCTTATGCTTGGAGCTGCGGTTGACTATTCCCGCATCGCCCTTGCCCGTTCTGAAGCGCAGGACGCTCTGGATGCTGCAACACTGGCCGCAGTTAAGCAAGTTGGCACCCTGTCCACGAGTGAAATCACAGACCTGATCACATCTTATGTGAAAGCAAACGGACCGAGCGACAGCACAGTAAGCAACTATCAGGTTGTCATCGGTCAAAACCCAACATCAATCCAGGTCAGTGCAACAGGGTCGACTGAAACGACCTTCATGAAATTTGCGGACATTAATGAGGTCGACTTCTCAATCACCTCCAAGTCTGTGGCAGGCAACAAGACGTTGGAAGTTGTGATGGTGCTTGACAACTCAGGCTCCATGGCCACACGGGCTGGCACCAAAACACGTATTCAGGCGCTCAGAGACGCAGCGAAAGAACTTGTAGAAATTCTTGATTCCAAGAAGCAGGATGAAGAATCCCTGAGCTTTGGCCTTGTCCCCTTCACACACATGGTGCGCCTCGATTCGAGCAAAAACGAAGAAACATCATGGCTGGATGTGGATGGCGTGTCATCTGTCTATCACAATAACCTGCCTCCAAATGCAAAGCGCTTTGATCTGTTTGCGACCCTTAAAGACCCTTACACACGCAAAGCAATCGAATGGGCAGGATGCGTTGAAGCACGGCCTCATCCGTTGGACATTAAGGACACTACACCCAGCGAAAAGAATAGCGACAGCTATTTTATTCCATACTTTCACCCAGCGAGAGGTGAGATAAACAATAGCAGATACGTTCAAAAGAGCTATTATTCTCAATACAGATATTCCGACTATTATCTTTCGCGTACAGATTACGCGAGAAGACAGTCCAACGCAGATAAACTTGCCTACGGATACTATTACAACCAGACAATCTTGTCTGGAGGGTACACACCAAACACCTGGTGCGACATGGCCCGCATCGTACCTCTGACGCATAACACAAGCGCAATCGAATCCGATATTTCGAGTATGGTTGCAAACGGCGGCACTAATATTCAAATGGGCACAATCTGGGGATTGCGCGTGCTTTCACCACAAGCCCCTTATACGGAAGGCCGCAGCTATGATGACGAGGAAAATATCAAGGCACTCATCATCATGACCGACGGGAACAACACCTTCTACGAAGATTATTACCATGCCTACGGCTGGTCTGGAGAAGGGCGAATTTCAGGATCGGGATCCTATGTCTCAGAGATGAACAAGCGCACCACAGAAGCATGTCAGGCAGCCAAAGATGCAATTTCCGACTCCAGCCGCAAGATCAAGATCTTTACGATCTACTTTGGCTCCCCCTCCCAAACGACAGCCAGCATGCTAAAAAGCTGCGCCAGCAAGGATGAATGGTACAAAAGCGTGAATAACGCAAACGAATTGACAACTGTGTTCAAAAACATCGCATCCGAGCTTAGCAACCTGCGCCTTGTCGAATAGGGACGAGAAATGAGGGTAAAAGAGATCCAAAACGCCCCTAAACCACCAAAGGGGCGTTTTCTTATTTGCGCATTTGCTTCAGAACAAGTATAGTTTTTTTATTCCCTGTCAATTCTAACGAATCTTGAGAGGCTGATCTGAAGGATATATCAGGTCAAGCTACAATGAGGATGTACCATGTCGAATGCACCATTGATGCCGAAAGCTACCGCAGTCTGGCTGGTTGACAACACAGCCTTGTCTTTCGATCAGATCGCTGCTTTCTGCAAACTGCATCCATTGGAAGTCAAAGCGATTGCAGATGGCGAGTCCGCCCAAGGCATTAAGGGCATGGACCCCATCATGACCGGTCAGCTGACGCGTGAAGAAATCGAAAAAGCGCAAAAAGAACCGAAATACCGTTTGAAACTGGCCCCTCCCAAAGTGACGGTTCCAGAAGCCAAACGTCGCGGCCCGCGCTATACACCTGTTTCAAAACGGCAGGATCGCCCGAATGCCATTCTTTGGCTGGTGCGCAATCATCCTGAATTGAAAGATCAGCAGATTGTTCGACTGGTGGGCACAACCAAGCCAACCATTGAAGCTATTCGAAACAGAACGCACTGGAACTCTGGCCAGCTCACTCCAATGGATCCTGTAACACTGGGTATCTGCAAACAGATTGATCTCGATCTGGAAGTCAAGAAATCCGCCGCCGACGCCCCGGCACAGCAAGAATATCAAGAAAATCCGACCTTGCTGTCGCCTGAAGAATCTCTGGCGCCGGTTGATCCATTCGGCAACTTCAAATCAGTCAAGAAACCGGTTGAAGATGACGCTATTCCTGATGCCGCATCAGTGTTCGCCAATTTCCAGCCTTCATCAAAAGACGATGATGATGAAGAAGAATAAGGCTCAGCAGCAATCTGATGCATACCAATTCAAAAGGCCGGGTTTTCGCCCGGCCTTTTTAATGCTCTATTCAAGCCCCAATCAGAGCGCCTGAACACAAGGCCTACAGGCCGTGCTCGCGCAACGCATCCTCGATCTCGCTAAGAATGGTCGGATCATCGATCGTAGCAGGCATTTTATATTCCTCGTGATCAGCAATCGCCCGCATGGTGCCTCTAAGGATTTTGCCAGACCGTGTCTTCGGTAGACGATCTACAGTCACTGCGATCTTGAAGGCTGCAACCGGGCCGATTTTCTCGCGCACCAGCTTGATGAGTTCCTTCTCGATCTCCAGCGGCGAACGATCAACGCCCGATTTGAACACAACAAACCCGGCGGGCAATTGCCCCTTGAGCTTGTCCGCGATGCCAATCACAGCACATTCGGCAACATCAGGATGGGCCGCAAGCACTTCTTCCATGGCTCCCGTAGACAGGCGATGCCCGGCCACGTTGATGATGTCATCCGTACGCGACATAATGAAGAGATAGCCATTCTCATCCATATAGCCAGCATCACCAGTCTGATAATATCCCGGAAATTCATCAAGATAGCTGGTCTTGAAGCGCTGATCATTCTGCCATAAACCCGGCAAGTTACCCGGTGCCAACGGCAATTTGATAACGATGTTCCCCATCTCGTTTGCAGGCACCGGATGTCCATCGGCACCAACGATCTGAACATCATAACCGGGCATTGCAACCGTCGGCGAGCCATGCACAACAGGCAGCAGCTCGACGCCAACCGGATTGGCCGCAATAGCCCAACCGGTTTCTGTTTGCCACCAGTGATCAATGACCGGAACCTTGAGCATATCTTCTGCCCACTGTACCGTATCAGGATCCGCGCGCTCACCTGCAAGGAAGAGCGTACGCAAAGAGGAAAGATCATATTTCTTTATGAACTCTCCATTCGGATCTTCCTTCTTGATGGCGCGAAATGCGGTTGGCGCCGTAAAGAGGGCCACAACATCGTGCTCATTGATCACGCGCCAAAATGTGCCCGCATCAGGGGTGCCCACAGGTTTGCCTTCAAACACCACGGTTGTCGCACCGAAGATGAGCGGCGCATAGACGATGTAGGAATGCCCCACGACCCAGCCCACATCAGATGCCGCCCAGAACACTTCTCCCGGCTTGATGTCATAGAGATGTTCCATGGTCCATTGCAGAGCAACCATATGGCCACCATTGTCGCGCACAACGCCTTTGGGCTGACCTGTGGTGCCTGAGGTGTAAAGAATGTAGAGCGGATCCGTAGCCAGCACCGGCACGCAATCAACCACCCGGTGCCGCTCGATTTCCTCAACAATGGCCGCATGATAATTGATATCACGCCCTTCCTTGAGGTCACACACCAGCTCCTTGCGCTGGAAGATAATGCATTTCTGCGGCTTATGGGTGGCCAACTCTATAGCTTCATCCAGCAAAGGCTTGTAAGCCACGATACGGTTGGGCTCAACACCACAGGACGCAGAGATAATGGCTTTTGGCTTGGCATCATTTAGGCGCGTTGCCAGTTCGTTGGCCGCAAATCCGCCAAAGACGACCGAATGCACAGCACCAATGCGCGCGCAGGCAAGCATGGCAAAAAGGGCCTGAGGAATCATCGGCATGTAGACGATCACGCGATCGCCCTTTTCGACACCATTATCAAGCAACACTGCGGCCAACGCCTGCACCTGCAACTTCACATCGCCGTAGGTGTAGGTTTCCTTGTGCCCGGTTATCGGGCTGTCGTAGATAATGGCATCTCTCTGAGCATGCCCCGCCTCGACATGACGGTCAACTGCATTATAGCAGGTGTTGCACTCAGCCCCTGCAAACCAACGTCCATAAACACCCGCATCTGCATCAAATATCTTGTCAGCTGGCTTGAACCAACTGATCTTTTTAGCTGCATTTGCCCAGAATCCTTCCGGATTCTGCTTCCATCCCTCATAGACTTCCTTGTAAACTGCGCCCATTAGAGTCTCCCAGCGGTTAAACCATTTCACTTATGATTACCTGTGCCCAGAGGAATGGTCTATTCGGCGAAAGAAGGGTTTAGTATTTAATATTGTTCGACTTTTTGCTGTATCTGACCAGTATTGACATGACTAAATCGCTTCGCAAAGCAAGAAACACCTCATGATTACGGATCTTTCCTTCTATATTGCAGCAATACCGGCCATTATCCTTGTCGGAATCGCCAAAGGAGGATTTTGTTCTCCTCTGGCAATGCTTGGCGTCCCTCTTCTATCGCTCATCATATCGCCGGTGCAGGCTGCCGCGATCCTGTTACCCATTCTCATTTGCATGGATTTTGTCGGCATCTTTGCCTATCGAGGCAAAGCAGACTGGCATGTGCTCAAGAGCATGCTGCCATTTGCCATAATCGGCATAGCCATTGGCTGGTTGCTGGCCGGATATCTCAATGAGCATGTCATCCGCCTGTTGGTCGGCCTGACAGCCCTCTTCTTTGTCGCCAACTATGCCTGGCGTGCAATTAAGAAACAAACGCTCACGACACGCGGCCCTGTTTCTGCTGCCATTTGGGGGGCTGCAACAGGATTGACCAGCTTCATCGCCCATGCTGGGGGCCCCACTTATCAGATTCACACACTGCCGCTTGGCCTCAAGCCATTGGTTTTTGCCGCAACGTCCGTTTATTTCTTCGCCACGGTCAACACGATCAAGCTTGTCCCGTATTTTGCTCTGGGACAGTTTTCAGCCCAGAACCTTTGGACAACCCTCGCGCTGGTCCCCTTCGCTCCGGTGGGCACAATGATCGGCATCTATTTGGTAAAGCGGCTGGATCAAAGCGCATTCTACCGCATTTCCTATGCCGCCATGTTCCTCATCTCGATCAAATTGTGTTTTGACAGTATCTCCCAGTTTCTTTGATCATATTCAGGTGAAACAAAGCCAAATGGCCAATTGAAACAAAAGCATTCCTCAGTTTTGATGGTTCATAGGGAATGTCCTTACGAAAAACAAACAGGGAGGCACTCGGACATGGCTGGAAATCGCTTTTCAAATCACCTCGACCAGAATCCTGCAAACTATGTCCCCCTGTCTCCGGTATCGTTTCTGGAAAGAGCTGCGACCATCTACCCGGATCAGACAGCATGGGTTCATGGCGAAGTTCGCAAGAATTACAAGGATTTCTTCACGCGGTGTCGACAGCTGGCGTCAGCTCTTGGCGCGCGCGGCATAGAGCAAGGCGACGTTATCTCGGTCATGTTGCCCAACGTACCTCCGATGCTGGAAATCCACTATGGCGCCCCCATGATCGGTGCTGTGTTGCACACCGTCAACACGAGGCTCGACGCTGCACTCATCGCTTTTCAGCTAGAACATGCGGGCTCAAAGCTCATAATTGTCGACAAGGAATTTGCCCCGGTTATGCGCGCAGCAATCGACTTGATCGACATTGACCCTGTCATCGTTCAATATGACGACCCGACTTATCCCGAAGAGGGCCCGTTCATCGGCGAGTTGGAATATGAGAACCTGCTTCTGGAAGGCGCCCCCTCGTTCCGTTGGCCGGGGGTAAGCGATGAATGGGATGCCATCGCCCTCAATTACACCTCTGGCACCACTGGCGACCCCAAAGGCGCGGTTTATCATCATCGCGGTGCCTATCTCATGGGCTATTCAAATGTCATCACGGCAGAATTGGGCAAGCATCCGGTTTTTTTGTGGACCCTACCCATGTTCCATTGCAATGGCTGGTCCTTTCCATGGACGCTCTCTCTTGTCGCCGGAACCCATATCTGTCTGAGACAAGTCCGTGCAGCGCAGATATTTGAAGCGATAAACACCGAGAAAGTAACCCTCCTTTGCGGTGCTCCGGTTGTCATGTCGATCCTGCTCGGCGCGAGCACAGAAGAAAAGCAGCCCCTTTCGCAAGAGGTCCATTTCATTACTTCAGCAGCACCACCACCAAGAGAAGTGCAAGAAGGGATGAGAGACCTCGGCTTCAGACTGACCCACGTCTATGGCCTGACAGAGACCTATGGACCGTCTGTCATCAACACCTGGAGAAGCGATTGGGACTTGTTGTCCGATGCTGAACGCGCAACAAAAATGGCCCGTCAAGGCGTCCGCTACCCTGCGCTTGAGGATGTCGCTGTAATGCTTCCCCACACCATGGAGCCCGTTCCTGCCGATGGCGAGACCCCCGGCGAGGTGATGTTCAGAGGCAATACCCTCATGAAAGGTTATTTGCAAAATGAAGGGGCAACCAATCAGAGCTTCTATGATGGTTGGTTCCACTCTGGCGACCTTGCCGTAATGCATCCGGATGGCTATCTGGAGCTACGGGACCGCAGCAAGGAAATCATCATGTCGGGAGGTGAGAATATTTCCGCTTCTGAAGTCGAAGATGCCTTGTATAAGCACCCATCAGTAGAGGCTGCCGCAGTCGTGGCCATGCCAGACGAAAAATGGGGCGAACGCCCCTGCGCATTCGTCGAGCTGACCGAGGGACTGGAAGCGAGCGAAGAAGAACTCATCAAGTGGTGCAGAACACATCTCGCTCATTATAAAGTTCCGGAAAAAGTCATCTTCGGAACGTTGCCCATGTCCCCAGCTGGTAAAGTCAAAACATACCTGCTGAGGAAAAAGGCAAAAGCATTGTAAGTGAAACAGTGAAGGTAATACGCTCAAGAAACAACCAAAAGGAATAGCAGAACTTCCTGCAGACTGCCCCGTGTTTTCTTCGCACACTTCCTTTTTCAAATAACAAGCAATAAAAAAGCCGCGGAGGCGGCCCGCGGCTTCATCAATGGAGTATAATAGCCGGATCAGCTGGCAGTCCTAAGCTGCGCGATTTCGTCTTTCATACTCAATTTTCGTCGTTTCATCTCCGCAATCTCGAGGTCATCAATAGAAGGGTGGGTGACGGCTTCTTCAATTTCCTTATCCAATTCATCGTGCTTACGCTGCAATTCTTGGATTCGAGAATCTAACGACATGAACACCTCCATAGGTTCGGTTGAGACACTTAATTGTGTCATACATATTACATACTGTCGACTCTCTATTTTTTAAACAGATAGGGCAAAATTAATTTTTACCTTTGATTACATCTTTGCATATAGCATATGGTCGTGCTTGCATTGAAGGCGCGATTAATCTATTGAAAAGTCTAAATTTTATCCAACAAGACAAAAATCATGACACCAGAAAAAGAAGCGCAAATTCGCACCCAGCTGACACATCTGCGAACCGAACATAGTGATCTGGATCTGGCCATTCAGGCGCTTGAAGCACGCCCTGGTGGAAACGCATTACCAATTCAACGCATGAAGAAGAAAAAACTTCTTTTGAAAGACGAAATCGAGCGTCTTGAGAACGAACTTTTTCCCAACATTATTGCGTAATTCTTACGATGCGCACATCGTCGCAGCGTTAATGGTTCGGCATCATTTACCTACATTTTGTACACATATTTCGACTTGTTCCTCACATGAACTTGTCTATACTGCGCCACTTCCGCATTTGGGCCAATCCTTAGGGAAACCGCCCTTTTCGGAATTGATTTAATCCAAATGACATGAGAAATTTTTGATCATCAGAGGGAACCATTCGATTACTCTGACTGTTCTATTAAAACAATGCGCAAGCTTACCGGAGGCCAATCATGACTCACTCTGACTGTCCTGTAGCAATCATCATGGGAAGCCAGTCAGACTGGCCAACGATGAAAAACGCAGCGGATATTCTCGACACACTGGGTGTGCGTTACGAAGCGAAAATCATCTCTGCCCACAGGACGCCTGATCGCATGGCCGACTTTGCCAAGTCGGCAAGAGCGAACGGCTTCAAGGTGATCATCGCAGGCGCTGGCGGCGCGGCACATTTGCCCGGCATGACGGCAGCGATGACCTCTCTTCCGGTTCTGGGTGTTCCTGTCCAGTCCAAGGCCCTCAGCGGACAGGATTCCCTGCTCTCCATTGTTCAGATGCCAGCAGGCATCCCCGTGGGCACTCTGGCCATCGGACGGGCAGGCGCAGTCAATGCAGGTTTGATGGCCGTTGCAATTCTTGCCACCACCGACGAAGATCTTGCAGCCCGCCTCGATAACTGGCGCAAGGAGCAATCGGACTCCATCGCTCTTGCTCCGGTTAATGAAGAGGCTTAACTCTATTCAAGAAAAAGGCGAATGACATGCTTAATCCTGGCGACACAATCGGCATCTTGGGTGGTGGTCAGCTTGGCCGCATGATGGCTCTGGCGGCTAGTCGGCTTGGTCTCAAAACCCACATCTACTGTCCGGACCCAAACAGCCCAGCCTTCGATGTAACCGCCTATCATACTTGTGCCGATTACGAAGATGAAAAAGCGCTTGAAGCATTCGCCCAATCGGTTCAACGGGTAACCTACGAGTTTGAAAATATCCCAGCCCCCACCGTGGAATTTTTGAAAAAGCGCCTACCGGTTTTACCCAATGACAATGTGCTGAGAACATCTCAGGACCGTTTGACCGAAAAGAACTTCTTCAAATCCATTGGTATCCAGACTGCAAATTTCTTTGATGTCACATCGCAAGAGAGCTTGCTGGAGGCGGTAGAGACTGTTGGCCTGCCAGCCATGCTGAAAACCCGGCGCTTCGGCTATGACGGCAAGGGCCAGGCCTTTCTCAAGAAAATAGAGGATGTGGAAGGCGCATTTGACGCCATTGGTGCGCAACCTGCCATTCTGGAATCATTTGTTCCCTTCGAGCGTGAAATTTCCGTCATCGCAGCGCGCAACGAAAAAGGGCAGATCGTTTCCTATGACATCGCTGAAAATGTTCACAAGCATCAGATCCTGAATACCACAACAGTTCCAGCCGCCATCAGCGACGGCGTAGCGGCCGAAGCTCGAAAAATCGGTGAGCAAGTGGCCGAAGCACTCGATTATGTTGGCGTTCTGGCTGTGGAATTGTTCCTGTTGCCGGAGACCTTCGAGAAAAGGCTTGTGGCAAACGAAATGGCCCCAAGGGTCCACAATTCAGGCCACTGGACCGAAAGCGCCTGTCTGGTTTCCCAGTTTGAACAGCATATCCGTGCCGTCGCAGGATGGCCACTTGGCGATACAACGCGCCATAGCGACGTTGTCATGACGAATCTGATCGGTGAAGACATTGAGCGTCGTGAAGAGTTGCTTTCCAGCCCGGCCACGTCTTTCCATTCCTATGGCAAGGCAGAGACAAGAGACGGCAGAAAAATGGGACATGCCAACCATATAACACCGATAAAGAAGGGCTAATCTCCTACTTTTCGGTGTTTTTTCCTCAAAACAGACCACTTACTATGGACAAGCATCCGTTGGTCTGGTAGAACGCCGATCAAAGTTCGGGCGCTGCCGAGGCGGTGACCGATTTTTTTTAGAAAATCCAAACATCACGAACTTAGGGATTGACGCGTGCAGGTACTCGTCCGCGATAACAATGTTGACCAAGCCTTGAAGGCGCTGAAAAAGAAACTCCAGCGTGAAGGCGTATTCCGCGAAATGAAAATGCGGAATTTCTATGAAAAACCTTCCGAGAAGAAGGCCCGTGAAAAAGCTGAAGCTGTGCGCCGTGCACGCAAGCTGGCTCGCAAGCGTCTTCAGCGTGAAGGTCTGCTTCCATCAAAGGGCCGTGGTCATTAATATCCTTGCGCGGAGACCTCTCTGCGCAATGCGATAGACCCAGTCTAGATCGGATATACCGCTCTTTCGTTGAGCGGATGCAGAGCAGTTTCAGCCTAGCTCCGTATGATTTCATGCATATGCCAGGTCAATAATTCGACATCAGGTCCCCAAGGGGCCTGATCTCGTTTTATTATGTTGACTGTTCTTCATGAATTGGGCTTGATATGAACAGCCCAAGGCAAGTCCGGCTCCAAGCAGAACGACTTCCAAACCTTTCTAACTGTCGAAATCTATTTGTTTAAAAATTCCTCAAATATTTTCGATGGCTTTGCCCTAATTTGGACAGACTGGTTTGAGAATAACAGCTGATGAAAAACAGCTTTGCAGTAAGGCATATCGAACGAGGTCTCTTGATGATGAGCAAGCAACATTTCAAATCGTTCCTTGCGGTTTCAGGCCTCTGCATTGCCATGGCGGCTTGCCAGACGACTGGCATGCAAAGCGGCGCAGACTATGACCGCAACGCAGGCACTGCCGATAACATCGCTTCTCTCAATCAGGTAGTTGCCCAAAGCCCTAGTGACCCGAATGCCTATAACATTCGCGGCACGGCCTATGGGCGATCCGGCCAATATCAATTGGCTCTGCAAGATTATTCGCACGCCATTCAGCTCAACCCCTCTTTCCATCAGGCCTTTGCAAACCGGGCATTGATTTACAAGAAGATGGGGAACATTCAGGCCGCTATGTCGGATTATAATCAGGCGATTGCGCTTGACCCGACTTATGACGTTGCGCTTATCGGACGTGGTGACATCTACCGCGTTGGCGGGCAGCTCGCACAAGCCGTGTCCGACTATAATCAGGCGATCATTGCGAAAACGCGCGACCCACGCGCCTATTATCATCGCGGCCTGATCTACCAGCAAGAACGCAACCATACCCAAGCGATCGAGGACTTTACCTTTGCGCTCAGTCTCGATGCGTCCAATCCGGATGCGTTCAACTCTCGTGGCGTAAGCTATCTTGCTCTGGGTGACATGCGCGGCGCTCTTGGTGACTTCTCCAACGCAGTGAGAATGGACCGCGAAAACTATCGCGCCTGGACAAATCAGGGCATCGCGCTGGAAAAGGCGGGCAACTACGAAAAAGCCTACGATTCTTTCTCACGCGCCAAATTCATCAATCCAAATTACAGTCCTGCTGTAAATGGCATGAACCGGACGCGCAAGCTTAGAAATCTAAGCTAATTGACGTTAAGCCAGCCGATGGCTCCTGCACACAGTACATATCCGTGCCCGCTTTCTTCTATGAAATACATTTCCGAAGACAGTCCCTTCGACTTGAGACACGTCACGTGCAAGAGCTAGGCTGACGCAAAATCAAAGCAGCGTGAGCGCCATCAGGGCCACAATGGCAACAGAAATGATGCTGCCATATTTGATCAGACCGACAAATAAAGCGTAAGTGCTATAGTGCTCCTGATAATCCATCACTGGATTTTCCTGTCCTGCCATTCGATATTCCTCCCTTTATCCATAAAACTGCGACAAAATAGCACACATTATAGCCAATTGCTATGCTGAACAAATTGACGCAGGCAAAGCTCCCAAATTGCCGCAAAAAGATGCAGTTTTATCTTGTTTCGCGCACCTCTGATTCAGAAGAAATAATCTTGTCACAACACATATAGAATTTTAGTTACTTCTACTTAATACAAAGCAACGATCTACAAATAGCCATGTATTACACGCGAATGACAAAATTCACGATACTTAGTACATTATTAATTGATAGATGAAAAAGCTACATAGTATCAAAAAGATAATTCTCTTCCTGAGTGTATAAAATGAAAATTTCTTACAAGATCGCCACAATCGTAACGCTACTTATGATCCCGACAATAATGCTCGCCTACATGTTCGTTAATCAAAGCAACAAGGAAATTTCCTTTGCATCGAAAGAGTACGACGGCGATCAATATCTTAAAGCTCTGTGGCCAACACTTAAAGATCTGTCCCAAAAGACAGAAGAAGACGGTCCAGTATCAACGCAATCCTTGAAAGATGCGACCGCCATTTATGGAGAACGGATGAATTCGACCTCTGAGGCAAACCAGCTGGCCTCCCAGATCGGAAGCACGAAAGACAGCAGCAAGCTTTTGAGCGGCACCGTTGACCTGATCACCCGTGTCGGCAACGAATCCAACCTGATCCTCGATCCCGATCTTGACAGCTATTACGCAATGGATGTCATCGTCGTCAAATTGCCGGCACTGCTCAAGCTCTCCAAAGAGCTTTCTCAGATTCATAGTGATTTGACATTCGTATATAACGAGAAAAACCGCAGGCGCCTCGCTTCCGAACTTGGAGCATTAGGCGACATGGTTGATGGCACTTTTGCTTCGATCGATACAATATACGAGCATCAGGGCAATTATGATCGGCGTAGCAAACTTGCACAGGCATCAGAAGATCTGAAATCAGCAGCGGATCACTACTTGTCACTTGCCAACAAAAGTCTGGATCTATTCGATGGCATCCCTGAAGACACCCAGAAGAACTTCGTTCAAGCCCAAAAGCAATTTGTAGAAGCATCAGATACACTCTGGCAAAAAACAGTTGTTGAACTTGACGACATGTTGAACATCCGCATTGAAGGCTTCAAGAGCAAGCTCTGGAGGCTATCTTCCATTGCCGCAATTTTTGCACTGGCAGCACTGGCTTTGGCTGTCTATCTTGGCAGAAGCATTTCCAATGCGATCAACCGCTCGGTTCATGAGATGCAACTGTTGGCCTCCGGCCAGCTTGATATCGAAATCAGTGGCGAAGATCGGCGCGATGAAATCGGCTCCGTGGCAAAAGCATTGCATGTGTTCAAGAGCAACGCTCAGGAAAAAGCCAAATTCGAAACGGATCAAAAACTCCGTGAAGAGCAGGACCGCGAGCACAAAGTCAAAGAGGCTGCAAAAATCGCCGAGCGCTTCCGAGAAGTTATTGGCGGCATTTCCTCCTCTCTGACCCAAAGAGCGCAGGCCATGGAACAGGCTGCCGTGGTTGTGTCTGGCAGTTCGGAAGAGACCAGCATCCAGGCCACTGCAGTTTCTCAAGCCTCTGAAGAAACCAACGCCTCTGTGCGATCCGTCGCCGATGCCAGCGAAGGTCTCAACCAATCCATCACAGAGATCAGCCGTCAAATCGATCTCTCTGCGGAGAAGGCCAGAGACGCTGTTATGGCTGCGGACACCACGATTACCCAGATTCAGGCTCTGACCGATGCAGCAAAGAAAATCGGCGCAATTGTCATTCTCATTCAGGAAATTGCCGATCAGACCAACCTGCTCGCCCTCAATGCCACCATTGAAGCAGCTCGAGCAGGAGACGCAGGCAAGGGCTTTGCTGTCGTTGCTTCCGAGGTGAAGAACTTGGCCAACCAGACCGCAAAAGCGACAACTGAAATCAGTGCGCAGATTACCGACATCCAGAATGCAACGATCCAGAGTGCCGAAGCGATAGATGCCATTGCGCAAATCAACCGGTCACTGGACGAAATCGTCACCCAGATTTCAGGAGGCATCGCTGAACAGGCTGAAGCAACGCGCGTTATTGCAGATGGAGTGAACAATGCAGCCGACGGCGTTTATGCAGTAACGAACAATATCGATGGAGTTTCAAGAGCTGCCGAACAATCCACCCAAGTTGCAAATGACGTCAAAAACTCAGCCTCGGATCTTTTGGTTGAAGCCAGACATTTGACATCAGAAGTTGATGAATTCGTCAAATCGCTAACCGCCTAATAGCGACGCATTCAATCAGCATCATATATTCAGGAAAAGACCAGAGCCCCCGATGCTTTCGCGCAGTCAGGGGCTTTTTCTTGATCGGCAGAAGAGAGTTAGGAAGCCCTAAGCAGCTGGCCCGAAGGATGGATCGAAATTCTGAGGCGAAGCAGGCAAGCTGCGACGAGCATTGCTGACCCGTTCGGGAGAAAAATCCTCGATCTGCTCGTTGAACAGGCGATAGAAATTGAGCTCCGCACTCAAATGCAGGAACACGCCACCGAGCCCGATGGCTGCCCTGTCCATGAAAACAAATTCCCGCGGCACGGTGATCGGACCCAGACGCCGGAATTCCTGATGCACCTTAAAGGCCTGCTTGCGGCCATATTCGGCCGGGCTAACTCCATCGGCTATCGAACGGACACGATCGTCCAGCATCGGCCCATAGATGAATCGGGCCCATAAATTGAGCGCATCGATCAATTCGTCGCTGAGATTGGAAAAGCCCCAGCACTCGTAGGCATGCACAATCTGGTCTCGATCACCTTTTTCAAGTCCGTGATAGAGATCGACGACGCCCTTGACGAAACGGGGCGTAAAGATACGAATGCAGCCATAATCGAAAAGATTGAGACCTCCGACCTCGCCCCCCTCTTCAAAAGCGGAATAGTTGCCAAGGTGCGGATCACCATGAATCACGCCAAAATTGGCAAAAGGATACCACCAGGCATGGAATAGCCGTTCGGTAAGAAAATTCCGCACCTCTTGGCTATGTTGCTTATAGTCGAGCAGCTTGCGACCATTGAGCCAACTCATGGTCAACAGGCGTGGCGTAGAAAGATCCGGATAGAGTTTGGGAACGCGGATGCTCGCATCTTTCTCGAAAATCTCCGCATAGAGGCTCATGTGCCAAGCCTCGCGCACATAGTCGAGCTCTTCTCGCACACGCTCTGAGATTTCTGCGCTCATTTCCCGCGTATCAACAGCAGACTGCATGGAACGATGCAAGGCAAACACCATGTTGAGCTGCTTGAGATCAGCCTCTACGGCACTTTCCATATCGGGATATTGCAGCTTGCACGCCAGAATTGTGCCATCGGAATGCAGCGCCTTATGCACCTGCCCCAAGGAAGCCGCCGCAGACGGCTCGTGATCAAACTCGGCGAATTGCGAACGCCACCCAGCCCCAAGCTCGGAACGCATCCTGCGTCGGGTAAAGGCCCTGCCCATTGGCGGCGCATCGGACTGCAGCTGAGCCAACTCGGCGGCATATTCGGGAGGCACCACATCAGGCACCGTGGAGATCATTTGCGCCACCTTCATCAAAGGCCCCTTGAGGGTTCCCAACACACGCGCCAGATCAGCAGCTTCGCGTTCGATATCGCTGGAGCTGCCACCGAACAGACGCGCCCCTGCCGCGCGGGCAACAAAACCACCCATGCCAGCATTCACACGCGCATATCGTTTCAAACGACGACCAAAACGATTTTGATCGTCGTAAGAATTTTCATCATCGCTCGGGTCAAAGAGGGATTCATCTACCATCTGTCACACAAACTCCAACTCAGGCACTCCACCTTCGGCCCAAACGAAGACTACGCCTCTTCCAGCGCGTCCAGTTCGTCGATCAGGCCTTCTACAACAGACAATCCTTTGGACCAGAAGTCAGGATTTCGCGCATCAAGCCCAAATGGAGCCAATAGCTCGGAATGATGCTTGGTTCCGCCCGCCTTGAGCATATCGAAATACTTCTCGGCAAAGCCTTCATTGCTGTCCTGATAGACGGAATAAAGCGAGTTAACCAGACAATCACCGAACGCATAGGCATACACATAGAATGGGGAATGGATGAAATGCGGAATATAGGCCCAATAGGTCTCATAGCCCTCACCCAACCGTATGGACGGCCCCAAACTGTCTGCTTGTACGCTCATCCAGATCTCGCAGATCTCATCGGAGGTCAATTCTCCTGCCTGACGGGCCGTATGAAGCTTGCGTTCATATAGATAGAAGGCAATCTGGCGCACCACGGTGTTGAGCATATCCTCAACCTTGCTGGCCAACATGGACCGGCGTTCAGCAGGTGTTTTTGCTTTGGCGAGCAGAGAGCGGAAGGTCAGCATTTCACCAAACACACTGGCGGTTTCCGCCAGCGTCAAAGGCGTCGATGCCATCAAGGCGCCCTGTTTTCCGGCCAGAACCTGATGCACCCCGTGACCCAGCTCATGGGCGAGGGTCATCACATCGCGCGGCTTGCCCATATAGTTGAGCAACACATAGGGGTGAACGCTCGGAACGGTCGGGTGAGCAAAAGCACCCGGTGACTTGCCATCACGAATAGCCGCATCAATCCAGCCATTGGCAAAGAACTTCTCTGATATCTCGGCCATTTCAGGCGCAAAACCGGAATAGGCTTCCTGCACAATATTCTTGGCTTCCGGCCAATCAATCGTGCGCATCGGAACCTTTGGAAGCGGCGCGTTGCGATCCCAGTGATCCAGCGCATCCTTACCAAACCATTTTGCCTTCAAGGCATAGTAGCGATGGGAAAGACGCGGATAAGCATCTTGCACCGCAGCCACCATCGCATCGACAACCTCACGCTCCACACGGTTTGCCAGATGGCGGCTATCAGCAACATCTTCAAAACCGCGCCAGCTATCGGAAATGGCCTTGTCCTTGGCCAGCGTATTGGTGATTAGCGCAAAGGTGGAGATATTTTTCTTGAAGGTCTCGGCCAATGCCTTCGCGGCGGCCTTTCGCTTGGCCTCGTCGCTATCGGACATCAGGTTCAAGGCCTGCTCAATGGCCAACTCCTTGCTTTCCCCATCGGTTTCAACGGTAAAGCGCAGACCGGCCATTGTTTCATTGAACAAACGGTTCCACGCCATGGCGCCGGTGACCGATTTTTCGTAGAAAAGCTTTTCCAGCTCATCAGACAGCTGATAAGGCTTTTCCATGCGCAAATCATCAAGCCAAGGCTTGTAGTGAGCCAAAGCCTCGCAGGACGCGATAGCCTTATCAAGCACGGCATCCTCAACACGGTTCAGCTCCAGTTCAAAGAACAATAGAACCGTAGAAATCGTCGTCAGGCGCTCTTGCGCATCTCCATAGAATTTGGCGATCTTGGGGTCGGTCGTATTGCCATTATAAAGAAGCCCCGCATAGGAAATCAGTTTGCCCATGCGCTCTTGCATTGCTTCGTAGCGCTTCATGGCTTCTGCCAGGTCGTCTCCGCCCTTGGCCAGCCCCTCAGCAAGTTTGCCCTGATAATCAGCCGCAAACGCCTCAGCTTCGCTCTGGGCTAGCTTGTAGTCTTCTTCGATCGCCGGATCGTCAAGCCCTTTGTAGAGATCATCAAGAGACCACTCGGGCAAATCGCCAACCGCCTTGTCGGCAGCAGCAGCATCTGAGGTGGCAAGAAAAGCGTCTAGAGACGAGCGAAATAAGCGTTCAGTGATCATAAGGACATCCAGCAATGAAGTGAAAAAGTCTGTACCGGACCTAATTCCGGTTATCGGTAAACCGACTTAATTAAGATAGGAATTCCTGCCTCAAGGTCAAATGTCAAAATCGTAAGATGTCCGGATTAAGGCGTATAAAGTGACATCCTTCCAAAAAAGAAGGTCAAACAGGAGGCAAATAAATTAATCAAATATGAACAAATCGGCTTCGACAGGCAGACATTAACGTGCTGTTAACTGATTGGGCTCATCGTGGTTCAAAATGAAACAGATCACCGCATATGACGCCAGCAGCGCCGCCGAGTACAAACTGAGAGCAAGATGAACGAACGCATCCTGATTGTTGATGATGACCCGGTGCAACGGCGACTGCTCGAAGCGGTCGTGGAGAAAAGCGGTTTTGAGCCCGCTTGCGCCGAAAATGGCGAAGAGGCCCTCTCCATACTGAGAGAAAATCCAGCAACCCATTTCGACCTCATCATTCTTGATCTGGTAATGCCGAATCTGGATGGTATGGGTGTGCTTCAGGCACTGCAAAAGACAGACATCAAGGCACCCATCATCGTTCAGACAGCCCATGCAGGCATTGACACTGCGGTCAATGCCATGCGCGCCGGCGCCTTTGACTTCGTCATCAAGCCAGTGGCACCGGAACGCCTGCAAGTGGCCATGCGCAACGCCCTGAAGGTCAACGCCCTTGAGGATGAAATCTCCCGCATTCGCTCCAAACGCGATGGTAATCTCAGTTTCAAGAGCATCATCTCCTCCAGCGAGACGATGTCACGCGTCATAAACCTTGGCCAGCGGGCCGCAAAATCCCACATTCCGATCCTCATTGAAGGCGAGTCCGGCGTCGGCAAGGAGTTGATCGCCAAGGCAATCCAGCATGCCTCCGAACGCTCAAGCAAACCCTTCGTAACGGTCAACTGTGGTGCCATTCCAGACAATCTGGTCGAAAGCATTCTCTTTGGTCATGAAAAGGGAGCCTTTACCGGCGCCAATGACAAGCATATCGGCAAATTCGTTGAGGCAAATGGCGGCACACTGTTTCTCGATGAGGTTGGCGAGTTGCCGCTCGATACACAGGTGAAGCTCTTGCGGGCCCTGCAGGAAGGTGAGATCGACCCCGTCGGCGCGCCAAAGCCCGTCAAAGTCGATTTCCGCTTGATCTCGGCAACCAACAAGGATCTGATCCAGCTCGTCAAGGATGGCAAGTTCCGCGAAGACCTTTACTACAGGCTCAATGTCTTCCCCATCCGCGTTCCTCCCCTCAGAGACCGAAAGGATGACATCCCAGCCCTCACGCGAAACTTCCTTGCTCGCTTTGCCGCAGAGGAAGGCCGCAAAAATCTGAGCCACATTGCACCGGAAGCCCTCGCGCTTCTGCAAAGCTATGACTGGCCGGGCAATATCCGCCAACTGGAAAACACAGTCTTTCGCGCCGTCGTCCTGAGCGACAGCGACCAGCTGACGGTGGAGGAATTCCCTCAGATAGCAAGTCAGGTAAGTGCCTATAGTGCGACCATAGTCAAGGCGCGTTCACCTCACCCTTCAGAGCTGCTGGCGGGAGAGCATTCAGCCCCTTCTGACGCCCAGCCTGCACCCAGCCCCCAATCCTTTGAAGCCACGCCCGTAGCGGCAACCGGCGACATTCCATCAGCCACAGACGCAAACCTCGCCGCGTCCTCTCAGCCTTCCCCGCCCCCCGCACAGGAAGGCCAAAAGAACAAGGCACAGCAGGATCCTTGGGGATTCTTGCGAATATTGGATGAGCAAGGGAACATCCGCCCGCTCGCCGAGCTGGAAGCTGAGATCATAAAACGCGCGCTCGAACATCACGAATATCGCATGTCAGATGTTGCTCGCCGGTTGGCAATCGGCCGCTCGACGCTATACCGGAAACTAAAGGAATACGGGCTGGATCAGATCAACGATGACGCAGCTGAATCTTAGCGCAGACTTGTGATGCGTTGCAGGAAGGCGACACCCTCGAACATGATCGTGTTCATCCCGTAAATGTGATGAGAAAATGATTGCATCAATGCAATATTGGTCTCAATAACCATGCTTAGCTGATTCACTTACGCGGGATATCATTATGAAACGGACACTTGCAGCTTTTTTGGCGATTGCTATTTGCCCAACAAGCGCAGCCCTGGCCACAGAGGCAGTTGATGAAACCACGGGCCAACCTGTTGTCCTGCTTGGAGAAAAACCCTCCAATCCGCTTACTCCCCAGATCGAAAATCAGAGCAGAATCAATCACATCATTGCGAATATGCACCGCGTCACCGTGGGCCCAGTCGACCAGCAGGCAGATCAGGATCTGGCTGACGCGATTTCTGTAGCGATTGATAACATCCCGCAAGCCGCTGATTTCCTGACCAAACGGGACAATGCCGCACTAGTGGCATTTTATCAGGAACGCGCCTTTGCTCCGGCCTGGTTCAACAATGGCGAATGGACCAGCAAGGCTCGCAAATTAGTCTTTGATCTGGCGCGCGCTGACAGGGATGGCCTCGACCCCAACGATTACAAAACGCCGTCCCTTGCCACATCTCGTCAAAAGGGCTCCAGCGCAGAAGACATCGCAGAGGCAGATCTGGCGCTGTCTCTTGCAGTTACGCGCTACACACGCCACGCTTATGCCGGGCGTGTCGATCCTCGCATCTTTTCAAGCAAGGAAGTGACGATCAAGCCACATTATCCAGATTCCATTCAGGCTCTGGACCTCATCGTCAAAGCAGCCGATCCCGTAGCGGTCATGCGTGGCTACAATCCACACCACAAGGGCTTTCTGGCCTTGCGCGCCGAGTATAATCGTCTCCGCGCCGAAGGAACCGGGGATAAAACGCCGCCAATCCCAGACGGGAAAAGCCTCAAGCTGGGCATGAGAGACGATCGCGTCCCTCTGCTACGCCAAAAACTCGGGCTAGCGATAGCAGCAGATGCCACCGAAGACACTCTCTACAGCAAAGAAGTTGCCGCTGCGGTCAAGAAATATCAAGCCGACAACGGCCTGATTGCCGATGGAATTGCGGGTAAGGCCACGCTCAGCATTCTCAATGACAACCGCAAAGACCTCATTGCCGATATCGTCGCCAATATGGAACGCTGGCGCTGGTTGCCCAGAGACCTCGGTGACTTCTATGTCATGGTCAACATTCCGACCTATAATCTGGAAGTCGTCAAGAATGGCAAAACCATTCACGAAACACGTGTCGTGGTTGGGCAAAAAGCGCACAAAACCCCGATCTTCTCGAACGAAATGGAATATGTCGTAGTCAATCCTTATTGGAATGTTCCCAACTCTATTGCCTCCAAGGAACTGCTTCCCAAGATCAAGGCAGATCCGGCAGCCTTTTTCTCAAACACGAGCTATGAGGTTCTGGCAAGCATCAAGGGAAAGACCAAGGTCATAGATCCATCCAAACTGGATTGGGACAGAGTAGAGCCCGACATGGTGCGCTTGCGGCAAACGCCGGGAACGCGCAACGCTCTTGGCAACATCAAGTTCATGTTCCCCAATCAGCACTCGGTCTATTTGCATGACACTCCGTCCAAAAGCCTGTTCAATCGCGATTACCGCGCCTTCAGCCATGGCTGCGTGCGTGTAAACGAACCTTTTGAATTTGCCGATGTTATCCTGTCGCAAACCGCTGAGTGGAATGCTGATCGCGTCAAGGCAACGCTAGGGTCCAAAGAGCGACGGATCAATCTCAGCCACAAGATTCCGGTCCATCTGGCCTATTTCACCACCTGGATGTCCGATGATGGCACCTTGCAGCTTCGCTCTGACATCTATGGCCACAACAAAAAGGTGAAGGATGCACTTGGCCTCTAGGTCTCATCCGACAGAAAACTGACAAAGAAACGATAGCGGGCGCCTTGGCGCCCGTTGCTATATGCGCCTCATTTCTACCGCATATCTTTGCGAGACTTGAAAAGGTGCGGCACTCTTCACAGCAATATTGGCTTTATTTTGGTTTCATTTACCAATTGCTAAGCATAATATCATCGAAGTGAAGCCTAATATCTGTTATTCAAGAACCAGAGTTGGCAGAAACAAAACTCTCTCCGAACAGCATCAAAGTTTAAGGGCAGACGTTTTGGATTGAGCGCGTATCAGCTAAGGAAAATCAATACGATGAACCTCATCGTGCGAAGGCTCCAAGCTGACCAGAAATTGGATCTACTGTGGCCAGACAAATATCATTCCTGTCCAATATCAAAACCATATCCAAGGCCCCCTTCCCATTTATGCAACAGCCATTGGGAGACCTGCTTGGGCTGCTATTGATCCTGTTCCTTTTCTGTTTTGTCGGAATGAGCGACGCGCAAGCTTCGAGCCGATCCCTGCGCTTGATGAACGCTCACACCAAAGAAACAGCCACCATCACATACAAACGCAACGGCAAGTTTGATGCTGATGGTCTGCGAAAACTCAATCAGTTTCTGAGAGACTGGCGGCGCAATGAAAAGACTGAGATGGATCCGGCCCTTTTTGATCTGATCTGGGAAGTCTATAAAAAAACAGGTGCCAAACAGCCGATCACCGTCTTCTCGGGTTACCGCTCACCAGCGACCAACAACATGCTCCGCACGCAGAGCAAGGGCGTTGCCAAAAACAGCCGCCATACCATGGGGCAGGCAATGGACTTCTATCTGCCCGGTGTTCCACTGGCAACCATCCGGCGCGTTGGCCTACAAATGCAGGCAGGTGGTGTTGGCTATTATCCCAGCTCGCGGTTTATCCATATCGATACAGGCAACGTGCGCCATTGGCCGCGCATGACCCGTAAACAGTTGGCAAAGGTCTTCCCCGATGGAGTGACCGTACATGTGCCCACTGATGGCAAGCCTTTCTCCGGCTACAAAATCGCAGCAGCTCAGGTCAAAGAGCGCAAGGCGGAAATGGCACGCTCCACTCGCTCAGTTAGACGCTTCACGCAATATGCTTCTGCAGCGCCAGCAAAGCCAAATCCGAGCCTGTCGAGAACCCAAATTGCGTCACTGGCCAAAAAGGACGAAGAGAAGAAGGGGGGACTTTTACAAACCCTTCTGAGACAAACACCTAAAGAGCCACCCAACCCGCAATTCACACAGGATACACCTCTGAGCAATTCAGATCCTGAAGCCGATGCTGATGCCGATGAATTGCTGGAAACTGGTGACGAAGCACAGTCTATCATTCTGCCAGAAACACTTGCAGCACTGCCAAAGGTCCGTGTTGTCAAAAGCATTCGTATCGATCTGGCTGCCAATGAAACTCCGGCTCAGAAGGCGGAACAAAGCCAAACCGAGGCCGAGATACAAGAAGTCATAAAAGAAGGCGAAGCGGAGGCCTCCGAGACTGCCGAAGCTGCTCCTTTGGAATTTGCCAGCCTGCCTAGAAGCAGACCCGAGACTCTGGCCGGTGTGCGGTATCAGCTTGCAAACCTACAGCCTCAGCCAACCGATCTGCAGGACAAAGCGCCTGCCTCAGCTCTACCAACTGCGCCAGAAGCACCTGCCGCTCCGGAAGCAGCAGCTCCTGTTGAGAAAATTTCGTCAGCGCAGTCTGTGAGTGGCGTTGGCCAAATGCAGATGGCAGCCTTGCCAAAGCCACGCAATTCGGAAAACAAGCCCGCCGGCGCGGCGCAGCCAACCCCGGCACCTCAGCAAAATACGCGCGATATGCTGGCTCAAATGGTCGGCAACAAGAAGGAAGGCAGCACATCCAACCGCTTTGCCTATGCTGCGGCCAATGGGACATTCCTTTCCACACTGCCGTCAGACAATCAAAGTTCCAACACCCGAACTCGTGACAACACCCAGTTGGCAAGCCTGAGCAATGCTGTGCAACCAAGGCCACGCCCGGCAAACAACCAGGCTCAGCCTCAAGGCCACCAGCAAGCGGCTTATCGGGACGATCTGGCAAATCTGACATTTGCCTATGGCCCAAGCGGCATGGCCCATTTCGCCCATATGAAACAACGCGCCAGCACCGCAACATTTGCTCGCCTTTCACGCCCGTCGCCGAAAAACCTGACAGCCCTGATGTATAAGCCTCACAGCATGATCAATCAGGGCTTTGCACCCAAACTGGCTCAAGGGCTCGACAAGATCCATTTCGAAGGCCCCGCCATAGCAAGGCTTTCGATCAGGAACTTCAACTAGCTTCACTGATAATTGGCTTAGTGCTGCAACTTCAAACCGACGCGAACGGTGTGGGCAACATAGTCCTCACCCACTCGGTTGCTATCCCGTTGAGCACGGTCGATGCTGGCAATAAACTGGACATTGCGGTTGAACGAATAGGTTGCATTCAACGTGGTATCGAAAACCCAGTCACTGCGGCCAGTGCCATTATAGCTCTCGTGAGAGACATTCCCGCTCGCGGTGAGTTGCAAATTGCGAAGCACATCATAATCGGCAGCAAGACTGAAGCTATGTGTGGCCACACTCCTTGCCGGAGTTGCCGTAGAGGTCATGTTGGTTTCCAGCCCACCACGGATAGTACAGAGCACATTGGGTGACCAAACGACATTTGCGCTCACAAACAGAGCGGCGTCATCCGCTTGTCCGGCGGCGACTGGTTCCCACGAGATAATACCTGCTGAAAGCTCGCCAGAGAATTTTTCCCTGTTGGCCAGTTTGATGCCAATGGCTCCGCGCAAACTGTCGCCATTTTGCTTGTTACCGCTGTCATCATATCGCCGCTGTGAATATTCACCATCGACAAACGGCTCCAGCTGATCGGTCAATGGCAGTCCAACGCGCATACCGAGCCGATAGGTATCATAATTCCGGCTCTCTTCATTCTCGAAGCGATTGGCAGCTAAAGAGCCACGCAACTGAACATTCACGCTGCCCATTTCCTGATCGAGCGTCGCACCTGCCGAATAGGAGGTTTCAATCGTTGCTGAACTCCCCGAAGCATTCAGCTCAACGCTATTGCTGTCTTCCTGAGACTGGTCAAAGGCGCCCTTCAAGGCCAATTTGGTTTCGTCTGCTACATCCAGCCGCAATTCACCATCAAGCTGCTCGCTGAGCTCGGGTGTCCTTACAGGAGCGTCATAAGATTCAACACTGGCCCGCCCTGTAACAGAGAGAGAATGACGGTCCCAATCAGATTGCAGCCGCAATTCAACCTCTGGCGAAACGGTACGTCCGACTTCGCCATCGTCTGCTTTGTCCACATTGTCTGTGTATTTGCCCCAAAGCGTGAGAGAGGGGTACAAGAGAAATGACCCAAGGCGCAGTCCGGTTGGTTCATAGGGGCCAACTTGATCTGCCGTCTTGCGCTCATCCCCCTGCTGGCGCTCTTCGGCTGAAGCCGTGCCAGTTTCCACCGATCCCACTGCGGTATTTTCCTGTTGCCCGGCAAAATTGGAATTCCATGCCGAGAAGCCTTTTGCCACAGCATCTTCGCTTGAGCGCAGAGCCTGCGTAGTCTGCGCGGCTGTTACAGATGTCTGAGTGAGCTGAGTAGACTGAGCGTTTTCCGAAGGGGTCTCTTCAGAATTTGCTGAAGAGGACGCAACAATCTGTTGTCCCATAGCTGGTGACAGCGGCAAGCATGCTGCAATAAGAAGGCTGGAGATAAAATGCTGCCGCATGCCTAAGCGCCCTGAGACCACTGTGCCTTGAATGATACGAATTTGCTGCAAAAACGAGACGGCTGGCCCGCCGGGTTTGCCCAAAGCAGGCCCCGATTGCCCATGACGAACCCCATTTCTTTCCAGATCGTAAAGAAATTTGGTTAACAACTCCTTGCTATTAACGCTGCCTCACAAAAACCAACAAACAAGTACAATAGTGCCATTAGTCAAAACCATTGGCTCTCTTTCCTTTGGTAGCTCTTTGTTATAGAAAACGGTTCATTCTCAGCCGAACCCTTAGGACAATTCATGTTTACCCAGTTGCCTGGCGAGAAGTTATCGCCAATAAAATCAGCCCAAAATACCATTGATAATGAAATCGAAGGACTCTGCACCTTACGAGAAGCCCTCAATGGGCCGTTGAAAGCTCCTTTTCAAAAAGCGATTTCACTCATTCAGGAAGCCAGAGGACGTGTCATTGTCACCGGGATGGGAAAAAGCGGTCACATAGGACGCAAAATATCGGCAACGATGGCTTCTACCGGTACACCATCCTTTTTTGTCCACCCTGGTGAAGCCAGTCACGGAGATTTGGGCATGATCCGCGACATGGATGTGGTGCTGGCCATGTCCTGGTCTGGAGAAACGGCAGAGTTAGCGAGCATCATATCCTATACCCGTCGCTTCAAGGTGCCGCTAATCGGCATGTCCGCCAACGAGAACAGCACACTAGGCACCCAGTCCGATGTTCATTTGTGCCTCCCCAAGGTGCAGGAAGCCTGCCCGCATGGCCTGGCTCCAACCACGTCCTGCATTTTGCAGTTGGCGATGGGAGACACACTGTCCATCGCGCTGTTGGAGAGTCATGGATTTACGGCTCATGATTTCAAGATTTTCCATCCGGGAGGCAGCTTGGGTGCCAGCTTGCAATATGTGCGCGATATTATGCACACCGGCGATGCTCTGCCGCTGATCACCGCAGAAACGCGCATGAGCGAAGTGATCCTGATCATGTCACAAAAAGGATTTGGCTGCGTTGGCGTCATCGATCAAGACGGTCAGCTCTCGGGCATGGTCACGGATGGTGACTTGCGACGCAATCTCAGCGATGACTTGCTGACAAAACCTGTCTGTGACGTCATGACGAAAAATCCCAAAACCCTGACGCCGGACATTCTTGTACCAACGGCCATCGAAATGCTGCATAGTGCAGCCATCATGTCGATCTTCGTGGTTGAAAACAAGCGTCCGGTTGGCCTTGTTCATATGCATGACTTCTTGCGCGCTGGCGTTGCCTGATCGGCTGTTTGTTTACCTGAAGATTACCTATGGCCCCGGAAAAACCTTGGCGAATGGCAAAAACCGGGGCACATTTCGCAAGTATTATCCCTTTGGTAACCTTAATAGAAATTACCTTTGAATCTTGCGTTTTTCATCTTTCCATTAGCAATCCATTAGAGCTGTTTCCATAAACTGCCAGTTATGAGTATGGCATTGGGCCAAAGGGCCCAGAATTAGGTCAGGAAACAGGAATGGATATTGCAACGCTTATCGGTATGGTCGCGGCAACAGGCGTCGTTCTGACCGCTATCCTCATGGGCGGAACACTGGGCCAGTTCATTGATATTCCATCCATCCTCATTGTTGTTGGAGGCGGACTGGCTGCGACCTTGATCCGTTTCACATTAGGCGGCATCGGTGGAGCCATCATAACCGGTGGCAAGGTTGCATTCAGCGGCAAAGCAGCCAACCCAAGAGAAATGATTGAGAAGATCACCGAACTCGCCGACGTAGCTCGCAAGAGCGGCCCATTGGGCCTTGAAGGCGTTGACGTTGAAAATCCGGTGCTCGCCAAAGGCGTCCAGTTCATTGCCGACGGATACGAACCGAACTTCATTCGTGAAAGCATGGAACGCGAGCGCGATCTTTATATTGAACGGCTGCAGGAAGGCAAACGCTTCTACAAACAGCTGGGAGATGCGGCTCCGGCGTTCGGCATGATCGGAACTCTGGTTGGTCTGGTGCAGATGTTGGCCGCCATGGATGACCCCTCAGCCATTGGCCCTGCCATGGCGATTGCCCTTTTGACCACGCTTTATGGTTCCCTTATTTCCAACATCATCTGCATTCCGATCACCGACAAGCTTGATGCAAAACTGGATGGGGAAGACCTCAACCAGACCCTGATCATCGACGGCATCATGCAGATTCGTGAAAATAAAAGTCCGAACCTCATCCGCGAAATGTTGCTGGCCTATCTACCGGAAAAAGCCCGTAGCGAGCTTATGGACGAAGCAGCGTAACGCAGCAGAACAACGATTTCACAAGTAGACAGACGGCGAAAAGAGCAACACGATGGCAAAGAAAAAACCACAAGGTGGCGGCGGTGCTCCCGATTGGTTGGTAACCTTTTCCGACCTTATGTCCTTGCTCGTCTGCTTTTTCGTGCTCATTATCTCCTTCTCCATTCAGGACAACCAGAAACTTCAGGTCGTAGCAGGCTCGATGAAAGACGCGTTCGGTGTGAAGCCTGTGATGAGGAAGGCTGGCATGATTGAAATTGAAGGCATGCCGGTGCGCCAATATATCAAGGAAGTGGCCGCTGTTCCTCAGGAGAACGATTCCGACTATGCGCAGGAGCGTCATGACCAACGCACCAAGCAGGGCCCGGAAGCCAACACCCACGACATCGAGAAGACCGAGATCGAAAAGCCACGCATGTTCGCGACTGCTGCCGCATCGCTTCGACAGGCTTGGCAAGAGCTGCCGGAAATAACCGAACTTTCAAAGCATATCATTATTGAAGAACAGGAAGACGGGCTGAACATCCAGTTGGTGGATCAGGACGGCCGGTCCATGTTTGCTGAAGGATCGAAATTCCCCTATGACTTTACCCGTCGGCTGATCGTAGCCATGGCCCCTGTGCTGGCAAACATGCCCAACCGCATCCAGATTACGGGCCACACGACCGCCTCCAACGTGCCGGTCAACACGGGCTACACGGGCTGGGAACTATCAGCAGACAGAGCAAACGCGGTACGCTCCATTCTCATGGAACATGGCCTGCCTGCAGATCAGATATTCAGCGTCGTTGGCAAGGCAGATTCAGAGCCGCTCTTTCCCAACGACCCATATTTGGCCGCAAACCGGCGCATCTCCATCTTGCTAATGAATGAAGCCTCACCTCTGCCGCCCACCCATCAGCCGTAGGGAATGAAGCAGATTGCATTTATCTTGAGTATCAGATACAAATATAATCTGATATTAACAACCATTTGCAATTTGGCCTCATGCACATACATCATCTTGATCAATGGAAGCACGACCACGTATTTCTGGACGAAAAAGCCAGTACAGCCAATGAAAAGCGTGTATTTTACGTCGTCCTTCTGACATTTGTTATGATGCTGATCGAGATTTCAGCAGGCATCATATTCAATTCCATGGCACTTTTGGCGGACGGCTGGCACATGGCTACCCATGCGGGAGCATTGGGGCTAACTGTCTTTGCCTATCGCTACGCCAGAGCCCACGCCAAAGATGACAAATTCACATTTGGCGTCGGCAAAGTGGAAATCCTGGGGGGCTATACCAACGCTATTCTGCTCGGCATAGTCGCCCTTTTCGTGGCTTACGAGTCAGTAGATCGCATGATCAACCCGCAAGACATTGCATTCAACGAAGCGATGGCGGTTGCATTTCTGGGACTCCTGGTCAACATCGCCAGCGTCTGGCTATTGGGTACAGACCATCATCATCACGGCCATGGTCACGATCATCACCACGAGGATTATCACCACCACGACCATGAGGCGTCCCATCATCACCATGATGACCATCATCATGATGACCATCATCATGAAGGCTCCCACGATCGCAATTTGAAAGGAGCCTACCTGCACGTCCTTGCTGACGCTTTGACATCCATTCTGGCAATCGCAGCCCTGCTTCTGGGCAAGCTCTTTGGCTGGACTTGGACAGACGCCCTGATGGGACTGGTCGGAGCCGCTCTCATCGGCCAATGGTCCTTCATGCTAATGAAGGAAACAGGCGGAATCCTGCTTGACAAGGCTGGCGATCAAGCTCTTCCTGAAAAAGTCAAAAAGCGGATCGAAGCCCATGCTGACAACCGCGTCGTAGATCTTCATGTCTGGTATGTCGGGGCCAATAAATATGCGGCAATTGTTTCCTTGGTCACGCACTATCCAAGAGACCCCGAGCATTACAAAGGCTTGCTCGAAGCAATACCGCAGCTCGCACACATTACCATCGAAGTGATCCGTTGCAAGGAAGAGGCTTGTATCGAGGTGAGCCCCGAGGAGCGCATCGCCTGAATCATGGCGACAAGCCGAAATAACAATGCCCCCGAGAGTTTTCTGGTCTCGGGGGCATTTTAGCATCAATTGACAAGCTCGACATCAAGCTCGGTGTCCTCGCCGCCGACCACCTTGACCCGGCTACCCGCAGGACAGTCCGGCCCGCGCACCCGCCAGTAGCTATCGCGCACCTTCACGCGACCGTGGCCATTGGTGATAGGTTCGTCCAGCAGGTAAATATCCCCCACCAAAGCCTCGGCACGCTTGTTAAGCAAAGGCTTGTCTGTTCCGCTTTTGGCGGTTTTGGACAGAATGAAACGACCTGCAATAACAGACACAAGAGACAAGATCGCAAAGAGAATGAGCGCACTATGCCATCCGAAATCGAATAGAAAAGCCAATCCTCCAACGACCAGAGCGGCCACGCCAAACCACAGGAACATGGTTCCCGGCGCGAGGATCTCCAGCACCAGCAACAAGACGCCCAAAACGACCCAGAACCACGGTCCGAGCATCACAACCCAATGTGCAATCATCCATCAATCCTCAAACTATAACGCTCCACATTGCCCTATTCTCCAGCCCGCGGCTAGTCATCCTTTATCGAGGGAACGCGGCCAGGCCGAGCTGAAGAAGAACCATCTTTGCCAAATGCCTGTTTGCTCAGCTCACCGATACCCCCCAGAGCACCGAGAATGGATGTCGCCTCGATTGGCAACATGACCACTTTCTGATTGGGTGCTTTCACGACCTGACCAAGCGTATCGACATATTTGCTGGCGACAAAGTAATTGATCGCCTGAATATCACCCTCGGCAATCGCCTTACTGACAACATCGGTTGCCTTCGCATCTGCCTCAGCCTGACGTTCCCGCGCTTCAGCAGCCAAAAACTGAGACTGCCGCTCGCCTTCTGCCTGCAAAATCTTGCTCTGCTTTTCACCTTCAGCCCGCAAGATGGCGGATTGTCTATCGCCTTCGGCTTCCAGAATTGACGCCCGTTTTTCGCGCTCTGCTTTCATCTGACGGCCCATAGCCTCAACCAGATCACGAGGAGGATTGATATCCTTTATCTCGATGCGGGAGATTTTCACGCCCCAAGGAGCAGCTGCGGCATCAACCACATGCAGCAGTCGGGAATTGATCTCGTCACGATTGGAAAGCAGCTCGTCCAAATCCATTGACCCCATTACCGTACGGATGTTGGTCATTGTCAGGTTCAGCAAGGCCTGCTCCAGATTATTAACCTCATAGGCGGCATCGGCGGCATTCATCACCTGATAGAAGGCCACGCCATCAGAGGTAATGCTCGCATTGTCCTTCGTAATGACTTCCTGACTGGGAACATCCAGCACCTGCTCCATCATGTTCATGCGAGCGCCAATGCGATCAATAAACGGAACAATCAGGGAAAGCCCGGGTTTGAGAGTTCTCGTATAGGCACCAAATCTCTCGATAGTAAAATTATATCCCTGAGGAACTGTCTTAACTCCGGCCAGCAGGATAAGAATAAACAGCACCACAAGGACGATAACAAAAATATCAAATCCCATAATATCCACTGAACAATCTCCGATCTGTTTGAGCAGCATGGATTGCCGCTATTATGCAAATTGTACTTTACGCCCGAATTACAAGCCTTGCATGCCCCAATTCATACTAAGTCAAAATGCGTTCATTTCTTTCACACAGCGCAACATATGCATACTTCCAAATTTCCCCCAAAAAACTTGTCATCCCGTTCCTCATTTTTACCCATCCTTAGCGAACCTTGTAAATTATGTCGATATTGCAGATGGGGGTCTGCATGGACAGGAAGATGGGGACCGGAATGCCTGCACCGATTCAACATGGTTCAGCAGTGATTGTGGACGAGAACACATTTCAGCGTAAGCTGTTGCGTTCCATTTTGCGTTCCTCTGGTTTCAGCTGCGTTGCCGAGTTCGACAAGTTCGAATTCGGTTTGGATGAGGCCAAACGGACCTTTGCGAATTTCCTGTTCCTTGACTATGACACGGCAACCAATTCCGACATCCTGCGCGGGCGCCCCGAAATAAGAAACACCCATCTGGGTGAAGCGACCTATCTGATTATCTTGCTGGAGAACCCCACGCGCTACCGTGTAAACTGCGCCATAGCTCACGGAGCCCATTGGGTCATTTCCCGGCCATTCTCGACAAATGCACTCAATAACAGGCTGCACGCCGTCATGAATCCTGCCAAACTGGAAACAACTGCTTCCATCTCCAAATTCCAGCAAGACAAGTTGAGCAAGCAACCAACCCTTTTGGGAAGCATACAGCTAGACCCCATTTCATTACAATCTGTCACCACGCAAACAAACCATTCAACGCGTGACGACTTTTTCGAAGTCGACATGATGAGAGATTATGACGACATCATTAAGAGAAAACAGAACAGGCCCCAAAGCAGCAATAGCGGACTCTGCATAGATGAAGAAGCCGATCAGTTCCTAATTTAGGTTACTCCTCTCCCGGCTATGAAGAGCCGAAATGGAAAACCTCAGAAACCATCATTCACGAGCCCCCCCCAATCGCCCGCTATTGACACCACTCAATACATCTATTATTCAAGAATAATGGATATATCAGAAGCAACAACGGCTTTTGCAGCTTTAAGCCAGCCCACACGCCTCGATGTCTTTCGCCTGCTCATAAAGGCCGGCAAAGTAGGACACCTATCAGGAGAAATGGGGCAAATACTCGGTGTGAAGCAGAACACGATGTCTACCAATCTCAACATTTTGCTCAGAGCAAAACTGATACGAAATGAGAGGGAGGGAAGATCTGTTCGCTATTTCGCAGATATGGAAGGTATTGCCGCACTTATCGATTACCTGTTGAGAGACTGTTGCGGAGGAGCATCCGAACAATGTCATTCAATCATCGAAGCAACTTGCAGCCTCGAACAATGTGACCGCTCCCCCACCCTGGGCAACCAAGACATCCCCCCCTCAACAGAATAAAGGGCGAGAGATACCATGCTAGGCATCGCACTGGAAGCCAAAGACCATCTGGCAGATCCCGAGCTTTTGCAGACTATTGATCACAGTTATCTTGCCGGCGCGGACGACGACGGGCACCCTCCGCGCATTCTCCTGCTCTATGGATCCCTGCGCAAACGATCCTTCTCTCGTTTGGTCGCCTATGAAGCGGCCAGATTGCTTACCGCTTTGGGTGCAGAGTGCCGTACCTTTGACCCTTCCGGCCTGCCCCTCCCAGATGATGCGGATGCAGATCATCCCAAGGTGCAGGAGCTGAGGAATCTCTCAGCTTGGGCAGAAGGCATGGTTTGGGTGTCCCCGGAACGTCATGGCGCGATGACCGGTATAATGAAAGCACAAATAGACTGGATCCCGCTCTCACTTGGCGCTGTGCGTCCCACTCAGGGCAAAACCCTCGCCTTGATGCAAGTGGAAGGTGGCTCTCAAAGCTTCAATGCTGTCAACCAGATGCGCATATTGGGGCGCTGGATGCGCATGATCACCATTCCCAATCAGTCTTCCATCGCCAAAGCATTCAATGAATTTGGCGACGACGATCGCATCAAACCATCGCCCTTCTATGATCGCATAATCGATGTGTGCGAAGAGCTGATGAAGTTCACATGGATGACCCGTAGTAGATCGGATTATCTGGTGGATCGCTATTCCGAACGCGTCGAAACCGGCCAACAACTGATTGATCGCGTCAATATGAAGAAGCTTTAGAGGCAAGCATCCATCGTCCCCGGCTGGTTGCCCAAAAGACACTCCATGAGCCTCAAACGATAGGCAGCCAACAAAAAAGCCCGCAGAATCACTCCTGCGGACTTTGTGATTATTAGTCTTGCCCCTATCAACGATAGATCAAATGAGGCAACCAGGTTGTCAGATCCGGGAAATACCACAGGATTAACAGCGCTGCTATCTGAATGAAGACAAACGGAATGATGCCACGATAAATCTGCCCTGTGCGAACCGAAGCCGGAGCAACGCCACGCAGATAGAACAGTGCAAAGCCAAATGGTGGCGTCAGGAACGAGGTCTGCAAGTTGACAGCCATCATAATTCCCAGCCAAATCGGGCTCATGGTTTCACCATTCGGCATTTCCATCTGCAACAGCACCGGCGCTACCATCGGCACCACCACAAACACGATTTCAAGGAAATCGAGGAAGAAGCCGAGGAAGAACATCAAGAGCATGACCGCGATCATGGCTCCAACAGCACCACCGGGCATGCCAGAGAGTGCCTCCTGGATCATTTCTTCACCGCCAAGGCCGCGGAAAACCAGCGAAAACAGCGAAGCGCCAATCAGGATGAGAAACACCATGGTCGTCACTTCGGTCGTGCCTTCCATAACGGTTTTGAGCACACCGTTTCTATAGGTTCGGATAAGGGCGGTAAGAATACCTAGGCCCAGCAACAGAACGCAAATGGCAGCGACAATAATCGCAACGAGATCCCGCGGTTCAATGTGATCGCGAGCAATACGCAGATCCATGAATTCCGAGAGCATAAGCGCAACGACCAGAGCCACAGCAGCGGCAATGATGCTCTTGCTGTGCCCTTCATCCAAACGATAGCCGGCCAACAAGACGGCACCGATAGCCCCCACAGCAGCCGCTTCCGTCGGGGTCGCAACACCACCAAGGATAGAACCAAGAACGGCAAGGATCAGAACAAGCGGCGGCAACAAGGCATGGAAAACTTCAGTTGCCGTAACTCTTTCACGCTCCTCCTCAGGAATGGAAGGTGCAACACTTGGCTTCACCGTCGCAATAACGATCTGATAGATGATATAAAAGCCCACAAGCATCAGCCCCGGGATCAGCGCGCCTGCAAACAGGTCACCAACAGAAATTGGATCCGGCGAAAAGATGCCCATATCCAGCTGCGCCTTTTGATAGGCGTTAGACAACTGGTCACCCAAAATCACAAGCACAATGGATGGTGGAATAATCTGTCCCAGTGTACCGGCTGCGGCGATCGAGCCACAAGCCAATTCGGCAGAATAGCCACGCTTGAGCATGCTTGGCAGGGACAACAGGCCCATGGTCACCACGGTTGCACCCACAATGCCGGTAGAAGCGGCAAGCAAAGCCCCCACGATGGACACGGCGATACCCAAACCGCCGTTGATGGACCCAAGTACACGGCCCATCGTATCGAGCAATTCCTCGGCCACTTTCGAGCGCTCAAGCACGACGCCCATGAAGACGAACAAAGGAACGGCAACGAGCGTTTCGTTGGTCATGGTGCCGAAAATGCGCTGTGGCAAAGCCGACAGGAACGACATTTCGAATGCACCGAAGCCCCAGCCGATCAAGGCAAAGATGAGAGCAACACCGGCAAGACTGAAAGCAACAGGAAAACCGAGCATGAGCACGACACATGCTGCTGCAAACATCAACAGATCAAGAGAATGAGCAATCGCTTCCATCAACCTTCTCCCATCTGCTGCAAGCGCTGCAATTCAATCTCATCGCCCTGAAGCGCGCACCAGGATCTCACAAACATGACATACCCTTGCAGCGCCATTTGAATGGCAAACACGATAATTGCACTTTTAAGCAGGAAACGAGCCTGAATACCGGAGGTCTCGGCACTCCCCTCCAGAATAGCCCAGCTATTATAGACATAGTCCCAAGACACATAGACCAGCAAAATACAAACCGGAATGAGCAGAACGATCGAACCAAAAATATTGATCTTTGCCTTCGTGCGAGGATGGACTTCGCGATAGAAGATATCAACGCGCACATGACCATCTCTGGAAAGAGTAAAGGCGGAAGCCTGCATGAACAGAAAAGCGTGTACGTATACAATCAGCTCCTGAGCCCAAATGGAGCCGATGCCAAAGACATAGCGCATCAACACGACAACAAACTGTATTAAGACAACAATAAGAGCAAACCAGGCAAGTCCTTTACCAGTTGCTACATTGACCCGATCTATCAGGTCTGCCAGAGCGCGCATTGTTTAACTCCTGTTCGCGACCAAGAATGGTAAGAAGAAAGCAAACGAATTTATTTCGCTTGCTGGAAAGGAGGTCGGAACTTTTGTTGGTTGGAATACACAACCCGGTCGAGCGCTTCAACCCGGCAGTGCTAATCATTTGCATTGGAATATCAGATTTCTGAAATAAACCAGAACAAATATCAGGCAAAAGAGGCTCTCCCCAGAAAATGGGGAGAGCGATACGAAGTTTTCACTAAGCTTAAGCAAGAACGCGGTCACGACCATCCAGGAACGGACGTTCGGTAATACGCATCCAGTCACCCACATTCTTACGAGCAGCAAGGTAGCTCTCATAAATGCGTTTGGACAATTCATCTTCAGCACCGAATTCAGCAACGACTTCTTCGCAAACCTTACCGATTGCAATAAAGACCTCATCGGGGAATTTCTTCAGCACGACGCCATGTTTGTTGACCAGCTGATCAAGCGCGGCACCGTTGCGGGCGTTATATTCTGAGGACAGGATGTTGTTCTCAGCGATACAAGCCGTTCTAAAAATGGCCTGATCGGCTTTTGAGAGACCATTGAAAACATCGAGATTCATGCCGCAGGAAATACCGCCACTTGGCTCATGGAAACCAGGATAGTAGTAGAATTTCGTGGTTTTGTAGAAGCCCAGAGCCAGATCGTTCCAAGGACCGACAAACTCGGTAGCGTCGATAGCGCCAGACTGCAGCGCCTGGAAGATTTCGCCACCCGGCAGAGAAACGGCAGATGCACCAAGACGACGGAGCACTTCACCACCCATACCGGGAATACGCATTTTCAAGCCCTTGATATCATCAAGCGTCTTGATTTCCTTGTTGAACCAACCGCCCATCTGAGCACCGGTGTTGCCAGCAGGGAAAGATTTCACGTTGAACTTGGCTGCCAGTTCGTCCCAAAGTTCCTGACCACCCTCATGGTGAATCCAGGCGTCGAACTCGGTTGCAGTCATGCCCATCGGCACGGTGGTGAAGAAAGCCAGAGACTTGCTTTTGCCAACGAAGTTATATTCTGATGCATGGTAGAGATCGGCAGTGCCGGTCATCACCGCATCATAGGCTTCAAAAGCAGGCACCAATTCACCGGCACTGTAGACTTTCACGCTCAGACGTCCGTCTGTCATGGCGGTAATATTGTCAGCCAGACGCTGAGCACCTGTACCAAGGCCCGGAAAGTTCTTTGGCCAGCTGGTGACCATTTTCAAAGTACGCTTGCCTTGAGCATAAGCTGGAGCAGCAAGAGTGCTGGCTGCCACACCACCAGAAACCAGACTTGCTTTCTTCAAGAAATCACGACGATCCATAAAGGATTCCTCCTTTGAGCTATTTTTAATCATTGGACTGCCTAGCTAATTTTGCACAAATATACAAAAAACAAAAATCAGCACTTGAAGCATTCTGAATTCTGATGCTGCAAGACAGGTAAAACAACAGTCCGGGTCGAAACATGAGCAAGAAACAACCACAAAACAGCCTCCATGCCAACGGAAAATTATCATTTAAGCTCAAAATTTTGCTGATTGCTGTTTTGCCCATCATTTTTGTATCTGGACTAACAGGATGGATGATTCATATTGAGGCAAATCGCCTCATCAACAAAGAAATGCATCTATTAGAAAAGCGCATTCTGGAAGCACGCAGAGGCGAGCTTAAAAACTACATCTCTTTGGCTTTGACAGCAATTGGGCATGAAGTTCTTCAAACGGGAAAAACACCTGCCGAAAAGCAAGCTGCCGCGCAAGCAATTCTGAACAATCTCAATTACGGCCAAGACGGCTACTTTTTTGTCTATGATCGTGCTGGCACCAATCTGGTCAGTTCACCTCAGCCCAACCTGATCGGTGAAAACCTTTGGTACAAGAAAGACGAGGCAGGTCGCTTTATCGTTCAGGAGCTGATGAAAAAAGCCGTCAACGGTGGTGGTTATTACACTTTTTCATGGCCCAAACCATCCACAGGCATAAAAACACGAAAATTGGGATACGCAACTTTCTTGCCGCAATGGGACTGGATGATTGGAACGGGGACTTATCTGGACGATATCAAAAGTGAAATTGACTCGCTGCAACATGGCATGCAGAGCATCACCCGCCACACAGAACTGACAATCCTGATCATGTCTTTGCTCATCATCGGCGTAACAGCTCTTTCCGCCTCAGCTCTGCACTATAATGAACACAAGTTGGCAGACCAAAAACTAAAAGCCCTGAACCAGAGAATTATCGATGTTCAAGAAGAAGAAAGAAAGCGCGTTTCTCACGATCTTCATGATGGGATCAACCAACTGCTTGTTTGCATAAAGCAGCGTCTCGAATTGGCCTGCGACCAAATTTCCAACCCCGCGCAGGCAAAGCCCCTCATTGAGAAAAGCATGGAGATACTCGAGACCTCCATCTCAGACATCCGCAGGATCTCGAAAGCCTTGCACCCTTCCGCTTTGGTCAACATTGGCCTGAGTGAAGCTATCAGAGAATTGGCGCGAGATTTTTCAGAAAGCACAGGCATCAAAACGGGAGTTCAAACGACGCGGATAGACAAACAACTGTCCGAATCTGCCAAAATCGCCCTTTTCCGCATTACTCAGGAAGCCCTGACCAACGTGAGCCGCCATACACATGCCAAACAAGTTGTCATTAAAATGTCCCTGAATGAAAAAAATGGGCATCAAAAGTCAGTCAGTCTTGTCATCGCCGACGATGGTGTATTTTTGGAAGATCCAGCAATATTATTCAAGGGATCGGGATTGGGGCTGCGCAACATGTGCGAACGGGTTGAAAATCAAAGGGGCACGCTCACATTAACCAGATCAGATCTAGGGGGGCTAAAGCTCTCGATCAATATACCGCAAGTTTAGCTTTTATACCAAAAGTAGAATCAACAAAGAAAATAGATCGCAACTTGCTTTCAATTCATAATTTTCGCCTCTATTCTCCCGGCTTAATAAGTCGGGTGCGGATTCGCCCGACTTTTTCGATGCATCACCAAACAGCGATCGGCAAATGAAAGAAAAAACACGAATAATCATTGCGGATGATCATGCCTTGGTAAGAGACGGCATTTGTGCTCGTCTTAAATTGGAGGACGACGTCGAAATCATTGCCGAGGCAGAAGATGGCCTTGAGGCGGTAGAACAAACCCTCAGGCATCGCCCAGACATTCTGATCCTCGACATTTCCATGCCACGCTGCAATGGGTTGGAAGCAGCCAGCCAGATCAGCATTCAAGCTCCAGACTGCCGCATTCTGTTCCTGTCTATGCACGACAACCCGGAATATGTGCGCGCCGCGATCAAAGCTGGCGCGGCAGGCTTTCTGCTCAAAGACATCAAGGCAACCGAGTTGATTAGCGCCATACACATAATTGCCGATGGCGGCCACTATTTCTCAAAAGGCATCGCACCAGACGCCCTTCAACAAGAACAAAAAAAGCCCTCCCTTCCATCCAACCTGACGGAAAGGGAAGTGGAGGTTTTGCAAGGAATAGCGCAGGGCAAGGCCAACAAGGAAATTGCTATCGATCTGGGCATCGGGGTCAGAACCGTTGAAAGCCACCGGCAGCGGATGCGGGAGAAACTCGGCGGAGGCAATGCCGCTCAGTTGACTCACATCGCAATGGAATTGGGACTGTTGAAGAAAACAGGCCCTGATGCACTGAAGTCCTGAGCACCCCAAATGGACAAGCGCAAGGCCCGTCGCTAAAGCAGATTTGCCAAAAGTAAAATTCCACCAAACGACAGCACGACCAGACCCGCAAGCATCAGAACCATGATGCCGAACCACTGTGTAGCCCCATTGGAAAGACCTCGGTTTGCAAGCACTTGCGAGAAGGATCTGGCATACACTGCGATAAGGGCGAGCGCGGCCACGGTCAAGCCTGTTCCAAGCCCCATCGCATAGGCGGAAAGCACACCGGCCCAAAAGACCTTTTGCGAGAGAGCAAAAACAAGAACGATCAATGCGCCAGAACAGGGACGCAACCCCATGGAGACCACCGCCAGCGCCATACCCTTCAGCCCCTTTGCCTCTTCAATCACTAGCAACGGAGCCGCGTGCGTGTGCCCACACCCGCATGCTTCATCGTGATCATGATGATGGTCATGGTGATGATTTGAATGGACATGATCAACATGATGGTGCTCGCCGCCGTGATGATGAGAAGCATGATGCCCATCATGAGAGGCATGCAAGTCCTCATTGTCAGCATGAGAGCGGGACAAAGCATGCGCTGCCGAGCGAATGGCACGCGAAATGAGCCACCCACCCAAAACCACAAACATCGCATAGGACGCCAATTCAAGCAGCTGTGCAGTCTGGGTTATCACGATAGAGGTCAGATTGAGCACCACAGCCGCAATGCCGATCAGCGCAACGGCTACGCTCGCCTGAACCATGGCAGCCAACAGCGCAAGCACAGCTCCCTTACGCGCAGATGCACCGCTGGCAAACAGATAGGTGGTCAGCACCACCTTGCCATGCCCCGGTCCTGCCGCATGGAAAAGCCCGTAAGCAAAGGACAGGCCCAACAAAACAAAGAGCGTTGAATTACTCGTTCTGACCAGCTTCACAGCATCTTTAAGCGCCATGTAAAACTCGGATTGCCGCGCCAGAATCCAACGCTGGATTTCTGCCCAAAGCCCGCTGGTCGCCATGGGCCCGGAAGTATCCGGCAAGGCCACTCCGAATGGCGACTGAGCTGCAAAAGCCGGGTCCGCGTGCACCATCGCCCCGAAGGCAAATACAGAAGTGGCAAAAAGAAAGGCGATGAAAATCGCCCTCCTCGAAGATAGCTGAGATCCGGAACTCAATCGCATTTCAAATAAACCTGATTAGCCATGGCAACCGTGAAGCGCATAAGGTCAGAAGGAATTTCCCGCTGATCTGCAGGAATGGCGGCCAGCTGGCTTGCAACATCATCATCCAGCCCTTTTGGCCGCTCGATGCGAGCATGACAATTGCCCGGAGCGTTCACAAGCTTTGCGGGCGCTTTATCGGCAAAGGCAAAATCGACAAAGAAGCTTGGATCATAGACATCAAGAATAGCTTCTTTTCGTGTGTCGATCTCAGCCTCAACCGGCAATGTGAAATGCAAGACGAGCTGGTCCCCTGAAACAGAAAGCCAATAATCGCGCGGCTCTCCAAATGCGGTCTTGCCTGTATCGGGAGAACCTTTTTCGTATAGATCGGAAAAATAGTCATATTCGGACAGGGATTCGACATTGACTTGCGCCAGAGGCTGAAGCTCTTCGCGGGTCAGCTTGCCATCCTCGTTTTCATCAAGCCCCTGACTCGCAAATGCGCTGAAGGCTTCATCGAACGTCCATTGATGGCGAATTTCCTTGATTTTTTGCCCATCCATTACAAGCTCACTTTGCACGGTAACCCAGACATGGGGATGAGCTTGCACAGAAGAGCAAAGCCCGCATGACACCAAAAGAGCAGCAGGCAAAAGCCGGGAACACAAAGGCATGAGCAACATCCTCAAGACTAGATGATGAAAGAAGAGACAGCGAATCTGCCCCTAGCGCGCACTAGCGACCTTAGTAAATCGTAAGTTGGGCTGAAAGATGACAAATTGGCATAGAACAGCATTTGCGCATGCATTCACCAGACAAGCAAAAAGAGCGCCCCTTAAACACAAGATGCGCTCTTTTCACATAGAATGAGCCAAGGCTGTCTGCTATCGCATTACGCTTTCCAGCGCCGCAGAAGCAAGGCATTAGAGACAACCGACACCGAACTAAACGCCATTGCAGCGCCAGCAATCGCAGGGTTGAGGAACCCCAAGGCAGCAAGCGGAATGCCAATGACATTGTAGAAAAAGGCCCAGAACAAATTCTGCCAGATTTTACGATAGGTGTGCTTGGCGATGTCAAACGCCGCCCCGACCAACCCGACATCAGACCGCATCAGCGTGATAGCAGCAGCTCCAATGGCAACATCGGTGCCGGTCCCCATGGCAATCCCCACATCAGCCTGCGCCAGCGCTGGTGCATCATTCAATCCATCACCAACCATGGCAACCACATGCCCCTGAGCCTGAAGCTCGGTGAGAAAATCAAGCTTGTCTTTCGGTGAAACGCCGCCTTTGGCTTCATCGAGCCCCAAAGCTTCGCCAACGCGCCGAACCGTCTCGACAGCATCCCCCGACAACAAGATCGTCTTAAACCCGTGAGCCTTGAGGCTTTCAATGGCTGCTTTTGACTCTGCGCGAACCGCATCGCGAAAACCGAGCAGTGCGACCAATGCGCCATCAATGGAAACCGCAGAGACAGACAATCCCTCTTGCTCCATGGCGAGGAAACTATCCTCCGCGGCAGCAACAGACACATCTTTTTGAAGGAGGAATTTCTTCGTGCCAATCAGCACAGCCTTTCCACCGACCGAGCCTTCAACTCCGGCTCCCACATGAGCCGTTACACCTTCAGCTACAGGAATGCTGACACCTCTTTCTTTGGCTGCATCAACGCAAGCTCTGGCCAAGGGATGTTCGCTGCCGGACTGAACCGCAGCCACGGCAGCCAACAGACCTTCTTCATCATTGAAGCCACCCAATAGCTTGCTCGACGCCATGCTCGGCTTGCCCTCGGTTAACGTTCCGGTCTTGTCAAACACCACATGAGTAACCTTGCCGGTCACTTCCAACACGTCGATATCACGGATTAACACGCCGCTTTTGGCAGCAGCGCCCGTACCGGCCACGAGAGCCGTTGGCGTTGCCAAACCCAACGCACAAGGACATGCGATAACGAGCACGGAGACAGCAGCCACAACAGCCTCTTCAAAGCCTCCACCAATGAAAAGCCATGCAAGGAAGGTCAGCAAAGCCAACCCGATAACCACCGGCACAAACACGGCCGAAATCCTGTCAGCCAGATTTTGCATTTTAGCCTTGCCCGTCTGGGCCTGATCAACCAGCCGGATGATCCGGGCCAGAACAGTATCATCCCCCAATGCAACGACATCCAACACAACTGATCCGGCACCATTCACGGCTCCGGAAATAACTTTCTCGCCCTTCTCGTGAAGAACCGGCTCGCTTTCACCGGACAACAAGGCTTCGTCAAATTCGCTTCGGCCTTCAAGGATCGTGCCATCGACGGGGACCACCTCGCCGGGTAGCACGCGAACACGATCACCCGTTTTCACCTGCTCGATAGGCACCATTCGATCACCAGCCCCGCCATCAGACACCAGACGCGCCTCACGGGGACGCAAGCCCATCAACGCGCGCAACGCATCCGCCGCGCTACGTCTTGCCCTACCTTCAAGCCATTTACCGAATACGATCAACGTCAGGATCGCAGCAGAGGCTTCGAAATAGAGGTGACCAACAGCATTGGAGCCAAGAGCAAAGATTTGATAGATCGAAAACAGAAAGGCGGCACTGGTGCCCATGGCAACCAGCACGTCCATATTCGCCGCCCCGCTCGATAAAGCCTTTACTGCCCCCCGATAGAACCGCGCGCCTACAACCACCTGCACAACGGTCGCCAAGACGAGCTGAACAAACGGAGGCAAATGCCAGCTCAAGCCGAACCAATGAGCAATCATGGGGGCAACCAGAGGAATGGTCATAATGGCGGAAAAGACAAACAGATAGAAGGAATGGCGCTCTTCCTGCGCCCGGCCTTCATCAACCTTTTCGGCTTGGGCCTGCCGCTCAGAAAGGCTTCCTTGCCTCAGGCTCGCTCCAAAGCCGGTCTTTTCAATCATAGCCTTGATATCGTCAGCGCTTTGCCCGCCGCTCACTTTCACATCAGCACGTTCCAATGCCAGATTAACTTGAGCCTCGATACCCGGTTTGGCATTCAGAACCCTTTCGACACGAGCCGAACAGGCAGCGCAATGCATGCCGCTGACATCAAACACCAGCGTATCACTGTCATTGGGAGCAGCATGACTTTTGGAAGAAAGAACAGTTTCGGACATAATATCTCGACCCAAATAATAGGAGTTTCTCAGTCAAGATATATATAAGGCCTCCAGTTGCTGGAAGGTCAAGAGGTCGGCAGCGGAACTTTCAAAACCTCTTTCGCATAGTCGATAAACTGATTGGCAATGTGATCAATGAGCGCCTTCCCCTTGGCTGCGTTTGCTATCGATGCGTCGCCAACCACTCCCTCAGCGTTGAGATCCGTTGCCATCCAGCCGAGTTGCTTGCGGCCATAGAACCTCAGATGCGCATTCTCCTCAGTCATTTTCTGCTGCTGGGAAGGATAAACGCCAGCCTTTTCCATACGCACCAGATCAGGGCGCAAAGCCAGCATCATTGACGTCTCTACGTCCCCACCGTGAATTCCATTGGCGATTTCATCCCCGCCAAACAACCCTTCCGGATAGCCAAAGCGCAACCAGTTGGTTGCCGAAGCGACCATGCCGTGATGCACGCGCAAATCCTGAATGAGAATATCCATCAAGGGCACATTGCCGCCATGGCTATTGATGATAATGATCCGCTTGATGCCGGTGCGTTTGACAGACAGGCAGATATCGGTCCAGAACGGCAACAGATGTTGCCAGTTCGATGTCAGTGTTCCGGTTCCATTAAGATGCTCCTCGGACCAGCCGACCTGTTGCACTGGCAGAAAAATGATCGGTACGCCAGAGGGCTTTTGCTCCATCACTGCCGCGATATAGCCTTCTGCCAACATGGCATCCGTTCCCGTCGGCAAATGCGGACCATGCTGCTCAATCGCGGCGATGGGAAGAACCGCTACTGCGTCGGAGCGAGCCGCAGCAGAAAAATCATCTCGTCCCATCTCAACCCACAAAGCACTATTCATCATTGGCTCCCTCGCCATCTCTCATTGATCATCTTTTAAAAATAGCTGGCAATAGATCCCAGTGAAGTATCTCAACTGACTTTACCAGACAAGCCTCAGCCCCTATCGTAATGCCAAATATAGAACAAATCATCTCAGGGAGAGAACAATGCTCCACCCCGTAGACAATTTCCTCAATCTTGGCGACGAGAACGCTTTCGCTGTACTTGCACGCGCCAACCAGTTGGCCAGCGAGGGCAAGGATATCATCAATCTGGGCATTGGACAGCCAGATTTCAAAACACCGGATCATATCGTCAAAGCGGCCATTGACGCCCTCAATGCAGGAGAACATGGCTATACGCCAGCAGTTGGTATCCCTCAGTTAAGAGAGGTGGTTGCAGCAGATTTGAAAGCTCGGCATGGTGCGGATATTTCTCCCGATCGCATTATGATCATGCCCGGCGGCAAGGTCACCATGTATATGGCCATCACCCTGTTTGGCAAACCCGGCGTAGACATTCTGTATCCAGATCCGGGCTTTCCCATCTATCGCTCGATGATCGAGTTTACTGGTGCTCGCCCTGTGCCGGTTCCCTTGCGCGAAGAAAACGGCTTTGCTTTCTCTGCCGATGAACTTCTCTCGCTCATCACAAAAGACACGCGCCTCATCATCGTCAACAGCCCTTCAAACCCGACCGGAGGCGTCACTCCGAAAAGCGAAATAGACAAGCTGGTCAAGGGCCTTGAGGCCTTTCCGGACGTCGCCATCATGTCCGACGAAATCTATTCGCGCATGACTTTCGACGGCCTCGAGCACCAGAGCCTGACGTCCTACCCGCAGCTTCAAGACAGGCTGATCCTGCTCAATGGCTGGTCCAAGACATACGCCATGACGGGCTGGCGCTTGGGCTTTTCTGTTTGGCCCGAAAGCCTTTACGACCATGTGCGCAAGCTGGCAGTCAATTCTTATTCCTGCGTCAATTCCGCAGCGCAATTTGCCGGGCTCGCGGCCATCACCGGCCCTCAGAACGCAGCCGAAGCGATGATGGCTGAATTCGATACTCGGCGCAAAGCGGTTGTTACAGCGCTCAATGGACTGCCCAATGTTTCCTGCGTCATGCCTAAAGGGGCCTTTTATGCTTTCCCGAACGTGAGCCAGACCGGTTTCAAGGCCAAAGACCTTTCCTCGCACCTGCTCGAAGAGGCCGGTGTAGCGACAATCGGCGGACCTGATTTTGGTGTTTATGGTGAGGGTTATATTCGTCTTTCCTATGCAAACAGCCTTGAGAATATCCTCAAGGCCGTAGATCGCATGGGAGACTTCCTAACTAGTCACCATCCGTAAGCCTCGCATCCGGATAGCCCCTTGGAAAAGAAAACTGGCCAGATTGGGTGTCAAACGCCCTATCTGACCAGTTAATCTCACCAGATCACGAAAGGCAAATAGCTCAGCCCCCACTCGGGGCTAGGCCCCCTTTGCTATTCGGATAATCAAAAATAGAGACCCCGGATCAAATCTCGCAGATTATCGCAAGTGGGAAGTTGATCCTTTTTCCATGTGTGATTCAGCTTCCGCGTTTTCTGAAGCCAGCGAGAACCAAATTTCGTGCCAATCCAAACAAGCATGAAAACCTCCTGTCCATTGTTGGAACAGCTTCCCTTTTACGCGCATATAGCGTAAAAATATTCCAATAATATCCTATCTTGTTATTCAAAATTGAATAGGACGGCATTGCCATGGATTTTGACTGGAACGCGATCAGAAGCTTTCTGCGCGTGGCGAAAACCGGCACACTGAGCGCAGCAGCAAATGACCTCGGCATCTCACAACCAACCGTAGGACGCCACATCTCAAAACTGGAAGAAAGCCTCGGCCTTCGTCTTTTTGACCACAATCAACAAGGCTTCGAGCTGACACCTGAGGGGGAACAGTTGCTTGAAGCAGCCAACAACATGGCGCTGTCCGCGGCTGATGTGCAAAGGCGCGCTAAGGCCTCCAATCCAGTTAGGGAAGCGGTGCGCCTGACGATTGAAGTGCGCCCATGGTCCCTGCGTCTTGCCTCGCGCAATATTGATCGACTAACCTCGAAAAGCGCACACTCACAGCAAGCCTTGCCAATCAACTTCACCTTTCTTTCTCAGGATGAATATCTCAGCATTTCGCGTCTTGAAGCAGATCTGGCAATCAGAAACCGTGTGCCCAAACAAGGCAATCTCATCTCTGTGAAGCTGGGCTATCTTACCTATCGGATTTTCGGCTCGGAGGCCTACTGCAATGCGCATCCGGATGTCTTCGATCCGGCCAGTTGGCGTCAGCAGAATTGGGTTGGATTTGGTCACACCAGACCCCATTCGAGCTCCAACAAGGTTATCGCATCCATATTGGAAGGAAAGAGTCCGCGTTTCATTGCCAATCAACAGGATTGCCTAATAGACATGATCGCCAATGGCACGGCAATCGGTATTTTACCTGCATGGATTGGCCATGAAGAGGGGCTCGTCGAGATAAGCAGCACAGTTTATCACCCGCAGGAAGCCTGGCTCATCTATCACCCGGATCTAAAAGCTCATCCGGTCAAACGAGGCGTGAAGGATCATCTGCAAGAATTGGTGAGCGAAACGCTTTCCCAATATTATGACGAGCGCGCGGCGGCAAATTACGTAACTTGCAAATAGAAAAGGCCGCATCAACATGCGGCCCCTTGATTTTATAAGATCGAGCTCAGTGTTTCTGCTGCGGCAAAATCAGGTTGAGCAAGATAGCAACAATGGCGCAGAGGCCGATGCCCTTGATCGCAAAATCGCCGATACCGACTTCCAATCCACCGATACCGATAACCAGCACAATAGAGGCAATAATCAGGTTGCGCGCTTCGGTCAACTCTTCCCCAACTTTGAGAAGGGTAGAAACACCAATCACAGAAATGGCGCCAAACAGAATGACTTCAATCCCGCCCATGACAGGAACCGGAATGGTCGCCAAAACAGCCCCCAATGTGCCGGAGAAAGACAAGATGACAGCCCAGATGGCAGCGTATGTCATGATCACCGGATTGAACGCCTTGGTGAGAGCAACCGCACCGGTCACCTCGGAATAAGTGGTGTTAGGCGGTCCGCCAAACAGAGCAGCCAAGCTCGTAGCCAGCCCATCCCCAAGAAGCGTGTTCTTCAACCCCGGTTTGGAAAAGAAATCCTTCTTCGCCACTCCTGAAATAGCAGCGATATCACCGATATGCTCAATTGCCGGAGCAATGGCTACCGGAAGAATGAAAAGAATAGCTTCAAGATTGAACTCAGGGAAAACAAACGGAGGAACAGCAACGAGCGGAGCAGCCGAGATTGCGGAGAAATCGACGACGCCAAACAACACGCTCGTTATATAGCCTGCAACGATACCGAACAGAATCGGAACAAGCTTGAACATTCCCTTACCCAACAGCGTAACCAGAACCGTTACACCCACGGAGACAAGCGCAATAATGACGGCCTGATCTAAGGGAACCAGCTGAACAGAACCATCACTCGTCTTACCCTGCGCCATATTGAGGGCAACAGGAGCAAGTGAAAGACCGATCACCATGATAACCGGGCCAACAACAACTGGCGGCAACACCCGATCAATAATCTTCTGCCCCTTCCAACGCACCAGGAAAGACAGCAGAACATAAACCAGACCAGCAGCAAACAGACCCGACATTGTTGCAGCAACGCCCCATTGCTTTGTGCCATAGATGATCGGAGCAATGAATGCAAAAGACGACGCCAGAAAAACAGGGACAGATCGTTTCGTCACCAATTGAAAAAGAAGCGTGCCAGCACCAGCTGTAAACAGAGCAACAGAAGAACTGAGCCCTGTCAAAATTGGCACCAGAACGAGCGAACCAAACGCTACAAACAGCATCTGGGCACCCAACAGGATTTGACGACCAGTGCCCTCTTGGGAATTCTGATCGGCCGAAGTGGACCCCTCGGACATTGTTATCTCCCTTGAGGCTTCCCCAAACCATCACATAGCAACAGGAAGCCCTCATCTACCCCACCAGCGCGGACCTTTGTGGTTCGAACTGAAATCTGGGGCGACCAGCCGCTTGTGGTGATCCAGCTTGTGCGCAGCTGGTCCATGTTGAAATCAGGATGTTTGGATCGGGAGACAGAAGTGCCAGATTCTATTCTGCGATGGGAGAGGGAAAAGTAACTAAATCGTAAAAAAAGCCGTAACCTGAGGATAAACTATGCAATTTTCAAATAATTATATCAAGCAGATAAGCATTTTTACGCAACCAACTTACTGCCAAGTCTCTCTGCATGCCACCTCATATGGTCTGCCATAAAAGTGGCTACGAAATGATAATAGTGATCATAGCCCTCCTGGAGGCGAAGGGTAAGTTCGACATTCCGTGCGCAGCAAGCCTCATTAAAAGCCAATGGCGCCAATTCACGTTCCAGATATTCGTCCGCCAATCCCTGGTCGATAAGAATGTCTTGTGCCCATTCTTTATTGCAAATCAGTTCTGTTGCGTCATGATCAATCCAAGCAGTCTCATCAGAACCTAAATAGGCACCGAAAGCTTTCCTACCCCGTGGCGATTTGGACGGATTGCAAATTGGTGCAAAAGCCGACACGGAGCGAAAGAGCTCAGGATGCTTCAAAGCCAAAGTTAAAGCACCATGTCCACCCATGGAATGACCTGTAATGCCGATTGTATTTGCCTTAACAGGCAGGAAATCGACAAGGAAATTGGGAAGCTCTTTTTGTCAAATAGCTTTCCATCTGAAAATTTTTAGACCACGGGAAATGAGCCGCATCAAGATAAATGCTGGCCAATTGCCCCAAATCGTAACTAGCGCTATCGGCGATACTTTCCCCTTTCGGACTTGTGTCGCAAGCGATAATAATCAGCCCGTTGGCAGCAGCATGCAGTTGAGGCAAATCCTCACTTGTTACCTCTCTCCATGAGCAGGTCAATCCGGAAAGGTACAACAAAGCAGGGCACAATTTCCCTTCTAGAGCTTCCATTGGTAAAAAGACAACAACTTCCATATCGGTTTTTGTTGAAGCAGAAAAATGCCGATATAACCTTTGTTCCCCGCCAAATGCCATTGCCTTCGATATCAATTTCATTGGCATCTTCCTATAATTTGTTGAGATGCAATTATAGCAAGCCTGTCAAGACCAATATCACACAAAAAGGGCGAGAAAATCCCGCCCCTACAATTCTCGAAATTAGTATTCTCTGCAGGCTATTTAACTTTGCCCATCAATTTCAAACGACCGGCAATAGCAGCATCGCACCGCCCATTGGTTCGCCGCAAAACGATCTCATGAGAAAAATTGACATGTTGCCCAATCGGGCCACCGGCAAATGAAGTCGTTCCGCTTGGTAGAACTTGCAATACGGCATAATCTCCGCCAGCATCAGTGAACAAGGCATAAGGAGCACCAGAAACGATTACTCCAATTTGACCGGTTCTGATCGGGCGAAGTTCAACGGCCTGCTTCTGACCAGCAA